>NZ_JAJHGO010000003.1:0-203172 GCF_020805625.1 Microbacterium sp. cx-59
GCGTGGCCCGGGCCCCCGCGGCCCCCCGCGCCCGCCCCCCCCGGTGCCGGCGCGGGGGGGGCGAGGCCGATGTCGGTGGGGCGGGGGACAATCGGAACGTGGGACGCGGCGACGGATCAGGACGCATCGTGTCGCCGGATGATGCCGACGACACCGGAGCGGGCATCCTTCACGTCGACATGGACGCGTTCTATGCGGCCGTCGAAGTGCTCGACAACCCGGCCCTGGCGGGTAAGCCGATCATCATCGGTGCGCCCGAGGGGCGAAGCGTGGTCTCGAGTGCCTCGTACGAGGCGCGGAAGTTCGGCGTCCGTTCGGCCATGCCGGTCTCGCAGGCGTTGCGACTGTGTCCCACCGCGGTCGTCGTGCGACCGCACTTCGACCGGTACATCGAGTCGTCCCGCGCGGTGATGTCGATCTTCCATGAGATCACCCCCCTCGTCGAACCGTTGTCGATCGATGAAGCCTTCCTCGACGTGCGCGGTGCGCGCCGCCTGTGGGGGTCACCCGGAGTCATCGCGCGGATGCTGCGGGCGCGGGTGCGGGAGCGCACCGGGCTCACGTGCAGCATCGGTGCCGCCTCGACTAAGCACGTCGCGAAGATGGCATCGACCATGAGCAAGCCCGACGGCCTTCTGATCATCCCGGCCGACCGCACCATGGACTTCCTTCGTCCGCGTTCTGTCCGGGCGCTCTGGGGAGTGGGGCCGAAGTCCGCGGAATCTCTCGAGTCGCGGGGCATCCGCACGATCGGCGATGTGCTGGCCACACCGCGACCGATACTCGATCGCGCGCTGGGGGCGTCGATGGGCGAGCGCATCTGGCATCTCGCGCGCGGCGAAGACGCCCGCGAGATTCAAACCGAACGCATCGAGAAGAGCATCGGCCACGAGGAGACGTTCGAGGACGACGTCGACGACGACGCGGTCCTCGGCGCCGAGCTCCGCCGACTCGCTGACCGCGTGGGGGCGCGCCTGCGTGCGCACGGTGCCGAGGCGGCAACCGTCGCGCTCAAGGTGCGATTCGCGGATTTCCGCACGGTGAGCCGGTCGGTGACCCTGCCGGAGCCGACGGCCGTCGGTCAGCGCATCGGCGATGCGGCGCGCGAGCTCTTCGGCGCGTTGGAGCGACCGCTCCCCATCCGCCTGATCGGCGTCCGCGCAGAGAATCTCCGCAGCGCCACGGCGTCGGCCATGCTGTGGGACGACGACGCGGAATGGCGCCGGGTCGAAGAAGCGATGGACGGCGCGACGACCCGGTTCGGTCGCGGCGTCGTGACCCGCGCGGCGCTGCTCGGGCCACCGCGCGGAGGAACGACGCTGCCCTCGCATCCTCGGCCGCCCGCGCCGCACCCGGAGTGACGGCGAACGCGTCCGTCAAGCACCGTATCCGTCAAGCGCTGTGACATGGCGGCCGACGGCACTACCGTGGAGATATGTCCAACTTCGTACTCGACCTCGGCAAGCAGGCGACCTCCCTCGGCGTGACCGCCGTCTACGGGGAGCAGCAGGATGTCGACGGCATCCGCATCATCCCGGTGGCATTGACGTGGAGCGGGTTCGGCGGCGGCGCCGACGAGTCCGGTGCCTCCGGCGGTGGCGGGGGCGGCGCTGCGGTTCCGCTCGGCGCCTACATCCGTAAGGGCGACGACCTCCGCTTCGAACCCAACGTGGTTTCTCTGCTCGCGGTCGGGATCCCCTTCCTGTTCGTCGCGGGTCGCGCGCTCAGCCGTGTCATCCGCGCGCTCAAGAAGTAGTCGCGACCTCACGCCCGACGCGGCGGTCGATATCATCGTCACCGCCGCGTTCGCCGTGCGCGCGGTGCCCCGCATCCTCATCGATGGCCGCTCGGGGTCGGGCAAGACCACGCTCGCGCGCGCCATCGCGTCCCGGATGCCGGCCGTGCAGAGCGTCGGCCTCGACTCGATCTATCCCGGATGGGACGGTCTCCGCGAGGGCGCCGATCGTGCGTGCGTCGACATCCTCGAGCCGCACGCGGCAGGACAGCCCGGTCGCTGGCGCGAATGGGACTGGGTGATCTCGCAGTACGGCGCCGAACACGAGATCGCCCCGACACGTCCGCTCCTGCTGGAGGGAGCGGGTCTTCTCACCGCACGGAGCGCGCGGTGGGCGGACGTGTGCGTCTGGGTCGACGCGCCGTCGACCGAGCGTCGCCGTCGGGCTCTGCAACGCGACGGTGCGACGTACGAGCCGCACTGGGATCGCTGGGCGCGGCAGGAGGACGCGCACCTCGCCGAGAACTCGCCGGAGTCCCGCGCCTCATTCCGCGTCGACGCCCGCACTTTTCAGACGTCAGAACCGGATGCTGCCCGTGTCAGCCCGTCGAGCCGATAGCCGAGCCACTCGTACACGCCGTAACGGGCATCACTTGGTTCGTGATCGTCTTCGGACTGGATGCCGAGCCGAGCGGCCAACACGAGCCGCACCGCCGCGAGGGTCCGCAGCCACGCGCCCGTGCGCTCTCGGTCGAGCCGGATGACGAACTCGGCGAGTGCGTCCTCCGGGCCGTCGTGCGCGAGATCATCGGCGTGCCCCGCCACCGACAGATCGGCGAGCACCATCGCGGCCTCGTCGGTTCGCCGCCGGAGGAGCTCGGGTTGGGTCGAGGACCGGAACTGGGCGGCGGCCGCGGGATCGTCGGGGTAGGCGGACGGTACGAGGCGCGCGATCGCCGGATCGGCGGCGGCATCCGGCGCATCCGACAGGAGATCGACGAACTGATCGACGAGACCACGCAGATGCACGGCCTCGACGCGGGTGAGCTCGAGGACGACCGTCTCGGGTGGATCGATCACGCGCGCGGAGCCTTTCGAACGGTGGCCCAGAGGCCGTAATCGTGCATCGCCTGCGCGTGAAGTTCCATCTGCTCGCGCATTCCCTCCGCCACGACCGCGTGCCCATCGTGGTGGACGCCCTTCATGAGGCGGGTCGCCTCGGCCTCGGAGTAGCCGAAGTAGGTGCGGAAGACGTGCACCACGTAACTCATCAGGTTGACCGGGTCGTTCCAGACGACAGTCTGCCAGTCGGGGTCGAAACCGGGCGCGTCGAGCAGGTCGACGCCTTCGACCGTGTCGGGTGTGGCGAGCGGGGGAGTCATGCCCACCCCAGCTCGTGCAGTCGGTCATCGTCGATGCCGTAGAAGTGCGCGATCTCGTGCACGAGCGTCGTATGCACCTCATCGCGGAGTTCGTTCTCGTCTGCGCACACGGCGAGATGCGCCTCGCGGTAGACGACGATCCGATCGGGCAGCTCGCCCGAACCGTATCGTTCGCGCTCGGTCAGCGCCCACCCGTCGTACAAGCCGAGCAGGTCCGCGTCGACGTTTCGGTCCTCGACGACGAAGATCACGTTGTCCAGTCCGTTCACCATGTCGTCGGGAAGGCGGTCGAGCTCGTCCACGACGAGACGCTCGAACGCCTCGGCATCCATCTGCATTGTCACGGAGAAACGCTCACTGACCGCGAGGTTTCGCTGTTGGGGTGAGTAACGGGGCTCGAACCCGCGACATCGGCCACCACAAGGCCGCGCTCTACCAACTGAGCTATACCCACCATGTCTCCCGCGCGAGCGGGCAACCCAAAGATTCTCTCATACTTGGGGAGCGAATGCGGACACGACCGACGCCGCGACCGCGCGTGCATCGTCGCTCGTGGGACCGGGCTCGGGCACGAAGACGGCCTCGCGGTAGTAGGCGAGCTCACGGATAGATTCGCGGATGTCGGCGAGCGCCCGGTGGCCGCCATCCTTCGCCGGAGCGTTGAAGTACACGCGGGGATACCAGCGCCGAGAGAGTTCTTTGATGCTCGACACATCGACGTTCCGGTAGTGCAGCCAGCGGTCGAGCCGGGGCATGTACCGGGAGAGGAATGCACGGTCGGTGCCGATCGTGTTGCCCGCGAGCGGAGCCTTGCCCTCGACCGGGGCGAAGCGCTGGATGTACTCGAGCGCCTGGAACTCGGCTTCGGCGACGCTCACGCCATTCGGGATCTCGTCGAGGAGCCCCGAACTGCGGTGCATCTCGGTGACGAACTCGCCCATATTCTCGAGCGCCGACGCGTCGGGCCGGATGACGAGCTGGAACCCTTCGTGCAGCGGGTTCAGCTCGAAGTCGGTGACCACGATCGCGATCTCGACCAGCTGATCGACGTCGAGCTCGAGGCCCGTCATCTCGCAGTCGATCCAGACCAGCCTGTCTCCGTCGGTTCCGCTCATGCCTTCATCCTCCTCCGGGCCTCCGACATCCGCCGCAGGTCTTGTGTCCCCCCGGGGTGACTCGAACACCCGACCAAGAGATTAGAAGGCTCCTGCTCTATCCGCTGAGCTACGGGGGGTAGCGCCCTCAAGGGTATCGCGGTCGCTTCGCCGCGGTCGGCGGCCGGCCGGCGTCCGTGAACGCATGGCGAACACCGGCATCATGACGTGCACGAGCGGGCCGATGAGGAGTGCGAACGCGAGGGTGCCGATCCCGACGTTTCCCCCGAGCAGCCAGCCGATGGTGAGCACGCTCAGCTCGACGGTGCCGCGCGCGAGCCAGATCGGCCAGCCCCACCGTGATCGGATGCCGGTCATCAATCCGTCTCGCGGACCGGCGCCGAGTCGTGCGCCCAGGTAGATACCGCTCGCCACGGCGACGAGCACGATCCCGGCCAGGAGAACCAGCACGCGCAGCGCCGGGTTCGTCACGGGCGGTACGAGGGACAGGGTCGCTTGCATCGCGGTGCCCACGAGGAGGATGTTCGCGACCGTCCCGATGCCGGGGCGCTGTCGAAGCGGGATCCACAGGAGGAGAACGAGCAGCCCGATGATGTTGGTCAGCCAGCCGATGCCGATACCGGTGTGCAGCGAGATGCCCTGCGCGAAGACCGTCCACGGGTCGACGCCGAGGCCCGCTTCGATCGTGAGCGCGGCGCCCGCCCCGTACAGCGGCAGGCCGAGGAGGAGGCGAAGGATGCGGCGGATCATGTGGCTATCTCAGCCCTCAATTGGACTGTAGGCAAGATGCCAATTGCCGTACAGTGGCCGCATGGACTCCCGAATCTCCGCACGCGCCCTCACGGTCCTGCTGGGCGGATGGCGCACCAGCGAGCCCGCCTACGAGGCGCTCGCGGACAGCATCCGACTCCTCGGGCTCGACAACCGCATCGCCCCGCGCACAGCGCTGCCCGCGGAACGGGAGCTCGCCGCGGCTCTCGGAGTGAGCCGCACCACCATCGCCGCCGCGTACCGGAGCCTCCGTGAATCCGGCGACATCCGAAGCATCCGCGGCTCCGGGAGCGTCACGGAGCCGCTCGGCCGCGCCGCGGTCGCGCGCACGGTCGTCGCCGACCCGCGAGCGATCGACCTGCAGCAGGCCAGTCCGCCCGCGTGGCCGGGGCTCGCCGGCGTCATTGCGGAAGCGGCCGGCTCCGTGACGACGTTGCTCACCGCCCCGGGCTACGACGTGATCGGAAACGAGGCGCTGCGCGCGGTCATCGCCGAGCGGTACACGCGGTCGGGAATCCCGACGGATGCCGGCGAGATCATGATCACGAACGGTGCGCAGAGCGCTCTCCACCTCCTTGCGACGACCCTCGTCGTGCGGGGTGATCGGGTGCTCATCGAGAGTCCCACCTACCCGCACGCGGCGGAGTCGTTCCGGGCGGCGGGGGCGCGACTGGTGAGTGTGCCGGTCACGACCGGCGACGGGTGGGACCTCGACCGCGCCGAGCAGGCCTTCGAGCGTACGGCGCCGACGCTCGCCTACCTCATGCCCGACTTCCAGAATCCGACTGGGCGGTCGATGAACAACGCGGAGCGCGACGCGATGGAGCGGGCGGCCGCGCGCGCCGGCACGACCGTGATCGTGGACGAGACGACGGCCGACCTCGACATCGACCGCGCCGTGAAGCCTCGGGCTTTCGGGATGTCCGACGCGGGCGCGTCCGTCATCCGCGTGGGGTCCTTCGGCAAGACGGTGTGGGGCGGACTGCGGGTGGGCTGGATCCGGGCGAACGCGGATCTTCTGCGGCGGGTCATGGCCGCGCGCTTCGCGATCGAACTCGGAACTCCCGAGTGGGAGCAGCTGATCGCGCGCACGCTCGTGCCCCGCCTCCCTGAGATCATCGCGCAGCGTGCGCACGTGCTTCGCGAGGGGCGAGACGCTCTCGTCGACGCGCTGCACGAACGGCTGCCGGAGTGGAGCATCCCCACCGTCGACGGAGGGCTGTCGCTGTGGGTCGATCTGGGCGCGCCGCTCTCGGGTGCGCTCGTCATGGGGGTGCGCTCGGAAGGTGTGCTCCTGTCGGCCGGCCCTCGGTTCTCCATCGACGGCGGATACGAGCGCAATCTTCGGGTGCCGTTCACCGTTGCGCCGGCGCGGATCGACGCGGCGGTGAACGCGCTCGCGGTGACCTGGCAGCGGATCCGCGCCGGGGCAGCCCCGGTCATGCTCGACCGGCTCGACGCGGTCGTCTGACGCGGTCGTTTGACGCGAGGCGCTCAGGAACTCCGGAGCGCCTCGAGCGCGTCATCCACGCTCCAGAACTCGCCGATCCCGACGAAGGACCGCGAACTCCAGCGATATCGGAGCGCGCGGTAGCGGGCACCGCGCGGGCTCTCGTGCTCTTCGATCAGGCCCGTCGCGGCACCGTGCGCGTCGAGCACACGCCATCTGCCCCAGCCGAGCGGCACCAGTGCCTCGGTGCGCATGCGCGTCGTGCCGGAGGATGACGGGACTGCGGAGATCGCGGACATGGATGGTCCTCTCGGTTCTGATCCGACGGTACGCAGGGCCTCCGACATCCGAACCCGCCACCGCGCAGTGCTCCTCCCCAGCACCGAGATGCGCGCGTTTGTCCACGGAAGCGTGAATCGTCCGGGCGCCCGCCCGGCCTTCGCACGACAGTGGACCCAGCTGCGGCGTCCGACGGGCACTCGGGCGCCGCAGCATCCGGGGAAGGCCCTCGGAGGAGAAAGGGAGACGAACATGAGCGAGAAGATCACCATCGTCGGCAACATCGCCGCGGTCCCGGAGCGCCGCGAACTGCCGCGCGGGGGAGCAGTGACGAGTTTCCGCATCGCGGTCACGCATCGGCGGTACGACCAGACGGCCTCCGCGTGGGTCGACGACTACACGAATTGGTACACCGTCAGCGCGTTTCGGGCGCTCGGCGAGCACGCGTACGAGTCGCTGCACAAGGGCGACCGGGTGGTGGTCACCGGGCGGTTCCGTCTGCGCGAGTGGGAGGCGGGCGGACGAAAAGGAGTCAGCGCCGAGATCGACGCCGACGCGCTCGGGCACGACCTGCTGTGGGGAACGAGCACGTTCGACCGGAAGCAGTCGAGTCGCCAAGAGGTGGCTCCGACTCCGACGGCGTCGGACGACGACGGCGCCGCTGCCGACTCCTGGGCCGCTCCGGGCACCGAGCGCGAGCTGGTCTCCACAGGGGAGACACCGTTCTGATGCTTAGACTGGCGCCGTGACTTCGACCCGTCTCGGCCGACTGCCCGCATCCCTCCTGATCATCGCTGCCGGGGCGGTCGCCCTCGCGGGGTGCACGGGCACGACCCCCGCGCCATCTCTGTCGCCGTCGCCGACGGTTGTCGTGAGCGATACGCCGAGCGCCACGCCCACCCCGACCGGGCCGGCGCTCGTGCCGGAGGGATCGGCCGACGACAACCTCCCGTATTTCGCAGAGCTCGTCGCTCAGGTGTGGAACGGGGGAGACCGCGTTTCTGGGCGCGCCTACATCGACGCGCTGGTCGCCGCCGGTTTCGACAAGTCGGCGATGCAGGTGACGGCCGACCAGTCCACGGTGGGAAACCCCGCCGAGAGCATCCAGTTCTCCGTGCGGTGGGGGCAGGAATGCCTGATCGGACAGGTGGGCCCGGCGACGGGTAACCCCGTGTCGATCGTCGCCGAGGGCCTGCCGGACGGCGGATGCCTGCTGGGTCGCACGCGCACCATCGATTGGTGATGCACGCGTCCTGATGTGCGCACCGCGAGATCATGAGCGCGCGCCTGATCACGCGCGATTATGGCCCGTCGGATAAGCTGGTGACGACTTCCGCCGACCAGTAGCGCCGACCTCCCGCGCGGCGTGCTGCGTGCCTGAGCGGCCCTGTTCGACAAGCGAAGGTGATTTTCCCGCTATGGCTGAGTACATCTACCAGATGGTCCGTGCCCGCAAGGCAGTCGGCGAGAAGCTGATTCTCGACGACGTGACGATGTCGTTCCTCCCCGGAGCGAAGATCGGCATGGTCGGGCCGAACGGTGCGGGCAAGTCGACGATCATCAAGATCATGGCGGGCCTGGACGCCCCCTCCAACGGCGAGGCGAAGCTCACGCCGGGCTTCACCGTCGGCATCCTGATGCAGGAACCCGTGCTCGACGAGTCCAAGACGGTGCTCGAGAACATCCAGGATGGCGTCGCGATCAAGCCGAAGCTCGACCGCTTCAACGAGATTTCCGCACTGATGGCGGATCCGGATGCGGACTTCGACGCGCTGCTGGCCGAGATGGGCGTGCTGCAGGAAGAGATCGACGCGGCCGACGGCTGGGATCTCGACTCCCAGCTCGAGCAGGCGATGGATGCGCTCCGTACGCCTCCGGGCGACGCGGCCATCGCTCCGCTCTCCGGTGGAGAGCGCCGCCGGGTGGCGCTCGCGAAGCTGCTCCTCCAGAAGCCCGATCTGCTGCTCCTCGATGAGCCCACCAACCACCTCGACGCCGAAAGCGTGCAGTGGCTCGAGCAGCACCTGCAGTCGTACAAGGGCGCGGTCATCGCCATCACCCACGACCGGTACTTCCTCGACAACGTCGCGGAATGGATCGCCGAGGTCGACCGCGGGCGCCTCATCGGCTACGAGGGCAACTACTCGACCTACCTCGAGAAGAAGGCCGAGCGTCTCGACGTGCAGGGCAAGAAGGACGCCAAGCTCGCCCGTCGTCTGAAGGACGAACTGGAGTGGGTGCGTTCGAGCGCGAAGGGTCGCCAGACCAAGTCGAAGGCGCGACTCGCCCGCTACGAGGAGATGGCCGCCGAAGCCGAGCGCACGCGCAAGCTCGACTTCGAAGAGATCCAGATTCCGGCCGGTCCGCGACTCGGCAGCATCGTGATCGAGGCGAAGAAGCTGCAGAAGGGCTTCGACGGCCGGTCGCTCATGAGCGGCCTCAGCTTCAGCCTGCCGCCGAACGGCATCGTCGGTGTCATCGGCCCGAACGGTGTGGGAAAGACGACGCTCTTCAAGACGATCGTCGGACTCGAGCCGCTCGACGGCGGCGATCTGAAGATCGGCGAGACGGTCAAGATCAGCTACGTCGACCAGAGTCGCGCCAACATCGACCCGAACAAGACGCTGTGGGAGGTCGTCTCCGACGGCCTCGACATCATCACGGTCGGCAAGACCGAGATCCCCTCGCGGGCCTACGTGTCCAAGTTCGGCTTCAAGGGACCCGATCAGCAGAAGAAGGCGGGCGTCCTCTCCGGCGGTGAGCGCAACCGTCTGAACCTCGCGCTCACTCTGAAAGAGGGAGGCAACCTGCTCCTCCTCGACGAGCCGACGAACGACCTGGACGTGGAGACGCTCGGCTCGCTCGAGAACGCGCTCCTCGAGTTCCCGGGCTGCGCCGTGGTCATCACGCACGACAGGTGGTTCCTCGACCGCATCGCGACCCACATCCTCGCCTACGAGGGAACGGATGCGGAGCCCGACAAGTGGTACTGGTTCGAGGGTAACTTCGACGCCTACGAAGAGAACAAGATCGAGCGCCTCGGACCGGATGCGGCGAACCCGCACCGCTCCACCCACCGCAAGCTCACGCGTGACTGACGCGTCGCCGGTCGGCGGCGCACCGCGTCTGCACATCCCGATCCACCTGCGTTGGGGTGATCTCGACGCGTTCAATCACGTCAACAACACGTCGATGCTCAAGCTGCTCGAAGAAGCGCGCGTGCGCGCGTTCTGGAAGCCGCCCGTCGGCGAGCCCGCTGCGCCCACCGCGATCGTTCCGACCGGCGAAGGAACACTGACGCTCGTCGCTCGTCAAGAGATCGAGTATCTGCATCCGGTACCGTACCAGCGCGCACCGCTTGACGTGCAGATGTGGTTCGGGAAGCTCGGTGGATCGAGCATCGAGGTCTGCTACGAGGTGTACAGCCCCGAGGGCGCGCCCCAGACGCTCTACGCGCGTTCTTCTGCCGTCATCGTGCTGGCGGATGCCGGGAGTGGGCGCCCGGTGCGCATGACGCCGGAGATGCGGCAGGCCTGGGAACCGTTCGTCGGCGAGCCGCTGACCTTCGGTCGCCGGCGCTGACGCCGGAGCGCGTGCTCAGCCCTCGGCCCGCGCGCGCTCCTCGAGAATCTCCTTCGGTGCGCGCACCATGACCTCCTGCGCAACGCTCGCGACGAGGTCGCCGTCGCGCGTGTAAATGCGTCCCGTGGCCAGGCCGCGCCCGCCGCGGGACGTGGGGGACTCCTGCACGTAGAGCAGCCAGTCGTCGACCCGGACGGGACGATGCCACCACATGGCGTGATCGAGGCTCGCCACGGTGCCACCCGGCGTCATCCACGTCAGGCCGTGCGCACGGAGGATCGACTCCTGGATCGTCATGTCGGACAGGTACGCGAGTGCCGCGCGGTGGAGCAGTGGGTCATCCGGCATCTCGCGGCGCGATCGCACCCACACCGCCTGGCGCGGCTGCGGAGCGACGGGATCTGCGCCGTAGAGCGATCCCTCGACGTGCCGCACCTCGATCGGAAGGTCGCCGAACCGCCGCCGTGACATCGGGTGCACGCCGGTGCCCTCGGGGGAAGAGATCTCATCGGGGCCGGGGACATCTGGCGCGGGGATTACGTGCTCGAGTCCGTCGTCCTCCGTCTGGAACGACGCGATCATCGAGAAGATCGGCACGCCCTCCTGGAATGCCTGCGTGCGACGGGCGCTGAACGATCGACCATCGCGAAGCCGGTCGACCGAGAACGTGATGCCTTTCGACGAGTCGCCCGCGCGGAGGAAGTACCCGTGCATCGAATGGATCGGGCGGTCCGCATCCATCGTTCGAGACGCGGCGACGACGGCCTGCGCGAGCACCTGGCCGCCGTAGACGCGGCCGTAGGGCATCGGGAGTGAGATGCCGGTGAAGATGTCTTCCGTGGTGCGAGCCTCCGTCGAGGCCAGAGAGAGGACCTCCAGGAGCGATTCGACCGGATCGCCCTCGGTCGAGGTGCCGCCTTGGAGGGGGTCTGATCCGAGTGCCGTCACGCTGTCTACCTCCGTCGTCGTGTGCGCTTGATAGTTTAGATCGGATGTCTCCTCGCCTTCGGTTCCCGGATGCCGCCGCGGCCGCCGACGCCCTGACCTTCGCCGGTCGCGTCGCGATCGTCGACCCCGATGCGAGCGTGCGCCTGGTCGCCGCCTCCGGCGCGCTCGCGATGACCGCGGGCGTCCTCGCGCCGCGGAGTCTGCTGGAGTCGATGCCGACCGTCCTCGCGATGCGGGTGCTCCCGGTCGATGCCGAACTCGAGTGCGACCTGACGGTGACGGCCACGGGACTCACCGCCGACGTCGCGGAGAACCAGGTCACTCTGCCGGAGACATCGGTTCGGGCTGCCTGGGCCGGCGTGTCGCCGCCGCGGTCGGGATGGGAGCGCGCGGCGCCGCTGACCTCAGCGGTGCTGGCGACGCGCGCGCAGTGGGGAATGGCGGCCGTCGCGCACGAACTTCCGACCGACCCGGGCGAGGACGTCGTCCGAACGGTTCGAGCGCGCATCTGGGGCGAGAACGACCCGGAGTTGAACGGCATCGTTCGCGGCGCGGCGTTCGCGGCCGTCTCGATGGGGTTCGTGCTCGGCGATGAGACGATCGACGTTCTCCGGGCGCCGGGTTGGACCCGCCTCACGCTGCAGCGCGGTCACGTGCTGATCCGTGAGCCGCGCCGGAGCGGCCTCACGGCCGTTCGCGCGACCGGGCGCTGACCCGCCGGCTACACCGCGCGCGCCGCCGCACGGCCTGCTGTTCGCCCCGAGAACAGGCACCCGCCGAGGAATGTGCCCTCGAGTGCGCGGTAGCCGTGCATCCCGCCGCCGCCGAACCCGCTCGCTTCGCCGGCCGCGTACAGCCCGGGAATAGGGGTGCCGTCGGGTCGGAGCGCGCGGGCGTCGAGATCGGTCTGGATCCCGCCCAGGGACTTTCGGGTGAGGACGTGGAGCTTGACCGCGATGAGCGGGCCGGCGGCCGGATCGAGGATGCGGTGCGGTGCGGCCGTGCGGATCAGGCGATCGCCCCGGAAGGCGCGAGCGGAGCGGAGCATCGCGATCTGGGCGTCCTTCGTGAACGGGTTGGCGATCTCCCGGTCCCGTGATTCGATCTCGTACCGCGCGCGCTCGAGATCGAGCGCGTCACCACCGGGCAGCTCGCTCATCCCCGCGAGCAGATCGTCGAGGGAGTCCCGGACGACGAAGTCGGCACCGTGATCGAGGAACGCCTGCACCGGTGCGGACGCCCCGCGACCAAGCCGCGATCTGAGGAGCAGACGCACATCCTTGCCGGTCAGATCGGGATTCTGCTCACTGCCGGAAAGCGTGAATTCCTTCTCGACGATGCGCTGCGAGAGCACGAACCAGGAATGGTCATGACCGGTCGCTCGGAGGTGCGCGAGCGTGCCGAGCGTGTCGAAGCCGGGGAACAGAGGAACGGGGAGTCGCGTGCCGCTCGCGTCGAGCCACACCGATGACGGTCCGGGCAGGATGCGGATCCCATGCGCGGGCCAGACCGGATCGACGTTCTGAATGCCCTCGACGTAGTGCCACATCCGATCGCCGTTAATGAGTCGGGCGCCCGTGCGCTCCGCGGTGCTCAGCATGGCGCCGTCCACGTAGGCGGGCACGCCGGTGATCATGGTCTCCGGCGCCGTGCCGAGACGTGCGGGCCAGTTGCGCCGCACGAGGTCGTGATTTCCGCCGATGCCGCCCGAGGAGACGATGGTCGCCCCCGCGCGGACCTCGAAATCGGAGGTGACGGCGGCGTCTGCGGCCACGCCGCGCGGCGCACCGGTGGGTTCGCGGATGTCGCCGGTCACGCCGACGACAACGCCGTTCCGGGCGACCAACTCCGTGACGCGGTGGCGGGGGAGCACCGTGATCCGCCCGCTCCGCTCACCGGCCTCGACCTCTCGCTGGAACGGGGCGACGATGCCGGGACCGGTGCCCCAGGTGATGTGGAACCGGGGAACGGAGTTTCCGGGGCCGGTCGC
Source organism: Microbacterium sp. cx-59 (assembly GCF_020805625.1). Lineage (NCBI taxonomy): Bacteria > Bacillati > Actinomycetota > Actinomycetes > Micrococcales > Microbacteriaceae > Microbacterium > Microbacterium sp. cx-59. The sequence goes on from NZ_JAJHGO010000003.1 coordinate 13,253, forward strand.
CGTGTACCCGCCGCGCTCCGCCCAACCGACCACGGGGAAGAACCCGACGCCCTTCTGCCGCAGCCACGATCGCTTCTCCTCGTGCGCGAACGCGAGATACGCATCCGCCCAGCGCCGCGGCCACTCGTCTTCGGGTCGGTCGAAACCCGCGGTCGCGAACCAGTCCTGACGCGCCAGCTCGATCGAGTCACGCACCCCCATCCGGCGCTGTTCGGGGGAATCGATGAAGAACAGTCCACCGAACGACCACCACGCCTGTGCGCCGAAGTCCGCGCGATTCTGCTGATCGACGATGATGACGCGCCGTCCGGCGGCCGCGGCCTCCGCTGCCGCCACGAGACCGGAGAGGCCCCATCCGATCACCAGGACGTCGGTTTCGTGGGTCGTGGCGGGCACGGCTACTCCTTCGTGAGCTCGTCTCCGGTCGGGGCGGCGATCCCGTGCTCCGGGCGACCGCCCGTCGAGGGACCGATTCCGCTCGGCTCGAAGGTATTCACCATCGCATGCGCCGCGCGCGTGAGGTAGTCCCAGAGCGTCGCCTCGAGGATCGGGGGGAGAGCGACGGCGTCCACCGCGCGTCTCATGTGCGCGAGCCAGCGGTCGCGGGCGTCGGGATTCACGTGGAACCCGGCGTGCCGCAGGCGGAGGCGCGGATGGCCCCGTTGGTCGCTGTAGGTCGTGGGACCGCCCCAGTACTGCTCGAGGAAGAGCAGCATCCGCTCACGGGCCGGGCCGAGGTCCGCATCCGGGTACATCGGGCGCAGCACGGGATCGTCGGCGACCCCCTCGTAGAACACGTCGACGAATCGCTCGAAGAACGCGCGGCCGCCGACCTGGTCGTAGAAGCTGATCGGGGTATCGGTCATGCGTCCGTCTCCTTGCCGGGAGAGGCCTCCGGAGGCGTCGACCCGTTGTCATCTTTCGCCGCGGCGCCGCGCCCGGTGCGCTTCGGCTTCCAGACGGGCCGTACCGGTGCGGCGATCGGAGTCGGCCGGGTACGCGGGGGATTCGCGCCGCGCACGCTCTGGGCCCCCTCGAAACCGGTCAAGGTGATGGAGTTCAGCTGCGGGAGGCGCACGTCCATCGCATCCATCGCGCGCTTGAGCCGCACGCGCAGTTCGCGTGCGACGTCGTCCTTTGCGTTCGACCGGGTCTTCTGCACGAGGCGGATGACGAGGGCATCGCCCGACACCGATTCGAGGCCCCAGATCTCCGGCTGCTCGATGACGCGGGTACGCCACTTCGTATCCTTGGCGAGGCCGCGGGCGGCGTCGAGCATGGCTTTCTCGACCGCGTCGAGGTCGGCGTCGGCCGGCACGGCGAGGTCGATGATCACGCGCGACCACCCCTGGGACATGTTCCCGATCCGGGTGATCTCACCGTTGCGGACGTACCAGAGCGTGCCGTTCACGTCGCGGACGTGCGTCACGCGGACGCTCACGTATTCGACGACACCGGTCGCAAGCCCCAGGTCGACGACGTCGCCGATGCCGACCTGGTCTTCGGCCACGATGAAGATGCCGTTCAGCACGTCCTTCACAATGTTCTGGGCGCCGAAGCCGAGCCCCGCGCCGATCGCCGCGGTCAGCAGGGCGAAGGAACTGAGGATGTCGGGTGCGACGACGTTCACGATGAGGATGACGGCGACGATGACGACGGTCACCCCGGCGATGTTCTGGAGGATCGACCCGAGCGTCCGCGTGCGCTGCACGAGGCGGACGGCTGCGAGAGGCGAGCGGTCGAGAGCTTGCGTGTCGTCGACGCGGGCCTTCGTCTTCGCTCCGGAGACGATTCGCTCGACGACCCGATGGATCACCGCTTTCAGGATCAGGCCGATGACGAGGGCGACGGCGATGATCAGCAGGATTTGCAGGAGTGTGAACCCGATGCCTGCGAAGAATCCACCGATGGCTGCCCAGGTCTCCGGGGCCGTGATGTCGATATCCATTGTCTCGATGTTACCGAGCGCCCCGATGCCCTCCCTGGGTGCGGACCTACGCGTCGCGGGTGCGCAGAATCACTCCGCCGAGCCCGAGGCCGACGACCGCCCATGCGAGGAGGGTGAGCGCTGCGGCCCAGGGCTCGAGCGCACCGTTACCGCCCGCGGACATCAGCGCCTGGCCGGCGGACGTCGGTAGGTACTTCGCGACATCCTGGATCCACTCCCAGCCGGGCGATGCGGGGAAGAAGGCCGGCAGGAGCGGGAGGACGAAGACGATCCCGACTCCCATCGCAATCGCCCCCGGACCGTTCCGCAGGATGTAGCCCGCCGCGACGCCGATGACGGAGATGACCGCCAGCATGAAGGCACCCGCAGCGAACCGCGGCAGCCACGAGCCGACGTCGGCGACGTCGATACCCGCGCCGGCGCCGGCGACGATCGGAGCGGTGGCGACCGCCGCGATCAGGAAGATCGCCAGGGTCGACACGAAGACGAACGCCGCGATGACCGTCGCTTTGGCCAGTAGCGAGCCGATCCGGCCCGGTGCGGCGGTGAGCGTCGAGCGCATCATGCCGGTCGAATACTCGCCGGTCACCTGGATGCTGCCGATGATGACCGCCAGGAGCACGGTGAAGCTCGTCGGTGCCAGAACGACCTGCAGAGCCAGCTCCGCATTTCCGGCCGGGGCTCCGGGGAACCCGGTGAGCGCGAAGGCGATCAGCAGCGACATCCCGACCGAGAGCACGGCGACGATTCCGATCGACCACCAGGGCGAGCGAAGAGTGACGAGCTTGATCAGTTCGCTCCGCACGACGCGGAGGAAGCTCAGACGATAAGGGGACTCGGCGACGCCGGTCTGCGGTGTGGTGGCGGTGGTCATGACAGCTCCTTGGACTTGTACTCGACCGCTTCGCCGGTCAGGGCGAGGTAGGCCTCCTCGAGAGAACCGGACTGGGGGGTCAGCTCGTGGATGGGCAGGCCGAGCCGTGCGGCGGTGTCGCCGATCTGCTCGGCGCTCACTCCTGTCACGTCGGCGAGGCCCGGATCGATTCGGGTGATATCGATGTCGTCGCTGCTCAGCGCAGCGGCCAGCTCGTCGAGGCGAGGGGTACGCACGCGCACGGCGGATCTCGTCCAATCGCGCACGAGGTCGCCGACGGGGGCGTCCGCGAGGACCTTCCCGCGCCCGAGCACGATGATGTGATCGGCGGTGATCGCCATCTCGCTCATGAGGTGGCTGGAAAGCAGCACGGTGCGTCCCTCGGCGGCGAGATACCGCACGAACTCCCGCACCCAGCGCACACCCTCGGGGTCGAGACCGTTCACGGGCTCATCGAGGATCAGCGTTCGCGGATCGCCGAGAAGCGCTGCGGCTATTCCGAGGCGCTGCCCCATCCCGAGCGAGAACCCGCCGGCACGCTTGCGGGCGACGGACTCGAGCCCGGTGAGAGCGATGACCTCGTCGACCCGCGACACGGGGATGCCGTGCGTCGCCGCCAGCGCACGCAGATGGTTCCGCGCCGATCGGCCGGTGTGCACGGCTTTCGCATCGAGGAGCACGCCCACCTCCGTGAGCGGCGAACGCATCTGCCGATAGTCGCGGCCGTCGACCGTGACGCGTCCCCGCGTCGGGTTGTCGAGGCCGACGATCATGCGCATCGTCGTGGACTTTCCGGCACCGTTCGGGCCGAGGAAGCCGGTCACCCGGCCGGGGTGCACCGTGAAGGTGACGTCGGAGACGGCATGCTTTGCGCCGAAGTCCTTGCTGAGGTTCTCTGCAACGATCATGCATCCCACGCTACGGCGCGGGCCTCGTCCGTGCCTCCGCCGGAAGTAGCGGATCCGCCGCGCCGTGTCATCCCCGAGGAGGAGACGACGGATGCCCCGCTCCGCGAGGGAACGGGGCATCCGGTGCGGCCTGGCGGCTACTGCGCGTCGCGCTCCTGCACCGCGAGGGCGCGCTCGACACCGGCGAGGTTCTCCGCGACCAGGCGGCGAAGCGCGGCCGGCGCGTCGGAGTTCGACGTGAGCCACGACCGCGTCGCATCGCGCAGCGCGATGTTCGCGAGCGGGGCCGGGTACAGTCCGACGATCAGGTAGCTCGCGATCTGGTACGACCGGTCCGCCCAGATCGGCAGCAGCATGTCGAAGTACGAGGCGACGAACGGCTCGAGGTACTCGACCGTGGCCGGGTGCACGAAGCCCGCAGCGGTGGAGCGGACGACGGTGTTCGGCAGATCCGTGTTCTCCACGAGCGAGCGCCACGCCGCCTGCTTCGCGTCGGCACTCGGGAGCGCGGCCTTCGCCTGCGCGGCGAACTCCCCGCCCTTGGCGGTGTTGTCTGCGGCGAGGGCTTCGTCGATGTCGCCCGCGGTGACGACGCCGCCGGCGGCGAGCGAGACGAGCAGCGCCCACGACAGGTCTGCGTCGATCTCGAGCCCCTCGAGCACGATCTCGCCCGAGCGGAGGGCTCGCACGATCTCGACCTGCTCCGGGGTCGCCGCAGCGGAGGCGAACGCCGTCACGAACTGCAACTGGCTGTCGCTGCCGGCCGTGGCGTCTTGCGCGAGCGCCCACAGGCGGTCTGCGACCGTGATGCGGCTCTGCGTGCGCAGTTCGGGAGCAACGTACGAGTTCGCGGCGAGCTGCAGCTGTCCGAGTGTGGTCCGAACCGTCGTCGACTCGGTCTCCGAACCGATGTTGCCCAGCACGAGATCGATGTACGCGGATGCGGACGACTCGGCGTCGCGTGTCTGATCCCACGCCGCTCCCCACACGAGCGACCGCGCCAGCGGGTCCTCGATCTTGGCGAGGTGGGCGACCGCGGTCTCGAGCGACCGGTCGTCCAGGCGGATCTTGGCGTAGGCCAGATCATCGTCGTTCAGAAGGATGAGGTCGGGACGACGGTGCCCGATGAGCTCCGCGACATCGGTACGGTCACCGTCGACATCGAGCTCGAGGTTGTGCACGCGCACGAGCCGGTCACCCTGCAGGTCGTAGAACCCGACGCCGAGGCGGTGGGGACGGATCGTGGGGTAGTCGGCGGGCGCGGTCTGGATGATCGAGAACCGCGTGATCGTGCCGTCGACGGACTCCTCCACGGCGGGCGTCAGCGTGTTCACGCCCGCGGTCTCGAGCCACTTCTTCGACCACTCGGTCAGCTCGCGACCGCTGGTCTGCTCGAGCTCGACGAGCAGGTCGCCGAGCTCGGTGTTGCCCCACGAGTGCTTCTGGAAGTAGGCGGAGACGCCCGCGAAGAATTCTTCGATGCCCACCCACGCGGCGAGCTGCTTGAGCACCGAGCCGCCCTTGGCGTAGGTGATGCCGTCGAAGTTCACCTGAACGTCTTCGAGGTCGTTGATCTCGGCGACGACCGGATGGGTCGAGGGCAACTGGTCCTGGCGGTAGGCCCAGCTCTTCTCCATCGCGTTGAACGTGGTCCACGCCTCGGTCCACTCCGTCGCCTCGGCGGTGGCGATGGTGGACGCCCATTCCGCGAAGGACTCGTTGAGCCACAGGCCGTTCCACCACTTCATGGTGACCAGGTCACCGAACCACATGTGCGCCAGCTCGTGCAGGATCGTGACGACGCGGCGCTCCTTGACCGCATCCGTCACCTTGCTGCGGAACACATAGGTCTCGGTGAAGGTCACCGCGCCCGCGTTCTCCATCGCGCCGGCGTTGAACTCGGGCACGAAGAGCTGGTCGTACTTCGCGAACGGGTACGGCACCCCGAACTTCTCTTCGTAGTACGCGAAGCCCTGCCGGGTCTTCTCGAACACGTAGTCGGCGTCGAGGTGCTGCCACAGGCTCTTGCGTGCGTACACGCCGAGCGGGATGACCCGGCCCGAGGCGCTGGTGAGTTCGGAGAACGTGGACTCGTAGGGCCCTGCCACGAGGGCGGTGATGTACGACGAGATGCGCGGGGTCGGCTCGAAGGTCCACGTCGCGACGCCCTCGCCGGCGGGCACGGGGTCGGGGGTGGGGGAGTTCGAGACGACCTTCCACGCGTCCGGCGCGGTGATCGTGAACTGGAACTCCGCCTTGAGGTCGGGCTGCTCGAACACCGCGAAGACGCGGCGCGAATCGGGCACCTCGAACTGCGAGTAGAGGTACACCTCGCCGTCCACCGGGTCGACGAAGCGATGCAGCCCCTCGCCCGTGTTGGTGTACAGGCAGTCGGCGTCGACGACGAGGACGTTCTCGGCAGCCAGACCGTCGAGTGCGATACGCGAGTCGGCGAAGGCGGCGACGTCCACGTCGCTGCCGTTCAGGGTGATCGCGTGAACCTCGCGCGCGATCAGGTCGATGAAGGTCGATGCGCCCTCGGTCGCCGTGAAACGCACGGTGGTGGTGGACCGGAAGACCTCCGGACCTGTCGTCAGGTCGAGGACGACCTGGTAGGACTGCGTATCGACGACAGCGCGGCGCTCTTGCGCCTCGATGCGGGTGAGGTTCTCTCCAGGCACTGCGTTGCTCCCGTGGGTTCTGGGGTCATGGATGCCGAGGGCGCGCGGCTGGCGACGACGACGACGCCTCCAGCCTACGGTCGGCGGGCGACATCGGTCGTCTTCGCGGCGCCGCATCACCGGATACCACGTCTCGACGTGCGGAGCGGACCGGTCCACCTCCTCCGAATCCGGATGCAGAATAGACGCGTGAGCTCTCTTGAAGCGAGTGAATCCCTGTCGGCCCGAGCGCCCGAGGGCGTCCCGTTCGCCTCGGCGCAGGCGGTGACCGGGCCCCCTCACGTGGAGGAACCCACCGACTACGACGGCATCCTGCTCGCGGGATTCGGCGGGCCGGAAGGTCAGGATGACGTCATCCCGTTCCTCCGGAACGTCACGCGCGGCCGCGGCATCCCCGACGAACGTCTCGAAGAAGTTGCCCACCACTACCGGCACTTTGGTGGCGTGAGTCCGATCAACGCGCAGAACGCCGCGCTGAAGTCGGCGCTCGAAGCGGAGCTCGCGTCGCGGGGCCTCGATCTGCCCGTCTTCTGGGGCAATCGCAACTGGGCTCCCTACCTCGAGGATGCGGTCCGCGAGGCGGCGGATGCCGGAGCGAAGACCCTTCTCGGACTCGCCACGAGCGCCTACAGCTCGTTCTCCAGCTGCCGCCAGTACCGGGAGGACTACGCGCGCGTGCTGACCGAGACCGGGCTTGCGGGCACGATCACGATCGACAAGGTGCGGCAGTTCTTCGATCATCCCGGTTTCGTGGCGCCGTTCATCGCCGGTGTGCGTGATGCGGTCGCGGGATTCCTCGCGGAGGGCGTGCCGGCGGACCGCATCCGCGTGCTCTTCTCCACCCACAGCATCCCGCTGGCCGACGCGCAGCGTTCGGGTCCCCGCGACATCGATTTCGGTCCCGGCGGCGCCTATGCCGCGCAGCACGAAGCCGTGGCCGAGATCGTGATGAGCGAGATCGCCGAGGCGATCCCGGAGGCGACCGGCATCGGTTGGGAGCTCGTCTACCAGTCCCGCTCCGGCCCGCCGACGCAGCCGTGGCTCGAACCCGACGTGTGCGATGTGATCGGCGAACTGCCGGGGCGCGACATCGACGCCGTCGCGATCGTGCCACTCGGCTTCGTCAGCGACCACATGGAGGTGCTCTGGGACCTCGACACCGAGGCGATGGAAGCGGCCGAGGAAGCCGGCATCCGTGCGGTCCGCACGCCGACGCCCGGTATCGACCCGGCGTACGTGTCGGGACTCGTCGACCTCATCGAGGAGCGTCTGCGCGGCGACGCCGCATCCGACCGACCGCACCGCACCTCTCTCGGTCCGTGGTTCGACGTGTGCCGCCCCGGATGCTGCGAGAACGTGCGCGCCGGATTCAAGCCGGCTGCGGCCGGGATCGCGCCCTGAGTGATCTCTAGGATGAGCTTCATGCGCATCCACATCGCGACCGATCACGCCGGCCTGGAGTTCTCCACTCAGCTGCAGCATCACCTGGCCGAACAGGGCCATGACGTCGTCGATCACGGGCCCCTCGAGTACGACGCGGTCGACGACTACCCGGCGTTCTGCATCCGTGCGGCACAGGCCGTCGTCCGCGACCAGGCGGCCGGCATCCCCACTCTCGGGATCGTGTTCGGCGGCTCGGGCAACGGTGAGCAGATCGCGGCGAACAAGGTCGTCGGTATCCGCGCCGCGCTCGTGTGGAACATCGCCACGGCTGAGCTCGCTCGTGAACACAACGACGCGAACGTCATCGCGATCGGTGCACGACAGCACACGTTCGACGAAGCATCGACCTTCATCGACCGCTTCATCGCCACGCCGTTCTCGGGTGAAGAGCGCCACGTGCGCCGGATCGCGCAGATCGCCGCGTTCGAGCAGGACGGTTCGCTGCTGCCCGATCCGCGGGCGGGGCTCGAGGCCGGCCCGAGCGTGCTCGCGGCGGATTCGAGCAGCTTCGATCCGGAAGCGGGCTGATGCCCGAGGGGCATTCCGTCCACCGCATCGCTCGCCAGTTCGACCGCAACATCGTCGGCCACCGAGTATCGGCGGCCAGCCCGCAGGGGCGGTTCGCGGAGGGCGCCGCGATGCTCGATGGGCGCGAGGCGATGCGTGTTCGCGCCGTCGGCAAGCAGATGTTCCTCGAGTTCGAAGGCGATACCTGGCTGCGGGTGCACCTTGGCATGTACGGCGCATGGGACTTCTCGGGCGAGATCCTCGTCGACCCGACGATCGCCTCGGCGAACGGACGTATGGGGCAGACGAACCAGCGGGGCACGGCCCCCGGCGACGCGGTGCTCGATGCGGCGGGGGAGAATTCGCTCAGCTCCATCGGCGCGCCGCGAAAGGCCCGCGTGCACGTGCGGATGTCGGAGCAGACGACCGGTCTGCCCGAGTCCGACGTCGAGTGGCCTCCTCCCGTCGTCGGTCAGGTGCGGCTGCGCCTGCTGACGGAGGCGACCTGCGCGGACCTGCGCGGCCCGACCGCGTGCGCGATCCAGAGCCCGGAAGAAGTGCAGGCGGCGATCGCGAAGCTCGGGCCGGACCCTCTCGTCGATGATGCCGACGAGGGGGAGGAGCGCTTCGTCTCCGTGGTGCGCCGCAAGCCGACCCCGATCGGGCTCCTGCTGATGGATCAGTCGGTCGTGAGCGGGATCGGCAACGTCTACCGCGCCGAGCTGCTGTTCCGTGCGCGCCTGAACCCGCACACGCCGGGGAGAGAGGTGCCCGAGCAGGCGGTGCGGGAGGTGTGGCGTGATTGGGTGCGCCTGCTCGCCATCGGGGTCGAGACCGGTCAGATGATGACGATGGACGACCTGGATCCAGACCAATGGCGTGCGGCGATGGCACGCCGCGACGATCGGCACTGGGTATATCACCGCGCCGGGCTGCCGTGTCGTGTGTGCGGCACCGCGATCCTGCTCGAGGAGATGGCAGCCCGGAAGCTGTACTGGTGCCCCTCCTGCCAGCGCTGAACGCACCGATCGTTTTCGACGTGAGGAAGAAATGAGACAGAACCCGAGCTTCGCGATGACGGACGTGGCCGAGATCCGCCGCCTGATCGCGCGCAATCCGTGGGTCACGCTCGTGAGTCAGACGGACACCGGTCTGGTCGCCTCGCATTACGCCGTGCTTCTCGACGAAGACCGCGACGACCTGACGATCGTCGGGCACGTCGGCAAACCGGATGACCTGATCCACGGGCTGGACGAGCGGGAGCTGCTCATCGTCGTGCAGGGACCGCACGGGTACATCTCGCCCGGCTGGTACGACGACGCGCCCGCCGTTCCGACGTGGAACTTCATCTCCGCGCACCTGAGCGGCGTGCCGGAGGTGTTGTCGACCGAGGAGAATCTGGCCGTGCTCGACCGGCTGGTCGATCACTTCGAAGGCGGGATGCCCGAACCGCGTCGGTTGTGGGAGCGCCCGAACGACGACGCGTTCGTGCAGCGCCTCGAGAAGGGGACGGTGGGCTTCCGCTTGACCCCGACCCGCGTCGTCGCGAAGCGGAAACTCAGCCAGAACCGCCCCGCAGAGACCGTCGAGCACATCGTCGACATGCTCCGGGAGGGCGGCCCGCATCCGAATCCCGCACTCGCGGACGAGATGGCCCGCGCCCACGCGGCGCGTCCACCGCGGTGAGCGGCCGCACGTTCGACGCGGTCCGGGGTGCGCGGATCGTCGGTCCGGGCGCAGAGTTGTTGCCGGATGCGGGGCTCCACGATCTCCTGCTGGCGGACGGCCGCATCGCCGACATCGCGCCCACGGGCGCGCTGCGCCTGCCCGGCGACGTGCTCGAGGCGGAGGGGGCCTTCCTCGTGTCCGGGCTGTGGGATCACCACGTGCACGCCACCCAGTACGCCCTCGCCGTGCGGCGAGTACCGCTGGATGCGATGGGATCGGCGGCGGAGGCGGCTCGGCGGATGGCCGACGCGCCGATCCTCGCCGACGGGCGCCGCATCGGCGTGGGCATGCGCGACGCGTTCTGGCCGGATGCGCCGAGCCTCGAGCTCCTGGACGCTGCCACCGGCGACGTCCCCACGTACCTCATCAACGCAGACCTGCACAGTGTGTGGGTCAACAGCGCGGCGCTCGCCCGCGAGGGATTCGACACCCCGGACGGCGTCCTCCGAGAAGGCCCCGCGTTCGAAGTGGGGCTGCGCATGAATCTCGGCGATCCACTCTCCGCCGATGCCGCGGTGCTCGCGATGGCAGCGGATGCGGCCCGCCGCGGGGTCGTCGGGATCGTCGATCTCGACCTGATGTGGAACGCGGAGTCCTGGTCGCGCCGCGCGGCGGCCGGGTTCGACGGGCTCCGCGTCGAGTTCGGAATCTACCCGAACGACCTCGAGCGTGCCATCGCCGCTGGTCTGCGCACCGGTGATGTGCTTGCCGGCGCCCCGCACGACCTCATCCGTGTAGGGCCGATGAAGGTCATCACCGACGGCTCGCTCGGCACGCGGACGGCCGCCTGCTCCCATCCCTACGGTGACGACCCGGCGGACCGGGGAGTGCTGGCCGTGCCGCCGGAGGAGCTCCTGGCGCTCATGATGACGGCGACGGGAGCCGGGTTCGCCTCGGCGATCCATGCCATCGGCGACGAGGCGAATCGCTTCGCGCTCGATGCGTTCGCCGCGACCGGCGCGTGGGGCACCATCGAACACGCCCAGCTGGTGGCGCGGAGCGATATCCCGCGTTTCGCCCGGCTGGGCGTGGGCGCGAGCGTCCAGCCCGCTCACGCCATCGACGATCGTGAACTCACCGACACGATCTGGGCGGACCAGACCGCGACGGCGTACCCGCTCCGGTCCTTCATCGACGCGGGCGCCAACGTGCTGCTCGGATCGGATGCACCGGTCGCACCGCTCGATCCGTGGGTCAGCATGGCGGCGGCCGTGTTCCGCACGCGCGACGGCCGCGAGCCGTGGCGCGCGGAGGAGACGCTGCCGCTCGAGACGGCGCTGGCGGCATCCACGCACGGCGGGTCTCTGCATCCGTCGTCCATCGAGGTCGGCGGGCGCGCAGATCTCGTGCTCTGCGCCGAAGATCCTCGACGGGCGGACGAACCCGGGCTCAGCTCCATGGAGGTGCGTGCAACGCTCCTCAGCGGCCGCGCCACCCACCTCGCCTGAGCGCCCCCGGACGCGACAAAGCCCCGCCGATCGACAACATCGGCGGGGCTTTCTGCACGAGTGCTACTCGGCGAGGTGCGCGGAGAGGAACCAGCGGTCCTTCTCGAGGCCCGCGCGGATCGCGATGACGATGTCCTGGCTCGTGAGGTCGATCTCGTCCAGTCCGTCGATCGCGGTCTGCACGTCGACGATCACGCCGTCGATGTCGGCCACGATGTGGCGGATCATGTCGTCCCACTGCGTGAAGCCGGCCGGGACGGTCGAGGGAAGGGTCTTCTCGGCCACCGTGCTGAGGCGTGCGTCGACCGGCAGGCCGAGGGCGACGATGCGCTCCGCGGCGAGATCGGCGTACTCCTGCGCGTGGTCGACGACCGTGTCCAGAAGTTCGTGGATCGCGATGAAGTTGGCGCCGCGAACGTTCCAGTGGGCCTGCTTACCGTTGACGGCGAGGGCCTGGAGTCCGAGGGTGACGGGGGTCAGGAACTGAGCTGCACCCGCCGCGACCGTGGGGTCCGCAGCGGTTGCGGGAATGGTCTGATGCTTCGACATTGTGGTGCCTCCATGTTCTGCAGTCTCAACTGCTGTTTCCAACGCTAGTGAGGCTGCAAAATTCCGCAAGCAAGATGAGGCTGCGCTTATCTCATCGGCCGGTGACGCGTGAGGAGCTGCGGCCGGACTTATCCGAACGCGTCGCGCCCGGGCAATTCGAGATCGAGCGGCTACCGTCGAGGGGTGGCAGCGACTGAACACGATTCGACGTCCCCGCGATCCGGTGCACCGGCCGTCGGCGGAGCAGGGCTTCGGCGTGATCGGTCGCCCGAGCACGCGGAGCCGTCGCGATTCCTTCCCCACGTGCAGGGATTGCGCGCGATCGCCGTCCTGCTCGTCGTGCTCTACCATTTCTGGCCCGGACGCCTGCCCGGCGGGTACGCCGGTGTCGACGTGTTCTTCGTCATCTCCGGTTTTCTCATCACCGGCCACTTGATGCGCGAACTCACGGCAACCGGCACGGTACGTCTCGGCCAGTTCTGGGCTCGTCGCGCGCGACGTCTGCTGCCGGCGTCCCTTCTCGTGCTGCTCTTCTCCGCGATCGTCGCCGCCTCGCCCTACCTGATGCCGGTGTCGGGCTTGCAGCGCGAGATCAGCGAGATCATCGCGTCGACCTTCTACGTCGAGAACTGGTACCTGGCGTTCACGTCGGCCGACTACCTGAACCACGCGGGCGACCCGTCGATGGTGCAGCACTACTGGTCGCTGTCGCTCGAAGAGCAGTTCTACGTGCTGTGGCCGCTGCTGATGCTGCTCGCCGCGTGGATCGGGACGAAGTTCCTCTCGGGGCGTCGCCGTACGGCGGTCCTCGTGACCCTCGCCGTCGTGAGTGCCGCGTCGCTCCTGTTCTCGATCGTCTTCACGCTGACCAACCCGGCGCCCGCGTACTTCGTCACCTTCACCCGGATGTGGGAGTTCGGTCTCGGCGCGATGATCGCGTTGGTGCCGGCGCTCCGCATCCGTCACGCCCTGGGAAGCTTCGTGCTCGGCTGGGCGGGGATCATCGCGCTCGTCTATACGGCTTTCAGATTCGATGGCACGACGGCATTCCCCGGGTACGCGGCGCTCCTTCCGGCGCTCGGGGCAGCCGCGGTGATCGCCGCGTCCAACGCGGAACGGTGGTGGTATCCGACGCGGATCCTGTCGGTCGCGCCGATGCGATTCACCGGAGACATCTCATATTCGCTCTACCTCTGGCACTGGCCGCTGATCATCATCGCGCCGTCCGTGCCCTTCTGGGGCCTGTCGATCTACCACCGTGTCGCGCTGCTGGCGATCTGTTTCGTGCTCGCCTGGCTGACCAAGCGGTTCGTCGAGGATCCGGCGCGCGGCTGGCGGGTGCTGACTCTCCGCCCCGCAAAGGTGACGCTCTGGGCGTCACTGGCTGCGATGCTGCTCGTCGCGGGTACGGCGGGAGGGGCGTGGGCTCTCAACGCCCCCGCCTACCAGGCGGGTGTGCAGCAACTCGCCGAGCTGCGCGACAATCCCCCGGAGTGCTTCGGCGCCGCATCCGTTCTCGATGAGGACTGCGCGGGCGCGACGCCCTCCGACACGATCCTGCCGAGTCCAGGTTTTGCCGGCGTCGACAAGCCGTCCGACGAACAGTGCTTCGTACAGCTGAACGACGCCCGGCCGGTGTCGTGCGAGTTCGGGTCGGACGCGCCCGACGCGCCCACCGTGGCGCTCATCGGCGACAGTCACGCGTTCCAGTTGCTGTCGACGTTCCAGCGGATCGCCGACGACAACGGCTGGCGGTTGGTGACCTACTTCAAGGGCGCGTGCCCGTGGAATGACACCCCGCTCTCGACGGGCGGTGCGTTCGGCGGTGCGTGCACCCAGTGGCGCGGCGACGTCGCGGCAGACCTCCAGGCCGACCCGCCGGACGTCGTCTTCACCTCGGCGCTCGCGACCACGCCGTACTCGGCGGCGGGCTACGACTCGTCGTACGACGCCGCGGTGGCGGGGTACCGGGCCGCGTGGTCGACGATGACGGATGCGGGCGTGCCCGTCGTGACCGTCGTCGACAACCCGGTGTGGGAGACCGATCCGAACAAGTGCCTTCGGACGAGGGATGCGGCTTCGTGCGAGGGTGCGCGAAGCGACGTGCTCGTGGCGAACGATCCGCTTCGGGGGGCGGCCGAGGGGCAGCAGGACGTGACCCTTCTCGATTTCACGTCGGTCTACTGCGACGACACGATCTGCTTCCCCGTCGTCGGCGGTGCCGGCGTCTACCGCGACCAGGACCACTTGACGGTGACATTCGTCGACTCTCTGGCACCGCAGTACACGGCGGCGCTGAAGTCCGCGCTGGCGGCCGCCGGCTGAGGATGCCGCGTCGGTAGGGTCGGGTCATGACCGTCTCCTCCGATGCCTCCATCCTCGCTCTCGGCGATTCACGCCCCACGATCGATCCGACGGCGTTCGTCGCCGCCGGTGCGCGCGTGATCGGCGCGGTCGCCCTGGGGGAGCACGCGAGCGTCTGGTACAACGCGGTGCTTCGCGCGGACGGCGACTCGATCACGATCGGCGCCCGGAGCAACCTGCAGGACAACGTCAGCGTGCACGTCGATCGCGGCTCACCCGTGGTGCTCGGTGTCGACGTGTCGGTCGGGCACAACGCCGTCGTGCACGGCTGCACGATCGGCGACGGTTCGCTGATCGGGATGGGAGCCGTGGTGCTCAACGGTGCGCAGATCGGTGCCGGATGCCTCGTGGCCGGGGGAGCAGTCGTGCTCGAGAACGCGGTGATCCCGGACGGTTCGCTCGTCGCCGGGGTACCCGCGAAGGTACGCCGCGCGCTGACGGATGAGGAACGTGCCGGTATGGTCAGCAACGCAGCCCGGTACCTCGAGCACATCGAGCGCCACTCGGAATCCTCGTCGCGCTGACGGGCGGGGTGCCCGGATCAAGAAGTGGAGGGGCTGACGAGAATCGAACTCGCATCATCTGTTTGGAAGACAGAGGCTTTACCACTAAGCTACAGCCCCATATTCCGGCGGAAAGTGCCGGAATATGCGCAGCAATCACTCGCCGCATCCGCAAGTGTAGCCGACATCAACGGCCCGCTCGCACGCGGACACCGGCGTTCGTCCCGACGCGCGGAGCAGGTCGGCTAGACTAACGGGGGCCGATTTCGGTGCACGTTCGCGTGCCCGCCGCCCGGGGCGTAGCTCAGCTTGGTAGAGCGCCCGCTTTGGGAGCGGGAAGTCGCAGGTTCAAATCCTGTCGCCCCGACGTATCGGACCCCCGAAGACCCCACAACCTTCAGCCACCGCGCGCTGTCGCGGGAACCAGAGGAGAACAACAGGCATGGTCACCAGCACCGTCGAGCAGCTGAGCCCCACCCGGGTGAAGCTCCACATCACGGTCTCGCCCGAAGAGCTCAAGCCGAGCATCGATCACGCGTATGAGCACATCGCTCAGGACGTGCAGATCCCCGGCTTCCGCAAGGGCAAGGTCCCCGCACCCATCATCGATCAGCGCATGGGTCGCGGTGCCGTCATCGAGCACGCGGTCAACGAGGGCCTCGACGGCTTCTTCCGTGCGGCCGTCGCCGATAACGAGATCCGCGTTCTCGGTCGTCCCGAGGCCGAGGTCGTCGAGCTCCCCGAGCTCTCCGACTTCTCGGGCGACCTCAAGGTCACGGTCGAGGTCGACGTGCGCCCCGAGTTCGAGCTGCCGGCGTACGAGGGCCTGACCGTCACGGTCGACGCCGTCGAAACCGACGAAGCCGCGATCGACGCGGAGCTCGACAGCCTCCGCGCGCGCTTCGGCACGCTCATCACCGTCGACCGCCCCGCCGCGACCGGCGACTTCGTGGAGCTGAACCTCGTCGCGACGATCGACGGCGCCGAGATCGACCGCGCCGAGGGCGTGTCGTACGAACTCGGTTCCGGCGAGCTGCTCGAGGGAATCGATGAGGCCATCGAGTCGCTCACGGCCGGCGAAGACACCACGTTCCGCTCGAAGCTCGTCGGCGGCGACCACGCCGGTGAAGAGGCCGAGGTCGCTGTCAGCGTCACCGCCGTCAAGGAGCGCGAGCTTCCCGAGGCCGACGACGACTTCGCGCAGATGGCCAGCGAGTTCGACACGATCGCCGAGCTCCGCGAGAGCCTGTCTGAGCGGGTTGCGCAGCAGTCCACGTTCAGCCAGGGTGCCGCCGCGCGCGACAAGCTCATCGAGCTGCTGCTCGAGCAGTCCGAGATCCCCGTCCCGCCGAAGCTCATCGAGGACGAGGTGCACCAGCACCTCGAGGGCGAAGGCCGCCTCGAAGACGACGTGCACCGCGCCGAGGTCACCGAGGCCAGCGAGAAGCAGTTCCGCACGCAGGTGCTGCTCGACGCGATCGCCGAGAAGTCCGACGTGCAGGTCTCGCAGGAAGAGCTCACGCAGTACCTCATCCAGTCGGCCGCGCAGTACGGCATGGCTCCGCAGGAGTTCGTGAACGCTCTGCAGCAGGGCAACCAGCTGCCCGCCATGATCGGTGAGGTCGCCCGCAACAAGGCCCTCGCCCTGGCGCTGGGCAAGGTCACCGTCGTCGACGCGAACGGCAAGGCCGTCGACCTCACCGGCTTCGTCGCCGTCGAGGAAGAGCCCGCCGTCGAGGCCGACGAGACGGACGAGGTCGCCGAGGCGGAGTCCGCTCCGGTCGATGAGGCTCCCGCGAAGAAGGCTCCCGCGAAGAAGGCTCCTGCCAAGAAGCCCGCCGCAGTGAAGCCGACCGACGAGGTCGCCGAGGAGGCCGCCGAGAAGAAGCCGGCCGCCAAGAAGGCGCCGGCGAAGAAGGCTCCCGCGAAGAAGGCTCCGGCCGCGAAGGCCGATTCCGAGTAATCGGATACCGAGGGAAGAGGGCGGATGCATCAGCATCCGCCCTCTTCTGTTCATTCGCCGAAGGAGGCATCGATGAATTCGACAGACGAGTGGGATGAGCGCGTCGCGGCGATATGGGCGGATGCCGCCCTCACCGACGACGAGCGCACCGACGCGATCGAGCGGATCGCCCGAGAACGCCCGGCCGACGACGCGCGCGCCCTGTTCGAACGCGCGGGCAGTTACGACTCGGCCGGCCGTGAGACCGAGGCCGAGCCGCTCTACCGGGCGGCCCTGGCGGCGGGACTCGACGACGCGCACCGGCCGCAGGCCGTGATCCAACTTGCCAGCACGATCCGCAACCTCGGCCAGGTGGAGGAGAGTCTGGAGCTCTTGCGCGCCGAGTACGAGCGCCGCGACCGCGACGGGATGCGGGACGCCGCGGCCGCGTTCTACGCCCTGGCGTTGAGTTCGGCAGGGCACGACCGCCTGGCGCTCTCGATCGCCCTCGATGCACTCGCTCCGCACCTGCCCCGCTACACGCGATCCGTGACCGGATACGCCGCCGAGCTCATGCATGCGCCGCGACGTATGCCGACGGCGAACATCGGCGAGGGTCTCTGAACGCGCCGGTAGATTCGACATCACTACCACCGAAACAGGAGTGAACATGGCCGATCCCCTTGTCGCGACGAGCGTCTTCGACAGGCTGCTGAAGGACCGCATCATCTGGCTCGGGTCAGAGGTGCGTGACGAGAATGCCAACGAGATCTGCGCGAAGATCCTGCTGCTCGCAGCCGAGGACTCCGAAAAGGACATCTATCTCTACGTCAACTCTCCCGGTGGCTCGATCACCGCGGGAATGGCGATCTACGACACGATGCAGTTCGTGCCGAACGACATCGTGACCGTCGGCATCGGTATGGCTGCCTCCATGGGGCAGCTGCTGCTCACCGCCGGCACGAAGGGCAAGCGCTACATCACGCCCAACGCGCGCGTTCTGCTGCACCAGCCGCACGGCGGCTTCGGCGGCACCTCGAGCGACATCCAGACGCAGGCGCAGCTCATCGTCTCGATGAAGAACCGTCTCGCCGAGATCACCGCATCCCAGACGGGCAAGACCGTCGAGCAGGTCAACGAAGACGGTGACCGCGACCGCTGGTTCACCGCGGACGAGGCCCTCGAGTACGGCTTCGTCGACCACATCCGCGACTCCGCAGCCGACGTCATCGGCGGCGGCGGCACCGCCAACTAGGCACCCGAAGGCGAAAGAGAGAACGCGAATGAACACCCCTACCTTCGGTATCCCGCAGGGCCTGCAGATGCCTTCCAGCCGGTACGTGCTGCCGCAGTTCGAAGAGCGCACGGCCTACGGTTACAAGCGCCAGGACCCGTACAACAAGCTCTTCGAGGATCGCGTCATCTTCCTCGGCGTGCAGGTCGATGACGCGTCCGCGGACGACGTCATGGCGCAGTTGCTCGTGCTCGAGTCCCAGGACCCCGATCGCGACATCATCATGTACATCAACTCGCCCGGTGGCTCGTTCACCGCGATGACGGCGATCTACGACACCATGCAGTACGTGTCGCCGCAGATCCAGACCGTCGTGCTCGGCCAGGCAGCATCCGCGGCATCCGTGCTGCTCGCCGCCGGGGCACCCGGAAAGCGTCTCGCGCTGCCGAACGCCCGCATCCTGATCCACCAGCCCGCGATGGGCGAGGCGGGTCATGGTCAGGCATCCGACATCGAGATCCAGGCGGCGGAGATCCTCCGCATGCGTACCTGGCTGGAAGAGACGCTGTCGAAGCACTCGAACAAGACCCCGGAAGAGGTCAACCGAGACATCGACCGCGACAAGATCCTGTCGGCGGCGGATGCGGTCACGTACGGCCTGGTCGACCAGGTACTGACAACCCGCAAGCGCACGCCCGCGGCGCTCACCGCCTGAGCGACGCTCAACACGACGCCCCGACCGTGCCCCGGCCGGGGCGTCGTGTTTTACGCGGCGCGACGCGACGAACCCCCAATACGCACCGTTGTCGGGGGCAGAGGTTAGGCTCGGATGACGACGGACTCGTCCGGGGGGAAGAGAGGCATCATGGCACGCATCGGTGAAAGCGCCGACCTGTTCAAGTGTTCTTTCTGCGGAAAGAGCCAGAAGCAGGTGCAACAGCTGATCGCGGGCCCCGGGGTCTACATCTGTGATGAGTGCGTCGAGCTCTGCAACGAGATCATCGAAGAGCGCATGGCGGAGCAGACGTCGGGCGAGGTCACCGAGTTCGACCTGCCGAAGCCCCGTGAGATCTTCTCGTTCCTCGAGGACTACGTGGTCGGCCAGGAACAGGCGAAGCGCGCCCTCTCGGTCGCCGTGTACAACCACTACAAGCGCGTCCGCGCACAGACCACGATCACCTCTGCCGAGCAGCGTGCGGAGGAGATCGAGATCTCCAAGAGCAACATCCTCATGCTGGGCCCGACCGGCTGCGGCAAGACCTACCTCGCGCAGACGCTCGCGAAGCGGCTAAACGTGCCCTTCGCCGTCGCCGACGCCACGGCCCTCACGGAAGCGGGCTACGTCGGCGAAGACGTCGAGAACATCCTGCTGAAGCTCCTCCAGGCGGCCGACTTCGACACGAAGCGCGCCGAGACGGGCATCATCTACATCGACGAGGTCGACAAGATCGCCCGCAAGGCAGAGAACCCGTCGATCACGCGCGACGTCTCCGGCGAGGGCGTGCAGCAGGCGCTGCTGAAGATCCTCGAGGGCACGGTCGCGTCCGTCCCGCCGCAAGGCGGGCGCAAGCACCCGCACCAGGAGTTCATTCAGATCGACACGACGAACGTCCTGTTCATCGTGGCCGGCGCCTTCGCGGGGCTGGAAGAGATCATCTCCTCGCGGGTCGGCAAGCACGGTGTCGGCTTCGGCGCACCCCTGCAGCGCAAAGACGATGCGCCCGATCTTTTCTCTGAAGTGCTTCCCGAAGATCTGCACAAGTTCGGCCTGATCCCCGAGTTCATCGGGCGCCTCCCCGTGATCGCTGCGGTCTCACCGCTCGATCAGAAGGCGCTGATGGAGATCCTCACCACGCCGAAGAACGCACTGGTCAAGCAGTACCAGCGCATGTTCGAACTCGACGACGTCGAACTCGACTTCGAGAAAGACGCGTTGGAGGCCATCGCCGATCTCGCCGTGCTGCGAAAGACCGGCGCCCGTGGTCTTCGCGCCATCCTCGAAGAAGTCCTCGGCCCGATCATGTTCGAGATCCCGTCGAGCGAAGACGTCGCCAAGGTCGTCGTGACCCGCGCCGCCGTCGAAGATGGCGCGGCTCCGACTCTCGTCCTGCGCCAGAAGCGCAAGTCCGCCTGAACTCCGCCTCGCACGCGCTGAGGTCGCTTTCGACGCGACTCGACTCGCGTGCAGGTCGGTAAAGGGGATGGGTCTCCCAAGATCTGCGCCTGGGCGATGTCCGAAGGTTCTGGAGGCGCGGTCGAGTGGCTGGCGGAAGGCACCGCACTGAGGTGCATGACCGCCCCGCGGGGTCAGGACTGCAGGCCGCGCCTGCGCAGCAATGGCTCGATGTCGGCATCGCGGCCGCGGAAGTCGCGATAGGCCTCGAGGGGATCCTTCGAGCCCCCCACGCCGAGAAGCCGCGTGCGGAACCGATCGCCGTTCGCGCGGGTGAGTCCGCCGTTCTCGCGGAACCACTCGACGGTGTCGGCGTCGAGAACCTCGCTCCAGATGTACGAGTAGTACCCGGCGCTGTACCCGCCCGAGAAGATGTGCGCGAAGTAGGTCGACGAGTATCGGGTGGGAACGGCGGGATCATCCAGCCCGATGTCCGAGAGCGCTGCCGCCTCGAAGGCGAGCACGTCGATGTCCGCCGATGCGGCGTCGGTGTCGAGGGAATGCCAGGCCTGGTCGAGCCAGGACGCCGCCAGGTATTCGCTCGTGGCGAAGCCCTGATTGAACGCTTCGGATGCCGCGAGCTTCTCCACGACGGTCGGATCGAGCGGCTCATCCGTGTCTAGGTGACGTGCGTAGCGGGTGAGGATCTCCGGCCACATGATCCACATCTCGTTCACCTGGCTCGGGAACTCCACGAAATCGCGGAACACCGCGGTGCCGGCGAAGTGCGGGTACGTGACGCGGGCGAAAAGGCCGTGCAGCGCGTGTCCGAACTCGTGGAACAGGGTGGTGACCTCGTCCAATGTGAGAAGCGTCGGCAGGCCGTCGCCCGGACGCGACACGTTGAGGTTGTTCACGACAACGGGGAGCGTTCCGCGCAGCTCGGACTGCGTGACGAGGGAGTTCATCCAGGCGCCACCGCGCTTCGAGTCGCGGGTGTAGAGATCGAGGATGAACAGCCCCACGGGCGCGCCATCCGCCTCGGCGACTTCGAAGACCCGGGCTCCGGCGTGATACGCGTGCAGATCGGGCCGTTCGGTGATCGTGACCCCGTAGAGCTCGGTCGCCGCGCGAAAAACGCCGTCCTGCAGCACGCGTTCCGCCTCGAACCACGGACGCAGTGCGGCGCGGTCGAGATCGTACTCGGCGGCGCGCACCTTCTCCGTATAGAACGCCCAGTCGTGCGCGGCGAGCGCGAAAGACGCGGGCTCTGAGTCGATCATCGCCTGACGCGCATCTCGCTCCTGGCGCGCGTTGCGGGCCGCCGGCGCGGCCAGCCGGCGGAGCAGGTCGTGCACGGCTTCGGGGGATCCCGCCGTCTCATCCGATGTGATGTACGCAGCATGTGAGGAGTAGCCGAGGAGCGCGGCGCGTTCGGCGCGCGTCCGCACGATGTCTCGCAGGACGTCGCGGTTGTCGTTCCCGTTGCCGCGCCGCCCGCGCGACTGCGACGCGGTCATGATCCGTGCACGGCTCTCGCGTCGGGTCAGCGACGCCAGGTACGGATGCCCAGTGTAGAGCGGCAGAGTGACGAGGTAGCGTCCGGTCAGCCCGCGGTCGGAAGCGGCCTGTGCGGCGGCGGACAGTTCGCCGGCGGTGAGGCCCTCGAGCTCGCTCGCGGAGGCGAACTCCACAGCCAGGTCGTTCGTGTCGGCGAGCAGATTCTTCTCGAACGTCGTGGTGAGGGTCGAGAGCTTCTGGTTCAGCGCCGTGAGCCGTGCCTTCTCGTCGGCACTCAACCCCGCCCCGGCGTGGGTCATCTCCCGGAATCGTCGCTCGACGAGGTAGCGCTGCTCGGCGTCGAGCGGAAGGTCATCGAGCTGCGCGTGCACGGCCGCGACGCGTGCGAAGAGGCGAGCGTCGAGGGTGACCGCGTCCTGATGCGCAGACATCAGCGGCGCGAGCTCTTCCTCGACGGCCTGGATCTCCGCCGTCGCATCGGCGGAGGACACCGTGTAGAAGGTGCGGGACACCCGATCCAGCAGCTCGCCGCTGCGTTCGATCGCCTCCAGCGTGTTGGCGAACGTCGGGGCGGCCGCATCCGTCGCGATCGCCTCTATCTCCGCGCGGTGGGCGGCGAAGGCGGTCTCGAACGCCGGTAGGTAGTGGGCGGGGTCGATTCGGCGGTAATCCGGAAGCCCGAACTCCCCGGTCGTCTCTGTCAACAGGGGGTTCGCCGCATCCGTCGCCATAGGCCCAGAGTAGTGCGGCGACGGATGCGGGTCAGCCGAACTCGTCCTCGGGATCGTGACGGACGACAGCGTGGCCGTCGGCGTCGAGGGAGACGATGACGCCCGAATCGAGTTCGGCGATCGGGCGCCCCTCGAGCCACGTCAGAGTCCACCGCGGGGTGGGCTGGTGATCGATCTGGTCGTTCGAGAGCAGGCGCTCGACGGCCGCGATCTGTGCCCGCAGCGCGTCGGGCACCGCCGTGGGCGGGGTGGCGAACGCATCCCAGCGTGTTCCGAGTTGCATGTCAGTCCTCCTGAGGGGCGAAGTCGACCTCGTGGACGACGATGGCGTCGGCGTCCGCGAAGGTGAGGTCTTCGATACGACCGACGGCCTTCAGATCGCCCACCGCCGAGTCGAGTGCCGCGTGCAGCGCGGCCGGGGCGCCCAGGACGAGGCGAGCCACCGGAGTCTTCTGCGAAGCCTTCGCCTCCGTCTTCGCGCGACGGATGCCGATGAGGGCCTGGCTGACCGCGCTCAGGACCTCCGGGTCACCCTCGATACCGAGGGCGTCGGGCCACGCGGCGACGTGCACGGAGTCGTCGTGGAACCACGACCACGCCTCCTCGGTGGCGAACGAGAGCACCGGCGCGAAGAGGCGGAGCAGCGTCTCGAGGGCGATGCGCAGGGCGAGCGCGGCAGACGCCTGGCCGCTGTCGGCCTGGTTGTACGCACGCTCCTTGACCAGTTCGAGGTAGTCGTCGCAGAACGTCCAGAAGAACGCCTCGGTGATCTCGAGCGCACGGGCGTGGTCGTACTGCTCGTATGCGCGAGTCGCGTCTCGGATGACGCCGTCCAGGGTCGCGAGCATCGCCGCATCGAGTGCGTGCGTGATCTGCGCGCCATCCGGCACGGGGAACGACAGAACGAACTTCGCCGCGTTCAGCACCTTGATCGCGAGGCGACGACCGATCTTGATCTGCGTCGGGTTCTGCGGATCGAAGGCCGCGTCGGTGCCGAGACGGCTGGAGGCCGCCCAGTAGCGCACGGCGTCCGAACCGTGCTGGTCGAGGATCGACGCGGGGGTGACGACGTTGCCCTTCGACTTCGACATCTTCTTGCGGTCGGGGTCCACGATGAAGCCGGAGATCGCCGCATCCGTCCATGGTGACCGGTCGTCTTCGAGGGCGCTCCGCAGCAGCGTCGAGAACAGCCAGGTGCGGATGATGTCCTGGCCCTGCGGACGCAGGTCGAACGGCGCGACGAGGTTCCAGAGCTCGTCGTCGCGCTGCCACCCGCCCGCGAGCTGCGGGGTCAGCGACGAGGTCGCCCAGGTGTCGAAAATGTCGCGCTCGGCATCGAAACCGCCCGGCACGCCGCGCTGCTCTTCGCTGAATCCCGGGGGTACATCGCTCGTCGGATCGACGGGGAGGGCGCCGAGCTCGGGGGTGAGAACGCGACCGTAATCCCGTTCGCCGTTCTGGTCGAGGGCGTACCAGATCGGGATCGGCACCCCGAAGAACCGCTGGCGGGAGACGAGCCAGTCGCCGGTCAGCCCGTTCGTCCAGTTCTCGAAGCGGACCCGCATGAAGTCGGGGTGCCAGTCGATCTGCTGCCCGAGCGAGATGAGCTTCTCGCGCAGCGCCCCGTCGCGCGCCCCGTTGCGGAGGTACCACTGACGGGTCGACACGATCTCCAGCGGACGGTCGCCCTTCTCGAAGAACTTCACGGCGTGCGTGAACGGCTTCGAGACCTCGAGAAGTTCGCCCGAGGCCTGCAGCAAGTCGACGACGGCCTTCTTGGCGCTGAAGACGGTCTTGCCCGCCAGCTCCGCATACGCGGAGCGCGCTGCATCCGTCACGATGACGTCGGGGGCGTCGGCGAGAATGCGGCCGTCCTTGCCGATGATCGTGCGGTTCGGCAAGTCGAGCTCGCGCCACCAGATGATGTCGGTGACGTCACCGAACGTGCAGACCATGGCGATTCCCGACCCTTTGTCGGGCTGGGCGAGCGGGTGCGCGAGAACCGGCACCTCCACATCGAAGAGCGGGGTGCGCACGGTCGAGCCGAACAGCGGCTGGTAGCGCTCGTCGTCGGGGTGCGCCACGAGCGCGACGCACGCGGCGAGGAGTTCGGGCCGGGTGGTCTCGATCAGCACGTCACCCGAGTCATCGCTCCGGTGGAACGCGAGCCGGTGGTACGCACTGGGCTGGTCGCGGTCCTCGAGCTCGGCCTGCGCGATCGCGGAACGGAAGTCGATGTCCCACAGCGTCGGAGCGAGCGCCTGGTAGGCCTCGCCGCGCTCGAGGTTGCGGAGGAACGCGAGCTGGCTGACCCGGATGGTGTCGTCCGAGATGGTGCGGTACGTCTGCGTCCAGTCGACGCTGAGTCCGAGCTTGCGGAAGAGCTCTTCGAACTGCTTCTCGTCTTCCGCAGTCAGGCGCTCGCAGAGGTCGATGAAGTTCCGTCGGCTGATCGGGATCTGGTCGGCCGCGCGCGTGGACTTGTTGTCGCCGCCCTCGAACGGAGGGGTGAAGTCCGGGTCGAACGGCAGCGACGGGTCGCAGCGCACGCCGTAGTAGTTCTGTACGCGGCGCTCGGTCGGCAAGCCGTTGTCATCCCACCCCATCGGGTAGAACACGGTCTTGCCCCGCATCCGCTCGAACCGCGCGGTGAGGTCGGTGTGCGTGAACGAGAAGACGTGCCCGATGTGCAGCGAGCCGGAGGCGGTCGGCGGGGGAGTGTCGACGGAGAACACGCCGCCTCGGCCGGTGGCCTGGGCCGCATCCCGATCGAAGAGGTAGGTGCCCCGTTCGGCCCAGCGGGCGTCCCACTTCGCTTCGAGCCCTTCGAGGGCGGGCTTGTCGGGAATCGCGGTCATGGGAGTCTCCTCGATATGTGCGGCACTGTGTGAGCGTGCCTGAGTGTGGATGCCCCCTCAGTCTACGGGAGCCCGCGCCGCCGGAACCGAGCGGCGGGAGTGGCGGCAGGTGGGGGTGTCGGGGCGGTGTCGGGGCTGTGTGTTGCTCGGTCAGGGGATTCGGAGATGTCACGAGATTCGGACGCGACGGCTCCGATCCGTCCGAATCTCGTCGCATCTCCGAATCTCGTGACGCAGGCGCGGCGAGCGACTTTGCCTCCCCAGGGCGATGAATGCGCCAGGCGCTGCACAGAGTCGCCGTTCGAGCCTCGTTCGTGGCGCTCGATCGGGACGATGGAGCGATGGATGCAGCGGCGAAACGGATGCGGGCGCTCGACGCCGTCCGCGCGGCGGGCGGCGTGGCCCGAGCGAGAGAGCTCGTCGCCGCCGGGCACACCCAGCGGACGCTCCGATCGCTCGTCGAGGACGGGATGCTCGTGCGCATCCGCCGCGTGTGGATCGCTCTTCCGGATGCCGATCCGCTCGCGGTGGCCGCAGCGCGGGAGGGCGTAGTGCTCTCCTGCGTCACGGCGGCACGCCGGCACGGACTGTGGGTGCTCGGAGACGGTCCGGCGCACGTCGCTGCGCCGCCGCACGGGGCGAGCGTGCGTGTCGCCCCCGGCACCGTCGTGCACTGGGCGGAGCCCCTCATCGTGCGTCGGCCCGGCACGCTGGTCGACGAGGTGGAGAACACGCTGGCCCTGGTGATCGCCTGCCGGCCGGAAGAAGAGGCCAGGGCGATCGTCGAGTCGGCGCTGCGTCAGCACGTGGTCGAGCGGGAGGCGCTGCTTCGCCTCCCGCTGACGCAGGCGGCACGATCGCTGATCACGGCCGCATCGCCCTGGTCGGACTCGGGGTTGGAGACGTTCTTCATTCCACGGCTCAGATGGATGCGGCTGCAGATCACACCGCAGGCCTGGATCGCGGGCCACCGGGTCGACTTCCTGATCGGTGAGCGTCTGGTGGTGCAGATCGACGGCGGGCACCACGTGGGCGCGCAACGCGAGGCGGACATCGCCCACGATGCGGCGTTGATGCTGATCGGCTACTGCGTGATCCGCATCGGGTACGCGCAGGTCGTACACGGGTGGCCGGAGGTTCAGGGTCGCATCATGCGCGCCGTCGCCCAGGGCCTGCACCTCGCACGGTGAGTGATTGCCGCATCCGCGGTCCTGGTTCGAGGCGCGTCACCGGATTCGGAGATGTCGCGAGATTCGGAGGCTACGCGGTCGGGTTCTCCGAATCTCGTCGCATCTCCGAATCCCGTGACGCCTGCCACTCGTCTCGGGAGAGGGCGAAACCGAAGTGCGGCATGTCGACGCCGCGGTAGCGCGTGACGAACCGGCGGCGTACCCGCATCCCGAGCCGGATCGCCACGTTCATCGAGGCGAGGTTCGTGTCGCGGACCTTCGCCCAGACGTGCTCGACGGGAAGCGTGGTGAGGGCCCAATCCACGCTGGCGGATGCGGCCTCGACGGCGAATCCGCGGTGCCACCTGTCGCGACGGAACAGGTATCCGACCTCGACGATCTCGTCGTCTTCGAGCTTCTGGCGGGTGATGCCCGTTTGACCGATGACGTCGCCGGTGGCCCGTTCGACGACGGCCCACAGCCCGAAGCCGTCTGCGCGATAGCGATCCTGTTGTCGTCGCAACCAATCGAGGGTCTCGGCCTCGCTGAACGCGCCCTCGTACGCAGCCATGGTCTCGTCATCGCCGAGGATGGCGCGAAGTGCGGGCAGATCGCCGTCGTCGAGCGCGCGGAGCGTGAGTCGTGCGGTGTCCGGCAGCATCCGTCGATTCTGTCGGACACCGTGCGGTCCTGGTGGGGGCGCGTCACCGGATTCGGAGATGTCGCGAGATTCGGAGGCTTCGGGGTCGGGCTATCCGAATCTCGTCGCATCTCCGAATCCTGAGACGCCCGCCACGCGGCACGGGACAGGGGAAGGACCGTGCGGACGGCCCGTCGAGCGTGCGCCACGGCCCGAAACGGAGGAGCGGATGCGGCCGCCACGACGATCTCCCGGGCAGGCCCCTGAGCGGGTAAGATCGGGGCACACGCGTTGATCCGGCCATCACCGGGGAGCACTCGGAAGAACAGCGTTCGCGCCCAGTAGAACCGAGCGGGGCAGGCCCGTCATCGCCGCAGTGAGAGTGGTCGGTTGTTCTCCGCGAGGAGCGCATCCCGGCAATGCAGGGTGGTACCGCGGTCTCTTCGAGGTCGTCCCCGCAGGCCGCATTCGACCCCCTGCGAGATGACGATGACATACCCCCGCACTTCCGCCTTCGGTCCCGCCGCCGCGCCCACCGAACCGGCGGCGCCCGTGACGCCGAGCCCGCGCTTTCCGGAGATCGAACAGAACGTCCTCGAGTTCTGGCGCGATGACGACACGTTCCGCGCGTCGATCGCGCAGCGCGAGGGCGCGCCCGAGTGGGTGTTCTACGACGGCCCGCCGTTCGCGAACGGCCTGCCGCACTACGGGCACCTGCTGACCGGATACGCGAAGGACCTCTTCCCCCGTTTCCAGACCATGCGCGGCAAGAAGGTCGACCGCGTCTTCGGCTGGGACACCCACGGTCTCCCGGCCGAACTCGAGGCGATGAAGCAGCTCGGCATCACCGAGAAGGACGAGATCGAGCGGATGGGGGTCGCGACCTTCAACAGCAAGGCGCGTGAATCCGTACTCGCGTACACCCAGGAATGGGAGAACTACGTCACCCGGCAGGCACGCTGGGTCGACTTCGAGCGCGGCTACAAGACGCTCGACACCGGCTATATGGAATCGGTGCTGTGGGCGTTCAAGACCCTCTGGGACAAGGGCCTCGCGTACGAGGGCTACCGCGTGCTCCCGTACTGCTGGCGTGACGAGACCCCGTTGTCGAGCCACGAGCTGCGGATGGACGACGACGTCTACAAGATGCGTCAGGACCCGTCCGTGACCGTCACGTTCCCGCTCGTGGGGGCGAAGGCGGAAGCGCTCGGACTCACCGGTGTGCGCGCACTCGCGTGGACGACGACGCCGTGGACGCTGCCGACGAACCTCGCGCTCGCGGTCGGTCCCGGCATCCGCTACGTCGTCCTGCCGGCGGGGCCCGCGGGCGCGGCGGATCTGCATCACACCCCCGAGGGCGCTCCCGACGATGTCGTGGAGTCCGCGGCGCATCGGTACCTTCTCGCGGAGGACCTGCTCGGCGGTTACGTCAAGGACCTCGGCTACGAGTCGCTGGATGCGGCGCGCGAGGCGGTGCAGCAGTCGCTCACCGGAGCCGAACTCGCGGGCGTCGCCTACGACCGGCTCTTCGACTACTACGCCGACGCGGAGGCCTGGGGGACCGCGGATGCGTGGCACATCCTCGCCGATGAATACGTCACGACGACCGACGGAACCGGCATCGTCCATCAGGCCCCGGCGTACGGTGAGGACGACAAGCGACTCGCGGACGCGGCCGGGCTCCCGACCATCGTCAGCCTCGACGACGGCGGCCGCTTCCTGCCGCAGGTGACCGACGTGGCGGGCGAGCTCTGGATGGACGCGAATCGTCCGATCATCCGCCTGCTCCGTCAGGGTGGGCGGCTTCTCCGCGAGGCCAGCTACGAGCACTCCTACCCGCATTGCTGGCGCTGCCGGAACCCTCTCATCTACAAGGCTGTCTCGAGCTGGTTCGTGCGCGTCACGGACGTCAAGGGTCGCCTCATCGATCTCAACGAGCAGATCACCTGGGCGCCGGAGAACGTGAAGCACGGTCAGTTCGGCAAATGGGTCGAGGGCGCCCGCGACTGGTCGATCAGCCGCAACCGCTACTGGGGTTCGCCGATCCCGGTGTGGAAGAGCGACGACCCCGCGTACCCGCGCGTCGACGTCTACGGTTCTCTCGAGGATCTGGAGCGCGATTTCGGTCGGCTTCCGCTCGACCCCGAGGGCAACGTCGATCTGCACCGGCCCTACATCGACGACCTGACGCGCCCGAACCCGGACGACCCGACCGGCGCGTCCACGATGCGACGCATCGAGGACGTCTTCGATGTCTGGTTCGATTCCGGCTCCATGCCGTATGCGCAGGTGCACTATCCGTTCGAGAACCGCGAGTGGTTCGACTCGCACTCGCCCGCGGACTTCATCGTCGAGTACATCGGCCAGACGCGCGGATGGTTCTACGTCATGCACGTGCTCTCCGGCGCGCTGTTCGACCGCCCCGCGTTCACGGGCGTATCGTGCCACGGCATCGTTCTCGGCAGCGACGGTCAGAAGATGTCGAAGTCGCTGCGGAACTACCCCGACGTGAGCGAGGTCTTCGACCGCGACGGCTCCGACGCCATGCGCTGGTTCCTGATGTCGAGCTCGGTGCTGCGCGGCGGAAACCTCGTCGTCACCGAGGAAGGCATCCGGGCGGGCGTGCGGGAGTTCATGCTGCCGCTGTGGAACACGTGGTACTTCTTCGCGACCTACGCCAATGCCGCCCGGGGCGCTGGGGGCGCGGGCTACGAGGCGCAGTGGCGCACCGATTCGACGGATGTGCTCGACCGCTACATCCTGACCCTCACCGGAGAGCTGGTGCGCGGTGTCGCCGCCGACCTGGAGGCTCTCGATTCGACGAGTGCCGCCGCCAAGCTCCGTGGTTTCGCGGAGGTGCTCACGAACTGGTACATCCGCCGTTCGCGCGACCGTTTCTGGCAGGGGGTGTCCGACGACCCGCGGAACACCGAGGCCTTCGACACGCTCTACACGGTGCTCGAGACCGTCACCCGCGTCGCGGCGCCCCTGCTGCCGCTCGTGGCCGAGCGCGTCTGGCAGGGACTCACCGGCGGGCGGAGCGTGCACCTCGAGGATTGGCCGGATGCATCCGCATTCCCGGAGGCGACGGTCATCCGCTCCGCGATGGATGCGGTGCGCGAGGTGTCGTCGGTGGCGAACGCCCTCCGCAAGCGCGAGGGCAAGCGGGTGCGCCTGCCGCTGCCGCTGCTGACGGTCGTGGTGCCGGATGCGGACGCCCTCGCGCAGTTCGACGACATCCTCCGCGAGGAGCTGAACGTGAAGGCCGTCGAACTCGTGGCTCTCCGCCCCGAGACGGCGACCGAGTACGGCATCACCCATCGCCTCACCGTCAACGCGCGCGCCGCCGGCCCTCGCCTCGGTAAGCAGGTGCAGCAGGTGATCAAGGCCGCGCGCAGCGGTGACTGGACGGAGATCGACGGTCGCGTCGTCGCCGGCGGCATCGAACTGGAGCCGGCCGAGTACGAGCTCGCCCTCGAGACCAGCGGCCGCCCGGAGGGCGAAGCGTTGTCGGTGCTCGCGACGGGGGGCTTCGTGCTCCTCGATACGCGGACGACGCCCGAACTCGAGGCCGAAGGGCTCGCGCGCGACGTGGTTCGCGCCGTGCAGGACACCCGGAAGGCCGCGGGCTTCGACGTCAGCGATCGCATCGCGCTTTCGCTCGTCTTCGCGGACGCGGCCGACGCGTCCGCGGTCGTGTCCGCGTTCGACGTGGCCGACATCGCCGGTGAGACGCTGGCGCGCAGTGCGACCGTGAATGGCGCCGTGGTGGCCGGCAGCACCTTCGACGCCGCATCCGCCGCGGAGTTCTCCGCCGACTTCGCCGGAGGCGCCTTCGCGAATGGCGGAGCGTTCACGGTGGGAGTCACCCGCATCGGAGGAGAAGCAGAATGAGCGGCAACGATCAGAAGCGGGCGGATGCGGTCTACACGCAGCTGCTGGCCCGGCAGGGCGAGCAGTGGGTTCAGCCGCGGATCGAGCGCACTCGGCGCGTGCTGGAGCTGCTCGATGATCCGCAGCGCACGTATCGCGTCGTGCACGTGACGGGAACCAACGGCAAGACGTCGACGAGTCGAATCGTCGAGAGCCTGTTGCGCGCGCACGGACTGCGCACCGGGCTGTTCACGAGCCCGCACCTCACCCGGTTCACCGAGCGCATCATGATCGACGGCGAGCCGATCGCGGATGCGGCGGTGGCCGACGCGTGGGACGAGATCGCCCCCTTCGTGGCGCTGGTCGACGCGCAGTTGGCCGCGGAGGACGACGCCCCCCTGACGTTCTTCGAGCTTCTGACGGTGCTGGCGTTCGTCGCCTTCTCCGACGCGCCCGTCGATGTCGCGGTCATCGAGGTCGGGATGGGCGGTACCTGGGACTCGACGAACACGGCGGACGGTGACGTCGCCGTGATCGCGCCGATCGGTCTCGACCATGCGGATCGGCTCGGAAACACGATCGCGGAGATCGCGACCGTCAAGGCCGGAATCATCAAGCCGGATGCCGCGGTCGTGTCGGCGGCGCAGACTCCCGAGGCCGAGGCCGTGCTCCGCGCTCAGGCCCAGCGGGTCGGCGCGACGATCGCCTTCGAGGGCCAGGACTTCGCTCTGGTCGCCGACCGCCTGGCGGTCGGCGGGCAGCTGCTCGACGTGCGGGGTCTCGCCGGCGAGTACGACGAGCTGTACCTGCCGCTCTACGGCGTGCACCAGGGCCGGAATGCGGTGCTGGCGATCGCCGCGGTGGAGTCGCTGATCGGCGGCGCAGCGCAGCGTCTGGTTGCCGACGTGCTGACCGACGGATTCGCGCAGGCCACGTCGCCGGGACGCCTGCAACTCGTCGGCATCCAACCGACCGTCGTCGTCGACGCCGCGCACAACCCGCACGGCGCCGCCGCCCTCGTGGAGGCGCTGCGCAGCTCCTTCGATTTCGACGAGTGGGGCGTGGTGCTCGGCATTCTGGGTGACAAGGATGCGGCCGGTATCGTGGCTCAGCTGCAGCCGATCGCCGCGCATGTCTTCGCGACCGCGCCCGAATCGGAGCGCGCCGAGGAGGCCGATACCATCGCGGATCTCGCAGAAGAGGCGGGCTTGAGGGTCACCGTGCACGACGATCTTCCGGCGGCGGCGGAAGCCGCCCGGGAGTGGGCGGCTGCAGCCGATCGCCGCGCGGTCATCGTCGCAGGATCCGTCGTCCTCGCGGGTGAGGCGCTCGCCCTCGCCGAGGCGGAGTCGTGGAAGGACGGGTGGACGGCGTGAGCGCCGGCACCGACCCGGCGGGCCGCGTGCCACGGCAGCGCCGCGCGCGCGGTGCCCAGGAGTCCCTCGCCCAGATCGTGCTCGTCTTCGAATCGGTCATCGTCTTCCTCGCGGGTCTGACCGTCTACGGGCTAGAGGTGCTCCCGGCGGGAATCGAGCCCTGGTGGGGGATCGTCGCGGGTTCGGTGTTCGCCGTGCTGATGGTCGCCGCGAGCGGAGTCGTGCGCTGGCGCTGGGGGATCGTCGTCGGCTGGATCATGCAGGTGGTGCTGGCACTGGCCGCGTTCCTCGTGCCGGCCATTCTTATCGTGGCGTTCATTTTCGGCGGCATGTGGGCGTATGCGACGATCAAGGGAGCGGCACTCGATCGACGCAACGCCCGACTCGCCGCTGACCCCACCCTCGCGAACGGAGACTGACCGATCATGGCCACCGAAGAAACACTCGTTCTCGTCAAGCCCGACGGTGTCGCACGCGGATTGACCGGCGCGATCCTCGCCCGCATCGAAGCCAAGGGTTACGCCCTCGTCGACATCCGCCTCGTCGAGCCCGATCGCGCTCGTTTCGAACAGCACTACGAAGAGCACGAGGGTAAGCCGTTCTACGAGCCTCTCGTGGAGTTCATGATGTCGGGCCCGTCGGTCGCCATCCGCCTCGCGGGCAACCGCGTGATCGAGGGCTTCCGCTCCCTCGCCGGCACGACCGACCCGACGTCGGCCGCGCCCGGCACGATCCGCGGCGATTTCGGTCGCGACTGGGGTCTGAAGGTGCAGCAGAACCTCGTACACGGCAGCGACAGCCCCGAGTCGGCCGCGCGCGAACTCGGCATCTGGTTCGACTGACCTCGCACCTGCACGACGCTCACGGACAGAGCGAAGGCCCGCCCTCGGACTCGAGGGCGGGCTTTTCTTTCTGCAGTGGTCCAGTGCGGGTGCGGCCGCTCGTCACTTCTCGGAGGCCGTGAAGACGCTGTGGTCGACAACCTCCCCGGTGAACAGATCGATGGAAGGCGGGGGAGTGCCGTACTGCTGGGCGTACTGCTGCTCCCACGCCCGCACCGAGTCCGTGTAGAGACCGTTGTCGTGCGCGGCCGGGCCATGCGACCCCGAGGGGTCCGGAAGAACGACTCGGTGGATGTTGGGGGGAACGTCGCCGACCACGTTGCCATCGAGCATGGGAACGACATCTGTGGCGTGTTGGAACGCGTACACCGGGATGTCGGGCGGAACGTTGAACGTGTCGATGGGGGAGCCGTTGGTCACGACGCCGATGGTGTTGTAGGGGAAGGATCCGTCGGCGGCGAGGTTCGCGGCCATGATCCCGCCCTGGCTGAATCCGGTGAGCACGACGTCTCCGCCCGCCGGAACCCCGGCGTCGCTCATCGCCTGCAGGACGGCGCGCTCGTAGGCCGTGCGCAGCAGGGGGTTGTCCATCAGGAGCGCGAGGTTCGAGTCGCGGTCGTTCATGGCTCCGGTATCTCCCTGCATTTCCCAGTCCTGCGTCGAGGGGAGAGAGACCACCCAGTGCTCGGAGCCGTCCGGCCCGATCACCTTCTTGATGTCGATGACGGTCGCGTCCGCGCCGCCCATCGAGTCGGTCGTTCCGTTCACTCCGACGAGGTCGGACAGTGACGTCAGCTCGGTCACGTCTTGGGAGTCGAGCCACGCGTCCCGCTGCTTGTCGGTGAGCTTCGCCGGGTCGACCTCTTCGACATCCGCGTCGCTCTGCAGGAAGTTCTCCGCAGCGCCGCCCAGAATGAACCCCAGACCACCGCCCAGGGGTCCGCCGACGACTGCGCCGAGGATGCCGCCGACGAGCGGGAGCATCTGCGCGATGATCTCGCGCAGATGGCTGAGACCCTCGGCGAGGATCGGAATGAGCTTCTGCAGCAGGGAGGCGAGCGCCGCGAGAGCTTCGAGCAGGTCGGTCACCATGCGGCCGGCCGACTCCACCACGTCGAACGCGGCCGAGGCGAAGTCCTTGACCCGGTCTGCGGCCTCGATCGGGTTGAGTGTGAACGAGAACATGTCGTCGGCGAGGCGGGAGACCTTCGTCAGCAGATCGCAGATGAACGTCCGGGTCGCGTCGACGATGCGGGAGGCGAGCCGGAGCGCAGCCGCCGCGGCGCCCGTCCACTCCACCGTGTCGAGACTGACCTCGAGCAGATCCTCATAGCGCTCGCGGAGCGCTCGCGCGGTTCGTCCGTCGAGTTCGCTGAGCTGCGACTTCGCGGAGACCAGCTGGGGGTGCAGATCCCGCAGCGTTCCTTCCGCGTCCTCCCAGGTCGCCGCGAAACCGGCGACTTGGGCCGAATCGCCCAGGAGATCGTCGAACCATTCGCGCAGCGGCTCGACGTACTTGAGCAGCATGCCCGCGATGCCGGGGATATCCGCGCACGAATTGGCTCCGGGGCCGCTGGTCGCCAGAGCCGAGGCCCAACCACCGCCACGGATCTCACCCGCGATAGCGCTGCCGGCACTCACGATGTTGCCTTCGTGAAGCCATCCGCCGCCTCGGTCTCGAGGGTGTCGAACGCGTTCAGTGCGGCTCCGGTGGCGCTCGACATCCGATCGCTCAGCTCGTGCGCCGTCGACAGGAGTTCGCGGGCACGCCCGGCGAGAGCGGTCACGGAGGGAACGAGAATCCCCCGGCAGAGCGCCCCGAACGCATCCTCAGCCAGACGTCCGTCTACCGACGTGCTCGTCGCCTGGAAGGTGGATGCCGCATCCTTCAGCGTCGTGACCTGCTTCGACAGGACCGACCCGTCGATCTCGATGTGCTGGTTCGCGGCGCCGGTCACGACGCACCGCCGCCGGCGATGCGCTCGGCGTCATCCATAGAGATGCGCTTGTCGGCGACGACATCCGCGCCGAGCTCCTCCAACCCCGCCCGGATGTCGATCCGCTTCTCCGCGGAATCGCGCAGGGAGAGCTCCAGCCAGCGGGCGTCGACCGTGTTCTCCTGAACGACCACGGAGATCAGCGTGCGCAGATCCGCGGAGTCGATCTCGGCCGCGTCCACGGTGCCGCCGACCGACAGCACGGTGCTGAAGCCGTCGACGCCGGTGTCCGCCCAGACATCGGTGATGCCGAGACCCGCCGATTCGACCGCCTCCGGAATGGTGCTGGTCGCCGAATCGTCCGCCGAGGGGGATGCGGTGCACCCCACCAGCGCGACCGCGGCGGCCAGGACTCCTGTCCAGGCGAGAACTTTACGCATCCGGGTCATCGTCTTCCTTCGTCTCGATCTCCGTGATTCGCGCACAAGGCGCCGGGTCTGGGGCGACTCATCCGGAGACGCCCAATGCGCGAGCGCCCTCCAGGTCCACGGTCGAGTACCCCGTCGCGAGTTGGTCGAGCGCCGTGCTGACGGTCTGCAAGAGCTCGGTGCGCGTCGCGAACAGGTCTGCCAGCCTCGCGTGGGCAGCGTCGTACGCGACCTGCGCATCTCCGGACCATTGCGATCGCAGAACCGAAGCCGCTTCGTCGAGTTGCGCGAGAGCGTCGTCGATCGCCTTTCCCGCGGACGCGATCGACGCGGCGGATTCAGCGATCTTGGCCGGGTTCACTTCCAGGCGGTCCATCGCGTCAGCGGTTCTCGATGACGGAATCGGCGCCGAACTGGGCGTCGATCTGCGCGCGCACGCTCGATACCAGCGGAGAATCCGCGCCGACCGATGACGACAAGCGGCGGACGGCCGCCTCGGCCGCTTCGCGCTGTGCTTTGCGAATCGTGTCGGTGATCACGCTCGACAGAGTGCGGGCATCCCATTCGCGCCCGCGCTCGGTGATGTCGACTCGGGTGACGGCGCCGCCGGCTTGCGCGGTCACCGACACCTCACCGCCGGGTGAGCGTGCGGTCGACGCCGCCGCACGCACCTCGTCCGCCATGACCGCGGCGTCTTTCGCTGCAGTTCGTGCGCGTTCCGTCTGCGCGATAATCCGCATCCGTGCGGATTCGACGGCAGCCAGCGTGTCGTTTTCGAGCGTCATGAACGGCCCCCCTCAAGCATCGCCCCTCACCCTAGCGAAGGCGCGCGGGCCGACGGGAAAGGCTGTGGATAATCCGATCCGACCGCGAGGGAAGGCGTTCCGCGCCGAGGTCGGGAGCGGTCAGAAGAGCGATCCGAGCACGTCGAGCCGCACCTGGGCGAGGACCGCGATGACCGCGAAGCTGAGAATGGCCATCAGCGGCACCCAGGACATGAGCGAGTCGGCGATCCGCTGCACGCGCGGCCCGACGGGGGCGACTCCGCTCCGGACGACGTGCAGGGTGACCGCATAGAACGAGGGAATCGTGACCACCCACGTGACCATGCACCAGGGGCACAGGGTGCTGAGCACGAAGATGCTCTGGCTGATGAGCCAGCAGACGAAGACGAACGACCCCAGCATCCCGACCCAGAAGAGCGCCCAGAACCACCGTGCGAATCGAGCACCGGCGAGGATCGCGGCCCCGACGACGATCGGCGCGATCCAGCCGCCGAGGCCGAGGATCGGGTTGGGAAAACCAAAGAGGCTGCCCTGCGGGGACTCGAGATTCGCGGTGCACTGCACCAGCACACTGAAGTCGCAGGAGGCGGTCGCCGTCGGATCCATCAAGAGATGGAAGCGCTCGGTGGTGAGCGAGAACGCGGCCCACCATCCGACCGCGCCGGCGAGGATGAGCCAGACCGCGAGGATGGTGGGACGCGCGGGGGCAGGGGCTTCGGGCATGGCCGGATTATGACACCCCCGCCTATCCGCCCGCCGCGTGATCGTCGAGGAAGACGCACCGATCGGCCCCGATCGCGCAGATTCGGCCGGGGGATGCGATACTGGTCCGTGATGCACCGCGCGGCCGCGCCGCGAGGGCATCACGCAGACTTTGGGCGATGACCGCCCCGCAGCCCGAGCCGAGTGCCGGCTGCAGACCGAGTGAGTTCGTGGCACCGCAGGTGCGGAGCCGCACGAGATTTCGCCGGGTGACGCGCGGTGTCGCCCGGTGGGGAGTACGCCGGTGATAGCCGATGACGCAGTTGAATTCGACAACAACGACAACCACGACGCCGAGAGCGGCGCGCTGACGCCCGACGCGGGTGCGCAGCCTGAGTCGTCCGCGGTTGACACGACATCTGTCGTGGACGTTCCCGAACCGGTCGACGCACCGACGGATGAGCCGGCCGTCGCAGAGTCCGTGACGGCGCCGGAGACGGTGACTGAGACGGACGTGGTGTCCGAGGCACCGGCCGAGGAAGAGGCACCTGCCGAGGAAGAGCCTCTGCCAGCGGCAGAGCCGGCGCCCGCAGCAGAACCTGCGGCAGCTGCCGAGCCCCAGGAACTCACCGCGGTGGCGCTCGGTCTTCTGCCCGAGAAGTTCGTGTCGGCCGTTTCCACGGCGTTGCACTTCTACGCCCCCGCCTTCGTCCCGCGCCCGGCTCTCGTCGAGCCGGACGACGACGAGGACGAGGACGATGTGCCGGTCTCCGCGAATGCGCGGCGGCGCGGACGTCGCCGGGGCGCACCGGAGCGCGGAGAGCGCACCGAACCGAACGAACCGGCCGAGGCGCCCCGCGCCCCCCGCCAGCGCGCTGTCGAGCTCATCACCGAGCCGCAGCGCATCAAGGGGTCGACACGCCTCGAAGCCAAGAAGCAGCGCCGCCGTGACGGCCGTGACGCCGGCCGGCGTCGGCCGGTCGTCACCGAGGCGGAGTTCCTCGCCCGACGCGAGGCCGTCGACCGGGTCATGGTCGTTCGTTCCAAAGGTGGCCGCATCCAGATCGCGGTCCTCGAAGACAACGTCCTCGTCGAGCACTACGTCGCACGCAACCAGGAGGCGTCGCTGATCGGCAACGTGTACCTCGGTCGCGTGCAGAACGTGCTGCCCAGCATGGAGGCCGCGTTCGTCGACATCGGCCGTGGCCGGAACGCCGTGCTCTACTCGGGCGAGGTGGATTGGGATGCGGTCGAGACCGGTAACCAGCCGCGCCGCATCGAGCTCGCCCTCAAGAGCGGCGACAAGGTCCTCGTGCAGGTCACGAAGGACCCGGTGGGCCACAAGGGCGCACGCCTGACGAGCCAGATCTCGCTTCCGGGCCGGTACCTCGTGTACGTCCCGGGCGGCGCCATGAACGGCATTTCGCGGAAGCTCCCCGACACCGAGCGTGCGCGTTTGAAGCGCATCCTCAAGGAGGTTCTGCCCGAGTCGTCGGGGGTCATCGTGCGCACCGCTGCCGAAGGTGCCACCGAAGAGCAGCTCACGCACGACGTGCAGCGACTCACTGCGCAGTGGGAGCACATCAGCACTCAGGTCTCGTCGATGCAGGCGCCCGCGATGCTCCACTCCGAGCCCGACCTGCTGGTGAAGATCGTCCGCGACGTCTTCAACGAGGACTTCACCCGGATGCTGATCCAGGGCGATGACGCGCAGCGCACGATCGAGGGATACCTCGCGGGCGTTGCCCCCGACCTCCTCGAGCGCGTCGAGCGGTACGACAGTGATGGCGACCCGTTCGATGACCTCCGCGTCACCGAGCAGATCGAGAAGGCGCTCGATCGCAAGGTGTGGCTGCCCTCGGGTGGGTCACTCGTGATCGATCGCACCGAGGCGATGACCGTCGTCGACGTCAACACCGGAAAGTTCGTCGGCTCCGGGGGAAACCTCGAGGAAACGGTCACCAAGAACAACCTCGAAGCGGCCGAGGAGATCGTTCGACAGCTGCGGCTGCGCGATATCGGCGGCATCATCGTCGTCGACTTCATCGATATGGTGCTCGAATCCAATCGCGATCTCGTGCTGCGCCGGCTCATCGAATGCCTGAGCCGCGACCGCACGAAGCACCAGGTCGCCGAGGTCACCTCGCTCGGTCTCGTGCAGATGACCCGCAAGAAGCTGGGGCTGGGCCTCCTGGAGACCTTCAGCGAAGCGTGCGAGGTGTGCGCCGGCCGCGGCGTCATCGTGCACCACGACCCCGTGACGAAGCACCGTTCGAGCAACGGCAACGGCGGCGGGAACAGCAACGGAGGCGGAAACAGCAG
The DNA here is from genome assembly GCF_020805625.1 of Microbacterium sp. cx-59. Classification (NCBI taxonomy): domain Bacteria; kingdom Bacillati; phylum Actinomycetota; class Actinomycetes; order Micrococcales; family Microbacteriaceae; genus Microbacterium; species Microbacterium sp. cx-59. The sequence continues at coordinate 52,679 of NZ_JAJHGO010000003.1, forward strand.
TAATGGCGGCAACGGTCGCCGCGGTCGCCAGCAGCCGCCGCCCCAGGCGCCGGCCAGTCCGCCGGCGCAGACCCACGTGATCACCGAGGGCGTGAAGTCCGCGCTCGCGCAGATCGCCGCATCCACGATCCACGCGGGGGCCGAAGAGGTCACCGTCGAGGAGACGACGACCGTGGTGACGAGCATCGAGGTGGCGGAACCCGCCGAAGGACGTGGGCGCCCGAAGCGCAACAAGCCCCGCCACGATGCGAAGCCCCGCACGGAGAAGGATCTGCTGCTCGACTCGGTGCTGAGCGCCCTGCCGGAGCCGAAGGCTCCCGGCCAGGGCCGCGCGCGTCGCCGCGTCAGCACCGCCGCGCTGACCGGCACGCCGGTCGTGCACGAGCCCGATCAGGACTGATTCCGCGTCACCGTCCGCGACGTTCGCGGGCGGTGACGCGGAGCCCCGAAGCGATGAGCGCCCGCACGAGCGTGTGACCGTCGACGGCGCGCGCACCGGCGGCCACGAGCCGCTCGTGGGCCTCGTCGGGGACGTCGTAGTGGTCGAGGTCGAATCCTCGGCGCGGAATGCCGTTGGCGGCGGCGAAGGCGTGCAGTTCGGCGAGATCCGAGTCGCTGACCAGATGCGACCAGAGCCGACCGTGCGCCGGCCAGCGGGGATCGTCGATCAGAATTGCCACTCCCAAAGCCTACGGGCGCCCCGAACTGCCGAGGTTGTGTGCGACACGGCGGGGGCGACTTTGCGCCGTTCAGGATTCATCGGGTAAAGTATTCCTTTGGTGCGTCGCCTTTACCGGCCCGCGGCCGCGCGGAGCGCGACCCGATCTCGCATCAGGACTTCTCCGGCTCTCGAGTCGGAGGCTTTCCAGACAATCGGAGCCGTACGCTCCCAGACGAAATAGGTGTGAAGTGGTTTACGCAGTTGTGCGCGCCGGTGGCCGGCAGGAAAAGGTCGAGGTCGGCACGATCGTCGTCCTCGACCGTCAGCGGGCGAAGATCGGCGAGACGCTCGAGCTTCCCGCCGTCCTCCTGGTCGACGGAGACGCGGTCACCACCGACGCGAACACGCTCGCGAAGGTGACCGTCACCGCCGAGGTTCTCGGCGAAGAGCGCGGCCCCAAGATCGTGATCCAGAAGTTCAAGAACAAGACCGGTTACAAGAAGCGCCAGGGTCACCGTCAGGACCTCACGCGCGTCAAGGTCACCGGCATCAAGTAAGTCCCAGGAGACGAAGAGATGGCACATAAAAAGGGCGCAAGCTCCACCCGCAACGGTCGTGACTCCAACGCGCAGCGCCTGGGCGTCAAGCGCTTCGGCGGTCAGGTCGTCAGCGCCGGCGAGATCATCGTCCGCCAGCGCGGCACGCACTTCCACCCCGGCGACAACGTCGGCCGTGGCGGCGACGACACGCTCTTCGCGCTGTCGGCCGGTGCTGTGCAGTTCGGCACCAAGGGCGGCCGCAAGGTCGTCAACATCGTCGAAGCTGCGGTTTAGCCCGCACTGACGTATTCGTTCGCGAGGGGCGGGCTTCGGCCCGCCCCTCGCGTCATTCAGGAAGCAGGAGCACATGGTCACGTTCGTCGATCGAGTGACATTGCACCTGCGCGCCGGCAACGGCGGCAACGGTTGTGTGTCGGTCAAACGAGAGAAGTTCAAGCCGCTCGCCGGCCCCGACGGGGCGAACGGCGGTAACGGTGGCGACATCGTCCTCGTCTCCGACCCCCAGGTCACGACGCTGCTGTCGTACCACCACTCGCCGCACCGCCACGCCACGAACGGCGGCTTCGGCATGGGCGATCACCGGTCCGGTGCCAACGGCGAGTCGCTCGAACTGCTGGTTCCGATCGGCACGGTCGTGAAGGATCCCGACGGCACGGTGCTCGTGGACATGGTCGAGCCGGGGATGCGATTCATCGTCGCCCCGGGTGGCCGCGGGGGGCTCGGCAACGCCGCGCTCTCGTCGGTCAAGCGCAAGGCTCCCGGGTTCGCGCTGCTCGGCACGCCCGGGTGGGAGGGGGACGTCCTCCTCGAGCTGAAGACCGTCGCCGACATCGCGTTGGTCGGATTCCCGTCCGCGGGAAAGTCGAGCCTCATCGCCGCTCTCTCGGCGGCCCGCCCGAAGATCGCGGACTACCCGTTCACCACGCTGCATCCGAACCTCGGTGTCGTCCAGGCGGGCGAAACCCGATTCACCGTCGCCGACGTTCCCGGCCTCGTCGAGGGCGCGAGCGAAGGAAAGGGGCTCGGCCTCGAGTTCCTTCGCCATGTGGAACGCTGCACCGCCCTGGTGCACGTGCTCGACTGCGCGACCCTCGAGCCCGACCGCGATCCGCTGTCCGACCTCGACGTGATCCTCGCGGAGCTCGCGGCGTACCCGGTTCCGGACGGCCAGGTGCCGTTGCTCGACCGGCCTCAGGTCATCGCGCTGAACAAGATCGACGTGCCCGAGGGTAAGGAGCTCGCCGAACTCGTGCGTCCCGATCTGGAAGCGCGCGGTTACCGCGTCTTCGAGATCTCGACGGTGAGTCGTGCGGGCCTGCGCGAGCTCAACTTCGCGCTCGGCGAGATCGTCGAGCAGCACCGCATCGAAACGGCGAACGCGCCGGTACCCGAGCGCATCGTCATCCGTCCGCGCGGCTCCGAGAAGGAGTTCAGCGTGCGCGTCGAGGGCGGCACGTACGGCAACCTATACCGGATTCTCGGCGAGAAGCCGGTGCGCTGGGTGCAGCAGACCGACTTCCAGAACGAAGAAGCGGTCGGGTTCCTCGCCGAGCGCCTCGACCGGCTGGGTGTGGAGACCGAGCTCTTTCGCGCGGGGGCTGTTCCCGGGGCGACGGTCGTCATCGGCGAGGGCGATGGCATCGTGTTCGACTGGGAGCCGTCGCTGTCTTCCGCCGCGGAGCTCATGACGGCGCCGCGAGGAACCGACCCGCGTCTGTTCCAAAACGATCGTCGGACGACGTCCGAGCGACGCGAGCGCTATCACGAGCGGATGAATGCGAAGGCGGAAGCACGCGCCGAGCTCGAAGCGGAGCGTGTCCGCAAGGACGACGCGTGACGGCCCGCACGCGCGCCGAACTCGCCGGCGCGCGTCGTGTCGTGGTGAAGGTCGGGTCGTCGTCGATCAGCGGTGAGAACGCCGCGAAGATCCAGCCGATCGTCGAGGCCCTCGCGGCCGCGCACGGACGAGGCACCGAGGTCGTCCTCGTCTCGTCGGGCGCGATCGCGACGGGGATGCCGTTCCTCGAGCTCGACAGCAGGCCGACCGACCTGGCGACCCAGCAGGCCGCCGCGGCAGTCGGACAGAATATCCTGATCTACCGGTATCAGGAGTCTCTGCGCCCATTCCGGATCGTCGCCGGGCAGGTGCTGCTCACCGCAGGAGACCTGGAGAACCCGACGCACCGCTCCAATGCGCGCCGCGCGATGGAGCGGCTCCTCGGGCTCCGGATCCTGCCGATCGTCAACGAGAACGACACGGTCGCAACCCACGAGATTCGCTTCGGCGACAACGACCGGCTCGCGGCGCTCGTCGCGCAGCTGATCGGCGCCGACGGTGTGGTGCTGTTGAGCGACATCGCCTGCCTCTACACCGCGCCCCCGGATGAACCGGGCGCGCGGCCGATCCACGAGGTCTCCTACGGTGACGACCTGTCGGGCTATCAGTTCGGCTCGGTCGTGGTGAACAGCGTCGGTACCGGGGGAGCGGCGACGAAGGTTTCGGCCGCGCGCCTCGCGGCAGCATCCGGAATCGGCGTGCTCGTCACGAGCGCCGACCTGGTTCACGAGGCACTCGCGGGCGGCCCGGTCGGTACGTGGTTCGAGCCGAATCCGACACCGTTGTCCGTGCCCGCGACCGGCCCCGTGGGAGTGGCTCGCTAGACTGGCGCGATGACGCAGGCCATCGCCACTCCGCTCGCTTCCGCTGCCCCGGCCACCGCACGCGAACGGATGCTGCGGGCGAAGGATGCGGCCCGCGAGATCGCCCTTCTCGATGACGCGAGCAAGCGCGATCTGCTCTACGCGATGGCCGACGCGATCGAGCGTGCGGTCGACTCCGTCGTGGCGGCCAATGGCGCCGACCTCGCCCGTGGGCGGGAGACCGGGTTGAGCATCGCCCTGCAGGATCGTCTGACCCTGGATGCGGGGCGCGTAGCCTCCCTCGCGGCGGCCGTCCGCGACGTGGCAGACCTGCCCGACCCGGTCGGACGGGTGCTGGAGCAGCGGACGCTTCCGAACGGGCTCGACCTGACGAAGGTCGCGGTGCCGTTCGGTGTGGTCGGATCGATCTACGAGGCCCGGCCGAACGTCACGGTCGACATCGCGGCGTTGGCGCTCCGCTCGGGCAACTCCGTCGTCCTTCGCGGGGGATCTGCCGCCGAGCAGACGAATGCCGCGCTGGTCGCGGCGATGCGGGAGGCGTTGGCCGCATCCGGGGTCGATCCCGATGCGATCCAGACGCTCGATGCGTTCGGACGCGAGGGGGCGAAAGAGCTCATGCAGGCGCGCGGGATCGTCGACGTTCTCGTGCCGCGGGGGAGCGCCCAGCTGATCGAGACGGTCGTGTCGGAATCGAGCGTGCCGGTCATCGAAACCGGTGCCGGCGTCGTCCACGTGTATCTGGATGAGACGGCACCGATCGAGCGCAGCCGCGACATCGTCGTCAACGCGAAGGCGCAGCGGCCCAGCGTCTGCAACGCCGTGGAGACCGTGCTGGTCCACGCCGCCGCCGCCGAGCGCATCGTGGGTCCCGTCGTCGAAGCGCTGCAGCAGGCCGGCGTCACTGTGCACGGCGACGATACGGTGGGCCGCTTAGCGCCCGGTATCGTGCCCGCGGAGGAGAAGGATTGGGAGACCGAGTACCAGAGCCTCGATATCGCGATGCGGGTCGTCGATGATCTCGACGGGGCGTTGGAGCATATCCGGCGTTACTCGACGCATCACACCGAGTCGATCATCACGGATGATGCCGCGGCGATCGACCGTTTCCTCGCGGAGGTCGACTCCGCCGTCGTGATGGCGAACGCATCCACCCGCTTCACCGATGGTGGCGAGTTCGGCTTCGGCGCCGAGGTCGGCATCTCGACCCAGAAGCTCCACGCGCGCGGCCCCATGGGTCTTCGCGAACTGACGAGCACGAAGTGGATCGTGCGCGGCGACGGTCAGGTCCGCGGCTGAACGCTGAGTGACTAGACTGGGGCACGACGCGGACGCGCCCCGCTGAATCGAACGGAGATCCCGATGAGCTTTGCCACGACCCTCGCCCTCCTCGCAGAAGAGGCCGAGCACCACGGCAACGTCGCTCTCGAGACCGTCGGCTTCGGCGTGATCGCGTTCATCGTCTTCAGCTCCCTGGCGCTCGTCACGTTCTCGTACCGCAACGTGTCGAACCGTCACGCGCACAAGGCGAAGGCGTACGCCGAGAAGCACGCGGCGGATCTGCAGCCCACCGGCCACGGACAGGGCCACTGACGGGCTCCGCGATGACCGCGGATCGACCTCCGCGTATCGGCGTGATGGGCGGCACCTTCGACCCCATCCATCATGGCCACCTCGTCGCTGCCAGTGAAGTCGCCACCTCGTTCGATTTGGACGAGGTGATTTTCGTGCCCACGGGTCGTCCGTGGCAGAAATCGACCGTCTCCCCGAGTGAAGACCGCTACCTGATGACCGTGATCGCGACGGCATCGAACCCGAGTTTCAGCGTGAGCCGCGTCGATATGGATCGCTCGGGGCCGACCTACACGATCGACACCCTGCGTGATTTGAAGACGCAGCGCCCGGATGCGGAGCTGTTCTTCATCACGGGAGCAGACGCCGTGGCGCAGATTCTCAGCTGGAGGGACCATGATGAACTGTGGGACCTCGCCCACTTCGTGGCCGTTTCCCGCCCCGGGCATCCCTTGAGCGCAGCAGGCCTGCCGGACGGCGAGGTCAGCTTGCTCGAGATCCCGGCCCTGGCGATCTCGTCCACCGACTGTCGGAACCGCGTGCGTAGCGGGCAACCGGTGTGGTACCTCGTCCCCGATGGGGTCGTCCAGTACATTGCGAAGCACCACCTCTATCGGAGCAAGGCATGAGCAACCCTGAAGATTCCCGCACGCCGCCGTTGACCCGGCGGCAGATGCGCGAGATCCGGAACACCGGATCGACACCCATCGTCACGCCCGACATGGCAGCGGCCGACGATGCCGAACGCGTGCCGGTCGAGCCCGTCGAGGCGCCGGTAGCGCCCGAAGAGCCGACCGCAGCCGAGTCGTCCGCGACGGCCGATGAGGCCCCGGTCGCGGACGACGTGGCCCCGGCGAACGAGTCGGCGCCGGAGAAGACGCCGTCGGCGGCCCCTCTCGCCCGCGAGGCTGCGCCCTCCGTGGTGCCGTCCGCGCCGCGCTCCGACGCGAGTGTCGATCTCGGCGTCTCGCCGCTCACCCGCCGCGCCGCGCGCGAGCAGGAGCGCATCCGCACGGCCTCCATTCCGGTCATCACGCCGGATGCCCCCGCGGCCACTGTGGCTGCACCGGCGGGCGCTGCATCCGAGTCCCCCGCGGAAGCGCCGGCGACGGAGGCCGACGAGCCGGAGACGGTGACGCGCACGATCGCGGGCCTCTTCGATGCGGTCGACGACGAGCGTCCCGCCGACCAGACGCCGCTGCTGACCGCGGAAGCCGCTCTGCAGGAGGACGACGCGCGCGAGAATGCGGAGCACAAGGGCGCGGACGCCGGAGTGTTCGCTCCGGAGCCCGCCGCCACGGTTTCACCGCAGCTCGGCTCGGCGTTGCTCGAGGGCGCTGCTCCCGAGGTGGAACTTCCGCCGTCGTTCGATCACCTGCTCACGCGCGACAGCGCGTCGACCGGCTCGTCGATGGCGCCGAACGCTCTGATCCTGTCGCAGACGCCCTCGACGGGTTCGCTCACATCGCCGATCGCGGCGACGGGCGAGGTGCTCATCACGGGTACCTTCGCGCTTCCCGAGGGACTCGGTTCGCACGGGCACGCGCCTGGAACGACCGACGGCAAGGAAGCAGACGCCATCCTCGTCGACGGTGAGCTTCCGGCCTCCTCTTCCCCTACTCCGATCGCGGCCAGCGCCGCGATCAGCACCGTCCGCAGTGCGGACGAGATCATCCGTCCGCCGGCTCCCGAAAAAGGCAGCCGGCTCATGCTCACCCTTGCGATCACGGCGGGCGCTCTCGCTCTTGCTCTGGTGGGCGTCCTCATCCTCGCCGTGGCGACGGGAGCTTTCGCATGACCGCAACATCCGCAGGTATCGACGCATTGCAGATCGCCGCACGCGCGGCGGACTCGAAGAGCGGTGAAGATCTGGTGGCGCTCGACGTCTCCGAGCCGCTGCCGCTCGTTGACATCTTCCTGCTCGTCACCGGACGCAACGAGCGCAATGTGGCCGCGATCGCCGATGAGATCGAGGAGCAGCTGCTCGAGGCAGGCGTCAAGCGTCTGCGTCGCGAGGGCCGCCAGGAATCCCGCTGGGTCCTGCTCGACTTCGGTGATCTCGTCGTGCATGTCTTCCACGAGCAGGAGCGTGTGTTCTACGGGCTTGAGCGCCTGTGGAAGGACTGCCCGACGGTGCCGATCGAGCTCCCCGAGCGCGCGACCACCGACTGACGCGCCCCTCGCGAGCGCTGTTCCTCGCGCGTTTCGTTGCCTTCGCGACGACACGCGCGAGCGGTGACGCGGGTTTCGAGGGGCCGTCTCGGATGTAGTACGCTAGGGGGGTTGCCCCGACAGGGGCGAAGGTTAAGGGCCTGTGGCGCAGCTGGTAGCGCACCTGCATGGCATGCAGGGGGTCAGGGGTTCGAGTCCCCTCAGGTCCACCCACGAAGAACCCCGGTCAGTCGCTGACCGGGGTTCTTTTCGCGTTCGGTGTGGGCGGGTCAGGACTGTGCTGCCGCAAGCTCCTGACGGACGATCTCGGCGCCCGCGCTGAGCGCGCTGAGCTTCTGGAGTGAGACGTCGCGGGGGAGCGGTGCCATGCCGCAGTTCGTGCTCGGGATGAGGTTGTCCGGGTCGACGAAGGCGAGTGCTTTCCGAAGGGTGTCGGCGACGTCCTCGGGACTCTCGATGCGCTCGCTCGCCACGTCGATAGCGCCGAGCATGACCTTCTTGCCGCGGATGAGCTCGATGAGGTCCATGGGGACGTGGGAGTTCTGGCATTCCAACGAGACGATGTCGACGGTCGACCGTTGCAGAAGCGGGAAGAACTCCTCGTACTGGCGCCACTCCGCCCCGAGGGACGCTTTCCAGTCGGTGTTCGCCTTGATCCCGTATCCGTAACAGATGTGGACGGCGGTTTGGGAGCGCAGTCCTTCCGTGGCCCTCTCGAGCGTCGCGACACCCCAGTCCTGAACCTCGTCGAAGAAGACGTTGAACGAGGGCTCGTCGAACTGGATGATGTCGACCCCCGCAGCCTCGAGCTCTTTCGCCTCCTGATTGAGGATGGTCGCGAACTCCCACGCCAACTTCTCGCGACTCTTATAGTGGCGGTCGTACAGCGTGTCGATCATCGTCATCGGGCCGGGGAGCGCCCATTTGATGGGCTGGTCCGTCTGTTGGCGGAGGAATTTCGCGTCCTCGACGAAGACGGGCTTCTCCCGGCTCACGGCGCCGACGACGGTCGGCACGCTCGCGTCGTAGCGATTGCGGATGCGCACGGTCTCGCGCTGCGCGAAATCGACGCCGCTGAGGTGCTCGATGAACGTCGTGACGAAGTGCTGGCGGGTCTGCTCACCGTCGCTGATGATGTCGATGCCGCGCAGACGCTGCTCCTGGACGGCGCTGCGCAACGCATCCTGCTTGCCCTCGGCGAGCGACGCACCATCCAGTTTCCACGGAGACCAGAGTGTCTCCGGCTGTGCGAGCCACGACGGCTTCGGCAGGCTGCCGACGATGGAGGTGGGCAAGAGCGTGTGCATGATCGATGTCTCTCCGCTGTTCATCAAACGACGGGCGCGGGGTAGTTGGCGGCCCACTGCTCCAGCGCTGTCCGGTGGGGGGTGATGAAGTGTTCCTCGGTGTACTTGCCCTGCGTCGCGGCGAGCCGATTTCGCTCGTCACGGTCGTAGGCGATCTCGGTCGGCGTGTAGTCCTGCCCCTCCAGACTCGGTCGATAGAGGTGCGCGGCGGAAGAGTTCGCGTTGTAGATCTCCGGTCGGTAGATCTTCTGGAACGTCTCCATGGTGCCGATCGTGCCGGCGAGCTGAAGGTCGGAGAAGTCGTTCGGGAGATCACCGCGGAAGTAGAACGCGAGGGGCGCGACGCCTCCGGGGGGCATGAAGTATCGAACGCGCAGCCCCATCCGCGCGAAGTACGCGTCCGTCAGGGAGTCGTCATCCTGCAGGTACTCGACGCCGAGCACCGGATGGCGATAGTCGCCCCGGCGGTAGGTCTTGCTGGTGGAGACGCTGATGCAGATCACCGGCGGCGTCGGGAACCGTTCCCGGTACTCGGGCGACTCGAGGAAGTGCTGGAACAGCTTGCCGTGCAGCTCGCCGAAGTCATCGGGCACCGTGAACGTTCCTGCGGCCGCGGTCGCCGCAGGCAGGCGGATGCTGAAGTCGTAATCGCGGACGTAGGACGAGAAGTTGTTCCCCACGATCCCGTGATGGCGTTCGCCTGTCCGGTGGTCGACGATATGGACGTCGAGAACCTCGAGCAGCGGGAAGATCTGATCCGCGCCTGCCGCAGCGAACTCCACCTCGACCGAGACGATCTCGAGCTCGACTCCGTATCGGTCCCGGTTCGGGTTGTCTTCGGGTGCGAGATCGTTGAATCGGCGGTCGATCATCGTCAGGGCGTTGCGGAGATTCTGCCGGCGGTGCGCGCCTCGGGCCAGGTTGGCGAAGTTCGTCGTGATCCGTGAGCTGTCGGACGGAGCGTAGTCCTCATCGAAGCGGGTGGTGGTGATGTGGAACGCGAAGTCGTTCGCCATGAGCGGCCAATCCGGTGGCTGGTCGGCCGGGCTCGGCCTTGCGGAAGTCTGTCGCTCCATCGTGCAGGCCCTCCGGAACTATCGAGTAACTTGGCCTGGCTATGCAGTCCTATAGGTTCTATCTATGGCTCGCGGATCAGGAGCAATCACGCTCCAGCAGTTGCATTACTTCGTCGAGGTTGCCGCGGAGGGATCCATCAGCGCCGCGGCCGACCTGCTCTACGTCTCGCAACCGACGATGTCGGCGGCGATGAAGGACCTGGAGGCGCGGGTGGGCCACGCCCTTCTCCTGCGCTCGGCGCGGGGCGTGACACTCACCACCGAGGGGGCCGAGTTCCTCGGCTACGCGCGGCAGGTCACCGAACAGGTGGCCCTCCTCGAGCAGCGCTATCTCGGTCGGCCGCCGTCCCGTCGCCTGCTCGGCGTCTCGGCACAGCACTACTCGTTCGTCGTCGACGCGTTCGTTCGAATGGTGAAGAGTAGCGGCGCAGCCGAGTACGAGTTCTCGCTCCGGGAGACCCGCACCTGGGACATCATCGAAGACGTCCGCACGCTCCGCAGCGAACTCGGCATCCTCTACCGGAACGACTTCAACCGGAACGTTATCGACAAACTGCTCCGGGACTCCGGGTTGATCTTCCACCCGCTGTTCCTCGCCGAGCCGCACATCTTCATCTCCCGGAAAAACCCGCTCGCCGCGCGGGAGCGCGTCACCCTCGCCGACCTCGCCGACTCGCCACGACTCACCTTCGACCAGGGTGCGAACAACTCGTTCTACTTCGCCGAGGAGATCCTTTCGACGCTCTCGAGTGCGCAGGAGATCCGGGTCTCCGACCGCGCGACGATCTTCAACCTCATGATCGGACTCGACGGCTACACGATCTCGACGGGCATCATCAGCGACGACCTGGACCCCGAGATCATCGCCATCCCGCTCGACATCGATGAACGGATCGAGATCGGCTGGATCGGCCACTCCGCCATCCCGCTCACGGAACAGGCGGAGCGTTATCTCGCCGAACTGCGCGCCGTCGTCTCAGGGTTCGGAGTGGTTCTGCTCGGCTAGCTCCGCGCCGCTCAGACCTCCCGCGTCTGCGTGTCGTCACCCACTCGCGCACGACGAGCCCGCCCGTACCCGTAGGCCCACCCCGCTGACGTAGAGAACGCCACGATCGCGACCGCGACGAACGCCGCCACCGGATTCTCCAGTCCGGTGAACACCCCGGACTGTGCGCTCCACGCCAGGACAGCGACGACGAATCCCACGCCGACGATCGCGCCGAGCGCGGCGAACGCGGCGACATGGATGCCGGGACTCGCCACATAGCGAAGTCGCTGCTCGATCGCCCGCGCGATCGGCGCCATGATCACGGTGACGATGGCCGAAACGATCGCCGATCCGACGATGTAGAACACGAACGCCAACATCTCCAGTGACGCGTACGTGCCGCTGGGTGGGTTCACGATCGTGACGGCGACCAGCAGACCGACGACGATGAGCATGAATACGCCCCACGCTGCCCACGCACCCCGCCACACGTCACGCCAGGTGAACGCCATCAGTGGCTGCGGTGCGTTGTCGACAGGCGTTGCCGTGCCCGACGGCAACTCCGGCCGGGAAGACTCTGCATCAGCATCCATCGTGATTCCCCTCGTTCGAACGATCGCGATCGCTGTCGTCTCTCATTCTGCGACGTCTCCCCGGTCGGAAGGACGAGTCCACGCCGGGGCCCGGGATCAGCGAAATCCGGGGTCAGCACTGCGGCGGCTCGCGATGCACCGGAGGCCGCTGGCGCTACGCCGGTCGCCTGACCAGGTGGTTCAGTCGCTCCGACATCAGCAGGCCGAGCGCAGCGAGCGCAGCGAGGAACACCGGGAAGATCCAGAGCCCGGAGGCCGTCGACATCGCGCCGAACAGCGGCGGGGCCACGGTGGAACCCGTGTAGGCCGCCGCCATCTGGATGCCGATGATGGCCTGCGAGTTCCGACGGCCGAAATTGACCGGGGTGGAGTGGATGATCGCGGGATAGATCGGCGCGCACCCGAGGCCGAGAGCGACGAGCCCGATCAGCGCCCCCGCATCCGTACCCAGCGGAAGCATCAACAGCACGATTCCGAGGCCGACCGTCACGAAGCCGCCGCGGATCATGTTCCGATCTCCGACCCGGTCGGCGAAGAACCCCGCGAGAAAACGCCCCGCGGTGACGCCCAGGAGGAAGAGCGATGCGAACGCGGCCGCGGTGGCGGGAGCGATCTCCCGCTCGGTGACCAGATACGTCGAGGCCCACAGGATCGCCGTGCTCTCGAGCGCGCAGTAGGCGAAGAACGCGGCCAGAATGGCGGGGACCCCCGGGATGCGCAGCACCCGACCGAGCGGGACGTGCGCCCCGCGCGTCTCGGGCTCGTCGTCGTCCGACTCAGCGGGTCCGGCACTGGGCGCGAGAGGGTTGACCTTGCCCCAGAGAGGAAGGCTGACGAGCAGCACGACCGTGAGCACCGCCTGCGCGATCCCGATGACGAGATAAGCGCCCGTCCAGCCCGCGCCGGCAGTCAGGGCGTAGCTCATGATGAACGGGCTGATCGACGCGCCCAGGCCCCAGCACCCGTGCAGCCAGTTCATGTGGCGGGCGGCGTAGTGCACGGCGACGTAGTTGTTCAGCGCCGCGTCCACGGCACCGGCGCCGAGGCCGTACGGAATGGCCCACAGGCACAGCATCCAGAACGAACCGGACATCGAGAAACCGAACAACGCCGCCGCGGTCATGCCCACGCTGACGGCTGTCACGGCACCGGCACCGAACCGGCGGGTCAGGCGCTCTGACGCGAGGCTCGACACGATCGTGCCGACCGCGATGATCGTCGTGACGATCCCGGCAAAAGCGACGGGCACGTCGAGGTCTCGCTGCATGACTGGCCAGCCGGCGCCGATCAGTGAATCCGGAAGTCCGAGGCTGACGAAGGCGATGTAGATGATCGCAAGCAGAAGGGAGTACACGGGTCCGGGAGTTGCCCTTCGATCAGCGGTCCGGAGCGTCAGCGGACACGCCGTCGCTCGACGCACGGAGCCCTCGCGGCCGCACGCACGGGACGTGCGCCTTGCGCGCACACCCCGACCATCATCTCGTACCGGCCTCCGCGAGAGCGACCGGCAGGGCGGCAGCGGTCCGCCGCCGAAGAGTCGTCCTGCGGGATGTGGCCGGACGATGTCACGACTTTTGACGGATGCCCGCGCTGGTTCGCGCTCCGAGACTGAACCCACGCGTGATCACGTCGAGACAGGAGTACGGAATGGAACCGTCCGAGAGCGCCGCCCCTCATCATGAAGCCCCGGTCCTGGGGAATCCGGACCTTCCGCCCGAGGGCGAGATCAACACGCGTCAGCACCCGCAGAGTCGCCAGATGAACGGACCGCAGAACACGGTTCTCGCAAGTCAGTTCCCGAACCAGATCGATGCACCCGGAACCGACATCAGCACCCAACCGTTCTTCTGGTCGTCCTTCAACATCTCGCCGCGCCGCGTGCAGGACGGCGGCTGGGCCCGGGAAGTGACGAAACAGGACTTCCACATCTCGGACGAGATCGCCGGAGTCAACATGTACCTGCAGGCGGGCGGCATCCGCGAATTGCACTGGCATCAGACCGCGGAATGGGCGGTGATGACGCGCGGAAAGGCGCGGGTCACGACGCTGAGCCGCAGCGGTGCCCCGAGCGTCGAAGATGTCGAGGAAGGGGACGTGTGGTTCTTCCCCGCGGGCACGCCGCACTCCCTTCAGGGCCTCGGGCCCGACGGCGCCGAATTCGTCCTCGCGTTCGATGACGGCAATCAGTCCGAGTCCAACACGTTGCTGCTGACGGACTGGTTCGCGCACACGCCCCCCGATGTGCTCGCGAAGAACTTCGGCGTGGCGCAGGAGGTCTTCACCGACATCCCGCTGCACAACCTCTGGATCTTCCTCGGCGACGAGCCGGGGGATCTCGCCCAGGACCAGGCGGACGCCGGCGTGGAATGGGGCGCGGCGGAGCCCATCATCTTCCGGCTCTCGCGGTCGCAGCCGCGGCACAAGAACAGCGGCGGCAGCATCCAGATCGCGGACAGCACCAACTTTCCGCTGTCGAACACGGTCGCCGCGGCCCTCGTCACGGTCGAGCCCGGATCGATGCGGGAACTGCACTGGCATCCGAACGCCGACGAGTGGCAGTACTACCTGCGCGGGTCGGCACGGATGACGGTGTTCAACACCGGCCCGCACGCGAACACGACCGATTTTCGAGCGGGCGACGTCGGGGTCGTGAAGAAGAATCTCGGCCACTACATCGAGAACACCGGCGGAGACGTTCTGCAGTTCCTCGAGGTGTTCCGCACCGACAGGTACGAGGAGGTGTCGCTCGCCAACTGGCTCGCGCACGTGCCCCCGTCGCTCGTGGCGGCCCACCTCAACATCGACGAGGCCACGCTCGCGACCTTCCCGCGCACGTCGCAGGGCATCACCCCGCTCCGCACCTGATCCGAGGTGCGAGGCGGACGCCGACCGATGACGTCCCGCGGTCAGAGGTCGGCGGATGCGGCGGCGATGGCCGAAAGCAGCGCGCGCCGGAGGGGTTGTGCGCGTGCGGTGAACTCGCGCTGGGCGGCGACGTAATCGGCTTTGCCGGATGCGGTCTCGATCGGCACCGGCGAGTATCCCCAGGCGCTCAGGTCGTAGGGCGATGCCCGCATGTCGAGCGTGCGGATGTCACGGGCCAGCTCGAACGCATCGAGAAGCACTGTGCCCGGAACGAGGGGACCGAGCTTGACGCTCCACTTGTAGAGGTCCATCCCCGCGTGCAGACAGCCGGGCTGCTCGCGCTCGGGTTGCGTGAGGCGATCCAACGGCGTCCGGTTGCGGGGGACCGCATCCGGGGTGAAGAACCGGAACGCGTCGAAGTGCGTGCAGCGGATGTCGTGGGCCTCGACCACGTCGTCGGTGCCGCGGCTGCCCAGGCGCAGCGGCACGTCGTGTCGGGGGGAGTCGTCTCGATAGATCATGGCCCACTCGTGCAGGCCGAAGCATCCGTACGAAGCCGGGCGATCGAGTGCCCCGCGGAGGATGGCTCGCACCGCGCGGAGGAGAACGCCGCGTTCGGCGACGTACGCCGGGGCATCGACGCGCAGGATGTTTGTATCGGCGCGGTACCACCGCCACGCCGCGCGCGGTGAATCGGTCGCGTCGGCGAGGGCGACCCCGATGCCCGGGTGCCAGCGCCGGAGCACCGACGGCTTGTACGAGTAGTACGTGTAGAGGAAATCGTCGACCGGGTGCGTTTGCCCGCGCGATGCGCGCGCACGTCGACCCGCGGTCAGGGCGTCAGCGCGATCGGTGTGCGCGGACTCCTGCGCATGCCAATCCGCACGCGACAGCACCGTTTCCGTCGCGGTCTCCACCGGTTGAGGATACGTCGTGTGCGCCGTGCGCGGCGCTCAGCCCTCGGTCGCGACCGGCTCGATCAGGTCGGGGGAGTCGTTTCGCACGTTGCCCACGGCGGCGGAGACGGGGTAGTCCTCGAGCGTCTCGGCGACGTCGGGAGCCGCGTCGTGGGCCGCATCCAGGACGTCGCCCACGTTCTCGGTGTCGGTGTCGAGCCACGCATCGGCGAAGTCGGCGTCGAGGAACAGCGGCATCCGGTCGTGGATCGAACCCAGGTGCCCGATGGCGTCGCGGGTGAGGATCGTGAACGAGAGCATCCACTTGTCGGCGGCATCGTCTGCTTTCGCCGGGTCGCGCCACCACTCGTACAGCCCGGCGAAGAACATCGGTGAGCCGTCGGCGGGACGGATGAAGTGCGGCGTCTTCGTGTCGCCCGTCACCTTCCACTCGTAGTACCCGGTGGCGGGCACGACGGCCCGGCGCTTGATCAACGCCTGCCGGAACATCGGCTTCTCTTCGAGTTCTTCGGCGCGAGCGTTGAAGGCCCGCGCGCCCACCTTCGGGTCTTTCGCCCAGGACGGCACGAGCCCCCAGCGCGCCGGCTCGAGACGCCGCGTCGGGGGGTCGGTCTTCGCCGAATCGAGCACGATCGCGGCCGTGCCGGTGGGGGCGATGTTGTACGAGGGCGGGGGGAGTTCAGGGTTCTCGATGTCGACTCGGAGGACACCCACGAGTTCGGACCCGACGTTGGCTACGACGAAACGACCGCACATGCTGCCGACCCTACGCCGCACCGCCGACATCGTTCAGAACGCCGACTTCGCCGAGCCGCTCCAACAGGTGCGCGCCGTCGCCGCCGGTGACCCAGGGCACCGACGCAGCCGAATGGTCGTCGACGGTCGATCGGCCACCGGCGAGCACGGCCTCGGCGGGCGTGAGCTGGCGGATGGCGACGGCCGCGACCTGCGCGGGATGCGCACTCGCGAACGCCGTGTAGATCTGTTCGTCGTGCTGGCCGTCATCGCCGATCAACAGCCAGGTGATGTGCGGGAACTCCTGCGCGAGCCGGTTCAGGTTCGAGGTCTTGTGCTCCTGGCCGCTGCGGAACCATCGGTCGTGCGTCGGTCCCCAGTCGGTGAGCAGCATGGCGCCGGAAGGGAAGAGATGGCGCCGCAGGAAGCGCGCGAGCGTGGGCGACACATTCCACGCGCCCGTGGAGAGGTAGATGACCGGCGCCCCGGGATACTCCGCGACGACCCGGTCGAGCAGCACCGACATCCCCGGAACTGGCTGACGCGCGTGTTCGTTCAGAACGAAGGAGTTCCACGCGGCGAGGAAGGGGCGCGGAAGAGCCGTGACCATGACCGTGTCGTCGACATCCGACACGACACCGAAGGTGGTGTCGTCTGCGACGACCAGAACACGCAGTCGTGTCGACTCGCCGTTCTCGACGCGGACGCGGAGGTCTTGCCAGCCGGGCGCGAGCGTTGCCGGAAGCACCGTGTCGACGACTCCGCCGCGATCGGCGACCACCTCGTGGTCTACCCCATCGATCGTGACGACGACCTGGGCGAAACCCACGGGAACCGCGGCGAAACTCCGCCACCCGCGCACGCCCGAGTAGTCGCCGTTCCGGCCGCGCGCGCCGCGCGGCGGGATGACGACGCGCCCGAGCACTCGCACCCAGCTCTGGGAGCCGTACCCCGGGAAGGCGCTGACCGTCGGCGTCAGACCGCGCGCGCGGGCGCGGCGTTCCCGCCAGGAGTGGAACCGACGTTCCAAGCGGGCGAGCCAGAGAATTTTGACGGGCAGGGCGGGTCGGGAAGATTCGGCCACGGCCTCAGTCTTCCATGTCTCCTCGCGCCCGCGTCGCATCCGGGGCGTGGTCCGCATCCGGGTCCGTCATGTGTCGGCGCTCGACGCGTTCGATGACCTTCTTCGCGATGAAGATCAGAACCAGGAACACGACGATGATGCCGACGAAGATGTAGCCCGCGAAGTGGATCTGATCGGCCAGCTCGCGATACGTGCCCGCGGCCGCGGCGGCTATTCCGATGTACAGCGTCGCCCACAGGATGCAGGCGGGGGCCGTCCACGCGAGAAAACGCCGGTACGAGTAGCCCGTCATACCGACGGTCAGGGGAACGAGTGAATGCAGGACGGGCAGGAACCGGGAGAGGAAGATCGCCGGACCCCCGCGCCGTTCGAGGTACCGCTCCGACCGGCGCCAGTTCGCTTCGCCGATACGGCGGCCGAGGCGCGACGCACGGATCGCAGGCCCGAGCCACCGCCCGAGGAAGTAGCCGATGCTCTCACCGAGCAGCGACCCCACGACGACGGCCACTCCGAGCAGAATCCCCTGCAGCGGGGTCTCGACCGCGGTGCCCGCAACGATCACGACGGTGTCCCCCGGAACGATGAGTCCCACGAGGATGCTCGTCTCGAGCATGATGGCGATCCCCGCGAGGAAGATGCGCAGCCCGGGGTCCACCGCGCTGACCGCGTCGAGGATCCAGGTGAGCACATCGTTCACAGCACGAAGCCTAGGGCGTGCCGCATCGATAGCCTGGGAGAGTGCCCGCCGCTGCCACGCCCGTCCTGCTCGAGGATTGGATCGACCCCGCGCGGGTGCACGCGGCCTTCCTCGACGCGTCGCACACCTTCTGGCTCGACGCGGGACCGAGTGCCACGACGGGTTGGAGCTGGGTCGGGATCGGATCACCCGCGGATGCGGCCGAGCTGCGGCGCACACCCCTCGAACGCCTGCACAGCGACGGCGCGGTGACGGCCCGGGGAGCAGCGCCGGACGCACCGCATCGCACGGGCGGACCCTTCCGCGGCGGCTGGGTGGGCTGGCTCGGGTACGAATCCGGAGCATCCGACGCCGGCGCACCGGTCGCCGCCGACGACCTTCCGGCCGAGTCGTGGATGCGCGCCGACACCCTCGTCGCGTTCGACCACGCCGCGCGGAGCGTCTGGATCGTCGCGGGCGATGCGGATGCGGTGACGCGCCGCATCCGCATCGCTCCCGACGCCGACGTTGCCGCGCCGCCGTCGGCGCCGGTCACGGCCGCCGCGCGCGTGGGCGCGGACGACTACGCCCGCCTGATCGAAGACTGCCGTGCGTCGATCGGTCGGGGCGAGGCCTATCTGCTGTGCCTCACGACGCGGTTCACCGTGCGCGGCGACATCGACCCGATCGCGGCGCACGCGGCGCTCCGTGCGGCGTCGCCGTCGCACCACGGCACGCTCATCCGCACCGGCGATGTCGCGCTGGTGAGCGCGAGTCCGGAACGCTTTCTCGAGGTCGCCGACGGGATCGTCCGGACCCGCCCCATCAAGGGGACACGGCCGCGCGGGGCGAGCGCGGACGACGATGCGGCGCTGGCGGCCGACCTGGCGGCCGACCCGAAGGAGCGCGCCGAGAACGTGATGATCGTCGACCTGATGCGCAACGACCTCGCACGCGTCTGCGATCCCGCGACGGTGACGGTCGAGCGGCTCCTCGACATCGAGAGCTACGCAACGGTGCACCAGCTGGTCAGCACCGTCGCGGGTCGGCCGCGCCCGGGCGCGACCGTGGGCGACCTGTGGGCGGCGACGTTCCCAGCCGGGAGCATGACCGGCGCGCCGAAGCTCTCGGCGATGACGATCCTGCATCGTCTCGAGGAAGAGGCGCGAGGTGCGTTCTCGGGATGTTTCGGCTGGGTCGGCGAGGACGGACGGCTGGATCTCGCCATGACGATCCGCACGGTCGTGACCTTTCCCGGGGGCGCGTACGTCAGCGCCGGCGGCGGAATCACGTGGGCGTCGGTGCCCGCGGCAGAGGTCGCAGAAGTGGCGCTCAAGGCGTCCGCTCCGCTGCGCGCGATCGGCGCGACCCTGCCCGAAGACTGGGCGAGTCGGGGTCCGGTAACCTGAAAGACGCGCAATGCGCACTTTCCCGACATACATCGATTGGTCTTCACGTGTCCGAGAACTTCCCGACCGCTCCCGCCGAGGGCGGCTTCGATGTGCACGCGATCCAGGCGAAGTGGCAGGAGCGCTGGGCCGCTCAGGACCCGTTCCGCGCCGGCGGGGATGCCGACACGCGCCCGCGCAAGTACGTCCTGGCGATGTTCCCGTACCCGTCCGGCGACCTGCACATGGGTCACGCCGAGAACTATCTGTACTCCGACATCGTCGCGCGCTTCTGGCGCCACCGCGGGTACAACGTGCTGCATCCGATCGGCTGGGACTCGTTCGGCCTGCCCGCTGAGAACGCGGCCATCAAGCGCGGTGCCAACCCGGTCACGTGGACCTACGACAACATCGCCCAGCAGAAGGAGAGCCTCCGCGCATACGGCGTCTCGTTCGACTGGAGCCGGGTGCTGCACACGAGCGACCCGGAGTACTACCGCTGGAACCAGTGGCTGTTCCAGCAGCTCTACGAGCGCGGGCTCGCGTACCGCAAGGAGAGCCCGGTCAACTGGTGCCCTCACGACCAGACCGTACTCGCCAACGAGCAGGTCATCGACGGCCGCTGCGAGCGGTGCGGCACGGTCGTGGTGAAAAAGAAGCTCACGCAGTGGTACTTCCGCATCACCGACTACGCGGACCGGCTGCTCGACGACCTGAACCAGCTCGAGGGCTTCTGGCCGCAGAAGGTCATCCAGATGCAGCGCAACTGGATCGGCCGCTCGATCGGCGCCGACATCGACTTCGAGATCGAGGGCCGCGCTGAGAAGGTGACGGTCTTCTCCACGCGCCCCGACACGCTGCACGGAGCGACCTTCATGGTCGTGGCACCCGACTCCGACCTCGCGGCCGAGCTGGCCGCCGGGGCCGGCGAAGAGGCGCAGGCGCGCTTCCAGTCGTACCTGTCGACCGTGCAGAAGGCGACCGACATCGAGCGTCAGGCGACCGACCGACCGAAGACCGGCGTGTTCCTGAACCGGTACGCGATCAACCCCATCAACGGGGAGCGCCTGCCGATCTGGGCGGCCGACTACGTGCTGGCCGACTACGGCCACGGCGCGGTCATGGCCGTGCCTGCGCACGACCAGCGCGACCTCGACTTCGCTCGCGTGTTCGACCTGCCGGTGCGGGTGGTCGTCGACACGACCGCGCCGATCACCGGTGCCATCCCGGTCATCGAAACGGATGCGGACGGTCGGCCGATCGACCCGCTGGGCGACGACGCCGACGGCGATGACGTGGATCCCGCGCGCACCGGGATCGCGCTCACCGGCGAGGGCCGGATGATCAACTCGGGCTCGCTCGACGGACTGAGCAAGCGCACCGCCATCACCCGGGTCATCGCCGAGCTCACCGCGGCCGGTACCGGTCGCGCATCGAAGACCTACCGCCTGCGGGACTGGCTGATCTCCCGTCAGCGCTTCTGGGGCACCCCGATTCCGATGGTGCACGGCGAGAACGGTCGCATCATGCCGGTTCCGGATGCGGAACTGCCCGTGCGCCTGCCCGATGCTGCCGATCTCGACCTGACGCCGAAGGGCGCATCGCCGCTCGGCGCGGCGACCGAGTGGGTCACGACGGTCGACCCGGAGACGGGTGAGCCGGCCCGCCGCGACCCCGACACGATGGACACCTTCGTCGACAGCTCGTGGTACTTCCTGCGCTTCCTCGCGCCGGGGGACTCGACCCAGCCGTTCTCATCGCGCGAGGCGCTGCGCTGGGCGCCCGTCGACTTCTACATCGGCGGCGTCGAGCACGCGATCCTGCACCTGCTGTACGCACGGTTCATCACCAAGGCGCTCTACGACATGGGGCACCTGGACTTCACCGAGCCGTTCTCGAGCCTGATCAACCAGGGCATGGTGATCCTCGACGGCGCCAAGATGTCGAAGAGCAAGGGCAACCTGGTGCTCTTCCAGGAAGAGCTCGACGCTCACGGCGCCGACGCGCTGCGCGTCGCACTCGGTTTCGCGGGTCCCGTGGAAGACGACAAGGACTGGAAGGACGTCTCGACCACCGGCGCCACGAAGTTCCTGGCGCGCGCGCTGCGCGTCGCCGCCGACGTGTCGAGCCCGACCGATGTCGTCTGGGCAGAGGGAGATGCGGCGCTCCGCCGCGTCACGCACCGGCTCTGGGCCGAGGCGCCGTCGCTCATCGAGCAGACCAAGTTCAACGTCGTCGTGGCTCGCCTGATGGAGCTCGTGAACGCGATCCGGAAGACCATCGACTCCGGTGCCGGCGCGGGCGACCCGGCTGTCCGTGAGGCGGCCGAGGCCGTGGCGATGATCCTCGACCTGTTCGCGCCGCACACGGCGGAGGAGATGTGGGCGCAGCTCGGCTACCCGCCGTCCGTCGGCCTCGCGGTCTGGCGCCAGCCGGATTCCACTCTGCTCGTCGAAGACACCATCACCGCGATCGTACAGATCGACGGCAAGGTGCGAGCGACCCTCGAGGTGTCCGCACGGATCGAC
Organism: Microbacterium sp. cx-59; assembly: GCF_020805625.1. Taxonomy (NCBI): domain Bacteria; kingdom Bacillati; phylum Actinomycetota; class Actinomycetes; order Micrococcales; family Microbacteriaceae; genus Microbacterium; species Microbacterium sp. cx-59. The sequence continues at coordinate 74,459 of NZ_JAJHGO010000003.1, forward strand.
GGCGCCGAGCTCGAGCGCCTCGCCCGCGAGGACGCCCGCGTGCAGCGCGCGCTCGGCGACCGCGCCATCACCCGGGCCATCGTGCGGCCGCCGAAGGTCGTCAGCTTCAGCACGACGTAACCTCCCCAGCACCGCGTCGGCCCCCTTCTGTGCACACGGGAGGGGGCCGACGCTCGTTCGACGGCGGCGACTGCCTACCGTGGGCCGGGTGACGTCCTCCGATCCGGTTCCCCCGCGCGCGCGTGCGCGCCTAGGAGCCGGAGCGGTTGTGGTGATCGTGCTGCTGGCGCTCGCGGCCACGGCGGGGATCGGGATGCTGCGTCCCGCGGGCGGTCCGGAGGTCGTGCCGCCCGCGGTGGCATCGAGTGCGCCCGGTGACGCCTCCGTGGCGAGCGGCCACATCTTCGTGCACGTTTCGGGTGCGGTGACCGAGCCGGGCCTGTATCAACTCGTCGCCGGCGCCCGCGCGTTCGACGCGGTGGCGGCAGCCGGCGGGTTCGCGGAGGGAGCCGATCGCGCGGCGGTGAACCTGGCCCGGACCGTCGACGACGGGGAGCAGCTGCACGTCCCGCTGGTCGGGGAGGCTCCGGACCCCGCGAGCCCGGGAGCGGCGGGTCCGCTCGCGGGCGGCAAGATCGACCTCAACACGGCCGATCTGGCGGGCCTCGACACGCTGCCCCGCGTGGGACCGGCGATCGCGCAGCGCATCATCGATTGGCGCACGGCGAACGGCCGGTTCACGAGCGTGGACGACCTGCTGGGGATACCCGGTATCGGCGACAAGATGCTGGCCGGTATCCGCGACCTCGTGACGGTGTGACGGCGTGACGGTGGATTCTCGAGCCTTCCGGATGGTTCCCGCCGCCGTCGCGACCTGGGCGGCGGCCGCGGCGTCGACGTTCTTCCCCGAAATGGCGGGCGCGATCGCGGCCGGATGCGGCGGACTGGTAGTCGTCGCTCTCGCGCTGCTGATCCGCATCCGGATGCGGCCGAGCACCCGCGCCGAGCGGGCCGTCGATCCGGTGACGGTTCTTGCGGTCGTCATCGTCGCGCTCGCGTTCGCCGCTGCGGCCGCCGCGACCACGGCGGTCGCGGCGCCGGCGCGCGAGGCGGCGGTCGCGTCAGCGACGTCGCGCGCGCTCGAGATCACCGCGCAGATCACGGCGAAACCCGAGCGATCGATCCTCGGGTGGCGCGTCGACGCCGTCGCAGAGAGCATCCGCGCCGGAGCGCATGATCTTCCTGCCGGCGTACCCGTCACGCTTCTTCTCGAGGAGCGCCCCGAGGGTCTCGACGTCGGCGCTCGGCTGCATGCCGACGCGACCGCGTTCGCGGCCGATGCGGGGGAGCGTGCGGTGCTGGTCGTTCGCGTCCGCCCGTCCGGAGCGGTGGTCGAACCTCCCACGGGGACGATGGCGGTCTTCGCCGGCCTCCGGGCCGCTCTTCTCGCGGCGAGCGGCGGTCTGCCGGCGCCCGGAGCCGGCCTGATTCCCGGGCTGGCGGTGGGCGACACCTCGCAGGTCGCGCCCGAGCTCGACGAACAGATGAAGGCCGCATCGCTGTCGCACCTCACGGCCGTGTCCGGCGCGAACTGCGCCATCGTGGTGGGCCTCGCATTCCTCCTGGCCGCGGCGCTCGGCCTGCCTCGGGGTGCCCGAGTTGCCGCCGGGCTGTTGACCCTCGGTGGATTCGTGCTCCTGGTGACCCCCGAGCCGAGCGTCGTTCGGGCGGCGACCATGTCGGCCGTGGCGATGCTCGCCCTCCTCCTCGGGCGGCGGGGCGCCGGGGTCGCGGTCCTCGCTCTGTCGGTGGCCGTGCTGCTCGCCGGGGATCCGTGGTTGGCGTCGTCGCTCGGTTTCGCCCTGTCGGTCGCCGCCACCGGTGCGCTCCTGGTGCTCGCGCCGCCGCTCGCGCGGGGCTTGGAACGTGTTCTGCCCCGCGCGGTCGCGGTTGCCCTGGCGGTGCCTCTGGCGGCTCAGCTCGTCTGCGGCCCGTTGATCGTGCTCATCACCCCCGGGGTCTCGCTGTACGGAGTCGCCGCGAATCTCCTCGCGGGGCCGGCGGCTCCGGCGGCCACGATCCTCGGGCTCTCGGCCTGCCTGGCCGCGCCGCTCCCCGCTCTGGCGGCGGGACTCACCGCGCTCGCCTGGGTGCCCGCGGCCTGGATCGCGGCGACGGCGGAGGCGGTCTCGGCCCTCCCGGGGGCGATCCTGCCGTGGGCGGAGGGTCTTTCCGGCCTCCTCGCTCTCACGATGGCCGGCGTGGCCATCACCCTCGTGATCCTCCGGCCGGGTCGGCGACGCATCGCTCTGGTTGCGCGCCGCCTGAGCGCGCTGGGTCTCCTGATCGCTGCCGGGGTGCTCGCGGGAACGGTCGTGGTCGCGGCCGTGATCGTGCCGATGCGCACACCCCACGACTGGCGGATCGCGATGTGCGACATCGGGCAAGGCGACGCGGTGCTCCTGCGTTCGGCGGGCCGGGTCATGCTCGTCGACACGGGGCCGGATCCCGATCTCCTCACGGGGTGTCTCGACCGGCTCGGGATCGGTCGGCTCGACGTCGCCGTGCTGACGCACTTCGACCTCGATCACGTCGGTGGTGCCGCGGCCCTCGCCGGTCGCACCGACCTCCTGGTGCACGGTCCGGTCGGTGAGGCGCAGGACGAACGCACGGTATCCGGGGTCGGGGCGGCGCGGACCGTCCAGGGCGAGGTCGGGATGCGCGGCACGCTCGGCGACGCGATGTGGCGGGTGCTGTGGCCGGCCTCCGCCGCGTTCCCGCCGGGCAACGACGCGAGCGTGGTGGTCGAGATCGAAGGGCCCGATCTGCCGCGCACGATCCTGCTCGGAGACCTCGGCGCCGACGCGCAGCGCGCCCTCCTTTCGTCGAGAGTGCTGCATCCGCCCTACCGCGTCGTGAAACTGTCGCACCACGGCTCGGCGGACCAGGAGCCGGCGCTCTATCGCGCCCTCGGGGCGGAACTCGCGCTGATCTCGGTCGGCATCGATAACGATTACGGGCATCCTCGAGACGAAGCACTCCGGATGGCGCAGAACCTGGGAATGAGCATCGCCCGCACGGATCAGGACGGTCTGGTGCTGGTCGGAACGGTGTCGACCGACACCGGCATCCGCCTGACACTCTGGCGCGAGCGGGCGCCGCCCGGCGTCGGTGGGGCTGAGTAGGCTGGAGCGATGGTTACTCGTCGACCGTCCGCCCCGCGGTCGGCCATCCCGCAGGTGTCATGGCGGGAACCCCGACCGGCGCCCATCGTGCTGATCTCGGGTCCCGAGGAGGTCTGCGCGGAGCGCGCGACATCGCGGCTTCGCGAGTACCTGCGCGCAGAAGACCCGAGTCTCGAGATCTCCGACATCGACGCGGCCGACTACACGGCGGGAACGTTGCTGGCGGTGAGCGCGCCGTCGCTCTTCGGCGAGCCCCGCCTCGTTCGAGTCAGCAGCGTCGAAAAGTGTTCCGACGCGTTCCTCGCGGAGGCCATCTCGTACCTCGCTGGTCCCCAGGACGGCGCGACGATCGTGCTCCGCCACACGGGCGCGAGCGTGCGTGGCAAGAAGCTCCTCGAGGCCATCCGCGCCGGTACCGGTGGCGGCATCGAGATCGCGTGCCCCGCGGTGCGCCGCGATTCCGACCGGTACGACTTCGCCGCGGGGGAGTTCCGCGAGGCAGGACGCCGGATCGCGCCGAACGCTCTGCGCTCGCTCGTGGCGGCGTTCGCCGACGATCTGACCGAACTCGCGGCGGCCTGTCAGCAGCTCATCGTCGACGTCGAGGGCGATATCACCGACCAGATCGTCGAGCGGTACTACGGGGGTCGCGTCGAGACATCGGCGTTCACGGTGGCCGACACCGCGATCGCCGGTCGCTACGGAGACGCGCTGGTGAGCCTGCGGCAGGCGCTGGCATCGGGTGCGGATCCCGTGCCGATGGTCGCGGCGATCGCCATGAAGCTGCGCACGATGGCGCGGGTGGCCGGAACCCGCGAGTCATCCGGTGTCCTCGCGTCGCGGCTCGGGATGAAGGACTGGCAGGTCGATCGCGCGCGGCGCGATCTCGCCGGCTGGAACCAGGATGCGCTGGGGCTCGCGATCCAGGCGACCGCACGTGCCGACGCCGAGGTCAAAGGCGCCTCCCGCGACCCGGTGTTCGCCCTGGAGCGGCTCATCACCGTGATTGCGACGCGCGCTCCCTACGGCTCCGCCTGAGACCGGCGCCAGAAATGACGAAGGCCCGTCGCGAACGACGGGCCTTCGAACAAAAGCGGTGCTTAGAGCGACGCGACCTGCTTGGCGATGGCCGACTTGCGGTTCGCCGCCTGGTTCTGGTGGATGACGCCCTTGCTGACGGCCTTGTCGAGCTTCTTGGTCGCCGTGCCGAGGGCCTTGACCGCAGCGGTCTTGTCGCCGGCGGCGACAGCCTCGCGGGTGCGGCGCACAGCGCTACGCAGCTCGCTCTTGACGGCCTTGTTGCGCTCGCGCGCCTTCTCGTTGGTCTTGTTGCGCTTGATCTGCGACTTGATGTTTGCCACGTGTGTCGTCGGACTTTCGTTTGAGAGAAATAGGATCGTGCCGGTCGGCGAAGAGGGCGCTTTCCGGCGGTCATGAGGGACGGGAAAATCCCCGCATGCAAGCCAAGGAACAACTCTATCAGGTCTGCGCGGAAACCCCGTGGTCCTGCGGGTCGCTCGCGTGCCGGGCATCGATCGTGGCGATGGCGAGCGCGAGGACGGCGTCGAACGCGGCGGGACGCATGGCGGTCACGAGATGGCTGGTGCGTGGCACGACGATCAGTTCCGCGCGCGGCGCGAGCCGGGTGAAGAGGCGTTCGTGGAGGCGGAGCTGGTCGTACTGGCCGTTGACGAACCAGAGCGGCACGCGGATGCGGGCGACCGCTCCCGCGACGTCGAGGGTGGCGAGCAGGCTCAGGGCGAGGTCCTGGGTGTCGAAGGCGTACCCGCCCGCGCCGAAGTCGGCGCGGGTCTCTTCCGGCAAAGTGGCGGCCAGCATCCGCTTCGTCATCCACATCCCGCGGTCGGGGAGCGCGTCGACGGTTCGTGCGAGCGCACGGTAGGTGCGGAGCCCGACACCGCGCGGGATCGACGTGCACGACGCCGCGACGAAGCCCGCGATGGGGGGCGGATCGATCGCACCCGCGTACTCGGTGCAGAGCAGACCGCCCATGGAATGACCCACCAGCAGCACCGGCCCGCGCTCAGCCGCCGTGCGCACGGCCCGATCGATCGTTGCGAAGGCCTCCGCCAGGGTGAACGTCTCCGCCATCCGCGTTCCATGCCCGGGGAGGTCGACGGCCGTCGCGGTGATGCCCCGCGCCGCGAGGGTTTCAACCTGTGCCCGCCACATCGACGCGGACGTGCGGATGCCGTGGACCAGAACGACCTGCACCGTCATCCGACCAGGCTATGCGCGGGGAACACGGTCCACGGTCGCCGCCCGTAGAATCGACGGAACATGTCACCGCGCGCGCTTAAGTCCCTGCAGCCGAGTGCGACTCCTCCCGAGTCGCTCCGGAACTTCTGCATCATCGCCCACATCGACCACGGCAAGTCGACCTTGGCCGACCGGATGCTGCAGATCACGGGCGTCGTCAACGACCGCGACATGCGCGCCCAGTACCTCGACCGCATGGATATCGAGCGCGAGCGCGGCATCACCATCAAGAGCCAGGCCGTGCGCATGCCATGGGAGTCGAACGGGCAGACCTACGCGCTGAACATGATCGACACCCCCGGGCACGTCGACTTCACCTACGAGGTGAGTCGGTCGCTCGCCGCCTGCGAAGGCGCTGTGCTGCTCGTGGACGCCGCGCAGGGTATCGAGGCGCAGACGCTCGCGAACCTCTACCTCGCGCTCGAGAACGACCTGCAGATCATCCCGGTGCTCAACAAGATCGACCTGCCGGCCGCCGATCCCGACAAGTTCGCCGCGGAGCTCGCCGGCCTCATCGGGGGCAAGCCGGAAGACGTGCTCCGCGTGAGCGGTAAGACCGGCCAGGGCGTCGAAGAGCTGCTCGAGCGCATCGTCGCCGAGATCCCCGCCCCCCAGGGCGACCCGAACGCGGCGGCCCGCGCGATGATCTTCGACTCCGTCTACGACGCCTACCGCGGTGTCGTGACCTACGTGCGCATGATCGACGGCAAGCTCGAGCCCCGCGAACGCATCCAGATGATGTCGACGCGCGCGACGCACGAGCTGCTGGAGATCGGCGTCTCGAGCCCCGAGCCGACGCCGTCCACGGGTCTCGGCGTGGGCGAAGTGGGGTACCTGATCACGGGCGTGAAGGACGTGCGCCAGTCGAAGGTCGGTGACACGATCACGACGGCCCGCAAGCCCGCGACCCAGGCCCTGCCCGGGTACACCGACCCCAAGCCGATGGTGTTCTCGGGTCTCTACCCGATCGACGGCAGCGACTACGCGATCCTCCGTGAAGCGCTCGACAAGCTGAAGCTCTCGGATGCGGCGCTGGTGTACGAGCCGGAGACGTCGGTCGCGCTGGGCTTCGGCTTCCGCTGCGGGTTCCTGGGGCTCCTGCACCTCGAGATCGTGACCGAGCGTCTCGCTCGGGAGTTCGACCTCGACCTCATCACGACCGCGCCGAGCGTGATCTACGAGGTGCAGACCGACACCGGGCAGACGGTCACGGTCACGAACCCGAGCGAGTATCCGGATGGCCGCGTCGCCTCCGTATCCGAGCCGATGGTCAAGGCCGCGATCCTGCTGCCGAAGGATTTCGTGGGCACCGTGATGGAGCTCTGCCAGTCCCGTCGCGGCACACTGCTCGGTATGGATTACCTGAGCGAGGAACGCGTCGAGCTGCGCTACAACATGCCGCTCGGTGAGATCGTCTTCGACTTCTTCGACCAGCTGAAGAGCCGCACGCAGGGGTACGCGAGCCTCGACTACGAGCCGTCGGGACAGCAGGAGGCCGATCTCGTGAAGGTCGACATTCTGCTGCAGGGCGACAAGGTCGACGCGTTCAGCGCCATCGTGCACCGAGAGAAGGCGTACGCGTACGGCACGCTGATGACGGAGCGCCTGCGCAAGCTCATCCCGCGCCAGCAGTTCGAGGTGCCGATCCAGGCGGCCATCGGCGCGCGGATCATCGCCCGAGAGAGCATTCGCGCCATCCGCAAGGACGTGCTCGCGAAGTGCTACGGCGGCGACATCACGCGAAAGCGCAAACTGCTCGAGAAGCAGAAGGAGGGAAAGAAGCGCATGAAGATGGTCGGTCGCGTGGAGGTCCCCCAGGAGGCGTTCATCGCTGCGCTCTCGGGCGATGTGGAAACCAAAGACAAGAAGTAGTGGCGGGGCGCGCTCCGGAGGATGATCGCCGGGCGTGCCGCGAACCACCACGGTTAGGCTGAGGGATATGCGCCGCGGGACCTTCCGGGACGAGACCGTCGACTATGCCGCCGTCGGGGCGACCCAAGCATCCGATCTCATGCAGTACCCGCCGGAACGCAGTCTTCCGGCCCAGGAGTCGTGGAAGATCGGCAGCGGCGAAGATCGCTTCCGCGCCGCGGGCGAGGCGTTGCTGTCGTGGCGCGCGCTGCGCGACGGGGGTCTGGAGTTGCGCGACATCCGTCCGGCCGCCGGGCCCGCCTACTCGGGTGTGAGTTTCGACGACGAGGGTCAGCCGATCGCGCCGAGCCGTCTGGACGCCGACCTGCGCTTCGACGCCGACGGCACGCCGTACGTCGGCGCGGGCGCGACGGTGCACGTCCACGGCCGCGTGGGCGGCATGAGCGTGGATGCGGAACTTCGCGTGATCTTCGTCGTGGAGGAGAAGCGTCGCATCGGTTTCGCGCTGGGCACGGTCGAGGGCTCGGTGGTGAGCGGCGAGGAGTCGTTCATGATCGAGTGGCGCAGCGACGATGAAGTGTGGTTCACGGTGCGCGCGTTCGACCGCCCGGTGGCGCTCGCGTACCGGATGCTGCCGGTGCTGGTTCGGCGTCGGCGTCGCGAGCTGTTCGGCCGGTACCTGCGGGCGATCTCGCCGATGTACACCTGATGTCGCCCTCGGTTCTTCCCGACGGTGACCCGGTTCCGGCCGACGGCGCATTGCCGCACGGTGTCGTCGCCGATCCGGAGGTCGACTTCGGCGTCTACCTGCACGTGCCGTTCTGCCGGGTGCGCTGCGGGTACTGCGACTTCAACACGTACACCGCCGAGGAGCTCCGCGGAGAGCGCCGCGAGGACTACCCCGATTCGGTGTCGCGGGAGATCGCGATGGCGACGCGGGTGCTCGGTGAGCACCGCCGGCCCGCTCAGACCGTGTTCTTCGGGGGCGGTACCCCGACCCTCCTGCCGTCCGGAGCTCTCGCGCGGATGCTGGGCGACGTGCGGGACGCGTTCGGCATCGCGCCCGGCGCGGAGATCACGGTCGAAGCCAATCCCGACACGGTCTCGATGGAGTCGCTGCAGGAGCTCGCGGACGCGGGCGTGACGCGCGTCTCGATCGGGATGCAGTCGGCGGTGCCGCACGTGCTGGCGGCGCTCGACCGCACTCATGATCCGGCGAACGTCGCGCATGCGGTCGCCGCGGCGCGCGCCGTGGGCCTCGCGGTGAGCCTCGACCTGATCTACGGCGCTCCCGGCGAGAGCATCGAGGACTGGCGCACGTCGGTCTCGACCGCGCTCGCTCTCGAGCCCGATCACCTCTCGGCGTACGCGCTCATCATCGAAGACGGCACCCAGCTCGCCCGCCGCATCCGCCGCGGTGAGGTGCCGGCGCCCGACGACGACCTGCAGGCCGACATGTACGAGCTCGTCGACGATGCGGCCGCCGCCGCGGGCTTCGACTGGTACGAGGTGTCGAACTGGGCGCGCACGCCGTCGCAGCGCTCGCGCCACAATCTGGCCTACTGGCGGGGCACCGACTGGTGGGGCTTCGGTCCCGGTGCGCACAGCCACGTCGCCGGCGTCCGGTGGTGGAACGTGAAGCACCCCGCGGCGTACGCGCAGCGCCTGACGCAGGACGTGTCGCCGGCGGCGGCGCGGGAGGTTCCGGATGCCGAGGCCCGCACCCTCGAGCGGATCCTGCTCCAGTCGCGCATCCGCGAGGGGTTGTCGACGCAGGCGATCCCCCCGGCACGGCGAAGCGCCGTCGCGGGGCTCATCGCCGACGGCCTGATCGAGGGGGCATCCGCCATCGGCGGTCGCATCGTGCTGACACGGCGCGGCCGGCTCCTCGCCGACGCCGTCGTCCGCGCGCTCACGGAGTGACTCGCACGGACGTGCGTCGACCGTCGGTCAGGACCGGCTGAGCACGTGCAATGCCGCGGCGCGGGGGAGCGGCACGGGCGACGAGTCGACGTCGTAGCGCTGCACGGGGCCGTCTGCATCCGCCGTCCAGGTGTCCCAGCCGGGCGAGCCCGTGAAAGCGAATCGCACCCAATCGGCGTGCATCCGCTGCGCGAGCGAAACGGGAGCGTCCGGGCCGGCGAGTGCGATGGATGCGTCGTCCTGGACGCCGTCGAAGACGAATCCGATCTCCAGTGCGTGTGCCGCGCGAAGGTCGCGGACGGGGCTCTGCCAGGCGAACTCGTAGACCCAGGTGGGGGCGGATCGCGCCGAGGCGAGCTCGATCGCCGGCACGCGGAGCACGCGGTCGGTGAACACCTGACCGAGTCGCTCGGCCGAGGAGGCGGACGGGAGCGCGTCGCGGTACGCCCGCCAGGCCCGGAACGGCACCTTCATGCCGAGGAGGGCGACGGCAGGGGCGACTCGGTTGAGACGCTGCAGGGCGTCGGGCGTGAACCACAGCCGGTACTCGTCGGTGTTCGTGCCGATCAGCAACGGGAACTCCGCATCTCCCACGGCGGTGCGCGGACTGACGGGCAGGCTGACCGGATCGAGTGCGATCGTGTGCCCGGGGGCTGATCGCAGGAGCGAGCTGCGGGCGGCGAGTGCATCGCGTGCGGCGACGAGACGCTCCGGCGGAACATCCGCGAACGCCTCCCGCGTGGCAGGGATCCCGAGGTGCTTCGCAATGGCGGCGGTGACTCGCGCGGCGCGTTCGACGGGTTCTGCATCCAGCGGGCCGCTCTGCACGATGGCACCCGCGAGGGCGCCGCGGACGTCCGGCCGGGACGCGAGCGCCGCAACGATCGCGCCGCCCGCCGATTCGCCGAAGATCGTCACGCGGGCGGGGTCGCCGCCGAAGGCCGCGATCTCGCGCTGCACCCAGTGCACGGCGGCGGCGGCGTCTTCGAGCCCGAGGTTCCGCGGCACGCCGTCGAGGACCGAGAATCCCTCCGCGCCGAGGCGGTAGTTGATCGAGACGAACACCACGCCGTCGCGCGCGAACGATGTGCCGTCGTACGACGGCAGGGCGCTCGTCCCGCGCTCGAGAGCACCGCCGTGGATCCACACCATGACGGGCGCTCCCGCCGCATCCTCGGGGGCCCAGATGTTCAGCGTGAGGATGTTCTCGCCCGCGATCGCCACGGACGGGAGCAGCTTCCCGATCGCGCCGGGGTACGGGGACTGGGGTGCCGTGGGTCCGAAGTCGGTCGCGCGGAACTCGCCATCCCACGCGGGAACGGGCTGCGGCAGGCCGAAGCGGTGTTCGCCGAAGGGCGGCAGCGCGTAGGGGATGCCGAGGAAACGGCGGATCCCCGCGTCGCTGCGTCCGGCGATCGTGCCGCCGGTCGTGGGTACGGTGGTGTCGTTCATCAGAGCCTCCGCCGCGAGTCTACGGACCCGTCATCTGCCCACCGCGCGAACGACCGGTTAGAATTGGCACTCCCCGTACACGAGTGCCAGGAAGGATCCGCATGGTCAGCGAACGTGGTCTGGATGTCCTCCGCGCGATCGTGCAGGACTACGTGGAGACCCGAGAGCCGGTGGGCAGCAAGTCCATCGTCGACCGCCACTCGTTCGGTGTGTCCGCGGCGACGATCCGCAACGACATGGCGCTCCTGGAGGACGAGGAACTGATTGTCGCGCCGCACACCTCGTCGGGTCGCGTGCCCACCGACAAGGGCTACCGCGTCTTCGTCAACCACCTCGCCGAGCTCCGCCCGCTGACGACCGCGCAGCGGAGCGCGATCACGGCGTTCCTCGACGGCCCCGCCGACCTCGACGACCTGCTGGCGCGCACGGTCCGCGCGCTCACCCAGCTCACCGGTCAGGTCGCGCTCGTGCAGTATCCGTCCTTCGAGCGTGCGAACATCACCCACGTCGAGCTCGTGCACCTCGGGGGGTCGCGACTCGTCGTGATCCTCGTCACCGACACGGGCCGCGTCTCCCAGCGCGTGGCGTTCGCGCCCGACGAGCTCGACGAGACGGTGGTCGCACAGCTGCGGACGTCGGTGTCGGCACTCGTCACCGGGGCGTCGGTGCGAGAGGGCACCCGCCGGGTCGAGGCAGCCGTCGCCGCGCCCGCCGTACCGACCCGCGCGGACGGCGCGCTGCGCGCCATCCTGCGCGTGGTGGGGGAGGAGCTCGACGAGTTCCGACAGGACCGGCTCGTGATGGCGGGGGCGGCGACGCTCGCTCGCTCTGAGGGCGACTTCCGGGGCAGCATCTACCCGCTCCTGGAGGCCATCGAGGAGCAGGTGACGCTCATGCGGCTGATGAGCGAGATGGTGGCCGACGGGCAGGGGCTGGCCGCATCGATCGGGCGTGAGAACGCGTCGTTCGGCCTGGTCGAGGCATCCGTGGTCGCCAGCGATTACGAGGCCACGGTGGGGCAGGCGCGCATCGGCGTGCTCGGCCCCATGCGCATGGACTACTCCAGCAATCTGGCGGCGGTGCGGGCTGTAGCCCACTACCTCAGCCGACTGCTCGACGAAGACGACCGGGCGCGCTGAGCGCTCGCAGACGATCTCCGCGCACGGCGCGGACGGGAAGGCGAAAGTGGCTGACCACTACGAAGTACTGGGCGTCTCGCGCGAGGCGACCACGGATGAGATCAAGAAGGCGTACCGAAAGCTGGCCCGCCAGCTGCACCCGGACGTCAACCCCGGTGACGATGCGGCCGAGAAGTTCAAGCTCGTCACGCACGCGTACGACGTGCTGAGCGACACCGAACAGCGTCGGCGCTACGACATGGGCGGCGACTCCGGTGGGTTCGGCGGAGGCGGCGGCGCGAATTTCGGCGGCTTCGGCGACATCTTCGAGACGTTCTTCGGCGGAGGCGGTGGCGGTCAGGGTGGTCGAGTCCGCGCCCGGTCGCGCGCCGAACGCGGCCAGGACGCCCTCGTCCGCGTCTCCCTGGAGCTCAGCGACGTCGTCTTCGGGGCGCACCGCGACCTCGAGGTCGACACGGCCGTGCTCTGCGAGACGTGCGAGGGCGGATGCTGTCAGCCGGGCACGACCCCCGTGACCTGCGACATCTGCCACGGCTCCGGACACGTGCAGCGCACGGTCCGCAGCCTGATCGGCAACGTCGTCACGAGCGCGCCGTGCGCCACCTGCCAGGGCTACGGCACCACCATCCCGTACCCGTGCGCCACCTGCCAGGGACAGGGTCGCGTGCGCGCTCGTCGCACCGTCTCCGTCGACATCCCGGCCGGGGTCGAGACGGGTCTGCGTCTGCAGCTCCCGGGCTCGGGCGAGGTCGGACCGGCGGGCGGACCTCACGGCGACCTGTACCTGGAGATCACCGTCACACCTCACGAGGTCTTCAGCCGTGACGGCGACGACCTGCTCGCGACCCTCGATGTGTCGATGCCCGATGCCATCCTCGGAACGACGACCCGCATCGAGTCGCTCGACGGACCCGTCGATCTCGAACTGCGCGCGGGCGTGCAGGCGGGAGACGTGCTGACGATCAAGGGGCGAGGCATCACCCCGCTCCGTGGCACGCAGCGCGGCGACCTCCGCATCGGAGTGCACGTCGTGACGCCGACGCGCCTGGACGCGAAGGAACGCGCGCTCATCGAGGACTTCGCGAAGAAGACCAAGGCTCCTGCTCCGAGGCTGTCCGAGTTCCAGCAGGGATTGTTCGCCAAACTCCGCGACCGCTTCCGGAACGGGTGACCGGTGGCGCTGCACTTTCTGGTCGAGGATGCGGCCGCGGCCGCAGTCGGTGACATCGTCGCGCTGACCGGAGCCGAGGCGCACCACGCCGCCTCGGTGCGGCGGGTGCGCCCGGGCGAAGCGGTGACGGTCGGCGACGGCTGTGGCCTCTGGATCGAGGGTGCCGTGGAAGACGTGACGCCGCGCGAAGTCACGGTGCGCGTCACTGCGCGTCGGCACGTGCCGGCGCGCACGCCGCGTCTGGTGCTGGTGCAGGCTCTCGCCAAGGGCGACCGGGATGAGCTCGCCATCCAGGCCGCCACCGAACTCGGCGTCGATGTGATCGTGCCCTGGCAGGCCGTGCGCAGCGTTTCCCGCTGGGGCGCGGAGAAGGCCGAGAAGGGTCGCGTCCGCTGGGCCGGCATCGTCCGGGAGGCGGCGAAGCAGGCCCATCGCGCGTGGATTCCCGAGGTGGAGCCGGTAACGACGACCGCCCGGATCGCCGCGCGCGCCGCCGCATCCGTGGTCCTCGTTCTGGAGCCCACCGCGTCGGACCGCTTGACCGACGTCGTCCGCGAGCTCGACGAATCGGTGACCGAGGTGCTCCTCGTCGTCGGGCCCGAGGGCGGAATCGACCGCAGCGAGCTCGACGCGTTCGCCGCCGCCGGTGCGCGTGCGGTGCGGCTCGGGGAGAGCGTGCTGCGCACGTCGACGGCGGGTCCGGTCGCGTTGGCCGCGTTCGAGGTCGCGCGGGGGCAGTGGTGACGCTCCGCCGACGGCGGGACGCCGTCGGTAGACTGGACGAATGAGCGAGCCCTCCGTCTTCACGCGCATCCTGCAGGGCGAGATCCCGTCCGAGATCGTCGCCGAGACCGAGCGAGCCTTCGTCATTCGTGACATCGCGCCGCAGGCGCCGGTGCATCTGCTGGTGATCCCGAAGACCCAGCAGTACCGCGACGTCGTCGAACTCGCCGCTGGAGACCCCGCACTGCTCGCCGAGGTGGTCGACCTCGCCCACCGGGTCGCCGCCGAGCACGCGGACGGCGAGTTCCGCCTGGTGTTCAACACCGGAGCTTCGGCGGGCCAGACCGTGTTCCACGTGCACGCCCACGTTCTCGCCGGCGGACTCGACGAGGGGAGCACCGGTGCCTGATCCCGGCGTTCCCGCATCCGGGGGAGATGAAGACCGCACCGTCGAACGTCTGCTCGCGGACGGCATCGCGATGGTTCGCGTCCTCGGTCCGCAGGACCGACTGCTCCGCGTCGTCGAGCGCGAACATCCGACCGTCGACGTGCATGTCCGCGGCAACGAGATCACCCTGTCGGGGACGGCGGCCGACGTCGCCGCGGCGAAGAAGCTTGTCGAGGAGTTGCTCACTATGACCCGTGACGGACACGACGTCGGCCCGGCCGACGTGACCTCGGCGGGACGGATGCTGCGCGCGGACGGCGACATCCGCCCGTCCGAGGTGATGGGCGAGGCGATCCTGTCGTCCCGGGGCAAAGTCATCCGCCCGAAGACCCTCGGTCAGAAGGCGTACGTTGATGCGATCGAGGAGAACACGATCGTGTTCGGCATCGGTCCGGCCGGTACCGGAAAGACGTACCTCGCGATGGCGAAGGCGGTGCAGGCCCTGCAGCGCAAGGAAGTCAGCCGCATCATCCTCACGCGGCCGGCGGTCGAGGCGGGGGAGCGGCTCGGGTTCCTGCCGGGCACGCTGAACGACAAGATCGACCCGTACCTGCGCCCGCTCTACGACGCGCTCAACGAGATGCTCGATCCCGACATCGTGCCGAAGCTCATGGCGTCCGGCACGATCGAGGTCGCACCCCTGGCGTACATGCGCGGCCGCACGCTCAACGATTCGTTCGTCGTCCTCGACGAGGCTCAGAACACGACGCCCGAGCAGATGAAGATGTTCCTCACCCGCCTCGGCTTCGGCACCCGCATGGTCGTCACGGGCGACATCACGCAGGTAGACCTTCCGCAGGGAACGTCCGGGCTCCGCCTGGTCACCCGGGTGCTGAAGGACATCGACGACATCCATTTCGCGACGCTCACGAGCGAGGACGTCGTCCGCCACACTCTCGTCGGACGAATTGTCGACGCGTACAGCGAATACGACGAACAGCGACTCGCCACCCGCCGCGAACGCGACGAGGCGAGCGAATTCGCGAACCGCGCCGACCGCCGCGGCGGCGCGCGCGATCATCTACCGAAGCGAGGACGACCATGACGATCGAGATCACCAACGAGTCGGGCGTCGCGATCGACGAGACCGTCCTGCTGCGGCTCATGGAGAGCAACTTCGCCGAACTGAACGTGAGTCCGGATGCGGACGTGGCGATCCTGCTCGTCGACGAAGGCGCGATGGAAGCCCTCCACGTGCAGTGGATGGACGAGCCCGGTCCGACCGACGTGCTCAGCTTCCCGATGGATGAACTGCGCCCCGGAACCGAGGAATCGCCGACCCCGCCGGGCCTCCTCGGCGACATCGTGCTGTGCCCGCAGGTCGCCGAGACCCAGGCGCGAGAGGCGACCCCCGCGCATTCGACGCAGGACGAGCTGATCATGCTCACCACCCACGGGCTCCTGCACCTGCTCGGTTTCGACCACGCGGAGCCCGAGGATGCGACCGAGATGTTCGGGCTGCAGCGTGACCTGATCGTCGCGTTCGCCACCCAGGAGCGCCGCCGGGCGCGCGGATGACCGCACTTCTCCTGCTCGTCGCCGCCGTTCTGCTCATCGCGTTCGGCGCGCTCATGGCCGCCATCGACGCGGCGCTCGGTGTGACATCGCGGGCCGACCTCGCCGATCTCGGGTCGTCGGGACGCAACGCCCGGATGCTGACCCGCATCGCGGCCGACCCGGAAGCGCACGCGAACGTCGTCGTCTTCATCCGCGTGTTCGCGGAGACCGCGGCCGCCGTGCTGGTGACGGCCGCGTTCATGCTGCTGTTCGACAGCATCGGCTGGGCGCTGCTGGCCGCCGTCGTCCTGATGACCGGCATGTCGTTCGTCGCGGTGGGCATCAGCCCGCGCGCGGTCGGACGGCGCCACGCCTGGGCGCTGCTCCGCGGCGCGGCCCCCGTCATCCGGGGCGTTCGCATCCTGCTCGGCCCGCTCGCGCACGGACTCGTCGCCCTCAGCAGCCGCGTGACCCCGGGTGGCGCGCGCGCGTCGTCGTTCGATTCCGAGGAGCAGTTGCTCAGCATGGTCGATGAGGCCGCCGAGCAGGATCTCATCGAAGAGGACGACCGCGAACTCATCCACTCGGTGTTCGAGTTCACCGGCACGTTCGTCCGCGCCGTCATGGTGCCGCGCACCGACATGGTCTCGGTCTCCGGATCCGACACCGCGCGCACCGCCCTCGGCCTCTTCCTCGACAAGGGTGTTTCGCGGATGCCGGTCCTCACAGAGGACGGCGAGGATGTCGACGGGGTGCTGTACCTCAAGGACCTCGTACAGTTCTCCTTCCGCGACGAACTGCACTGGGACCAGCAGCCCGTGTCGCGCATCTCGCGGCCGCCGGTGTTCGTGCCCGAATCGATGCGCGCCGAAGCGCTGCTGCAGCAGATGAAGCGCGACGCCGTGCACGTATGCATGGTCGTCGACGAGTACGGCGGCATCGCGGGTCTCGTGACTCTCGAGGACCTCATCGAGGAGCTCGTCGGTGAGATCGCCGACGAGTACGACGCGCGGGCCACCGAGGTCGTCGAAATCGAACCGGGTCGGTACCGCGTGAGCGCTCGTCTCGGGCTCGACGAGGTCGGCGATCTGTTCGACATCGAACTCGACGACGACGACGTCGACTCCGTCGGTGGACTGCTCGGCAAGGCGCTCGGGCGCGTTCCGCAGCCGGGTGCGACCGCCGTGCACGAGGGACTCGTCTTGACGGGCGGCACATCCCGTGGCCGCGGGCGGGGTCTCGCGACGGTGTTCGTCGAGCGGGCAGCACAGGAAGACGGCGCGGACGACGATCGTCCGCGCACCGGCGAGATCGCCGTAACGACGAAGGCCGGTTCGGCCAGGGGAGAACGATGACCGACCAGTTCCGCAGTGGATTCGTGACCTTCGTGGGTCGACCCAACGTCGGCAAATCGACGCTCACGAACGCCCTCGTCGGTGAGAAGATCGCCATCACCAGCGAGAAGCCGCAGACGACCCGTCGCGCCATCCGCGGGATGGTGAATCGTCCCGGCGGGCAGCTCATCGTCGTCGACACCCCGGGGCTCCACCGGCCGCGAACCCTTCTCGGGCAGCGGCTGAACGACCTGGTGGGTGATGTGCTCGGCGATGTCGACGTCATCGCCTTCTGCGCTCCCGCCACCGAGAAGGTCGGCCCCGGTGACCGCCGGATCGTCGAATCGCTCGACGGGTACGGCCGCGCGAAGAAGGTGGCGATCGTCACGAAGACGGATGCCGCGACGCGGGAGCAGATCACCGAGCGCCTGATGGAGGTCGACGCACTCCGCGAGGACTGGACCGCCGTCATTCCACTCTCCGCCATCACCGGCGACCAGTTGGACGTCCTCGCCGACGAACTGCTCGCCCTGATGCCCGAGGGTCCCGCGCTCTACGCCGACGACATCGCGACCGACGAGCAGGACGACGACCGGATCGCCGAGATGATCCGCGAGGCCGCCCTCGGCGACGCCCGCGAGGAGCTGCCGCACTCCATCGCCGTCGTCGTGCAGGAGATCCGCGCGCGCGAGGATTCCGACCTCACGGATGTGTTCGCCGACATCATCGTCGAGCGCGACAGCCAGAAGGCGATCATCATCGGACGCAAGGGGGCGCGGCTGCGTGATGTCGGCGCCCAGGCGCGGGCGGGGATCGAAGAACTGCTCGGCACGCGCGTGTATCTGAGCCTGCACGTGCGCGTCGCGAAGGAATGGCAGCGCGACCCGAAGCAGCTGGGCCGACTCGGGTTCTGACCGACCCGGTGTAAGGTGGGGCGCATGCGTGCGCGACTTCTCCTTAGCCGCCGCGACGAGACCTCGATCTAGGGCCTTTCTCGTCGCGGAGCCCGTCGTCGGCCCGTCACATCAGACGAGAGAGAACCAGTCATGAAGAACACGCAGAAGCCGTCGGGCATGCCGACGCACAAGTACCGTCCGTTCCACGAGCAGATCCGGGTCGATCTGCCCGATCGTACGTGGCCGGCCTCGCGCATCACGGAGGCGCCGCGCTGGTGCGCCGTCGACCTGCGCGACGGCAATCAGGCGCTGATCGATCCGATGAGCCCGGAACGCAAGCGCGTCATGTTCGACCTGCTCGTGCAGATGGGCTACAAAGAGATCGAGGTCGGTTTCCCGAGCGCCAGCCAGACGGACTTCGACTTCGTACGGCACCTGATCGAAGACGACGTCATTCCGGATGACGTCACCATCCAGGTTCTGACCCAGGCGCGCGAGCACCTCATCGAGCGCACGTACGAGTCGATCGCCGGCGCCAAGCAGGCCATCGTGCACCTGTACAACTCCACCAGCGTGCTGCAGCGCGAGGTCGTCTTCCGCACCGACAAGCAGGGCATCATCGACATCGCCCTCGAAGGTGCCCGACTGTGCCGGGAGTTCGAGAAGCGCATCCCCGAGACCCAGGTGTTCTACGAGTACTCGCCCGAGAGCTACACAGGAACCGAACTCGAGTTCGCGCTCGACATCTGCAACCAGGTCATCGAGGTCTTCGAGCCGACTCCGGAGCGGAAGGTCATCATCAACCTGCCCGCGACCGTCGAGATGGCGACCCCGAACGTCTACGCCGACTCGATCGAGTGGATGAGCCGCCACCTGGCGCACCGGCAGAACGTCATCCTGTCGCTGCATCCGCACAACGACCGCGGCACGGCGGTCGCGGCGGCAGAGCTCGGCTACATGGCCGGGGCCGACCGCGTCGAAGGCTGCCTCTTCGGCAACGGCGAGCGCACCGGCAACGTCGACCTGGTTGCGCTCGGTGTCAACCTGCTGACGCAGGGCATCGACCCGCAGATCGACTTCAGCGACATCGACCAGGTCAAGCGCACGGTCGAGTACTGCAACCAGCTGCCCGTTCCCGAGCGGAGTCCGTGGGCCGGTGACCTCGTGTTCACCGCCTTCAGCGGCTCGCATCAGGATGCGATCAAGAAGGGCTTCGAGGCGATGGAGGCCCGCGCGAAGGCGGAGGGTCGATCCATCGACGAGATCGAATGGGCGGTGCCGTACCTGCCGATCGACCCGAAGGATCTCGGACGCTCCTACGAGGCCGTCATCCGCGTGAACTCGCAGTCGGGCAAGGGCGGAGTCGCGTACCTGCTGAAATCCGACCACGCGATCGACCTGCCGCGGAAGCTCCAGATCGAATTCTCCGGTGTCGTGCAGGCCAAGACCGACGAAGAGGGCGGCGAGGTGACGAGCGATCAGATCTGGTCGGTCTTCACCGACGAGTACCTGCCCGCGACGGTCGCCGAAGACCGCTGGGGACGGTTCGAGCTGCTCAGCACGCGCACGCAGAGCGACATGTCGGGCGATGTGCGCCTGGACATCACCCTGCGCGACGGCGACGACCGGTTCGATGCGTCCGCATCCGGAAACGGTCCGATCGCCGCGTTCCTCGAGATCGTGCGCACTCAGGGGTTTGACGTGACGCTGTACGACTACGTCGAGCACGCGCTCAGTGCCGGCGGCGACGCGCAGGCCGCAGCGTACGTTGAGTTGCAGGTGGATGGTCAGCGCCTGTGGGGCGTCGGGATCGACGGTGACATCTCGACCGCGAGCCTGAAGGCGGTCGTGTCGGGCGTGAACCGCGCCATCCGTTCCCGCGCCCGCGAGCTCACGGCCGTCTGACCCCGCGCGCCCGAGGTCCGCTTTTTCCGCGAGACGGGATCTTCGCGCCGAGACGTTGGGGTAACCCCACGGTTTCGGCGCGCAGATCCCGTCTCGCGGGCTATGACGGACCGGGGAGCGCGGGTCAGCGGGGGGAGTCGGGCGTGCGGACGATCGGGATGGCGGCGGTCTCCACTGCAACCTTCCGTCGGTAGAGCATGCGCTGTTCGGGGAGGGACAGGTCGAAGACGACGGCCAGGATGCGGATGACGGTCGTCACGGCCACGCCGATGACCGCTGCGACCGGCAGCGCCAGGCCGAACGTGTGCGCCGAGGCCAGCACGAGACTGCCGACAGCGGCCGCCACGGCGTAGAGCGACCCGACGTGCATGATCGCCACCGGCAGGCCCATCATGATGTCGCGCAGGATGCCGCCGCCGACTGCGGAACACACGCCGACGAACACGGCGGGCACGAGCGGCAATCCGAGCGCGAGTGCCTTGCTCGTGCCGAACGCGCCGAACAATCCGATCACGAGCGCATCGAGGCCGACGATGACCCGGTTGAGGCGCTGGAACACGCCCGCCAGGAGCATGCCCACGAGCGCTGCCGCGGTCGCGGTGAGCAGGTACCAATTGCTCTGCAACGTCGTCGGGGAGAGTCCGAGGAGCAGGTCGCGGATGAGGCCGCCGCCCATTCCGACGACGATGCCGATGATGGCGACTCCCAGCAGATCGAGGCGTCGCTCGCCGCGGAATCCGGACGCGAACAACGCGCCCTGCACCCCGCCGAGGGCGACGGCGGTCAGATCTGCCCACAACGGGATCACGAAGAGCGGCTCGGTCACCCCCCTATTGTCCCGGACGGCGGGATAATGGAGGGTGCCCACATATCGCGATGAAGTCGTGGTCCTGCGCACCCACAAGTTGGGTGAAGCCGACCGCATCGTGACGATGCTCGGGCGACGTCAGGGCAAGATCCGCGCCGTCGCCAAAGGTGTTCGGCGCACCTCGTCGCGGCTCGGCGCGCGGCTCGAGCCGTTCATGGTCGCCGACGTGCAGTTCTACAAGGGCCGTTCTCTCGACATCGTGCAGCAGGCGGACTCGCTCGGCACCTACGGGGCCGACATCGCCGCGGACTACGACCGTTATGTCGCCGCGAGCGCGATGGCCGAAACGGCCGACCGACTCGGCGATGCCGAAGCCTCCGCGTCGCACTATCTGCTGCTCGTCGGTGGGCTCCGCGCCCTGTCGCAGGGCGAACACGCGGCGCGCAGCATCCTCGACTCGTATCTGCTGCGGGCACTGGCGCTGTCGGGCTGGGCTCCCGGGCTCGACGAGTGCGCGCGATGCGGCGCGCCCGGTCCGCACCGGTCGTTCGTCGCGCAGGCGGGTGGGATGGTGTGCAGTTCGTGTGCGCCGGTCGGCTCCGCCCGTGTCGAGGAAGACACCACCGTGCAACTTCGTGCTCTGCTCTCCGGTGACTGGACGCACGTCGATGCGGCTCCTGCCCGCACCTCGGCGGCCGCATCCGGTCTCATCGCGGCGTACGCGCAGTGGCACCTGGAGCGTGGAATCCGATCGCTGTCGCACGTGGAGGGCGCCCGATGACCCCCAAACCTTTCACGCACCGGGATGCGGTGCCGTACCGACCGCTGGACTGGACGGGCGTGTACCCGCCCGAGTTTCCGAAGAACAGCGTGCCGGCCCACGTGGCGATCGTCATGGACGGCAACGGGCGGTGGGCCAACGGGCGGGGTCTCACCCGGGTGGAAGGGCACAAGGCCGGCGAGGCCGCCCTGCTCGACGTCGTCGCGGGGGCGATCCAGGCGGGCGTCCGCCACCTGTCGGTGTATGCCTTCTCGACGGAGAACTGGTCGCGCTCTCCCGACGAGGTGCGGTTCCTGATGGGGTTCAACCGCGACGTCCTGCACCGCCGCCGCGATCAGTTGAACGAGTGGGGCGTCCGCATCCGTTGGGCAGGGCGGAAGCCCCGCCTGTGGGGATCGGTGATCAAAGAACTGCAGTACGCCGAGCAGCTGACCCGCGACAACGATGTGCTCACGCTGACGATGTGCGTCAACTACGGCGGTCGCGTCGAGCTAGTCGATGCGATGCGATCGATTGCCGACGACGTCGCCGCGGGCCGGATGAAGCCGTCTGCGGTGACCGAGAAGCTCATCGCGCGCCGGATGTACGTCCCGGAGATGCCGGACGTCGACCTGTTCATCCGGTCGAGCGGCGAGCAGCGCACGTCGAACTTCCTTCTCTGGGAGTCGGCCTACGCCGAGTACGTCTTTCTCCACACGCTCTGGCCGGACTTCACCCGGCGTGACCTCTGGCAGGCGATCGATCAGTACCTCGGTCGCGATCGCCGCTTCGGCGGGGCGATCGACACACCGCAGGCCCACGCGTCTTCGGCCGACGCGGGGGAATAGCCGCACCCCGGATCGGTGTTGCGTTTGTCATGACAGACCCGATCCGGATCGACGTATGGAGTGACATCGCGTGCCCGTGGTGTTACATCGGCAAGCGCAACCTCGAGGCGGGGCTCCGCGACATCGAGTCAGATGAGAATGCCCCCCAGGTGGAGGTGACATTCCATTCGTATGAGCTCTCGCCCGACACACCCGTCGACTTCGACGGTGACGAGCTGGACTTCCTGGTCGATCGCAAGGGACTGGATCGGCCGCAGGTTCGGCAGATGCTCGACAACGTGACCGAGGTGGCCGCGAAGGCCGGCCTCGAATACCACTTCGACACCGTCAAGCACACCAACACGGTGAAGGCGCACGAACTGCTGCACGCGGCGAAGGCCGTGGGGCGTCAGCACGAGATGGCGGAGCGACTCATGTCGGCATACTTCGTCGAGGGCCGGCACGTGGGCCGCGTCGACGATCTCGTCGACCTCGCCGCCGAGGTCGGGCTCGACCCCGCCGAGATGCGCGCCGCCCTCGAAGACGAGCGTTACGTCGCGGACGTTCGGGCCGACCAGGCGCAGGCCGCGGCGTACGGAATCAACGGGGTGCCGTTCTTCGTGATCGACGGCAAGTACGGCGTGAGCGGAGCACAGCCCCCGGAGGCGTTCTCGCAGATCGCCCGCCAGGTGTGGGCCGAGCGCGCCGCTGAGGCCGCCGAGGATTCGGCGGCCGTCGCCGGCTGACTCAGGCCGACAGGTTCCGTTCGATGAGTCCGACGATCGCCGCGTCGTCGGGCTTCACCGTCGGGCGGAACCTGTGGACCTCGCCCGCGGGCGTCAGGAGGAACTTCTCGAAGTTCCAGATCACCGGTCCGCGCTTGCCCTCGGCATCCTTCGCCTTCTTCAACGCCTTGTAGAGCGGGGCCGCGTTCGCGCCGTTGACCTTGATCTTGTCGAGGATGGGGAACGAGATCCCCCAGGTCGTGGAGCAGTACTCGAGGATCTCGTCCATCGAGCCCAGTTCCTGCAGGAACTGGTTGCAGGGGAAGCCCAGCACCTGGAGGCCGCGATCGCCGTAGGTGCGCTGAAGCTCCTCGAGCTGCTCGTACTGGGGCGCCAAGCCGCAGCGCGATGCCACGTTGACGATCAGGAACACGCCGTCGCCGTAATCGGCGAGCGTGGAATCCGTGCCCTCCGCGGTGGTGAACGGGATGCTGCGGAGGTCGGTTTCGGTCGTGTCGCTCATGCGTCCACAGTACGCCGCGACATCGGCTCCGGGATGGGAGAATGGAACGATGACCACGACAATCGCGCCCGCGCGTCCACTGCGCATCGGCCCCATCGAGGTCGACGTTCCCGTGGTGCTCGCGCCGATGGCCGGAATCACGAACACGGCGTTCCGTCGCCTCTGCCGCGAGTACGGCGCGGGCCTCTACGTGAGCGAGATGATCACGTCCCGCGCTCTCGTGGAGCGCAACGAGACGACCATGCGGCTCATCCAGCACCACGAGTCGGAGACTCCCCGCTCGGTGCAGCTGTACGGTGTCGATCCGCTCACCGTCGGTCGTGCTGCCCGCTTGCTCGCGGACGAGGATCGCGCCGATCACATCGACTTGAACTTCGGTTGTCCTGTGCCCAAGGTGACGCGGAAGGGCGGGGGAGCAGCGCTTCCCTGGAAATCCGACCTGTTCGCCGCGATCGTTCGCGCGGCCGTCGAGAACGCGGGCGACGTGCCGGTGACGGTCAAGATGCGCAAGGGCATCGACGACGACCACCTGACTTTCCTCGACGCCGGCCGGATCGCCGAAGACGCGGGGGCCTCCGCGGTGGCGTTGCACGCGCGGACCGCCGCGCAGTTCTACTCCGGCACCGCCGACTGGGCGGCCATCGCCGCGCTGAAGCAGGCGGTGACCAGCATCCCGGTGCTCGGTAACGGCGACATCTGGTCAGCCGAAGATGCGGTGCGCATGCTCGATGAGACCGGGGCCGACGGCGTCGTCGTCGGACGCGGATGCCTCGGCCGGCCGTGGCTGTTCGGCGATCTGGCCCGGGCCTTCGGCGCGGAGGCCCCGCCGGTCGACGCGACCCTCGGATTCGTCGCAAACGCCTTCCGCCGCCACGCCGAGCTCCTCGTGGAGTTCTTCGAGGACGAGGGCCGCGGCTGCCGTGACATCCGCAAGCACGTCGCCTGGTACTTCAAGGGCTATCCGGTCGGGGGCGACACGCGCGCCGCTCTCGCCACCTCGTCCACTCTCGCGGAATTCGACGATCTGCTCGCGACGCTGGAGCTCGACGCTCCGTACCCGGGAGAGGCGGCGGAGGGGCAGCGCGGCCGGGCCGGTACCCCGAAGCGCCCCGCGCTCCCGGATGGCTGGTTGAACAGTCGCGAACTCGCAGCCGACGCCGCCGGTGTGCTGGCCGATGCGGAGCTCAGCCACAGTGGGGGCTGACGCGATCGCCGCGGTGGGAACGAGACCCGCGGGCTACGACACGACGGATGCGGAGCGGTTCCTGCAAGAGCAGCACCGTTCGCAGCGCGACGACTTCGCGCGAGACCGCGCCCGCGTGCTGCACTCGGCATCGCTGCGTCGTCTCGCGGCGAAGACCCAGGTGCTGAGTCCCGCGAGTCCCGCCGACTTCGCGCGGAACCGACTCACGCACTCGCTCGAGGTGGCGCAGGTCGGGCGTGAACTCGCGACCGCTCTGCAGCTCGCTCCCGATGTCGTCGATACCGCGTGCCTGAGCCACGACCTCGGGCACCCGCCGTTCGGGCACAACGGTGAGCGCGCTCTCAACGAGTGGGCCGAAGACATCGGCGGGTTCGAGGGCAACGCGCAGACGCTCCGCATTCTGACCCGGCTCGAGTCCAAGGTCGTGGGGGCCGACGGCGAGAGCTACGGCTTGAACCTCACGCGCGCGAGCCTGGATGCCACGTGCAAGTACCCGTGGACGGTCGACAGTCCGGTGCCCGACCCGGGTGGTCGGCTCAAGTTCGGCGTCTACCCGGAAGATGAAGCCGTCTTCCGGTGGATGCGCGAGGGGGCGCCCGGCCGCATCCGGTGCATCGAGGCCGAGGTGATGGACCTGTCCGACGACATCGCCTATTCCGTGCATGACTTCGAAGACGCGATCGTCAACGGCTACCTCGACCCGGCCCGCTTGTCGGACCCGCGTCAGCACGCGGCGATCCTGAGTGCGATCCAAACCTGGGTGGGGTACGACTTCACCCGCGACGAGCTCGCCGACGCCCTCTTCCGGCTCATGCGTCTTCCGGAGTGGTTGCCGGAGTTCGACGGATCGCGTGCGGCGCACGCGCGTCTGAAGAACCTCACCTCCGACCTCATCGGCCGATTCGCCCGTGCGGCGACCGCCGCGACCCGCGAGGCCTACTCTGCTCCGGTGCTCACCCGCTACCGGGGCCACGTCGTCGTGCCCCGTGTGATCGAGGCGGAGATGGCTGTTCTGAAGGGAACGATCGGCGCGTTCGTCGTCACGATCGAAGGCCGCAAGACCCTCTACAAAGAGCAGCGCCGCGTCCTCAAGCGGCTCGCCACCGCACTCTGGGACGCGCCGGAGAACCTCGATTCGCTGCACGCCGAAGACTTCACCCAGGCGGAGACGGATGCGGCGCGTCGGCGGGTCGTCGTCGACCAGGTCGCGAGCCTCACGGACCGCGGCGCACTCGGCTGGCATCACTCGCTGGTCGGCGAACTCGACAGCGAATCCCTCGACGTCTGGATGCCGGGCGGTCGCGCGCTCGCGCGATCGGTGTACGCGCTGCCCGAACCGCTCGAGGGACTCTGATGCCCGGCCGCATCGCGCAGGCCGATGTGGAAGAGGTGAAGTCCCGCACCAACATCGCCGACATCGTGGGGGAGCGCGTCGCGCTGAAATCGGCCGGCGTCGGTTCGCTGAAGGGGCTGTGTCCCTTTCACGACGAGCGCAGCCCGAGCTTCCATGTGCGTCCGCAGGTGGGTTTCTACCACTGCTTCGGATGCGGTGAATCGGGCGACGTCTACACGTTCCTCCGGCAGATGGATCACGTCTCGTTCACCGAGGCGGTCGAACGCCTCGCCGCGCGCATCGGTTTCACGCTGCACTACGAGGAGGGCGGCGCCGCGCCCGAGACCTCCGGGCGTGCGCGTCTGTATGCGGCGAATGCCGCCGCGGCCGAGTTCTACCGCTCCCAGCTGCTCACGCCCGAGGCCGAGGTGGGTCGACGGTTCCTCGGCGAGCGCGGCTTCGACGCCGGCGCCGCCGCGCACTTCGGAGTCGGGTTCGCCCCGCCCGGGTGGTCTGCGCTGCTGGACGCGCTGACCGCGAAGGGATTCACGCGTGACGAGCTGACGACGGCCGGCCTCGTCTCGCAGGGGCAGCGCGGTGTGTACGACCGATTCCGCGGGCGGCTCGTCTGGCCGATCCGCGACGTGACCGGTCAGGTGATCGGTTTCGGCGCCCGCAAACTTCTCGAAAGCGATCAGGGTCCGAAGTACCTGAACACCCCCGAGACGCCGATCTACCGCAAGTCTCAGGTCCTGTACGGTCTCGACCTCGCCAAACGCGACGTCTCCCGTGATCACCGCGTCGTGGTCGTCGAGGGCTACACCGACGTGATGGCCTGCCACCTCGCGGGCATCACGACGGCGGTCGCGACGTGCGGTACGGCGTTCGG
Organism: Microbacterium sp. cx-59; assembly: GCF_020805625.1. Classification (NCBI taxonomy): domain Bacteria; kingdom Bacillati; phylum Actinomycetota; class Actinomycetes; order Micrococcales; family Microbacteriaceae; genus Microbacterium; species Microbacterium sp. cx-59. The sequence continues at coordinate 101,353 of NZ_JAJHGO010000003.1, forward strand.
CACCGACCACATCACCGTGCTCCGGCGGGTGATGGGAGACGATTCCGCCGCGGGTGAAGTGGTGTTCACGTTCGACCCGGATGCGGCTGGCCAGAAGGCGGCGCTGCGAGCGTTCGGTGAGGAGAAGAGGTTCGCCGCGCAGACCTACGTCGCCGTCGCTCCGGCCGGACTCGACCCGTGCGACCTGCGCTTGCAGCGCGGTGACGGCGCGGTGCGGGCACTGTTGGAGACCAAGGTGCCGATGTTCGAATTCGTCATCGACCAGCGCGTCGGCACGTTCGATCTGAGCACGGTCGAGGGCCGGGCGGGCGCGCTCCGCTCGGCGGCTCCGATCGTCGCGGAGATCCGTGACCCCGCCCTGCGCCCGGGCTACACGCGCGTGCTCGCGCGGCGGCTCGGCCTCGACCTGTCCGAGGTCGGTCAGGCCGTCGATCGGGCAGGGCGCGCCTCCCGGGCCGGCGATTCGTCGACGTCGGGGCGGTCCGCATCCCGCCCCGGTCCCACGCCTGATGGTGGGACTCCGCCCGTGGCAGAGGTTCCGCGGGTCACGATCGCGACGCTTCCGCGCGACCCCGACGTCGCCCTCGAGCGGGACGCGTTGATGGGCTTCCTGCAGTACGGGCACCGCATCGATCCGGAGGATCTGCGCGCCGCCCTGGACGAGAGCTTCCGGCATCCGGCGCTCGAGGCCGTGCGCTCGAGCATCGCGGCCGTTCCCGACCACACGCGGCCCGGGTGGGCGGCGGCCGCCGTCGACGCCGTCCGTGAGCCGTACCGCTCTTTCGCCGCAGAGCTGCTCACGGGCGACTTTCCCGCCCGCGACGACCGGCACGCGATCACCTCGGCGAAGGACCTCGCACGACGCATCCGGCTGCGCGGCATCGAGCGTGAGAAACGCGAGCTGGTGGCGGCGATCCAACGTCTCGCGGCGGACTCCGAAGAAGGGCGCACGGTGCGCCTTCGCCTGCGCGAGCTCGACGCCGACCGACAGCGACTGACCGGCGAGCAGTAGCGCCGTCCGGCTGCAGCGGGCAGGATGACACCTGTGACTTCCGACATCGCCGCTGACAGCATCGTCTGCTCCGACCTGAGCATCACCCACACGGGTGCGCGCGGCGATGTCGAGCGAGTCGTCGACGGAGTCACCTTCACGGTGGCCCGCGGTAAGGCGCTTGTTCTGCTCGGCGCCACCGGATCAGGAAAGTCGACGCTCGCCGCGGTGCTCGCCGGCGCGGCCGGTGCCGGCGTCGAGATCGTCGGGGGCGATGCGGTGGTCGAGGGCATCTCCGTGCGCCGCCCAGGGCGAAAGCGACGACTGCTGAGTGTGCTCACCGGTCATCTCGGACAGTCCGACGGCGCCACCCTGCCGGCGCGATTGACCGTCGGTGAGATCGTCGCCGAGCCGGTCACCAGTCGGCAGCGGAAGGTCAACGGTCGGGCGCTGTCTTTCCGGGTGGCGACGCTGCTGGACGAACTCGGCCTGCCGCTCGGGGCGGTCGGCAAGTACCCGTACGAATTGAGCGCCGGGATGCGGCAGCGCGTCGCCCTGGCGCGCACCCTCATGCTCGAGCCGCGCCTGGTGGTCGCGGATGAGCCGCTGGCGAACCTCGATGTCGAAGCGCGGGAGATCGTCCGCGCCGCCCTCGCGGGGCGCCAGCGGGAACAGGGCCTGTCGCTCCTCATGGTCGCGAACGAACCGGAGACCGTGGCCCGATTCGATGCCGATGTGCTCGCGCTGCAAGCGGGTCACGTCGTGGGCATCGGGCACGGTGTGCGGGGGATGGTGTGGACGCCGAGTTCGGAGGCGGATCGGCGTCTGGTGTCGTCGTGACCCCCAGAGCTTTGCTACGATAGCGGGGTTGCCTTCGCGAGAACGGCGATATTCCTCGGTAGCTCAATTGGCAGAGCAATCGGCTGTTAACCGATAGGTTCTTGGTTCGAGTCCAAGCCGGGGAGCGAGAGTACCGCGTCATCTAACGTGGCTCTCACCAAGGCCAGGGCTTCCACCCCTGGCCTTACTTTTTTGCCCGTCAGTCGATCCAGATGACGACGCCCGTGAGCCCCGTGAGCACCGCGGTCACGCCGGCGTGGACGGCGGATGCGGAACGCTCCGGTGTGAAGGTGGCGGGGTCGTACTCGGTCGAGGTGACGAGCCCTTCGCCCCGGTAGCCGGCACCGTTCCACTCCACGGCCGTGACGTTGCTCGTCGGCTCCGGGAGTTCGGCGCCGAGCACCAGGAACGGCACATCGAGGTGACTGGCGGAGACGAGCGCCAGCGGGTCGATCAGGGGCGCCCCGGCGCTGATGATGAGGTTCGGCTGCAGTTCCATCGCCTCCACGATGCCGCCGAGGGCGTCGTCGTCCGCGCGCACGGTGCGCAGCGTGACCTGCTCCTTCTCCGCCCACGACGCCACGGCGTCGGTGAGGGTTGCTGTCGGCGCATCGTCTCCGGCTGTCAGCAGCACGACGCGGTACCCCGGCGCGGGACGAACGCCCTCCCATGATCCCGCCACGGGATCGACGGTCGCCTCGGGGGCGGGTGCGTCATCCGGATGGAAGCCCTCGCCCGGTGCGCCGACGGCGCCGGCGTCGACGCGCGGCTGTTGCCAGGGATCGGGCGCGCACGCGCTGAGCACGGCGACCGCGAGAAGCGCCGCGGCGAGGGCGGCGAGAGGTGGTACGCGACTGGGCACGGGAGACAGACCTCGACGGGAGAGAACGGAGACGTCTCCACCCTGCGGGATACGGCCGCAGCATCCGCGCTCGGGGCGCCGATGTTTGCAGATCGTTCCACCGCCATCGGTCCGCCGTTCACGACGCGGGTGCACGGTCGTCCTGCTATGAAATCATCGTCACACTCCCTGTCCAATTCTTCCTCTGCCTCGGCAGTGCGCTTTCGAGCGGGGGGAGGAGCGGTTGGGTTGCTCCTCACCGCGATCGCGCTGGTCGTGGCGGTCGCCGCGCCGGCCGCCGCGCACGGCTTCAGCTCGGTGGTGTACGCCGACGTGACGCGCACGCACGATCGGGTGGCGGTCACGCTGCAGCTGGAGTACGACCTGCTCGTCGTCTCCGCTGCCGATGAGGCCTCGGACGATGCGTTGTTCCAGGAGGGCACGTCGGCGTTCGACGACGGGGATGCGGACGCGCAGGCGGCGGCTCTCGAGCGCCACCGCGACAGCGTTTCGGCGTACGTGAGCGACCGGTTCACAGTTGCGGCCGGTGACGCGGCGTGCGCCCCGGTCGTGGGCGACTCGGTGGAGATGACGGAGCGCGACGGAGTGCCGTACGCGGCCGTGATCGTTGACTACGACTGCCCGCCGGGGACGGCGGGAGATGACGCCGCGTACACGGTGGCGTCGGATTTGTTCCCGGATGCGGAAGGCTTCGTCACGGGGACGAAAACCATCCTCACGTACGAGGTCGGGGTGCACACCGGGACCGCCGCGCTCGACGCGGAGCATCCGTCGTTCTCGACGGCCCAGAGCATCGGTGAGCGTTTCGGCGAGTTCTTCCTGCTCGGGGCGGAGCATCTCCTCAGCGGTATCGACCACATCCTGTTCCTGCTGGCTCTGATCGCCGGATCCCGGCGCCTTCGCGAGCTGGTGTTCGCGGCGACCGCGTTCACGGTGGCGCACTCGGTGACGTTCATCCTGGCGGCGACCGGATTGCTGGGCGTGCCCGCGACGATCATCGAGCCGATCATCGCGCTGTCGATCGCGATCGTGGGGGCCTGGCACCTGTGGAACCTCGCGCGTCGGGGGCGCGTGGCCACCGAGCTCACCGCACGCAGCGGTTACGGCGGGATCGATGGCCCCGGTTGGCTGCGGATCGGGGTCGTCTTCCTGTTCGGGCTGGTGCACGGACTCGGCTTCGCCTCCGCGCTCGGCATCGACGAACCCTGGTCGTGGACACTGCTGTGGAGTCTTCTCGTGTTCAACGTCGGCATCGAGACCGTGCAACTCGGCATCATCGTGATCGTCTTCCCGCTCCTCGTGCTTCTGCGTCGTCGTTCGCCCCGGATCGGCACGGGGGCGACGGGTCTGATGGCCGTCACGGTGACCGTCTTCGGGCTCATCTGGTTCGTCGAGCGCCTGCTCGGCCAGTGACGTCACCCGGTGCATGACGACCGTTCGTGCGCGTCGCGTGCGTGCGTCGTCGTCCGTTCACACGCTCGCAAGCTTCTGGGTTGATTCTCAGATTCGGGGACCTCGCAGCGACTTCCCCCTCCACCTGAGAAAGAAGAGAATCCATGCTCCTGCTCGAATCTCACCAGCCTCGTCGCCGGGCGGCGATGTGGCTATCGGCGGCCGCGATCGCGGCGACCGCCGTGATCGGTGCGTCCCTCGTGCCCGCGGCCGCTTACGCAGCCGGCGCGTCGTACACGGGAATCGTGCTCGGTGTCGGCGCCGATGAGACGCAGCGCGTCGTCTCCTGGTACAGCTCCGACGACTCCGCGCAGATCGTTCAGCTCGTCCCGACCACGGCCGTCGTCGGCGGTGTGTTCCCGGCCACCGGCGCCACGTCGTTCACGGCGACGGGAACAGCGAACATCGCCTCGAGCGGCGGGTACAACCGGCACGCCGCGCTCTCGGGGCTGCAGGAGAACACGCAGTACTCGTACCGGGTCGGCTCCGATGGCGCGTGGTCCCAGACCTACTCGTTCAAGACGCAGTCCTTCGAGGGGGACTACGACTTCCTGTTCCTCGGCGACCCGCAGATCGGCTCGTCCGGCAACGTGGCGAAGGATGGCGCCGGCTGGGCAGACACGCTCGCCGTCGCGACCTCCGCGAACCCGAACGCAGAGCTTCTCGTGTCGGGCGGCGACCAGGTGGAGACCGCGAACACCGAGACCCAGTGGGACGCGTTCCTCGCACCCGACCAGCTTCGCCAGTACCCGTGGGCGGCGACGATCGGAAACCACGACGTCGGCGGCAAGGCGTACGAGCAGCACTTCTACACGCCGAACACGGACTACTCCTCGGCCTACTACCGCAAGGGCAACACGGCCACGGAGTCGGGCGGTGATTACTGGTACATCTACAAGGACGTGCTGTTCATCGACCTGAACAGCAACAGCTACGACAACGCCACCGGTGGCGGCGATGCGGCGCACGTCTCGTACGTGACGGACGTCGTGAACAAGCACGGCGGCGAAGCGAAGTACACGGTGCTGGTGTTCCACCACTCGATCTACTCGCCGGCCGACCACGCGAAGGACTCCGACAACAAGGTGCGTCGCGTCGACTTCCCGACGACGTTCTCGAACCTCGGCGTCGACCTGGTGCTCCAGGGTCACGACCACAGCTACGCCCGCACCTACGAGATCAAGAACGGCGCCAAGGCGAACCCCGACGAGCAGCCCGGGCAGGATGAGGTCTTCGAGGGGCCGGGTGGGGTCGTGTACGTGACCGCGAACTCCGCATCCGGTTCGAAGTACTACGACATCACCGCACCCGACGCGAGCGGAACGTCCGGCGCGGGTAACGGCGCCGACCCGCTGAACCCGGGCAACTACTGGTACGGCTCGGTCGAGAACCAGGAGCACGTGCGCAGCTACGTCAAGGTGCAGGTGAAGAAGGACGCTCTGGTGGTCGAGGGCATCCGCAGCGGCACGTGCGATGCGCCGAACGCGGCGGTCGAGCTCGGCAAGGTTCTCTGGTGCGGCCCGAACAACGGCACGGCCGCGGCCAAGCCGATCGGCTCGATCATCGACCAGGTGACCATCCACCCCGATCACGGTGACGGGCAGGAGATCCAGGTCGACGTGCCTGCGGCGGCCCCGGGCGAGTTCGGCTGGACGATCGACGGTCAGAACGGCCTCGTCGACCTCGGCACGGCCGTCGAGAAGGACGGCTACTTCGAGGCGACCGGCGCGATCAACCCGATCGCGGTGTCGGACACGCGGGCTGCGCAGTCGCCCTGGTCGCTCTCGGCGGTCGTCGGTGAGTTCCAGGACGGGTCGAAGACCTTCCCGGGTGACAATCTCGGCTGGACGCCGCGCGTGGTCACGGCGGGTGCGGGTGCGACCGCCGGTGCCGCCGTCGGCTCCGGGTGGGACGGCGGCAAGGGGCTCGCGATCTCGCGCGTGCTCGGTTCCGCAGCCCAAGGACACGACCGTGGTTCTGCGGTGCTCGGCGCCGACCTGGATCTGAAGATCCCGGATGCGACCGACAAGGGCACCTACCGCGCCACGCTGACGGTCACCGCGCTGGCCGGCTGAGCGCGTTTCCCGTCGTCTGCGGGAGGGGGACCAAGGGTCCTCCTCCCGCAGACCCTGTTCATCTCCACACACAGAAAGCCCCGTCGTGCACACTTCGTCCTCGTATTTCCGCCGCGTCCGCCGTGCCATCCTGATCGGTGCGGCGACGATCGCGGCGGCAGCCTCGCTCCTCACCGTTCCCGCCGCCTTCGCCGATACGGCCGATGAGGTGACGTGGACCGTTCGCACCGCGTCGAACGAGCGAGGGGACAGCAGAACGAGCTTCGGCTACACCGTGGAGCCGGGTTCAAGCGTGTCGGACGGCATCGTGATCTCGAACCGCGGCGCCCAGGCCGTCGAACTCGATCTCTATGCGATCGACGGCTACACCTCGGACGACGGCCAGCTCGCGTTGCTCGTGGCGGGCGAGGAATCCCACGGCGTCGGAGCGTGGGTCACGCCCGACAACGACCACATCACCGTGGGTCCGGGACAGGTCGCGACCGTGCCGTTCACCGTTTCGGTCCCGCAGAACGCGACTCCGGGCGACTATGCGGGCGGGGTCGTGACCTCCCTGACCGTGCCCGATCAGGCCGCCGGGGTCAACGTCGACCGCCGCCTCGCCGTGCGCCTCGATCTGCGGGTCGGTGGGGAACTCGCGCCTTCGCTGAGCGTCGATGACGTGCATGTCGCGTGGAACGGCGGATGGAACCCGTTCGTCGGAGGTGACGCGACGCTCACGTACACGCTGCACAACACCGGCAACGTCTCCGCATCCGCTGCGCAAACCGCTCAGGTGAGCGGCCTGTTCGGGATATTCCCGACCGACGCGGATGCGGTGGACCCGACGCCGACTCTTCTCCCCGGCGAGGAATGGACCCAGACCGTCACGGTTCGCGATGTGCCGGCCGTCGTCCTGCTGACGGCGACGGCGACGCTCACGCCGCTCGTGACGGATGCGGCGGGATCGACCGCTCCGCTCGACGCGGTCACGGCGTCGGCGACTGGATGGGCCGTGCCGTGGACGCTTCTGATCCTGGTTCTGCTGCTGGCGGTCGCGGCGGTCCTGTTCTTCCGCGGTCGTCGCGGCCGGAAGCGCGCGCGGGATGCGGGGGAGGCCGAACGGGTCGAGCGCGCCGTTGCCGAGGCCCTCGCGCAGGAGCGCGCGAAGGCCAGCGCCACGACGGGCGACTGACCCCGAGCGCCGTCACTCGCCCACACCCTCGCGAGCCTTCAGCCCCCGCGCGCCACTTTCCTGCATCCGCGCTACAGATCTGAGGCGCGGGAGCAGGAAACTGGCGCGCGGGTGGAGCGCCGGTTTGGACGGACTGTCCAAAACCCTCTGTCGCTCGGGCCCCTCCGGATAGGCTGGAGAGAAGGCGGCATCCGAATGTCGGTGCCGAACGACCCACAGGAGGACCAATGGAGTTCGCTGCCCTCGGAGCGATCGGACTGTTCGCCCTCATCGGCGTCGTCATCCTCATCGTCGTACTCGTGATCGTCGCGGTTCTCATCCGCGCCTGGTACCGCGTGGCGAAGGCCGACGAAGCGCTCGTCATCGTCGGTAAGCGCCAGAAGCGCAGCGACGGTGAGACGTCGCGCATCACCGTCATCACCGGTGGTGGGGCGATCGTCAACCCACTGACGCAGCGCGCCGAGATGATCTCGCTGCGCGCGCGACAGATCAAGATGGAGCCGACCGCGCAGTCGTCCAACGGTGTCACGGTGAACGTGAGCGGTGTCGCCCTCGTCAAGATCGGATCCGATCCGGAGTCCGTGCGCCGTGCAGCCGAGCGCTTCGCGTCGCAGGACAAGGCCATCGAGCAGTTCACCACCGAGCAGCTCGAGGGTGCGCTTCGCGGGGTCGTCGCCACGCTGACGGTCGAAGAGCTCATGCGCGACCGGCAGCGGCTGTCCGATCAGATCGCCGAAGGCATCAAGGCCGATCTGTCGTCGCAGGGTCTGATCCTCGACTCGTTCCAGATCCAGGGCATCACCGACCTGAACGGCTACATCGCGGCGCTCGGCGCGACCGAGGTCGAGCGCGTCAAGCGCGACGCGGAGGTGGCGAACATCAACGCCCACCGCGAGATCCGGGCGCGGCAGATCGCGACCGACGAGGCGAACCTCATCGAGCAGACCGCCCTCGACAAGAACTCCGCAGCCGCGAAGGCGCAGGTCGGTCGTGCCAACGCCGAAGCGGAGCAGGCCGAAACGCTGGAGCGCGCCGAACGCCAGCAGGCGGTGCTGCTGCAGGAAGCGGAGAACACTCAGGCCCGGCTCGATTCCGAGGTCAAGAAGGTCGCCGACGCGAACCTGTACCAGCGCGAGCGGAACGCGGACGCGGATGCGTACGCCAAGATCCGTGCCGCGCAGGCGCAGGCAGAGATCGCGACGCAGGAGGCTGCCGCGACGCGTTTGCGCGCGGAGGCGGATGCGGATGCCGTGCGCTTGGCCGGTGAGGCACGCGCTTCGGCGATCTCCGCCGAGGCCGATGCTCTCAGCAAGAACCAGCAGGCGCTTCTCGCGCAGCGGGCGCTCGAGGCGCTCGTGCCCATGATGACCGAGTTCGCGAAGGGCTACGACAAGGTCGGGTCCATCACCGTGCTCGGAGGCGAGGGCGCCAGCAGCCATCTGGCGAACGAGTCCGCGGGCGGTCTCCGGGCGACGTTCGACGCAGTCCGCGCCGCGACGGGAATCGATCTCGCCGAGATCATCCAGGGACGGGCGATCGGGCACGCGATCGCCGAGGGAAGCGCGGGAGGAACGGTTCCCGAGCAGGCGCACAGCGCGGGCACCCCCGCACAGGCGCCGAAGGCGACGACCGACCCCGGGACTGCGGAAGCCTTCTGATCCACGAAAGCCCGGATCGATGGCGGGATGACCGCCTCGATCCGGGCTTTCGTCGTTGCCGTCTGCGGGGGGATCAGGCGTCGAGATCGTCGACGCCCGGCAACCATGCGCTGCCCGGCCGCCCCCACCCGCGTTTGCGAGCGATCTTCTGAGTCGTCTTCCAATCGGCGTCGCCGAGCCGGTCGATGTAGAGAATTCCGTCGAGATGATCGAACTCGTGCTGCATGATGCGTGCACGCCATCCGTCGACCTCGATGACCACGGGGGCACCGTCGAGGTCTGTGCCGGTCACCCGGGCGCGCTCGGAACGACGAAGCGGAAAGCGTTCGCCGGGGAACGACAGGCATCCCTCCGACTCCTCGTCGGGATCGGGATCGCCCGGCTCGGCCGGGGTGATCCAGAGCTCCGGATTGAGGATGACCCCCCGCCACGCGGTGCCGTCATCGTCGGGGTACGAGTAGGTGTAGATGCGCAGCGGCACGCCGACCTGAGGTGCGGCGAGTCCGACGCCGGGGGCGCGGTCCATGGTCTCGAACATGTCGGCGACGAGGGTGCGGATCTCGTCCGTCACCTCTTCGACGGGTGAGGCGGGGGAGTGCAGAACGGGATCGCCCATGATGCGAATCGGGAGTACGGCCACGCCTTGAGCCTATCGAGCCGGGTTCGCCGTTAGTGTCTAAGGGTGATCTGGACCGATGTGATCCTGGACGATGTCGCCGATGGGCTCATCGGAGTGTTCCGGGATCCCGGCATCCTGATCGGCATTCCGCTGGCGTTGCTCGGCGCGGTGTTCATGTCTTTCGGCGCGCAGTACCAGCACCGCGGTGTCATGAAGGTCGAACGCATCTCGGGTTCGTCGGGATCGAGCGGACTGAGCGGCGGGCAGCTCTTGCAGCTTCTGACCCGCCCTTCGTGGGTCGCCGGTACCGTCATGCTCGGACTCGCGATCGCCTGTCAGCTCGCCGCCCTGGCGTTCGCACCGCTCATCCTGGTGCAGCCGCTCGGGGCGGTGTCGCTGGTCATCACCACGCTCCTGAATGCGCGGGTCTCGGGTCACAAGCCGACCGGCGCGTCGATTCGATCGATCGCGTTCTGCATCGGCGGCATCCTCGTGTTCGTCACGATCGCCGCGTTCGTCGCCACCGAGATGCCGATCTCCGACGGCCAGCTGCTCACGATCCTCGGTCTGTTGGTCGTCGTTCTCGCGGTGCTCACGACACTGTGGCTCCTGCTTCGGCGTGCGCACGGCGCGGCGCTGTTCTACATCGCCGCCGCCGGGGTGCTGTACGCCTTCGTCGCGACCCTGGCCAAGGTCGTCATCAAGAACATCCAGTCGGGCGACTTCGGCTGGCTGAGTGTGCTGTGCATCGTCGGACTTCTGCTGGCCGTGTCGGTCGGCGCGTACTTCGTGCAGACTGCGTACTCGGTCGGCCCGCCCGATCTGGTGATCGCCGGGCTCACCGTCATCGACCCGATCGTCGCGGTGCTGATCGGTCTCGTCATCCTGCAGGAAGCGGCGACCGCCGGTCCGTGGGCGATCGGCGGCTTCGTGTTGGCCGGTGTGATCGCGATCTACGGCGTGTTCTCGCTGACGAAGAATCACCCGCAGATCGTGAGCGACAGCCAGGAACTCCCGATTCTGCGCGGGCGACTCGGCGACGAGAAGTAGCCCGGCGCCGGGCACTAGGCTTTTCCTCACAGGGGGCGGTGGCCAAGCTGGTCAAGGCAGCGGGCTCATAACCCGACGATCGTGGGTTCAAGTCCCACCCGCCCTACTCCGTTGTCTTGCGGGGTGTCCCGGGCGCCGTCCGATGCCTACGACGCGTTCGAACGGGCCCAATCGGGCGCGTCGATGCCCCACGGACCACCCACGTCGGCATAGTCGTCCGGCGCGCCGTCGAAGGCGAGGACGGGCGGCGCGTACGTGAGCGAGAAGGGCCGGCCCTCGCTCGGTGCACGCGTTCGGCACGGTGCAGCCGGTGCGCCCGCATCGGGCGGGACGGTCGCGCCATCGGGGGAGTCGAGAAGAGCGTGGGCGACCCGGGCGAGCGACATCCGCACGTCGACGGAGCCGCCGACCGTGCGCTGCCCGACGAGGGCCATCGTCAGCGCGGCGGCCAAGAAGTGCCCTGTCGAATGATCGAGTGCCTGCGCCGGCAGCGTGCCCGGGGTTTCGCCATCGGCGGTCACCGCGACCGCGATCCCGGTGACCGCCTGCACGATGCTGTCGAAGCCACGTCTGCCCGCCCAGGGGCCCTGCGTTCCCCACGCCGAGACCGAGCCGGTGACAAGACCGGGATGCCGCTGCGCGAGATCCTCCGGGTCGAGACCGAACCGCGTGAGGGCGCCCGGGCGGTACCCGGTGAGCACGACATCGGCGCGCTTCAGCAGCGATTCGAACCGCGCGCCGTCAGTTCGGTCGCGGAGATCCAGCAGCGTCGAGCGCTTTCCCTGGCCGGTGTCGAGATGGATCCACCCTGTCTCCGGCAGGAACGGCGCGTCGACGCGCAGCACCTCGGCGCCCGCCAGCGCCAGATCACGTGCGGCGATCGGACCGGCGAGGACCCGGGTGAGATCGAGAACGCGGATGCCGGCGAGGGGCGCGGCATCCGTGGTCCAGGCGCGCGGCCGGCCGGCACCGGTGCGGGTCACCTCGACGATCGGCGCGGCGGCGATCGAGCGCGCCTGCGGATGCTCTCGCCACTGCTCGCTCGTCCGCACGGCGCCGACCACCGCTCCTGCCTGTGCTGCGGCGGTCTCCAGCTCGACCGCATCCCGCTCGGCGATCGCGGCGCTTACACTGGCCGCGTCGGCCCCGTCGCCAAGGCCGAGCACCCGGCGCAGCGCGTTCTCGTGGTGGGGATAGTTCGCGTGGGTGCGAACGAAACCGTCACGCGCGGTCCGGAAGCCCGAGAGCGGTGCCCATACGGCCGGATGCTGGCCGTCGATCTGCAGGATCCGCTCACTCGTGAAGGAGGTGGCGACCCGCGCTCGGTCGACGCGGACGGGTGAGGCGGGGGCGGGGGTGCGGGCGTTCCGCGCGAGGCCGAGAGCCAGCGAAGCAAGAGCGACGCTGTCGCACGCGAGCGTTCCGACGGCGAGCGGTGATGACCACGGCAGAGATCCGCGTGCCTCCGCAATCTGCCCGAGCGCGTGCTCCATACCCAGCGCTTCGGCCACGTCGATGCCCACCGATCCCACGTTCACGGCACCACCGAATCACAGACTTGTGATTCCCGGGCGCGCCGGAGATAATGACCGTGTAACAATCGCATAACCAGCCTCACTCCGAGGCGCAGGTCGTAGGGGAAGACGTACCTGAGGATCGGAGAAAAGATGGCTGCTCACATGGCGCGCGGAGTGGTACTCATCCACTCGGCGCCACGCGCGTTGTGCCCCCACCTGGAGTGGGCTGTCGGTCGTGCCCTCGGGCGCGCAGTCAACTTCGACTGGATCGATCAGCCGGTACTGCCGGGCAGTCGGCGTGCCGAGTTCTACTGGGAAGCCCCGGGCGGCACCGGCGCGGCGCTCGCCAGTGCGATGCACGGGTGGGAGCACCTGCGCTTCGAGGTCTCGGAGGACCCCACTCCACGCAGCGACGGCGGTCGGTGGTTGCACACGCCCGACCTCGGCATCCATTTCGCCCAGACCGACACGGCGGGCAACATCGTCGTCGGTGAGGACCGCATCCGGTACGCCATGGAGATCGCCGCCGGTGACCCGATCGAACTCCAGCGCGAGCTGTCGGTCGCGCTGGGCGCGGCATGGGATGAAGAACTCGAGGCGTTCCGGCACGCCGGTGATGAAGTTCCGATCGTCTGGCTGCACAAGGTCGGCTGAGCCCCCACGCTTCGGGCGGCGGGAGTGCTGCTACCGGAGGTCGGTGATACGTCCCGGCACCGGGAAGGCGCACCGCCGCCCGACAGAAACGAGAGATGCCCCCGGAGCGTACTCCGGGGGCATCTCTCTGCGGTGATCGTCTCGGGACGGCTCAGACCGACGCGAACGCGGCGACGGCGTTGTGCCCGCCGAAACCGAACGAGTTGCTGATGGCGAGCTGATCGCCGGAGCCGAGGCTCTGCACCTCACCCGACACGCGGAACGGTACGGCCGGATCCTGAGTGGTCAAGTTGATCGTCGGGGGAGCCTGACGGTCGCGGATGGCGAGAATGGTGAAGATCGCCTCCAGCGCACCGGTCCCGCCGAGCAGGTGCCCGGTGGAAGCCTTGGTCGCCGACACCGGGATCTCGTCGATCCGCGCTCCGAAGACCTGGCGCAGCGCCTGATATTCGTTCGGATCGCCGACCGGCGTCGACGTCGCGTGCGCATTGATGTGGGTGACGTCGTCAGGAGATGCGCCCGCCATCTCCAGCGCGAGCGTGACCGCGCGCGCTGCGCCGTGCCCCTCGGGGTCGTTCGCCGTGATGTGGTACGAATCGGCGGTCACGCCACCGCCCACGACCGCCGCGTAGATCTTCGCACCGCGCGCTTTTGCGTGCTCCTCGGTCTCGAGGATGAGCGCCGCAGCGCCCTCGCCCATGACGAAACCGTCACGATCGATGCTGGTGGGACGGGATGCCGTGGCCGGGTCGTCGTTACGCTTGGAAAGCGCCTGCATCGAGGCAAAGGACGCCATTGTGATCGGGTGGATGGCGGACTCGGTGCCGCCGGCGATTACCACGTCGGCGAGACCCGCACGCAGATGCTCGACGGCGTTCACAATCGACTCGATGCTCGACGCGCACGCGCTGGCGACCGTCCGTGCGAAGGCTCGGGCACCGAAGTGCAGAGAGAGATTTCCGGCCGCCGCATTCGGCATGAGCATCGGCACCGTCATCGGCATGACGCGCCGCGGACCCTTCTCACGCAGGGTGTCCCACGCGTCGAGCAGGGTCCATACGCCGCCGATACCGGTCGCGAAGTCGACGCCCAGACGGACGGGATCGACCTCCGGGGCACCGGCATCCGCCCACGCTTCCATCGCGGCGATCAGCGCGAACTGCGAGGCGGGGTCGAGCCGCTTTGCCACGGGACGCGCAAGCACCTCTTCCGGGCGAACGATCGCCTCCGCAGCGAAGGTCACGGGCAGTCCGTACTTCTCCACCCATTCGTGCTCGAGGGTGCGAGAACCGGAGGCGCCGCCGAGCAAGGCGGTCCAGCTCTCCGGTGCGGTGCCGCCGATGGGCGTGGACGCACCGATTCCGGTGACGACGATGCGAGACGGGCTCATGTTCTCTCTCTGGTCGGTGCGGTGGGGACGAGGTCCCCACCGCGTCGGCTCACGCCTGGTTGCTGGTGATGAACGTGACCGCGTCGCCGACGGTCTTGAGGTTCTTGACCTCGTCGTCGGGGATGGTCACGGAGAACTTCTCCTCGGCGTTCACGACGATGGTCATCATCGAGATGGAGTCGATGTCGAGGTCATCGGTGAACGACTTCTCGAGGGCGACCTCGTCGGCCGAAATGCCGGTCTCATCGGTGATCAGCTCGGCGAGGCCCGCGAGAACTTCGTCAGTGGTGAAAGCCATGGTGTCTCCTTATGTTGAGGCTTAGGGGGTCGGTGACCGCGAATCAGTCTAGATGCGTCGCTTCGTCCGTCATGGGAGCACCACGACCTGGGCGCCGAAGACGAGTCCCGCGCCGAACCCGATCTGCAGGGCGAGACCGCCGCTGAGCTCGGGGTTCTCTTCCAGCAACCGGTGGGTGGCGAGCGGGATGGATGCCGCCGACGTGTTGCCGGTCGTGGCGATGTCGCGCCCGATGATCACCGTCTCGGGAAGCCCGAGCTGCTTGGCGAACTCATCGATGATGCGCATGTTGGCCTGGTGGGGCACGAACGCGGCGAGATCGGATGCCTCGATTCCCGCGGCCTCGATCGCGCGTCGCGCGACTTTCACCATCTCCCACACGGCCCACCGGAACACGACGGGCCCGTCCTGGCGCAGGGTCGGCCACGGGGCAGCGCCGTCGCGGAACTCGGTGAGGGTCGCGTCCATGCCGACCGCATCCGCCTTCGAGCCGTCCGATCCCCACACCGTAGGGCCGATGGCGGGAGTGTCGCTCGGTCCGACGACGACGGCGCCGGCACCGTCGCCGAGCAGGAACGAGATGCTGCGGTCGGTCGGGTCGACGACATCGGAGAGCTTCTCCGCGCCCACGACGACGGCGTAGTGCGCGGCACCCGCGCGGATGAGGGCGTCGGCCTGTGCGACCGCGTACGTGAATCCGGCGCAGGCGGCGTTGGCATCGTAGGCCGCCGCCGGGTTGGCGCCGATCCGATCGGCCACGACCGCAGACATCGACGGCGTCTGCCGCGAGTTGCTGATCGTAGCGATGATCACGAGATCGATCTGGTCGGGGGCGATACCGGAGCGTTCCACCGCCTCGGTCGCGGCGATCGTGGCCAGGTCGGTTGCGCTGGTCTCCGGCACCGCGCGCGTGCGCGTGATGATTCCGGTGCGCTGACGGATCCACTCGTCGCTCGAGTTGATGGGCTCGATCAGGTCGTCGTTGGTCACCGCGACCTCACCGCGGGCGGCCCCGTAGGAGTAGATCCGCGTGTAGGCGGGTCCCTGGGACTGCCGGATGGTGGGGGTCATGCGTTCTCCTCCGCGAGCAGCGCGACGGCCGCATCGAGATCGTCGGGCGTCTTGACGGCGACGGCGGGGGTGCCGCGCAGGCCGCGCTTGGCGAGGCCGACGAGGGTTCCGGCGGGCGCGAACTCGATGAGCCCGGTCACGCCGTGTTCCGCGAAGGAGGCCATGTCGAGGTCCCAGCGCACGGGCGCGGCGACCTGGCCGACGAGCAGGTCGAGCGCGGCGCGGCCGTGGGCGACGACGGAGCCGTCCGAGTTGGTCCAGAGCGTGCGGTCGGGGTCGTTCGGCGCCAGCGCCGCCGCAGCGCGCGCGAGAGCGTCGACCGCGGGCTGCATGTGGTGCGTGTGGAAGGCTCCGGCCACCTGCAACGGTACGACGCGGGTGCCGCGCGGGGCATCGGACGCCAGCGCCGTCAGTGCGTCGAGCGCGCCGGCAGCGACGATCTGACCGCCTCCGTTGCGGTTGGCGGGCGTCAGATCGAGCTCGGCGAGTCGCGCGAGCACCGTTTCCTCGTCGCCGCCGAGGATCGCGCTCATCCCGGTGGGCGAGACAGCGGCTGCGGCAGCCATGGCGCGGCCGCGAATGCCGACCAGACGAAGAGCGTCGTCGTCCGTGAGGACTCCGGATGCGGCGACCGCGGCGAGCTCGCCGACCGAGTGTCCGGCGACACCGCCGATCACGGCGTCGGTGCGCTCAGCGAGTGCGTGCCACGAGAGGAGCGCGGCGGCGACGATCAGCGGCTGTGCGATCTTCGTGTCGCGGATCTCGTCGGCATCCGCGTCGGTGCCGGCGGCGATCAGGTCGACCTGCGCAGCATCCGAGTAGGCCGCCATGCGCTCGCGGGCGCCCTCGAGTTCGAGCCACGGCGAGAGGAACCCGGGCGTCTGAGACCCCTGCCCGGGGAAAAGACCGATGATCACAATTCCATCCTGTCAAGATCGGGAGCGGCATTCTGGTGGAATCCAGACAAGAATCCGATCTTCCTTTGGTGCCGATCGATAGTCGGTCAGCGCGGGCGGCGTGTTGCCGACGAGCGTCGCCGTGTCGTGTCGGTTCCGATCGCCCCGAGAATGAGCGCGGTCTGCAGAATCAGCGCCTCGCGGGGGCCGGTCGCGTCCCATCCGATGACGTCCGAAACCTTCTTGAGCCGATAACGCACGGTGTTGGGATGCACGAACAGCTCGCGCGCGGTCGCTTCGAGCGATCGGCCGTTGTCGAGATAGCTCCAGAGCGTCGTGACGAGGTCGGCACTGTGGGCACGGAGCGGGCGGTATACGCGCTCGACGAGGGTCTGCTTGGCGAGCGGGTCGCCGGCGAGCGCGCGCTCGGGCAGAAGATCATCGGCCTCCACGGGCCGCGGCGCGTTCCGCCAGGCACGTGCGACAGCGAATCCGGCCAACGCCGCGCGGGCGCTCTGACTCGCGTCGACGAGAGCAGGAACGGTGGGGCCGAGGATGAGGTGGCCGGGGCCGAATCCCGGCTCGAGACGCTTCGCGATCTCCGCGAGCGAAAGATCGGTCTCGTCGTCGTGTGCCTGGTGCGACGGATCCGTCCGTCCGATGACCAGCACGAGGCGCGACCCTTGCACGCCGACGAGAACGTCGACGCCGAGCTTTCTGGCACGCCGCCGAAGCTGATCGACGTCGAACTGCGGGGGCGTCGTGCCGACGAGTACCGAGACCTCGCCGTGGCCGTGCCAGCCGAGCGCCGCGATGCGACTGGGCAGCTCTTCGTCGGCTTCACCCGTGAGGATGGAGTCGACCACGAGGGCTTCCAGGCGCGCGTCCCAGAGACCGCGAGCTTCCGCCGCGCGGGCGTACACGTCGGCGGAGGCGAAGGCGACGTCACGCGAGTACAGCAGGATCGCCTCGCGGAGATCCTCTGCGCGACCGGCGACGCGCTCTTCCGTGACCTCGACGGTCACTCGGATCAGCTGGAGCGTCTGCTGCAGGCTGACGCTCCGCAGCAGCTCACGCGGAGCGCTGGCGAAGATGTCGGCAGCGATCCAGGGTGTCGATGTCGGATCGTCGTACCACTGGATGAATGCGGTGATGCCCGCCTGTGCCACCAGCCCCACCGACGACCGCCGCGCGGGCGGCATGTCGGCGTACCACGGCAGCGTGTCTTCGAGCCGCTTGATGGTGATGGTGGCCAGATCCCCGGAGATGCGCCGTAGCCAGGCGAGTGTCTCCGCCTTGTCTGGCGACTCCGGGGATCGGCTCATCCTCAGCTCTCGCCGCCCGCGTTCCCGGAGGTGCCGGCGGTGACGTCGTTCAGGCGGTACTTCTCAATTGCCTGCGCGATGACGGAGCGATCGATGACGCCTTCTTCGGCTAGGCCCTGCAGGGTGCGGACCACGACCGACGGGCCGTCGATCTTGAAGAACCGGCGGGCAGCGGCGCGGGTGTCCGAGAAGCCGAAGCCCTCGGCGCCGAGCGTCAGATACCGGTTCGGCACCCACTGGCGGATCTGGTCCTGCACGGCGTGCATGAAGTCGCTGACCGCGACGACCGGTCCCTGCGCGTCGCGCAGCTTCTCGGTCACGTAGGCCGTGCGCGGCTCGTCGGACGGGTTGAGGAACGTGTGCTCGTCGGCGGCGAGGCCGTCACGGCGCAGTTCGGTCCACGAGGTGACCGACCAGACATCCGCCGAGACGCCCCAGTCGTCACGCAGCAGCTGCTGCGCCTCGAGCGCCCACGGCACGCCGACACCCGACGCGAGGATCTGCGCACGGTGTCCGTTGCCGGAGCCTTCGGAGATGCGGTGGATGCCGCGGACGATGCCCTCGACGTCCACGCCCTCGGGTTCCGCGGGCTGCACGATCGGCTCGTTGTACACGGTGATGTAGTACATGACGTTCGGGTCGGAGTGCTCGCCGCCGTACATCCGCTCGATGCCGGACCGCACGATGTGCGCGATCTCGTAACCGTAGGCCGGGTCGTACGAAACGGTGGCCGGATTCGTGGACGCCAGCAGGTGCGAGTGTCCGTCGGCGTGCTGGAGGCCTTCACCCGTCAGAGTGGTGCGACCGGCCGTCGCGCCGATGATGAATCCGCGCGACATCTGGTCGCCCGCCGCCCACTGGGCGTCGCCCGTGCGCTGGAAGCCGAACATCGAGTAGAAGACGTAGACCGGGATGAGCGGCTCGCCGTGCGTCGCGTACGACGTCGCGGTCGCGGTGAACGCGGCGACCGCGCCGGCCTCGTTGATGCCGACGTGCATGATCTGACCCTGCGGGCTCTCCTTGTAGGCGAGCAGCAGCTCCCGGTCGACCGAGGTGTAGTTCTGGCCGTTCGGGTTGTAGATCTTGGCGGTCGGGAAGTACGCGTCCATACCGAAGGTGCGTGCCTCATCCGGGATGATCGGCACGATCCGGTTGCCGAAGTCCTTGACGCGGAGCAGGTCCTTCAGCAGGCGGACGAACGCCATCGTGGTGGCGACCTCCTGTGTGCCGGAACCCTTCTTCGGCAGCGCGTACGCCTTGTCGTCCGGCAGGGTGAGGCCGACGTGCGTCGAGCGCCGCTCGGGCAGGAATCCGCCGAGCTCGCGACGGCGCTCCAGCATGTATTGGATCGTCTCGTCCTGGGCGCCGGGGTTGTAGTACGGCGGGGTGTACGGGTTCTCTTCGAGCTGCGCGTCCGTGACCGGGATGTGCATCGCGTCGCGGAAGTGCTTCAGGTCGTCGAGGGTCATCTTCTTCATCTGGTGGGTCGCGTTGCGGCCCTCGAAGTGCGGACCCAGGCCGTAGCCCTTGATGGTGTGCGCGAGGATGACGGTCGGCTGGCCCTTGTGCTCGACGGCGGCCTTGAAGGCCGAGTAGACCTTGCGGTAGTCGTGTCCGCCGCGCTTCAGGTTCCAGATCTGCTCGTCGGAGTAGTCCTTCACCAGGGCGGCGCTGCGCTCGTCCCGTCCGAAGAAGTGCTCGCGGACGTACGCGCCGTTCTCGGTCTTGTACGTCTGGAAGTCACCATCCGGAGTGACGTTCATGAGGTTACGGAGAGCGCCGTCGGAGTCGCGGGCGAGCAGCTCGTCCCATTCGCGGCCCCAGATGACCTTGATGACGTTCCAGCCCGCGCCGCGGAAGTAGCTCTCGAGCTCCTGGATGATCTTGCCGTTACCGCGCACCGGGCCGTCGAGTCGCTGCAGGTTGCAGTTGACAACGAACGCGAGGTTGTCGAGACCCTCGTTCGCGGCGACCTGGAGCTGACCGCGGCTCTCAACCTCGTCCATCTCGCCGTCGCCCAGGAAGGCCCAGACGCGCGAGTCGGACAGGTCCTTCACGCCACGGTTGGTGAGGTACTTGTTGGTCATCGCCTGGTAGATCGCGTTGATCGGGCCGAGGCCCATCGACACGGTCGGGAACTGCCAGTAGTCCGGCATCAGGCGAGGATGCGGGTACGAGGGGAGACCGTTCGCGCCGGCGGACTTCTCCTGACGGAAGCCGTCGAGCTGCTGCTCGGTCAGGCGACCTTCGAGGAAGGACCGGGCGTACATGCCGGGGGAGGCATGGCCCTGGAAGAAGATCTGGTCGCCGCCACCGGGGTGATCGGCCGCACGGAAGAAGTGGTTGAAGCCGACCTCGTAGAGCGCGGCGGACGACGCGTACGTCGAAATGTGGCCGCCGACGCCGATGCCGGGGCGCTGTGCCCGGTGCACCGTCATGGCTGCGTTCCAGCGGATCCAGGCGCGGTAGCGGCGCTCGATCTCTTCGTCGCCGGGGAACTCGGCCTCGTTCTCGGGCGCGATCGTGTTGATGTAGTCGGTGGTCGGAACCATCGGCACACCGAGGTGCAGATCACGGGAGCTCTTGAGGAGGCTGAGCATGATCTCGCGACCGCGAGCGTGCCCCCGCGCATCGACGAGCTGTTGGAGGGATTCCTGCCATTCGGCGGTCTCTTCGGGGTCGCTGTCTTGCGGGCCCTGCGAGTACGGATCCTGATCGTGGACAGTCACTAGACGCCTTTCATCACACGGCAGGTCTTGCCGGAAGGAACCATCAGATCGGTGCATGCCTTGTTCGGCGGCAACAACGCACCATCGACCAGCTTAGCCAACGGTCGGCGGCCCGGATCGCCCTGGCGTGAGATATGACTCCGGCCGGGGTCGACCGCGGCGCAGGGGTGCGCCGTGGCGGTCGGGGTGCCTCCCGCCGTGCGCGGGCGGCACGGACGCGGGCGCCGTCGGGCGTGACGGGGGAGAAGAGGAAGCTCGCGCCGTGCGCGCACCACATCCGGCTCTCGCGAGATTGCGCGCACCGCATCCGGTCCTCGCGAGATGAGGATGATCGGCTGAGACGAGGACGTCTGGGCCCGATATGCCCTCGTCTCGGCGGATGATCCTCATCTCAGGGGCCCCTGCTCGGTGGGCCGCCCCGTCGCTACCCCACACGTCGCATCCGCGACGCGCGGGGCCCCTCGCTCCGTGGGCCGCCCCGTCGCTACCCCACACGTCGCATCCGCGACGCGCGGGGCCCCTCGCTCCGTGGGCCCTGCCGGGATCGAACCGACGACATCCACGGTGTAAACGTGGCGCTCTACCAGCTGAGCTAAAGGCCCTCGGGAACAAGTCTACGCGGCGACTCCGCGGCCATCAGCCCCAGCGCC
Organism: Microbacterium sp. cx-59; assembly: GCF_020805625.1. Classification (NCBI taxonomy): domain Bacteria; kingdom Bacillati; phylum Actinomycetota; class Actinomycetes; order Micrococcales; family Microbacteriaceae; genus Microbacterium; species Microbacterium sp. cx-59. The sequence continues at coordinate 122,604 of NZ_JAJHGO010000003.1, forward strand.
GCACGGCCCACTTCTGCACGACGGCGAGAAGCGAGTCGGTGAGCTTTCCGAGCACGGCCAACAGGATGATGGCGAGCACGATCTGGTCGACGCGGCCGTTGTTCTGCCCACGCAAGAGCAGGAACCCGAGTCCCATCGACGCGCCGAGCAACTCGGCCGCAACGAGGAACAGCCAGGCCTGCACGAGCGCCAGACGGAGACCGGAGAAGAGCGAGGGGAGCACGGCAGGCAACTGCACCGTGAAGAAGAGCCGGAGACCTCCGAAGCCGAACGACCGGCCGAGTTCGACCAGGTGCGGGTCGACGTGGCGCAGGGCCATCGAAACCGTCGTGAAGACAGGGAAGAACGCGCCGATCGCGATCAGGATGATCTTGGACTGCTCTCCGATCAAGAACCACACGATCAGGAGCGGAATCCAGGCGAGGCTCGGGACGGCTCGCACAACTCCCAGCGTCGGCGAGAGCGCTGCATCCCAGAACCTGGATAGGCCGATGAGACCGCCGAGTGCGATACCCAGAAGCGCGCCCACGGCGAACCCGATGATCACGCGCTGCAACGAGATGGCGGTGAACTGCCAGAGTTCACCCCGTTCAGCGAGATCGACGCCCGCCTGAATGACGGCCGCAGGGCTGGGGAACTTGTACGGGGGGACGATCGGGTCGCCGGGCAGCGTGAGGAAGAACCACACGACGAAGAGCACGACCGGCACCACCGCGCCGACGATCACTCGCACGCCCGGTCGGGCGAGGAGTCCTCGTCCGGTTCGGGGCTCTGCGGAGTCTCGTACGGGCTTGGTGCCGGTCGTGCTCATGAGCGTCGTCCTTTCGGCGGCCGGCGTCAGCCGGCGGCGTTTTCGGCGAACTGCGGTGCGAACAGCTCGTCGAGCGCCTTGTCGATGGCTGCCTGATCGGCCACGTCTCCGAGCGAGACCTGGATCGCGCCGATCGGCGCAAGCACCTTGTTCAGGGCATCGCCGGGAACCGGGTCGGTGTCGAGGCCTTCGCGCTCGTCGATGACCTTCTGGGCGACCGCGAGATCGATGGATGCGGCATCGGCGAGGATCTGCGCCGTGTCCTCCGGGTTCTCGAGCGCCCAAGCACGGGCACGTTCGTAGGCGTCGACGACGTCTTGGACCGCATCCGGGTTCTGCGTGATGATGTCCTCGCTCGCGTTCAGCACGCTGTAGGAGTTGAAGTCCAGGTTCCGGTACGCGAGCGTCGCGCCGCTCGCCTCAGCGGTCGCCATGATCGGGTCGAGGCCCGACCACGCGTCGACCGAACCGGACTGCAGAGCTGCCCAGCCGTCTGCGTGCAGCAGGTTCTCGACGGTCACGTCGTCGACCGACAGACCGGCTTCCTCGAGCGCCTGCACGAGGAAGAAGTACGGGTCGGTGCCGAGCGCTGCCGCGATGCGCTTGCCCTTGAGGTCCTCGACGGAGCTGATGTCGGAGCCTGCCGGCACGACGAGCGCGGCCCATTCGGGCTGTGCGACGACGTCGACGATCTGCTGCGGTGCGCCGTTCGCGCGGGCGAGGAGCGCCGCCGACCCCGCCGTCGAACCGAAGTCGATCGCGCCGGCGCGGAGGGCTTCGTTGGCCTTCGAGGACCCGAGCGACTGCACCCATTCGACGGTGTAGCCCTCCTCCTCGAGCCAGCCCTGGTCCTTCACGATCAGGCTGAGCGGGTTGTAGGTCGCCCAATCGAGTCGGAGGGTGGTTCCTTCGGCAGAGGCACCGGATGCGGCCGGCTCGGCGGGAGAGTCTTCGCCGGCGACGCAGCCCGTGAGAGCGAGCGCGGCGAGAGCGACACCGGCGGTGAAGCCGAGTGCGCGACGGGACAGAGACATGTGAGTGCCTTTCGGGGTGCGGTGAGGGAGGACGTGCGGTGCGTGCACGTCGAGGTCAGTGAGCGTGACGGTCGATACCGAGAGCGCCGAGAAGGTCAGCGCGCATCTCGGCCAACTTCGCCGACCCGCGGTCGCGCGGGCGGTCGCCGGGAACGGTGAGGAGTTGCTGGATGCCGGCGCCGGCGACGCCGTCCTGCAGCCCGAGCACGATGATGCGGTCGGCCAACTGCAGGGCTTCGTCGACGTCGTGCGTCACCAGGAGTGTCGTGGTCGGCGCCTCGGCGAGCACCGCCAGGAGGAGATCCTGCATCCGGAGCCGCGTGAGCGCGTCGAGCGCGCCGAACGGTTCGTCGAGGAGCAGCACGCCCGGGCGCCGCGCGAGAGCGCGCGCGAGGGAGGTGCGCTGCGCCATGCCACCGGAGATCTGCCGGGGACGATGGGAGGCGAAGTCGGTGAGGCCGATGAGGTCGAGGAGGTCGGCGATCCTGGCGTCGCGCTCGGCGCGGGGCAGCCCGCGCGGCAGGCCGAGAGCGATGTTCTCGGCGACCGACCGCCAGGGGAGCAGGCGCGGTTCCTGGAACCCGACCGCGATGCGCGCGTCGATCCCCGTCACCGGGTCGTCGTCGATCAGAACGTCGCCGGTGCTCGCGCGGTCGAGTCCGCCCGCGATGCGAAGAAGCGTCGACTTTCCGGAACCGGAGGCTCCGAGGATGGCGACGAGCTCGCCCGGCTGGACCTCGAGGTCGATGTCGGACAGCACGACGTGTGTACCGAACGTCCGGCCGAGTGCGCGGAATCGGAGCCGCGCGGCCGGAACCTCGCGGGATCCGGTTGTCGGGATGTCGGTGAGAGCGGCGGTCATGCGGAGCTCCTCTCGACGCACAGCGGGTGGGATGTGTCGAAATTAACGAGCTTCCTCGCCGGAAGCACGACGAGCGACACGCGAGGTAACACGGGTTCACGTGGGCGCCCCGGCCGAGGCGCGTGTGCTGGCGTAGGTTGGGAGAGTGAATGCCGCCCCTGCCGATCAGCTTCGTCTTCTGGATCTCGCCGCCACCGACACACGCCGGACGCAGGCGGATGCCGCGCGGCGCAACCCCCCGCAGGCTCCCCGGCTGCGCGAGCTCGCCGCCGACCGTCAGGCGCTCGCCCGCGAGCTCGGTCAGAGACAGGGGACCGTCGACGATCTGCAGGCGGAACTGCGCCGCATCGAATCCGATGTCGCCGTCGTTGACGCGCGACGCGCGCGCGACAACGAGTTGATGCGCACGACGTCGAGCGCGAAAGACGCGACGGCGATCGAGCACGAGCTCGCGTCGCTGCAGCGCCGTAAGGACGACCTCGAAGAGACACAGCTCGATCTGATGGAGCGTCTCGAGGCGGCCCAAGCCGCGGTCGACGAGCAGCAGGCGGTTATCACCGCGGCGTCGGACGAATACGCGCTTCTGGCGAGCGCTGCCGAGCAGCACATCGCCGAAGCTGCGGCCCGCCTTGAGCAGCTGACCCGCGATCGCGCGGCCGTGGCCTCGGGCATTCCTGCGGCTCTCGTCACGCTCTACGACAAACTGCACGAGCGGAGCGCGGGGGCAGCGCTCGTGCAGGCGCGTACCTGTCTCGGTTGCCACATGATGCTGACCGGCAGCGACCTGAACGTCATCCGCCAGGCGGCGGAGGATGCGGTGGTCACCTGCCCGCAGTGCGACTGCATCCTGGTACGTACCCCCGAGTCCGGGCTCTGACCCGCTCGGTTTCTCGCGGCGGCCGCCGGTGAATCCCGACGCGATCCGCTGGAGTGTCATCGCCCGCACGGGCGCCGGTGCTCTCGACCTGGTGGATCTGGACAAGGACGGCGAGGTTCTCTCTCGGGCGCCGTGGGTGGCCTCCGAAGCCGCCTCGGTCGTCGCCGCGCGCCCGCTGACGCGCTGGGTGTGGGCCGACACTGCCCGCACATACCCGGGCATGCTCGCGGCCGGCGTGCGGGTCCCGCGCGCCTGGGATCTGCGTTTGTGCCACCGCATCCTGCGCTCCGCGCTCCCCGGCGCCGAGCTCGGAGCCGAGCGCCGTTGGGCGGGCGCGGCGACCCCCGTCGACCGCGATGACGGTCTGTTCGCCGTCGACGACGAGCTGGTCCCGGATGCGGACGAGGTACGGGCGGAGCTCCGTCGACAGTGGCGCGCAGTGGCCGCGGCTCCCGACCCCGGGCGGCTTCGGATGCTGCTGCACGCGGAGTCCGTCGGGGCGCTCATCGCGGAGGAGATGCGCGCCGGCGGCTTGCCGTGGGATGCCGCGGAGCACGACCGCATCCTGGTGCGCGAGCTCGGCGAACGTGCGCTTCCGGGCGGCACGCCGCGGCGGATGCAGGAGCTCGCCGTCCGCATCCGCGCGGAACTCGGCGACGATACCGTGTCGCTCGACTCGCCCCCGAAGCTGCTGCGTGCTCTCCGCCGTGCGGGCATTCAGGTCGCCTCGACGAGCCGGTGGGAGCTGGCGGAGCATCCGCATCCGGCCGTCGAACCGCTCCTGGAGTACAAGCGGCTGAGCAGGTTGCTCGTGGCGAGCGGTTGGGCGTGGCTGGATGAATGGGTGCACGCGGGGCGGTTCCGGCCCGTCTATGTGCCGGGCGGCGTGGTGACCGGCCGCTGGGCGTCGAGTGGTGGGGGCGCACTCCAGATCCCGCGTCTTCTTCGCCCCGCGGTACGTCCCGATCCGGGATGGGTGGTCGTCGACGCCGACGTCGCGCAGCTCGAACCCCGTGTGCTCGCCGCGATGTCGCGAGACCTCGCCCTGGCGTCCGCGGCGCGGGGTCGTGATCTCTACTCCGGCATCGTCGATTCGGGCGCGGTCGCGACCCGCGAGGAGGCGAAGTACGCCGTGCTCGGTGCGATGTACGGGGCGACGACGGGCGAAAGCGGTCGGCTGGTGCCACGGCTGCGCCGGGCCTATCCGATCGCGATGGCGCTCGTCGACGATGCGGCCGCGACGGGTGAAGACGGCGGGGTCGTCCGCACGTGGCTGGGCCGGACGTCGCCGCCTCCCGAGCTCGCCCTGCAGGAGCTCTCGGCCGCGGCGAGCGCAGAAGGCGCCGACGCCGCGACGGCCGAACTCGCCCGCCGGGGAGGCCGGGATCGAGGCCGATTCACCCGCAACTTCGTCGTGCAGGGATCGGCGGCGGAGTGGGCGCTGTGCTGGCTCGCAGAGATCCGTGCGCGTCTCGATGCTCTGGGCGCGGTGACGGATCCGCTCGCCGAGCGTGCCGGACCGGTGTTCGAGAATCGCCCGCACCTGGTGTTCTTCCTCCACGATGAGGTCATGGTGCACGCGCCCGCGTCGATGGCGGATGCGGTCGTCCAGGCGATCAGAGATGCTGCGGATGCTGCCGGGCGACGCCTGTTCGGGACGTTTCCGGTGGACTTCCCGCTCGACGTGGAAGTAGTGCGTGATGGCGCCTCAGACGTTGAGGCTCCTGGGCCCGGATAGACTCGGCGGTGCGAATGGGTCGGCTGGACGGTCGCGTCGCGCGCGGTTCGCCGTGTCGCGCCGAGGAACGTCCGGGCTCCGTAGAGCAGGGCGGTGGGTAACACCCACCCGGAGTGATCCGCGAGACAGTGCCACAGAAAACAGACCGCCACGGTTTCGACCGCGGTAAGGGTGAAACGGCGGTGTAAGAGACCACCGGGGTCATGGTGACATGACCCGCAAGGTAAACCTCGCCCGGAGCAAGGTCAGACAGAGGATGTTGACGCGGCTCGCCGAGTCCTCGGGTAGGCCGCTGGAGCGGCACGGCAACGTGTCGCCGAGAGAGATGACCGTCCACGGGGTTCACGCCCCCGGACAGAACCCGGCGTACAGGCCGACCCATTCGCCCTCTCGCCTCACTTCACTTGCCCCAATTACACGCCGCGACGAGCGTTTCGCGTGTATCTGAGACAAGTGAAGCGGGGGGCTACGCGCCCGTGACGGTGCCGTCGAGCTCGGGCGACGCGCCGAGCGACAGCGCCGCGGCACCGATGATGCCCGCGTTGTTGCGGTGCACGGCCGGCACGATCGGCGTCCGCAGCTTCAGCAGGTGCAGGAACTTGTCGGCGTGCTTGGAAACGCCGCCACCCACGATGAACAGGTCGGGGCTGAAGAGGAACTCGACATGGCTGTAGTACCACTGCAGCCGTGCGGCCCACTCGTCCCACTCCAGCTTGTCGCGCTCCATTGCCGAGTATGCGGCGTAGGCCTCCGCATCCTTCCCGTGCTTCGCGCGCTGCAGGTGTCCGAGCTCCGAGCTCGGGATGAGGACGCCGTCGTAGATCATGGCGGAGCCGATGCCGGTGCCGAGGGTCGTGAGAATCGTCAGGCCGCTGACGTCTTTGGCCGCGCCGAAACGCATCTCGGCGACGCCGGCGACATCCGCATCGTTGGCGAAGTGGATGTCGCGTCCGAGTCCCTGCTCGAAGAACTCCTCGGCGGGGAAGTCGATCCACTTGTCCGACACGTTCGCCGCCGACAGGGTGCGGCCGTTCTTCACGATCGCGGGGAAGGCGACCCCGAGCGCGTAGTCCGAGTCCGACGCGCCGAGCGTCTCGAGGACGGAGCGAACCGCGACGAGAACGTCGTCGGGCTCCGCTCCCGCGGGGGTGGAGACCTTGACCCGGTCGCTGAGCAGCTGACCGTTCTCGAGATCGACGATGCCGCCCTTGATGCCCGTACCGCCGATGTCGATGCCGACCGCGCGGGTCTTCTCTGTAGCCATGCCTCCAGCCTATCCAGGACGACACGAGTCATCAGTAGGATCGACTCAGACAGCGAGGAGTTCGTGGTGAGCGAAGAGAACGAGAAGTACTGGTTCAATCTGACGACCGGTGAGGTCGAGCGCGGCTACGAGTCGCCCGCCATCGATCGTGCGGGCCCGTTCGATACCGCCGAAGAAGCGGCGAACGCTCCCACCCTCCTGAAAGAGCGCTCGCGCCAGTGGGCAGAGGACGACGCGGACGACGAGTGAGACGGAGCGCGTCCCCAGCGACGTGCCCCGCGAAATGACCTGCACCGGCTCGGCCGGTGGATGACGACACCGAACCGGCGATGCCGGCGGGCAGAGGGGAAACGATGGACAAGCAGCGGGACTTCGTGTTGCGCACGATCGAAGAGCGCGGCGTCAAGTTCGTCCGGCTCTGGTTCACCGATGTGATCGGCACCCTGAAGTCGGTGGCGATCGCGCCCGCCGAAGTCGAGGGAGCCTTCGCGGAGGGACTCGGTTTCGACGGATCGGCCATCGAGGGGCTCACCCGCTCGTACGAGTCCGATCTGCTCGCACACCCCGACCCGACGACGTTCCACACCCTGCCGTGGCGCGGTGAGATCGACCCGACCGCGCGCATGTTCTGCGACATCACGACGCCCGACGGCGAGCCCGCCGTGGCCGACCCGCGGCACGTTTTGAAGCGCACGCTCGCGAAGGCGGCGGATGCGGGCTTCACCTTCTACACGCATCCCGAGATCGAGTTCTACCTGCTGAAGTCCTCGACCTTCGGCGCGGAAGGCCCCGAGCCGGTGGACTCCGCGGGCTACTTCGACAACGTCCCCGGAGGCACGGCGCACGATTTCCGTCGCCGGTCGGTGCGGATGCTGGAAGACCTCGGGATCTCGGTGGAGTTCAGCCACCACGAGGGCGGCCCGGGTCAGAACGAAATCGACCTCCGTTATGCGGATGCACTGACGACCGCCGACAACATCATGACGTTCCGTACCGTGATCAAAGAGGTCGCGATCGAGCAGGGCGTCTACGCGACGTTCATGCCGAAGCCACTGAGTGGTCAGCCCGGAAGCGGCATGCACACGCACATGTCGCTGTTCGAGGGCGACATGAACGCGTTCTACGAGGAGGGCGCTCAGTACCAGCTCTCGAAGGTCGGCCGTCAGTTCATCGCCGGGCTCCTGCGCCACGCGAACGAGATCTCGGCCGTCACCAACCAGTTCGTCAACTCCTACAAGCGTCTCTGGGGCGGCGACGAGGCTCCGAGCTTCATCTGCTGGGGCCACAACAACCGCTCCGCGCTCGTTCGCGTGCCGATGTACAAGCCCAACAAGGGCCAGTCGTCTCGCGTGGAGTACCGTGCGCTGGACTCCGCGGCGAACCCGTACCTCGCCTACGCGCTCATGCTCGCGGCCGGGCTGAAGGGCATCGAAGAGGAGTACGAGCTTCCCGCGGAGGCAGAAGACAACGTGTGGTCGCTCTCCGAGTCGGAGCGTCGTGCCCTCGGCTACGCGCCGCTGCCCGCGAGCCTCGACCAGGCGCTGCACTACATGGAGGATTCCGAGCTCGTCGCCGAAACTCTGGGCGAGCAAGTCTTCAACTACGTGCTCCTGAACAAGCGCAAGGAGTGGGCGGGCTACCGCTCGCAGGTCACGCCCTTCGAGTTGAAGAGCAACCTCGAGATGCTCTGAGACCGGCGTGTCCGGTCTCGATCGATCCTCCGCCCGCACCTTCCTGGTGCGGCTGGGGATCGGTGACGTCACGACAGCGCTCGACACGCTCGACGAGCTCAGCGAACTGCTGTCGGTCGAGCGGGACGTGCTCACGGAGGACCTCGGGCGGGCCGCTGATCCGGACGGGGCCCTCCGGGCGGTCGCCCGGATCGCGCGTCGCGCCCCCGATGTCGTGCGGCGCGTGATGGGCGATGCGCTGGAACGCCCGGCGCTCTGGGCGCTGCTCGGCGCCTCCGAAGGCTACGGGGACTTCTACTTCCGGCATCCGGAAGAGATCGACAATCTCGCCGGTGCCCGGGCGGGTCTTCCGACGCTCGACCTCATGCGGGCCGAACTGCTGGCGTCTGTCGGCGACGACAACGGGTTCGCGAGCGCCGGCGACGAAAGCGCCTGGTGTGCGCTGCGCATCGCGTATCGACGTATCGTCGCGCGGATCGCGGTCTACGACCTGTCGGCCGCGGACGCGGAAGCGGTTCTCGCGCCGGTCGCGGCAGCATTGGCGGATGCGGCCGCCGCAGCCCTCGAGGCATCGCTCAGCGTTGCCCGCACCCGGATTTCCCGGGGCCGCCCCGGCGGACTCTTCCCGCGCGAGCAGGTCGCGGCGACCCGCCTGGCGATCATCGGGATGGGCAAGACCGGCGCCCGAGAGCTCAACTACGTGAGCGACGTCGACGTGATCTTCGTGTGCGCGGCGGAGGACACGGAGCTCGAGGACTTCGGTGAGAGTCGGGTCATCGACATCGCCACGCGCCTCGCGGCGCAGACGATGCAGGGCATCTCGGGCGTCGAGATCGAGCCGCCGCTCTGGGAGGTCGACGCGAACCTCCGCCCCGAAGGGAAGCAGGGCGCTCTCGTTCGCACCCTCGACTCGCACCTTTCGTACTACGCACGCTGGGCGAAGAGCTGGGAGTTCCAGGCGCTCCTGAAGGCTCGCGCTCTCGCCGGCGACATGGCGCTGGGCGATGAGTACGTCGCCGCCGTGCAGCCCAAGATCTGGACGAGCGCGGCCCGCGAGAACTTCGTCGACAGCGTTCAGCGGATGCGGGAGCGCGTCACCGACAACATCCCCGCCGCTGAGCTCGCCTCGCAGATCAAGCTCGGGCCCGGCGGCATCCGTGACATCGAGTTCACGGTGCAGCTGCTGCAGTTGGTGCACGGGCTGACGGATGACCGCATCCGGCAGCGCGGCACGCTCGACGCACTCGAGGCGCTGGTCGCGGAGGGCTACATCGGCCGCGCGGAGGCGGCGATCTTCGCCCGGGACTACCGTGTCCTGCGCGTACTCGAGCACCGGATGCAGTTGCGCGCGCTGCGTCGCACGCACCTCATGCCCGACCGCCCCGATGACCGGCGGATCCTCGCGCGGGCGAGCGGGTTCGCCACGACCGGGCAGGGGATCTGGGAGCTCTGGGAGGGCGTGAAGCGCGAGGTGCGCGACATCCACGTGCGGCTGTTCTATCGCCCGCTGCTGTCGGCGGTCGCCTCGCTGCCGGAGGGGGAGCGGACCCTTTCGACGGGGCAGGCGCATGACCGGCTCGCGGCGATCGGATTCCAAGACCCGGCCGGCGCACTGCGCCACATCGGTGCGCTCACCAGCGGTCTGAGCCGCAAGGCCACCATCCAGCGCCACCTCATGCCGATCATGATCCGGTGGTTCGCGGACGGCGTCGACCCGGATTACGGCCTGCTGTCGTTCCGGCGGATCAGCGAGCGGCTGGGGAACACGCCGTGGTTCCTCCGGCTGCTGCGGGATTCGTCTGCGGCGGCGGAAAGTCTCACGCGCGCGCTTTCGGGCTCCCGGTACATCGGGGAGCTGATGGAGTGGATCCCCGAGTCCGCCGCGTGGCTCGACGATGACGATCTCCTCCGACCTCGATCGGGCCAGGCGCTGGAGGAGGAAGCCCGCGCCATCCAGACCCGACACGACACGATCGAAGACGCCATGCGCTCCGTGCGAGCGCTGCGCCGGCGTGAGCTGCTGCGCACCGCGATGGCTGCGGTCGTCGGCGTGCTGACGATCGAGGAGCTCGCGGACGCACTGACGACGATCACCGAGGTCACGATCCAGGCGACGATCCGGGCCGTTCGACGCGAGGTGGTCCCCGCCGAAGACAAGGCGCTCGATTTCGCCGTGATCGCCATGGGCCGTTTCGGCGGGCGAGAACTCGGGTTCGGTTCGGATGCCGATGTGCTGTACGTGTACCGGCCGAACGGGGTGGATCCGGAGCGAGCGCACGCGCTCTCACTGAAGCTCGTGGCGGGCCTGCGAACTTTCTCCGAAGACCACCGTGTGCCGCTCGACCTGGACGCGGACCTTCGCCCCGAGGGACGCAACGGTCCGCTCGTGCGTTCGCTCGAGTCCTACGCGGAGTATTACGGACGCTGGTCGCTGTCGTGGGAGGCGCAGGCGCTGCTGCGCGCGCGGGGCGTGGCGGGGAGCGTTTCTCTGATCGCGGCGTTCACCTCGCTGGCGGATCGCGTGCGATACCCGGTGCGGGCCGATGCGCAGGGCCTGCGTGAGATCAAACGCATCAAAGCGCGCGTCGAGAGCGAGCGCCTGCAGAAGGGCGTCGATCCTGCGCGGCACCTGAAGCTCGGGCCGGGTGGGCTCAGCGACGTCGAGTGGCTCGTGCAGCTGCGTCAGCTCGAGCATGCGCACGCGCACCCGGGCCTGCGCACCACGTCCACCATCGCGGCGCTCGAGGTGCTGGGCGCGACGGGGCTGCTGCCGGAGACCGACGTTCCGCGACTCCACAACGCGTGGCGGCTCGCCAGTCGGTTGCGCTCGGCGAACACGTTGCTCTCCGCGCAGACGAGCGATGTGCTGCCGACGGATCGGCGGCGGCTCGATGGCATCGGCCGGCTCCTCGAGTACCCCGAACGTTCCGCGAGCGCCGTCGAGGAGGACTGGATGCGGGTCTCCCGCGTGGCCCGTCGAGTGTTCGAGAAGCAGTTCTACGGCTGACCCGCCGCGCCTGGCGTGCGTAGGCGCACGACCGGTCGGCATACGCTCGTCGGGTGCGTCATCCTCACTCCCTTACGTTCACCGTCGCGGATCCAGCGTCGCTTGAGGGCCGCGCGATCCTGACCCGCTTCTTCGAGGATCTCGTCGCGAGCTACTGGGGGCGACCGGCGACGTCTGCGGAGGTCACCCGGGCGATGCGAAACGAACCGAGCGATGACCTGCGAGACGGCACGGGGTTCTTCCTCCTCATCCGAGATGATGACCGCATCATCGGATGCGGGGGAGTGCGCCTGATCGATGAGACCACGGGAGAGGTCACTCGGGTGTTCGTCGCGCCGGAGGCGCGCGGCTCGGGAGCGGGCCGCGCGCTCCTTCAGCAATTGGAGTCCGCGAGCGCGCAGCGGGGTCTGCGGCGCCTCCGGCTCACTGTTCGAGAGGACCTTACGCCGGCGCGGAGCCTCTACGAAGCGTGCGGATACGGGGCGGTCGAATCGTTCAGCACGTCGCCGTACGCCGACCACTTCCTCGCCAAGACGATCGGCACGAGTGAACCTCAGGCCTGAGGAGGCGTGATCGGCTCGATGAGCACGGCCGTGCCGTACGCGCAGAACTCGGTGAAGTTGCCGATGGCGCCCGAGTCGAAGCGCATCGCGACGACAGCGTTCGCGCCGCGCTGCTGGGCCTCGGTCCACATCCGCTGCATGACTTCGAACCGCGATTCGTAGATCACCTTCGTGTACTCGGGCATCTCACCCCCGGCGAGTGACCGGAAACCGGCGGTGAAGTTCTGACCGAAGTTCGCGGAGCGAACGGTGAGCCCCATGACCTCTCCGAACACCTGCGTGATCCGGTAGCCCGGAACGTCATTGGTGGTGACTGCGAACATGTTCGACCTCGAATCTCGTCGTGCGTCCCCGGCGGACGCGGGCGTTGATGACGGAACGATCGTAAGGGGCGGCGGGCGTCCCGTGTGCGCGACACAGACATGAGAAGAGCCCGCCAGCTGAGTGCTGGCGGGCTCTTCTCACACGGGCGTCAGACGCCGAAGTACAGCTCGAACTCGAACGGGTGCGGACGAGCCGCGAGCGGCTTGATCTCGTTCTCGATCTTGTACTCGATCCACGTCTCGATGAGCTCGGGCGTGAACACGTTGCCGCGGGTCAGGAACTCGTTGTCGGCACGCAGCGCCTCGAGCGAGTCGAGCAGCGAGTTCGGAACCTGCGGAATGTTCTTCGCTTCCTCGGGGGGAAGCTCGTACAGGTCCTTGTCGACCGGCTCGTGCGGCTCGATGCGGTTCAGGATGCCGTCGAGGCCAGCCATCATCTGGGCAGCGAACGCGAGGTACGGGTTGCCCGAGGCATCCGGTGCACGGAACTCGATGCGCTTGGCCTTCGGGTTCGAGCCGGTGATCGGGATGCGGATCGCCGCGGAACGGTTGCCGGCCGAGTAGACCAGGTTGACCGGAGCCTCGTAGCCCTTCACCAGACGGTGGTAGCTGTTCAGCGTCGGGTTCGTGAAGGCGAGCACGGCGGGCGCGTGGGCGAGCAGGCCGCCGATGTACCAGCGAGCGAGGTCGGAGAGTCCGCCGTAGCCCTTCTCGTCGTAGAAGAGGGGCTTGCCGTCAAGCCACAGCGACTGGTGCGTGTGCATGCCGGAACCGTTGTCACCGAAGAGCGGCTTGGGCATGAAGGTCGCGACCTTGCCCCACTGCTCGGCCGTGTTCTTCACGACGTACTTGAACTTCAGGATGTCGTCGGCCGCGTGCACCATGGTGTCGAAGCGGTAGTTGATCTCCTGCTGACCGCCGGTGCCCACCTCGTGGTGCGAACGCTCGAGGAGCAGGCCCGCCTCGATCAGCTTGAGGCTGATGTCATCGCGGAGGTCGGCCGTCTTGTCGACGGGTGCGACGGGGAAGTAGCCACCCTTGTACGGGGTCTTGTTGGCGAGGTTTCCGCCTTCTTCGGAGCGGCCCGTGTTCCAGGCGCCCTCCTCGGAGTCGACCGAGTAGAAGCTTGCGTTCTGCTTCACCTCGTAGCGCACGTCGTCGAAGATGTAGAACTCCGCCTCGGGGGCGAAGAACGCCGTGTCGGCGATGCCGGTGGAGGCGAGGTACTTCTCGGCCTTCTTGGCGACCTGACGCGGGTCCTTCGCGTAGATCTCACCGTTGCGCGGGTTGTAGATGTCGAAGATCATGACGAGGGTCTTCGCCTCGCGGAACTGGTCGACGTACGCCGTCGAGACGTCCGGAATCAGCTGCATGTCCGACTCGTGGATGTTCGCGAATCCTCGAATCGAGGAGCCGTCGAACAGCTGGCCGACCGTGAAGAATTCTTCATCGACGGTAGCGGCGGGGATGTTGAAGTGCTGCTGCACACCAGGGAGGTCCGTGAACCGGATGTCGAGGAACTTGACGTCCTCGTCCTTGATGAACTTGAGCACCTCTGATGAATCACTGAACATGGGGACTCCAGAGGTAGGGCATTCGGGATTCCGCCCGCCGAAGCGGGCCTGCCTTGACGCTATCGAGAAGGCATTGCTCGCCAGTGTCCCATATGTTTCCGGCAGGTTACGCCTCGATGGTTAGGCTCGTGTCATGGCTGAAACCCCGCTCGAATCCCGTTATCCCGGCGAGCGGTTGGGGCTTCCGGCGACAGGATCGGGGTCGGTGGCCCGGGTCGGACGCCGCATCGGCGCTCTGGCGATCGACTGGGCCTGCGCCGTCATCGTCTCGGTGGCCTTCTTCGCCTACGACTCCCTGGCGACGATCGCGATCTTCGCGCTCGTGCAGATCGTCTTCATTCCCACTCTGGGAGGCAGTCCGGGGCACCGGCTGCTCGGAATGCGGCTCGTCCGCCTCGGCGGCAGCTGGGTCGGGGTCTGGCGCCCGATCGTGCGCACCTTGCTTCTGGTGCTCGTGATTCCTGCCGTCGTCTGGGATCCCGATCAGCGGGGACTGCACGACAAGGTCGTCGGCACGGTGCTCCTCCGCGCGTAAGCCCGCGGCGTAGTTCGGGGGCGTCGCGCACGGCGAGTGCTCTGTCCTGCGCGAACGGCAGGGGCGACGCTCGTGCGATAACTCCTCCACATCGAGTGTTCGACGGGCGGGATCGGCTCGGAGTACGGCCTTTTGCGGGAGTTGCAGTGAGGACCCGGCGGCAAGACGACTTGGCTGTTCGTCGCGGAAGCCGCGCGATCAGCGGGGACGCGGCGCGCGAACCTTGGTGGGGTCGATCCCCTTCGGGATCGGCATCGATGCCAGGGACTGCGACACGGACTCGATGCGCTTGATGACTGCGGCCATCGTGGTGCGGTCGATCTTCTTCGGCAGCGCCTTGATGGTCGAGGACAGCTTGGCGATCGGCACTTCGTCGTCGCCGTGTCCGACGTAGATCACGGTCACGGGAACTCCGGACGCGACGCGCTGTGCCTTCGCCCGCTCGTCGCCGACCAGGCGGGTGAGCCGGCCGCGGGCGCCCTCGCCGACGATGACGACGCCACCACGACCTACCGCGCGGTACACGGCCTCCTGGGTGCGGGGGTTCACACCGACGGGCATGTCGCCCGACTGCCAGTTGCGACCGAGCGAGGTGGACAGCACGTGCCCGGCGGCGCCCGGCATTCCGTCGATCTTCGTGTACATCGCGCTCGTAGAGAGGCGCGTCATGGTCATCAGAGACGCCAGCACTCCGAGGAGAAGGCCGGTGAAGCCCCACAGGATGACGCTCCACACGGCGACCGGCGGCACCAGGAAGCCGATGCCGACGCCGAGCGCGATACCGGCGAGCAGGATGCCGGCGAGCGCGAACGGCAACCAGCGGTAGGCCTCCACCGTGAACGTGTAGAGGGTCTTGAGCTGGGAGAAGAACCCGGGACGCTTCTCGGGTGCTGAACTGCGCGCTGCCATGTGTCCCAGCCTACCGTCGAGCGCTCGTCCTCTCCTCCCCAGGCGATGACCGTCGCGGGTTTTTCCCGGATGAGCTCCCGAGCGGGCTCCTCTGTCGCGACGTGGTCGAGGGTGGATGGATGACCGCATCCGTCCACACCACCCTGCTCCCGTTGCTCGACGAGCCGGTGCTGCGCGCTGTGCCGGCCGGTGCCGGGCCCTACCCGGGCGAGGTCATCGCGTGGGGGCCTCGACCGGCGACCCGCGTGCGTGCGGAGGACGCCGCATCCGATGCGCTTTGGAATGCCGCGGGCGAACACGTCGCGACCGTCTGGGAGGTGCTCCGCACGACAGACGGTCATGCCGTAGTACTGCCACAGTGCACCCGCTCGGTCGTCGACCTCGCCGGCGCTCGTCTCGGGGCGTGGCACCCGCTCTCACCGGGCGAGGTGGTGACGCTGGCGGTGAGCGTCGTCCGCGGAACCGTCGCCGAGTTCGCCGAGCACGGCAGCGTCGAGTGCCACGGTGAATGGTGGGTGGATGCGGACGGCGAGCCGCTCTTCGTGCACCGCCCCGACGCTCCGACTGCGGATGAAGCGGCGATCCAGGCCGTACGCGCGATCACCGATGCGTGCGATCCGGATGCATCCGTGGTTCCCGCGCTCGACCGCGTCGGGCGCGCTCTTCTCGACGTGGAGCGTCTGCCGCAGGTGGCGGCGGCGCGAGAAGCCGATCTGTTCGCGCAGGCGTCCCCGGAGGCGATCGGCACTCAGGTGTTGGCGCGTCGGGCCCGTCCGGCCTCGGAGTCGACCGGACGATCGGCGGCCGCACCCGCCGATCGTCCGGCATGGCAACGACTCGCGTCGGCCGCGGACGCGGGGGTGGCGGAGATGGTGTCCCAGGCTGTGACGAGCGTGTGGCGCGCGGTGCGTTCACGCCCGCCAGGTGCGAAACGCTCGCGGCGAGGCGCCGTGCTCGCCGGACTCGCGTGCGCGGCCCTCGTGCTTGCGGTGGGTCTGCTCTGGCCGACCGGCGAGAGCGACCGAGAATCCGCGACTTCGACGAGCGCGCCATCGATGTACCCAGACACGGCGGCGGATGCCGTCACATCACCCGCACCGGATGCGCCGGCGGCCCCGGCACCGGAGGCGCCCGCCGCGCCTGCATCGCCGCAGAAATCCGACGACGCGGTCATCGCCGTCGGAGCGCTGTTGGATGCGGCGCGGGACTGCGGGGGAGACGTGGGGTGTCTGCGGCCGTTGCTCGACGAGGACGGGGCGCTCGCGGGCGACGGCAGCGCCGGGTACGCGGAGGGGGCGGCCTTCGCCGACGACGCGTCGCGGCAGCTCAGCCTGTTGGACGACGTCGGCGGGCTCGTGCTGGTGCGTGCCGACGATGCGACGGGAGCGCGCCCGTCACAGGTGGTGGCAGCGGTGCGCGGAGAAGAGAAATGGGTGCTGCGCGACATTCACGATGTCGCGCAGCACCCGGGGTGATGCAGAGGTGTCGAGCCTCAGATTCCGAGAACGCCCGCGAAGTCGGCTGCCTCGAGGCGGGACTTCATCGCCGAGAGGAAACGGGCCGCATCCGCGCCGTCGATGATCCGGTGATCGTACGAGAGCGCCAGGTAGACGTAGGAGCGCACCGAGATGGCATCCTTTCCGTCGACCGAGACGACGCCCGGACGCTTCACCACGACACCGAGGCCGAGGATCGCCGACTGGGGAAGGAACACGATCGGCGTGTCGAACAGCGCGCCGCGCGAACCGGTGTTGGTCAGCGTGAACGTGCCACCCGCGAGCTCGTCGGGCTTCAGCTTGTTGTCGCGGGTGCGTGCGGCGAGATCGGCGATCTCGCGAGCGAGCTGCGCGATGTTCTTGTCGCCGGCGTCACGCACGACCGGCGTCAGCAGACCGCGCTCGGTGTCGACGGCGATCGAGATGTTCTCGGATGCCGGGTACACGATCTTGTCGCCGTCAACGGTCGAGTTGACGATCGGGTACGCCTGCAGCGCCTCGATCGCGGCAATCGCGAAGAACGGCAGGAAGGAGAGCTTGTCGCCCGTCTTCTGCTGGAACTCGCCCTTGACCGCGTCGCGGTAGTTCGCGAGCTTCGTGACGTCGACCTCGACCACGGTCGTCAGCTGGGCTGTGGCCTGCATCGACGCGACGGCACGCTCGGCGATGACCTTGCGCAGGCGCGACATCGGCTGGGTGGTGCCGCGCAGCGGCGACACCTCGAGTGCCGGCGCGGCGGGAGCAGCAGGCGCGGCCGGAGCAGCAGCGGGAGCGGGCTTCTCCGCAGCCTTGAGCACGTCTTCCTTGCGGATGCGGCCACCGACGCCGGAGCCGGTGACCTTCGCCAGGTCGACACCCTGCTGCTGAGCGAGGCGGCGAACCAGCGGCGTGACGTACGCGCCGCCATCATCGCCGGATTCGGTCGTCGCGGGTGCAGCGGCGGCCGGAGCCGGAGCGGGCGCAGCGGGCGCGGGCGCAGCAGGCGCGGGCGCAGCGGCCGGAGCCGGTGCCGCGGGCGCAGCCTCGGCCTCTTCCGCCTCGACGGGCTTCTCGGTCGACGGTGCCTCGGGTGCCGTCTCGGCGACCGGCGCCTCCGCGGCGGGCGCCTCCGCGGCGGGCGCCTCGGCCGGGGCCGGGGCCGGAGCGCCATCGCCGATACGAGCGAGGGGGCTGCCGACGCTGACCGTCTCGTCCTCCTGGACGAGGATCTCCTGCAGCACACCGGCGAACGGCGCGGGGATCTCGGTGTCGACCTTGTCGGTCGAGATCTCGAGGAGCGGCTCGTCGACGGCCACGTCATCGCCCACGGCCTTCAGCCAGCGGGTGATGGTGCCCTCGGTCACGCTCTCGCCGAGCTCGGGGAGCACGACATCGCGGCCGCCGGATGCTGCCGGGGCAGCCGCTGCGGGCGCCGGTGCCGCAGCCGGGGCTGCGGGCTCGGGGGCCTTCTCGGGCTCCGGAGCCGCGGCGGGCTCTTCGGCGGCGGGCTCGGGGGCCGCAGGCGCGGCGGATGCGCCGGAGCCATCGCCGATCTTGACCAGAACGGCGCCGACCTCGACGGTGTCGTCTTCCTGGACGAGGATCTCTTCGATCACTCCGCTGACCGGCGACGGGATCTCGGTGTCGACCTTGTCGGTCGAGATCTCGAGCAGACCCTCGTCTACCTCGACCGTGTCGCCGACGTTCTTGAGCCAGCGGGTGACCGTTCCCTCGGTGACGCTCTCTCCGAGCGCGGGGAGGACCACGGAAGTGCTCATGGGATTTGCTCCTTTGAAATGCGAATTCTTGTCTAGCTTAGTGATGCCGTGCGATCAGAGGACGTGCAACGGCTTGCCGGCCAGGGCGAGGAATGCCTCACCCAGCGCTTCGCTCTGAGTCGGATGTGCGTGAATGAACGGGGCGATGTCCTCGGGGTGCGCGTCCCACCCGACGACGAGTTGCGCTTCGGAGATGAGCTCTCCGACGCGCGGTCCGGCGAGGTGCACGCCGATGACGGGGCCATCGACGCGGCGGATGACCCGGGCGGTGCCGGATCCGCCGATGATCTCGGTGCGGGCGTTGCCGGCCAGGTTGTAATCGACGACGGCGATGCCGTCTTCTCCGAAGCGCTCGACCGCCTGGGCTCGGGTGAGCCCGACCGAGGCGAGTTCGGGACTCGTGTAGACGACCCGCGGGACGAGCTCATCGGACACCGGTACGGGATGCTGGCCCGCGATGCGCTCGGCGACCTGAATACCGTGCTGGAATCCGCGGTGCGCGAGCTGCGGTCCGGCGACGACATCGCCGACGGCCCAGATTCCCGGCGCCGTGGTGCGAAGGTCCGCATCCGTCACGATGAAGCCGCGGTCGATCTGCACGCCGGCATCTTCGAGTCCGAGACCCGCGGTGACGGGAGCGCGGCCGACCGCGACCAGCAGGTAGTCGGCGTGCAGCTCGTCTCCGCCCTCGAGCGCGACCGTGACACCCGTGTCGGTCTGCGCCACCGATGCGAATCGCGCGCCGAGGCGGGTCTGGATGCCGCGCTTGCGGAAGGCGCGCGCGAGCTGTGTACGCAGCGCGTCGTCCTCGGTGGGGACGAGGTGGTCCAGTGCCTCGACGATCGTCACCTCGGCGCCGAGCGAACGCCAGAGGCTCGCGAACTCGACTCCGATCACGCCGCCGCCCAGCACGATGACCGAGCCGGGGATCTCATCGAGCGCCAGCGCCTGCTCGCTCGAGAGCACTCGCCCGGAGATTTCGACGCCGGGCAGCGTTCGCGTCTGCGCGCCGGTGGCGACGATGATGTCGGATGCGGTGATCTCGACGTCTCCCGCGCGCACTCGGCCCGGCGCGACGACCGTGCCTTCTGCGATCACGGTCTCGACTCCGCGGGCGCGGAGGAGACCCTCCAGGCCCTTGTACTTCTTCGCGACGATGCCTTCGCGGAACGCGTGCATGCGCGGCACGTCGAAGCCCTGCAGATCGGCCAGGACGCCGAGTGAGGTCGCTTCGCGCACGGAATCGGCCGTCTCCGCGACGTGCAGGAGCGCCTTCGTCGGGACGCAGCCTCGGTGCAGGCACGTTCCGCCGACCTTGTCCCGTTCGATGATCATGACCCGCTTGCCGAGTTCCGCCGCACGCAAGGCCGCGGCGTAGCCGCCGCTTCCGCCGCCGATGACGACGATGTCGGTTTCCACCTCAGGCCTGACCGGTGAGGAGCTCGATGAGGCTTCGAACCGTTGCGCCGGTCGGGCCCTTTTCGGTGAAGCCGTAGCCGCCGCCCTTGTTCATGCCGACACCGGCGATGTCGAGGTGCACCCAGGGGATGCGCGGTGCGTCGGCGTCATCGCTCGCGCGTCCGACGAAACGCTGCAGGAACAGACCCGCGAACAGCGACCCGCCCGCCGGGTCGCCGATCTTCGCGTTCACCATGTCGGCGATCGGCGAGTCGAGGTCGTCCTCCATGTGCGGGGGCAGCGGCAGTCGCCACGCCAGTTCGCCGGCCCGTTCGGATGCCGCGAGGTACTCGGCGACGGCGGCGTCGTCGCCCATGACTCCCGCGTGACGGTTGCCGAGCGCGACCGTGATCGCGCCGGTGAGCGTGGCGACATCGACGATCAGGTCGGGGTGCTCGCTGCTCGCCGCGACCAGGCCATCGGCGAGGACGAGTCGACCTTCTGCGTCGGTGTTGAGTACCTCGACGGTCGTGCCGTCCTTGATGCGCAGCACGTCACCGGGGCGGATGGCGCGTCCGGAGGGCATGTTGTCGGCGATGCAGAGCCATGCCGTGACGTGCACGGGGGCGCCGAGTTCTGCGGCGGCGGCGAGGACGGCGAGAGCGGTCGCGGCCCCGCACATGTCGTACTTCATGCCGACCATCGACGACGCCGGCTTCAGCGACAGCCCGCCGGTGTCGAAGGTGATGCCCTTGCCTACGAGCGCGACATGCCGCGAGGCCCCCTCGGGCGCATAGTCGAGACGCACGAGACGGGGCGGGCGGTCCGATCCTTGACCGACGCCGAGGATTCCGCCGTAGCCCTCGGTGCGGAGGTCGTTCTCGTCGAGCACGGTGATCTCGACCGGGAGGTCCGAGACGACCTCGGCGGCCCGCTGTGCGAAGTCCTCCGGTCCGAACCACTCGGCCGGGATCGAGACGAGGTCCTTTACGAGCGCCGTCGCCGAGGATGCGACCTGCGCGACACGCAGGTCTTCGTCGGAGCCCTCGGCGTGGATGGTGACGGTCGCGGCGCGCTTCTTTGCGCCGTCGGCCTTGTACCCCTCGAAGCGGTAGCCGCCGAGGCCGGCGCCCTCCGCGAGGGCACGCGCATTCCCTGTGACACCCGGCGCGATGACGCTGACGGTGTCGAACCCGATGAGCGAGCGGATGCCGGCGCCGACGGCGAAACGCAGGGCGTCCGCATCCGGTGCGGATCCGGTGCCGACGACCGCCACCGGGACGTTCTCGAGGCCCGGGACGAGGACACGCTGGAACACGCCCGGGGCGCCGGAGAATCCGACGGCTTCGAGTGCCGTGCGGATGGCGGGCCAGTCGCCGTGCGGCGACGTGGATTCGAAAAGGGATGCGTCGAGCGGCGGCAGGGCGAGCAGCACCGCGTCCGCGGTGGTCTCGTTCAGTGGCGCCGAAGTGAAGTGGAGTTCCGGATGCGGCATGACTCCATCCTAAGGACGGTGCCCGCGCGGAGCCCGCCCCCACCACGCCTCGTACCATTGGGGTATGCCCTGGAACCCGTCGCTCTACGCCGACGCAACCGACGCGCCTCCCGTGCCCGTCGGCCTCCCGCTCGTCGTGATGCTCACCGGCTTCACGGACGCGGGGTCTGCGGTCTCCCAGACGATCTCTTACCTGCGCGACGAACTGTCGCCGACGGTGCTGCGCCGCTACGAGAACGATCTGCTGCTGGACTACCGTGCGCGCCGCCCCACGGTGGCGTTCGAGGAGGACCACCTCACCGATTACATTCCGCCGAGGCTCGAGCTCGCGCTCGCACACGATGCGCTCGGCCAACCGTTCCTCGTGCTGACCGGGTACGAGCCGGACTTCGCCTGGGAGGCCTTCACCGCATCCGTGGTGGCAGCCGCGGCCGAGTACTCGGTGGCGACGGTGACGTGGGTGCACTCGATCGGAATGCCGGTGCCGCACACCCGTCCGCTCGGTGCGACGGTGTCGGGCACCCGTGCCGAGCTCGCGGAACTGCACTCGGTCTGGAAGCCGCGCACGCAGGTGCCGGCCACCGCCGGACACCTTCTCGAGTACCGCTTGGCGGAGGCCGGGGCGGCCGTCGCCGGTTTCGTGCTCCTCGTGCCGCACTATCTCGGCGACGCCGAGTACCCCGCATCCGCCATCGCGGCGCTCGACAGCGTGACCGCGGCGACCGGTCTCGTGTTCACCGTCGATGATCTGCGTGCCGACAACGAGGAATTCCTCGGCAAGGTGTCCCAGCAGATCGAGGCGAGCGACGAGCTCACGACCATGCTGCAGAACCTCGAAGAGCGCTACGACGCGTACATGGCGGGGGCAACCCAAGCGTCGCCGCTGCTGCACGAGGCGGATCTGCCGAGTGCCGACGAGATCGCTGCGGAGCTGGAGAAGTTCCTCGCCACCGGGTCGCACGACGACGACTCACGCGGGCCGGCATTCGGCTGACCCTGTGGAATAGCGGTGGTCGCCGCGACGTTTACCCGATGACCGGGTGCCGCGTCAATGCTGTGTCCGGGGTATGCGACAATAGAGGACCGACCCGTTGTCAATCGGGGACGTTTAGGCGTCCTCGAGACTTGACAAGGGTCTTACTAGTGTCCGAGACCGACCGTGGTGCTGATCCGCGGTGAAAGGCGAACCGTGACTCCAGTTACGAAGACCGACACCCGCTCGCGGACGGCAGCCACGACGGCTGAGTCCGACGGCGTCGTCGCCGAGGAGGTCGCCGCGGCGCCCGCGGCCAAGACGCCGGTAAAGAAGACCCCCGCGAAGAAGCCCGCCGCCAAGACGGCCGCGAAGCCCGCCGCCAAGGCAGCGGCGAAGGCGCCCGCGAAGAAGGCTCCCGCCAAGAAGTCCGCCGCCAAGGGCGAGGACGAGGAAGAATTCGACGACGAGGTCGAGATCGACGAGGCCGCACCCGAGGTCGACGAGACGGATGCCGACGAGACGCCCGAGGCGCCGGCCGCGGTCGTCGCGAAGCCGACCGATTCCGACGACGACTCGGAAGAAGAGGGCGCGAAGCCCGTCGCCGAGCCCCTGCCCGCGGGTGCGATCGTCATCTCGTCGAACGACGAGGACGACGTTCCCGTCTACTCCGCGCAGATCACCGGCGCGACGGCCGACCCGGTCAAGGACTACCTGAAGCAGATCGGTAAGGTCCCGCTCCTCAACGCTGCCGAAGAGGTCGAGCTGGCGATGCGGATCGAGGCGGGTCTGTTCGCCGAAGAGAAGCTCTCGAAGATGTCTGCGGCGGAGAAGTCCAAGCAGCTCGGTCTCGACCTGCAGTGGGTCGCGCGCGACGGTCAGCGCGCGAAGAGCCACCTTCTGGGCGCGAACCTCCGCCTCGTGGTCTCTCTCGCGAAGCGTTACACGGGTCGCGGGATGCAGTTCCTCGACCTGATCCAGGAGGGCAACCTCGGCCTCATCCGTGCTGTCGAGAAGTTCGACTACACCAAGGGCTTCAAGTTCTCGACGTACGCGACGTGGTGGATCCGTCAGGCGATCACCCGCGCGATGGCCGACCAGGCGCGCACCATCCGCATCCCGGTGCACATGGTCGAGGTCATCAACAAGCTCGCCCGCGTGCAGCGTCAGATGCTGCAGGACCTGGGCCGCGAACCCACGCCGGAAGAGCTCAGCCGCGAACTCGACATGACCCCCGAGAAGGTCATCGAGGTGCAGAAGTACGGCCGCGAGCCCATCTCGCTGCACACCCCGCTGGGTGAAGACGGCGACAGCGAGTTCGGCGACCTCATCGAAGACACCGAGGCTGTCGTTCCGGCGGACGCCGTCGGGTTCACGATGCTGCAGCGCCAGCTCGAGTCGCTCCTCGATTCGCTCTCGGAGCGCGAAGCCGGAGTGATCCGGATGCGTTTCGGCCTGGGCGACGGCCAGCCGAAGACTCTCGACCAGATCGGCGACACGTTCGGCGTCACGCGCGAGCGCATCCGTCAGATCGAGTCGAAGACGATGGCCAAGCTCCGCCACCCCAGCCGCTCGCAGTCTCTGCGCGACTACCTGGAGTGATCCGGGCGTGACGGGAAGCAGCATCCGTTATGTGCCGGCGGTTCTCGCCGGCAAGCTCGCCCGCTTCGCGACGCGTTTGCGCGGGGGAGGCTCCGCCTTCCCCGGGCACCTCGCGAATCGCTTGGCGCCGAACCTGCTGAGTTCGCTCGGCGGGCAGTTCCGTTACGGCGTGGTGTTCGTGCTGGGCTCGAACGGGAAGACCACCACCACGCACATGGTCAGTGAGATCCTGCGCGCCCACGGGCTGCGCGTCTTCACGAACCCGACCGGGGCGAACCTGCCGCAGGGCGTGACGAGCGCTCTGCTGGCCGACGCGACGCTCACCGGCCGCGTGCGCGCCGACGTGGCGGTCCTCGAGGTCGATGAAGGATTCGCCGCAGAGCTCGCCGACATCCTGTCGCCGCGCGTGATCGTGGCGCTCAACGTCCAGGTCGATCAGCTGTACCGGTTCTACGAGACCGAGCGCGTCGCCGACATGATGCTCGACGCAGCGCGACGCGCAGACGTCCGGGTCGTGATCAACCGTGACGATCCCTACCTCAGCAAGATCGACGAGTCGACGTTGAAGGCTCCGGTCTCGTTCTTCGGTGCGTCGCGTGACGTGGTCGGTGCCTCCGCGCACGGCCTCGTCAACGCGACCGACACGCGCAGCGGCGAGGCGGGGGCGCGTGAGCGCGCGGCCGAGTCCGAGGTCGTCTCCGTTGACGGCCGGTCCGTGACCCTGTCTCTGGAGGGCGACCAGTTCGCTCTCACTCTGCCCGCTCGCGGCCTGCACTACGCCGTCGATGCGGCGGCTGCGGTCAGCGTCGCGCGGCATGTGCTCGGCGGCGAGTTCCGCACGGAGGCTGCGGCGCAAGGATTCGCGCGTATGACTCCCGCGTACGGGCGCGGCGAGCTGGTGCCCCTTCGTCGCACGGGCGACGAGCAGGTCGAGTTCGTGATGTTCAAGAACGGCCCCAGCCTGCAGCTGAACGTCGACGCGCTCGACGGCGCTCCCGAACGTCTCCTGATGGCGATCGACGAGGGCACGCCCGACGTCTCCTGGTTGTACGACGTCGATCTGACCGGCCTCGACCACGTCGACGTCGTGTCGGGTGAGAAGGCCCACCAGATTGCGACACGGCTCGCGTATGCGGGTATCCCGATCGGCACGGTCGAGCCCGACATGGAGAAGGCCGCGGCGATCATGCGCGGCTTCGCGCCGACCGCCGGCGGACGCCAGGTGTGGTTCGTGAACTACGAGCTGATGATGATCGGCCGCCGCATCCTCGGACACGGCGACCAGGAGGTGGCACGGCGATGACCGCGATCCGAATCGTCCAGCTGTACCCCGACCTGCTCGGGGTGACCGGAGACCGCGGCAACGTCGAGGTGCTGGCGGCGCGCGCAGCGCTGTCGGGTCACGAGACCGAGGTCGTCCTGGTCGGTCGCGGTGAGACCGCGCCCGACACCGCCGACATCGTCGTGATCGGAAACGGTCCGCTCTCGGCGCTCCGCGTCGTCGGCGACGACCTCCACGGGCGACGTGATTGGCTGGCGGCGCAGCTCGCGTCCGGTGGCGTGGTCTTCGCTGTCGGCGGCGGCGCCGAGTTGCTGAGTACGGGAATCGATCTGCTCGATGGAACGGCGATCGAGGGCCTGGGGCTGCTTCCGGCGCGGGTCGCCCGCACCCGTCAGCGTCGCGTCGGGTACGTGGTGGCCGAGACGGTCACCGGGCGACTCGTCGGCTTCGAGGATCACGCGTCCGAGTGGACGCTGGCGCCGGATGCGGACCCCGCCGTGCGGTACGGAAGGGTGATCGCCGGCAACGGGGGATTCGCCGACGGGTTCGAGTCCATCGCGATCGGCGGCCTGTACGCCACGAACGTGCAGGGTCCGGCGCTTCCGTTGAATCCGCCCCTGGCCGATGCGCTGCTGGCCCGGGCTTTCGCCCGACAGGGCGTCGAGTACGCGTCGGGTGTCGCCCACCGCGCCGTCGATGTGCACGCGGAGGCCGCTCGCGCCGAGATCGAACGACTCGCCGTGAACAAGCGTTTCAACGCGATTCAGCTCTGAGGCCGGCGTGTCCACGGATGCCGACCCGCGCGCCCGCGTCTTCGCGACGGCGATCATCGCGAATGTCCGAGCGAGTGGCGGATCGGTCGTGGACGTGCGCCGCGACGCACGCGGGCATGGGCTCGCCGACGTCGCTGCCGTCCTGCTCGAGAGCACCGACGTGCTCCTGTTGGCGGATCCCGCTGACCTCGCGCGTCACGCTCTGAGCAACCCGAGGATCCTGACGTCCGGCGTGCTGCCCGATGTCGCGCCCGCGGTCGCCTTCGGCCTCCAGCCGGGCACACGTCCCGCGCTCAGCCTGCGCGGGACGGTGCTCGCCGTCAAAGATCTGAAGGCGGGCGAGGGCGTCTCGTACGGCTACGCCTTCCGCGCTCCCCAGGACACCCGGGTCGCCCTCGTCACCGGCGGGTACGCGCAGGGAATCCCGCGCTCGCTCGGCAACCGAGTGGCCGTGGGCGTGGGCGATGCGCGGCATCCGATCATCGGTCGGATCGCGATGGACGTCTGCGTGATCGACATCGGAGACGCGCGCGTTGCCCGCGGCCAGTCCGTCGTGTACTTCGGCGACCCGGAAGACGGCGCACCCGCGGTCGATCGATGGGCGGCAGAGTCCGGTCTCACGGCACTCGAGATCGTCGCGGGCGTCGGCCTGCACACGCGCAGGGAGTACGTTCGTTGACCGCGATCCTGACCGTTGACCTCGATGCCTTCGCCCGAAATCTCCGGGTGGTCCGCGATCGCGTTGCGCCGGCCGAGCTGATGCTGGTCGTGAAGGACGATGCCTACGGTCTGGGTCTCGATGAGATCGTCACGGCCGCCGTCACCCACGGCGTCCGATGGATCGGGGCGTTCGACGTCGCGTCAGGAGAGCGTGTGCGGCGCCGAGTCGGCGCGGACACCCGGATCTTCGCGTGGCGCGTCTCCGGACTTCCCGACGCCCGTGCGGGCATCGCGGCGCACCTCGACCTGGGGATCGGCGATGCACTCGGTCTGGAGGATGTCGTCTCCGCGGCACGCGAGGCAGACGTCGTTCCGCGCGTGCATCTGAAGATCGATACCGGGCTGCACCGGAACGGCGTGCGACCCGAGGACTGGGCGACGTTCGTCGGCCGCGCCGCGCAGTGCGCGAACGAGGGCATCATCGAGATCGCCGGGATCTGGAGCCACATCGCGGAAGCATCGGATGCGGAGGACGACGCCGCGCGGCGACTCTTCGAGGATGCGCTCGATACGGCACGTGCGGCGGGAATCGCGCACCCCGTTCGTCATCTGTCGGCCAGCGCGGCATCGTTCGCGCGTCCGGAGTTCCGCTACGACGTCGTGCGAGTGGGGGCGTTCTGCTTCGGCATCCGTTCGGCGGGTGGCCCCCACGAGGCGGAACTCGGGCTCGTACCGGTGGCGGCGCTCGATGCCACGGTCATCGAAGTGAACGACGACGAGATCGTCATCGACATCGGTTCTTCCGACGGCCTGCCCTCGTCGCTCGCCGGGAGATTCCCGGTTCGCACTCCCGCCGGCGCCCGCCGCATGACCGGTATCGGCGACCTCACCAGCACGGTAGAGCCGTGGGGCGAGGCACAGCCCGGCGACGTGGTCCGGATATACGGAGAGGGCGCCTCCTCACCGACCGACCTGGCCGAAACCATCGGATCGATCGGCGAGGAGATCGCCCTTCGTCTATCGCCGCTCGTGGAGCGGCGCTACCTCTGATCGAAGATCAGTTGGCGTCGACGAGACGCGCGGTCTCGTCGTGCCACGAGGTGGCAACGCTGCGGAGCTTCTCTTCGTACTTGCGCCCGTGGTGCGCGCAGAAGAGAAGCTCGCTGCCGTTGACCTCGGCGGCGATGTAGGCCTGGGCGCCGCACGAATCGCAGCGGTCAGCTGCGGTGAGGCGGTACTCGAGGACGGCGGTCTCTTCGGTGGGTGACGACATGGTGTTCATCGGGGACCTCCTCGGTGCGTCGTGCGGGGTGCGAGTCATGACATACAACCACGCGCTTCCGGGGTGCATGCCCCCGCGTCGGGGTGTTTCGCTCAGCGCGTACGCCGGCCCCGGTCTTCCGTGTCTGTGCACGGTTGTGTCGGAGGCCGCGGATAGCCTTGTCCTTTGTGACAGCCGAGTACTCCGCCCATCATCTGCAGGTCCTCGAAGGACTGGAGGCGGTACGCAAGCGCCCGGGCATGTACATCGGCTCCACGGACTCGCGGGGGCTGATGCACTGCCTATGGGAGATCATCGACAACTCCGTCGATGAGGCACTCGGCGGGCACGGTTCGCGCATCGATATCGTCCTGCACGCCGATGGCAGCGTGGAGGTCCGCGACCGGGCCCGGGGCATCCCCGTCGACGTCGAGCCCCGTACGGGCCTGAGTGGCGTGGAGGTCGTGTTCACGAAGCTTCACGCGGGAGGAAAGTTCGGCGGCGGTTCGTACGCCGCATCCGGCGGTCTGCACGGTGTCGGCGCCTCGGTCGTGAACGCGCTGTCCGAGCGGCTCGACGTCGAGGTCGACCGCGGCGGCAAGACGTGGGCGATGTCGTTCCGGCACGGCGAGCCGGGGCTCTTCGCCGACGAAAAGGGCGCCCGTGCGGACGCCCCGTTCCGTCCCTTCCGCGACAAGAGCGAGCTGCGGGTCGTCGGCAAGACCGCGAAGAGCGTGACCGGTACCCGCATCCGGTACTGGGCCGACTCCCAGATCTTCACGAAGGACGCGGCGTTCCACCTCGACGAACTCGAGCAGCGCGCACGTCAGACCGCGTTCCTCGTTCCGGGGCTCGAGATCGTGATCCGCGACGAGCGCGCGGCCGAGCACAAAGAACTCGTCTACCGCTACGACGGTGGCATCTCCGAGTTCGCCGAGTTCCTCGCACCGGATGCGGCCGTCACCGACACCTGGCGGCTCACCGGCACGGGTACCTTCACGGAGACGGTGCCCGTGCTCCAAGCGACCGGCGCCATGGTGGCGACCGAGGTGCAGCGCGAGTGCGAGGTGGATGTCGCGCTCCGCTGGGGCACGGGGTACGACACCACGATGCGATCCTTCGTGAACATCATCGCGACGCCGAAGGGCGGCACGCACCAGCAGGGCTTCGAGCAGGGCCTGATGAAGGTGCTGCGCACCCAGATCGAGCAGAACGCGCGCCGCCTGAAGGTGGGCAACGACAAGATCGAGAAGGACGACATCCTCGCCGGGCTGACCGCGGTGCTCAACGTGCGGTTGCCGGAGCCGCAGTTCGAGGGGCAGACGAAAGAGATCCTCGGCACGCCCGCGGTTCGCCAGATCGTGAACTCCGTCATCACGAAGGAGCTCACGGCGCGGTTCGCGTCGCCGAAGCGCGACGACAAGGCGCAGACGTCGCAGTTGCTCGAGAAGGTCGTGTCCGAGATGAAGGCGCGCATCTCAGCGCGCACGCACAAAGAGACGCAGCGGCGCAAGAACGCGCTGGAGTCCTCCTCCCTTCCGGTGAAGCTCGTCGACTGCCGTTCGACCGACATCGCCGACACGGAGCTCTTCATCGTCGAGGGTGACTCAGCGCTCGGCACGGCCAAGCACGCACGCAACAGCGAGTACCAAGCGCTACTGCCCATTCGAGGCAAGATCCTGAATGTGCAGAAGTCTTCCGTGAGCGACATGCTCTCCAACACGGAGTGCGCCGCGATCATCCAGTCGATCGGTGCCGGGTCGGGTCGGTCGTTCGAACTCGACGCTGCGCGCTACGGAAAAGTCATTCTGATGAGCGACGCGGATGTCGACGGCGCCCACATCCGTACCCTTCTGTTGACGCTGTTCTTCCGGTACATGCGCCCGCTGATCGAGGCGGGTCACGTCTATGCGGCCGTTCCGCCGCTGCACCGGGTCGTCGTGATGAACCCGGGCACCAAGCCCAACGAGACGATCTACACGTACAGCGAGCAAGAGCTCCACACCCTGCTCGCGCGCCTCACGAAGTCGGGCAAGCGCTGGCAGGAGCCGGTGCAGCGATACAAGGGTCTCGGCGAGATGGATGCCGATCAGCTCGCGGTGACGACGATGGATCGCGCCGGACGCATGCTGCGACGCGTGCGGGTGACGGATGCGGAAGCCGCGTCATCCGTGTTCGAGCTATTGATGGGCAACGAGGTCGCGCCGCGCCGCGACTTCATCGTGACCTCGAGTGACCGTCTCGGGCGCGAACGCATCGACGCCTGAGCACGGCCCCGGGAGGGCTTAACGGGCCGCCGGCATCGTCGGGCCGTTCGTCGCGCCGCCGCCCTCGCGTTCCCGTTCCTTCCCTCTCGCGTTCCCGTTCCTTCCCTCTCGCGTTCCCGTTCCTTCGCGTTCCCGTTCCGTCGCCCTCGCCCGCGCGCTCGAACCGCGCGCTCGAACCTCGCGCGGGTCCTCGACCCGGGGCTCACGTGGCGCAATCTGCGCGGGGCGCCGGCGGATTGCGACACGTGAGTGAGTCTCCCGCGTCCGTGTCGCGCTCACGCTTGGTGCTCACGTGGCGCGATCTGCGGGGTGTGCCGACCGATTGCGTCACGTGAGCGGGTCTTTCTACCCCGTGTCGCGCTCACGCTTGGTGCTCACGTGGCGCGATGTGCGCGGGGCGCCGGCGGATTGCGACACGTGAGCGGGTCTTTCGAGCCCGTGTCGCGCTCGCGATCAGGCGACGGCGGAGCCGACGGCCGCGATCACGGCGTCGAGGGGTTGACCCGAGGCGTCCCGCTTCGCGCCCGCATCCGGAAGCGCACGGACCGAACCGTCGGCGCCGACCGCGCGCGGCCCGGCACCGACCCACGCGAGGGTCAGCTCGTCTTCCCCTCGGAGGAACCGCTGCGCACGCACGCCACCGGTCGCGCGTCCCTTCGGGGGGAACTCGGTGAAGGCCGAGACCTTCGCGGATCCCGCGTCCGTTCCCGGCAGCGCCTGCGCCGAGCCCGCCAGCGTCACGACGACGACCTCCGCCGGGTCCGCGGTCACGACGTCGAAGGCGACCACTCGCGCACCATCGCCGAGTCGGATCCCCGCCATGCCGCCCGCCGCGCGTCCCTGCGGACGCACACTCGTGGAATCGAAACGCAACAACTGCGCATCGGAGGCGACGAACACCAGCTCGGCACCATCCGGTGCCGGTGCCGCCCCCACGACCCGATCGCCGGGCTTCAAGGCGATGATCTCGACATCGTGCTTGCCGGGGGGCAGTTCGCTCGCTGCGACCCGCTTGACGACTCCCTGCGCGGTGCCGAGGGCGATCACGGGTTCCGCCGTGAGCGGTACGACGGCGACGACGTGCTCGGATCCGGTGAGCCCCAGGTAGGTGTCTGCGCGGGTACCCGCCGCTAGCGCGACGGAGTTCGCCGGCACGGAGGGCAGATCGACGGGGGAGAAGCGGATGAGGCGCCCGGCCGATGTCACCGCACCGACGTCCCCGCGAACCGTGGCGTCCACCCAGGAACGCACGGCATCGTGCTTCGACCGCCGCGTCGGCGCCACGATGCCGCCGCCGGGCACATCCGCCACGAGTTCCGCGCGCACCATCCGACCCGTCGCCGACAGGAAGACGCGGCACGGAAGGTCGGCGAGCTGCAGATCGGCCGCGGTTGCGGCGCGTGCCGATGCTCGGGCGGTGACCGGTCCGCCGTTGAGCAGCAGTGTGCGCCGCGGAGTGCCGTACGTATCGGATGCGGTCTCCAGCTCGCGCGCTACCTGCGCACGCAGGAGCGCGTCATCGCCCAGCAGCTCGCGGAGGGCGGCGATATCGGCCTTCAACGCGTCCTGCTCGGCCTCAAGTTCCACGCGCGAGAACTTCGTGAGCCGCCGCAGTCTCAGCTCGAGGATGTACTCGGCCTGGATGTGCGTCAGGTCGAAGACGTCCATCAGCCGTGCGCGGGCCTCTTCCGAGTCGTCGGACGACCGGATCACCTGGATGACTTCGTCGATATCGAGGATCGCGATGAGCAGACCTTCGACCAGGTGCAGACGCTCGACCTTTCGGGCGAGGCGATACTCGCTGCGCCGCGTCACGACGCGCAGGCGGTGGTCGAGGTACACCCGCAGAAGCTCGCGGAGACCGAGAGTCTGCGGCTGACCGTCGACCAGCGCGACGTTGTTGATGCCGAAGGAGTCCTCGAGCGGCGTCAACCGGTAGAGCTGGTCGAGCACGGCCTGCGGATCGAAGCCGGTTTTGATGCCGATCACGAGGCGCAGACCGTTCCGCCGATCGGTCAGGTCGGTGACGTCGGAGATGCCCGTGAGCTTCTTCGCGTTGACCGCATCCTTGATCTTCTCGATCACGCGTTCGGGACCGACGAGGTACGGCAGCTCGGTCACGATGAGACCGGACTTGCGCGGCCCGAGCTGCTCGATGCTGACCTTGGCGCGCGTCCGGAACGAGCCACGGCCGTTCGTGTACGCATCCTTGATGCCGTCGAGACCGACGATGATGCCGCCCGAGGGCAGGTCAGGTCCGGGCACGAACTCCATCAGCTGCTCGAGAGTGGCGTCGGGGTGGCGCAACAGGTGCACGGCGGCCGCGACGACCTCGACGAGGTTGTGCGGCGCCATGTTCGTCGCCATGCCGACGGCGATTCCGGCGGCGCCGTTGACCAGGAGGTTCGGGTACGCGGCGGGGAGCACCTCGGGCTGCTGGAACTGCCCGTCGTAGTTGGGGATGAAGTCGACGACGTCCTCGTCGAGGTTCTCGGTGAGCGCGAGCGCTGCCGGAGCGAGCCGGGCCTCGGTGTATCGCGGAGCAGCCGGACCGTCGTCGAGGGATCCGAAGTTGCCGTGCCCGTCGACGAGCGGCACGCGAAGCGAGAACGGCTGGGCCAGGCGCACGAGGGCGTCGTAGATGGGCGCGTCGCCGTGCGGATGCAGCTTTCCCATCACCTCGCCGACAACGCGCGCGCTCTTCACGTGTCCGCGGTCGGGACGCAGGCCCATGTCGGCCATCTGATACAGGATGCGGCGCTGCACCGGCTTCAGACCGTCTCGCGCATCGGGGAGGGCGCGGGAGTAGATGACGGAATAGGCGTACTCGAGGAACGAACCCTGCATCTCGGCGGCGACGTCGATGTCTTCGATGCGTCCGTGATCTGCGGGGATGGACGGGGATCCGGAAGAAGGCATGACGTTCGAACCTCGGGTAGCGATGAGGGGCGTGTGCGCGGGTGTGCGAGACTGGCCCCGATGCCCCTCAGCCTACCGGCGGACCCGTCCCACGCCCGGAGCCTCACCGCGGTTCTGACGGACGTCCTTGCCGCCATCGACGGAGTGTCACCGACTCTGCCGCCCGTCCGGAGCGCCGTGGTCATGGTCGTCGATGGCCTCGGATCGCACGCGCTGGCCGCCCACGGCGGATATGCCCGCTTCCTCGCGTCTCGCAGCACGAAGAAGAGCGTGGCGACGACGGTGTTCCCGAGTACGACCGCGGCCGCACTGACGAGCCTCCTGACCGGCACCGACGTCGGCGCGCACGGGATCGTGGGATACCGGGCCCGTGTGCCGGCGACGGACCGGGTGTGGAATCAGCTGACCGACTGGGGGCCGGGCCAGCTCGATGCCGCAACCTGGCAGCGGTCCCCGTCGTTGCTGGACGCGCCGAACCGGTTCGTCGTTTCGAAGCCCGAGTACGCGCACACCGGGTTCACGACCGCCACCACGCGCGGAGCGCGCTTCATCGGCGAGCGGGATCTCGACGCGCGGATCGATGCGGCGGCGCACCTCGCGCGCATTCACCCCGGAGCGGCGATCTATCTCTACGTGCCCGAACTGGACTCCGCCGGCCACCGCTACGGGATGGACTCGGATGCGTGGCGGTCGGTGCTCGAGTCGGTCGATGCGGCTGCGCGGCGGCTGCACGGCGCGGTCGGTCCCGACGTGGGCGTTCTCCTCACCGCCGACCACGGCATGGTCGATGTCCCGTCCCACCGGCACGTCATCGTCGGGCACGGCGACGCGCGGCTCGACGGCGTCCGCGCACTCGGCGGAGAACCCCGGATGCTGCACATCTACGCCGAAGACGGTGCCGCCGCATCCGTCCGCGAGGCGTGGCGTGGCGAGGATGGCCGCTCGTGGGTCATGACGCGTGACGAAGCGATCGCTGCCGGACTGTTCGGGGCGACGGTCGCCGACGACGTGCGCCTGCGTATCGGCGACGTCCTGGTGGCCGCGCGAGCGGAGATCGCGTACTACGACGGCAGACTCGCTGACACCTCCGGACAGCGGATGGTGGGCCAGCACGGCTCGCTCACCGCGGACGAGCGGATCGTGCCGCTCCTGCGTCTCGGCGCCTTCGGGATCTGACGGACGGCGAGCCGAGCTCAGTTCTCGTCTGTACGAGCTCCGAAGACGATCTCATCCCACGACGGCATCGACGTACGACCCTTGCGACGTTGGGCGTCGCTTCCGGACGGTTCGGCCTGGGTCGGGGTCGGTTCTGCGGCGGGGGACGAGTCGTAGCCCGGCTCGAGGGCGTCGAACAATGCGACCGGAGCCGGCGAACGGGAGCCTTCCGTCTCTCCGACGGGTGCCGACGTGCGCTGGCCGCGCCGGCGACGAAGCGCCTCGAGGAGGTCGGCGGTCTCCGCCGACGTGACGGGCGCGTCCGGCGCGCGCTTGATGGCGGCATCCTGTACCGCCGCACTCGACGGCGGCGGCGAGGCGTGATTCTGCTCGGCGTCGTGCCGGGGACCGAAGGCGCCGCTGTCGAACCGCGACTCGTCCTTGATCCCCGATGTGTCGAGCGCACGAAGCCTCGGGATGAGTCCCTCCGGAAGCGATCCCTGTCGGGAGAGCTGGGTGGCGTCCGTGTTCAGCGGAGACAGCGAGCTGCGGCGCGGATCGAAACCCCAGCGCGCATCGCGCTCGACCTCGCCGGCGACGAAGAGCAGCTTCACGATCCAACCGGATGCTTCTTTCCAGCTCGACCAGCGCTCGGCGGTCGCGCCGGCCTCCGCGAGCTTGGCGCGGACGGCATCGCCGAAGGTCGTGGGTGCGTCGTCACCGAAATCCGCTCCGAGCAGCACCGGGACCGAGAGGGCCTGGCCGACGATGAACTCGCGCTCGGCGAGAACGGGAGGCTCGAACCGCACGACGTCTTCGAGCGTCGTGCCGAGTACCTCGGCGACCTCGCGTGCGGAAAGCCCCGCGCGGATCTGCGCCTGGATCTCACGCGGGCTCGGCCGGGGGCCGCGCGCGGGTTCTTCGCGCTCCTTGCGTGCGCGGCGGAGCTCCGCGCGCAGCACGTCGTCCACGACGAGGGAATACCGCTGGCCGGATTCGGATGAGACGACGAGTACGCCGTCCTCGGTGCCGATCACTCTGAGCTGTTCCATAGGTCACACGCCTCCGATCTGCCGTGTGGGGCCATGGTGTCACAGCGAGCAGGCGACACCGGGAATATCGTGCGCGTGGCGCGAGTTTCCTCGGCGTACACAATCACCCGACGGCACCGCGACGCATTTGCTTAATGGTCAGCCGTCATGCAAACTATGGCCGCCCGCCGCGATGGCGGACGCTCCACATCGATCAAGAGACACGGAAGCATGGCTACGGATTACGACGCCCCCCGCAAGACCGAGGACGACAGCGAGTCCATCGAAGCGCTCAAGGAGCGCGTGCCGGACAAGATGTCCGGTTCGGTCGATGTCGAGGATGCTGACAACCCGTCCGGCTTCGAACTTCCCGGCGCAGACCTCTCCGACCTCGACCTCGACGTCGTGGTTCTGCCCGCCCAGGAAGACGAATTCACCTGTGTCAACTGCTTCCTCGTGAAGCACCGATCCCAGGTGGACCACGAAGAGTCCGGCGGTTACATCTGCATGGAGTGCGCAGCGTAAGACTGCGCGCGACGCAGCGCTGCTGCGAGACGATCCGGAGTCCGGCTGGAGATGATCCAGAAGGGCGCCGGATCGTTTGCGTCGAGCACGGCGATGCGCACCGCTCCATCGATGCCGCCGCGAACGAGCGTCCACGACCGCGGGTCGAACTCGCGACCGCGCGCGGTGCGGGCCTCTTCGCCCGCGAGCGCTTCCGCATCCCCCAGCAACGCGACGTCGATGTGCGCGCGTCCCGCGCGCAGCTCACCGTCCGCGACGGAGACGGATGGCGAGAGCCAGATCAGCAGCGCGATGATCACGGCAGAGACGGCGACTCCGCCGATCAAGGCCAGGGTCAGATCGACCGGGCTGAGCGCGAGCGCGATCATCGGCGCGCCGAGCGCGGCGGCGACGAGCGTCCAGAGCGAGGGGCTGAGCTTTTCGCGGTAGACGGGGGCGGGGGAGCGGGTGTTGACGTGCATGATCTGCATTACCCTCGTTGGGTGGCCGAAAGCGTGAACGTACCCATTATCGCGTCGGTCGTCCCCGCGTACGCGCACCCCGGTGACGCCGGCGCCGATCTGGTCGCCACGGAGGCGGTCACGCTCGAGCCGGGCGCGCGTGCTCTGATCGGAACCGGCGTGCGAATCGCACTCCCCGACGGCTACGTCGCTTTCGTCGTTCCGCGCAGTGGACTCGCCGCGAAACACGGCATCACGGTGCTGAACGCCCCCGGAACGGTGGATGCGGGCTACCGTGGCGAGATCAAGGTGACGCTGCTGAACACCGACCGCGATACGGCCTACGAGGTGGCCGTCGGCGACCGGATCGCGCAGCTCATCATCATGACCGTTCCGCCGGTGCACTTCGTTCCCGTCGAAGAGTTGCCGGACAGCATCCGAGGTTCCGGCGGTTTCGGTTCCACGGGTTACGACACTCAGAGGAGTCCTCGATGACTGACGCGTCACTGGAACCGCTCGATAAGACCGCACCCGCCGATCGCGCCGTCGCCGGCCCCTTCGATGAGTCGGAGGTGAACCCGGTGCGTCCGTACATCGACCTCGGCGCGGTGAAGGTTCTTCCGCGCGAAGGCCTCAACCTCCGCCTCGAGGTCGAGGAGCAGACGAAGCGCATCGTCGCGGTCGGGCTCGACTACGTGGACTCCACGCTCCAGGTGCAGGCGTTCGCGGCCCCGCGCTCGACGGGCCTGTGGGAGGAGACGCGGGAGCAGATCCGCCAGCAGGTGCGCCAGCAGGGCGGTCGCGTCGAAGAGCGCGAGGGCCCGCTCGGGCCGGAGCTCCTGGCCGAGGTGCCGGTCGTCGTCGGCGGTGACGGTGGCTCCGCTGGCAAGCGGCTCGCGCGATTCGTCGGTGTCGATGGGCCGCGCTGGTTCTTGCGTGGTGTGATCGGCGGAGCGGCGACGTCCGACGTCGAGGCTGCCGCCCAGGTCGAAGATCTCTTCCGGTCGCTCGTGGTGGTTCGCGGCACGTCGCCCATGCCGCCCCGCGATCTGATTCCGCTCAAGATGCCCGCGACACCGGGCAGCGCGTGAGCGAGGGCGCCG
Organism: Microbacterium sp. cx-59; assembly: GCF_020805625.1. Taxonomy (NCBI): domain Bacteria; kingdom Bacillati; phylum Actinomycetota; class Actinomycetes; order Micrococcales; family Microbacteriaceae; genus Microbacterium; species Microbacterium sp. cx-59. The sequence goes on from NZ_JAJHGO010000003.1 coordinate 159,929, forward strand.
ACCCGCGCGAGCCGAAGGCATCCGAGCTGATCGGGGAGGCCCTCGGCACGGCAGCACGTCGCGCAGGACTCGATCCGTCTTCGTCCGCCACCACGGGTCACGTGGTGTGGAAGGCGATGGGCGGATGGCGCGGCGTCGTCGAGTCGGTGCTGCCGAGCCTCATCTTCGTCGTGGCGTACACGGTCTCGCGCGACCTGGTCGTCTCGCTCATCGCGTCGGTCGGGATCGCTGCCGTGTTCACGGTCGTCCGATTCGCCCAGAAGTCTCCGCCGGCGGCCGCGCTCGGCGGCCTGATCGCCGCCGCGATCGCCGCCGTGCTGTCGCTCCTGACGGGCAACCCGTCTGACAACTTCGTGCCGGGACTGCTCACCAACGCGGCCTACGGCACGGCGATGCTGGTCTCCGCGCTGATCGGGTGGCCGCTCATCGGTCTCGTCGCGGGGTACCTGATGGGCGAGGGTGTGGCGTGGCGCCGCGATCGCCGTAAGCGTCGCGCGTTCTTCTGGCTGACCATGGCGTGGGCGGCGCTCTTCGCCGTGCGCCTGGGCGTGCAGCTGCCGATCTACCTGAGTTCTCTCGATCCGGCGAACCGCGAGAGCGCCGTCGCCCTCCTCGGCACGCTGAAGATCGCGATGGGATTGCCTCTGTTCGCCCCGCTCGTCGCGGTGACCTGGCTGACCGCCCGCGCCCTGTACGTGCGCCGCGCGGCGACGCCGGATGCGGACGCCGCGGACGCTCCTCGGTGATATATTTATCTTGACGTCAAGATAAATATTCGGGCTACCGAGTAAGGCTTGCCTTGCTAGCTCCCCACCATGGCGGCGGGGAAGATGGGGTCTGCGGGCCCCGCGATGTCGCCCGTCCATGCCGACGAAGGAGACACACGTGTCCACTGTTGACAGCTTCGGTGCGAAGAGCACCCTGACGGTCGGCAGCACCGACTACGAGATCTTCCGGATCGACACGGTTCCGGGTTACGAGAAGCTCCCGTTCAGCCTGAAGGTCCTGCTCGAGAACCTCCTTCGCACCGAAGACGGCGCGAACGTGACGAAGCAGCAGATCGAGGCGCTCGGATCCTGGGATGCGGCGGCAGAGCCCGACACCGAGATCCAGTTCAGCCCGGCCCGTGTGGTCATGCAGGACTTCACCGGCGTTCCCTGCATCGTCGATCTCGCCACCATGCGCGAGGCGGTCGCCGCCCTCGGTGGGGAACCGTCCAAGATCAACCCGCTGTCTCCGGCCGAGATGGTCATCGACCACTCCGTCATCGCCGACCTGTTCGGCAGTGAGAACGCCCTCGAGCGCAACGTCGAGATCGAGTACCAGCGCAACGGCGAGCGCTATCAGTTCCTGCGCTGGGGCCAGACCGCCTTCAACGACTTCAAAGTCGTGCCGCCCGGAACCGGCATCGTCCACCAGGTCAACATCGAGCACCTCGCGAAGGTCATCTACGACCGCACGATCGACGGCACGCTGCGCGCCTACCCCGACACCTGCGTCGGCACCGACTCGCACACCACGATGGTGAACGGTCTCGGCGTGCTCGGCTGGGGCGTCGGCGGCATCGAGGCGGAGGCCGCGATGCTCGGGCAGCCTGTGTCGATGCTCATCCCCAAGGTCGTGGGCTTCAAGCTCTCCGGCACGATCCCGACCGGCGTCACCGCGACCGACGTCGTGCTGACGATCACCGACATGCTGCGCAAGCACGGTGTGGTCGGCAAGTTCGTGGAGTTCTACGGCGCGGGTGTGGCATCCGTGCCCCTCGCGAACCGCGCCACGATCGGCAACATGAGCCCCGAGTTCGGCTCGACGGCCGCGATGTTCCCGATCGACAGCGTGACGATCGACTACCTGCGTCTCACCGGGCGCAGCGAGCAGTCGCTCGCGCTGGTCGAGGCGTACGCGAAGGAGCAGCACCTCTGGCACGACGCGTCCGTCGAGCCGGTGTTCAGCGAGTACATGGAGCTCGACCTGTCGACGGTCGTGCCCTCGATCGCCGGCCCCAAGCGCCCCCAGGACCGCATCATCCTCACCGAGTCGAAGGAGCGCTTCGAGCAGGACCTGCTCGACTACGCGACTCCCGGCGCGCACACGGCCGTCGACGCGGCCGTGGAGGGCACGTTCCCCGCATCCGACCCCATCGGTTTCACCCCGCAGGACGAGACGAGCCAGGGCGAACCCCCCACCGAGGTGAGCCACGCGCACGAGCACGCGGCCCGTTCGCTGAGCCACGCGCCCTCGACGGTGTCGAAGCCGACCAAGGTCACCCTGGAGGGCGGCGAGTCCTTCACGCTCGACCACGGAGCCGTCACGATCGCAGCCATCACCTCGTGCACCAACACGTCGAACCCCTCCGTCATGCTCGCGGCCGGTCTGCTCGCGCGCAACGCGGTCAAGAAGGGGCTGAAGGCCAAGCCGTGGGTCAAGACCACGCTGGCCCCCGGATCCAAGGTCGTCACCGACTACTACGAGAAGGCCGGACTCACGAAGGACCTCGAGGATCTCGGTTTCTACACGGTCGGCTACGGCTGCACGACCTGCATCGGTAACTCCGGTCCGCTGATCGAAGAGGTCTCCACGGCCATCAACGACAACGATCTGGCCGTGACCGCGGTGCTCTCCGGCAACCGCAACTTCGAGGGACGCATCAACCCCGACGTGAAGATGAACTACCTCGCCAGCCCGCCGCTGGTGATCGCGTACTCGCTCGCGGGGTCGATGAACTTCGACTTCGAGGTTGACGCGCTTGGTCAGGACTCCGACGGAAATGACGTGTTCCTGAAGGACATCTGGCCGGATGCGGCCGAGGTGCAGTCGACGATCGACTCGTCGATCAACGAAGAGATGTTCACGCGTCAGTACGCGACCGTCTTCGAAGGCGACGACCGGTGGAAGAACCTGCCGACGCCCACCGGTGACGTGTTCGAGTGGGACGACGAGTCCACCTACGTCCGCAAGCCCCCGTACTTCGACGGCATGACGATGGAACTCACCCCGGTGCGCGACATCGAGGGCGCCCGCGTGATGGCGACGCTCGGCGACTCGGTGACGACGGACCACATCAGCCCCGCCGGAAACATCAAGGTCGACAGCCCCGCCGGGCGTTACCTCGCCGACCACGGCGTGGAGCGCAAGGATTTCAACTCCTACGGCTCGCGCCGAGGAAACCACGAAGTCATGATCCGCGGCACGTTCGCGAACATCCGCCTGAAGAACCAGCTCGTCGGCGCGGTCAACGACGGCGCGGTCGTCGAGGGTGGATACACCCGCGACTTCACGCAGGAGGGCGGCCCGCAGTCGTTCATCTACGACGCGAGCCAGAACTACCAGGCGCAGGGCACCCCCCTCGTCATCTTCGGTGGCAAGGAGTACGGCTCGGGATCGTCGCGCGACTGGGCGGCGAAGGGCACGAGCCTGCTGGGCGTCAAGGCTGTCATCACCGAGAGCTTCGAGCGGATCCACCGCTCGAACCTGATCGGGATGGGCGTCGTTCCGCTGCAGTTCCCGACGGGCGAGAGCTGGGCGTCGCTCGGCCTCGACGGTACCGAGATCGTCTCGATCTCGGGCCTGGAGAAGCTGAACGAGGGCGTGACCCCGAAGACGGTTCGCGTCACCGCCGCCCCGAGCGAGTTCTCCGCTCCCGGCAAGGAGACGGTCGAGTTCGACGCGATCGTTCGCATCGACACCCCCGGTGAAGCCGACTACTACCGCAACGGTGGCATCCTGCAGTACGTGCTGCGTTCGCTCGTGTGAGTGCATCGACGATGGCCCCGACGTTCGCGTCGGGGCCATCGTCGTCTGAGGGCCGGTGATTGCCGGCCCGGACCTAGACTGGGTCGACGCTCTGCGTAAGACTCTCGACGGCGAAAGGAGCGGGATGTCTCTGCTCACCTCTGTGGCCAGCCCGCGCGATCTCGACACTCTGAGCATCGAGCAGCTCGAGCAGCTCGCCGCGGAGACGCGGGCGTTCCTGATCGAGAACGTCTCCCGCACCGGCGGGCACCTCGGGCCCAACCTCGGTGTCGTCGAACTCACGATCGCGCTCCACCGCGTCTTCGATTCTCCTCGGGACCCGATCGTGTTCGATACGGGCCACCAGTCGTACGTCCACAAGATCCTGACGGGTCGTCGGGACTTCTCCGGTCTGCGCTCGCGTGGGGGCCTCGCCGGCTACCCGCAGCGCTCCGAGAGCGAGCACGACATCGTCGAGTCGTCTCACGCGTCGAGCTCGCTGAGCTGGGCGGACGGAATCTCCCGAGCGTTCGCACGAACCGGACGCAAAGACCGCCATGTCGTCGCGGTCGTGGGAGATGGCGCGCTCACCGGCGGGATGACGTGGGAGGCCCTCAACAACATCTCCGATGACAACGATCGGAATCTCGTCATCGTCGTGAACGACAACGGCCGTTCCTACGCCCCGACGATCGGCGGAATGGCGCGCTACCTCAACCGCGTGCGGACGGCGGACGCCTACCAGAGCCTCCACCGGAACTCGCGGAACCTGTTCACCAAGCTCGGGCCGGCCGCTCGGGCGGTGTACCGCGGCGTCCGCGGCGGAACGCACGGCTTCCTTTCGCGCTTCGTGAACAACGAGGCGCTGTACTCGAACCTCGACATCAAATACCTCGGCCCGATCCACGGACACGACCTGCCGACCCTTCTCGAAACCCTCGAGCTCGCCAAGAACTACGGCGCCCCCGTGATCGTGCACGTGATCACGGAGAAGGGCCGCGGGTATCAGCCGGCCATGGACGACGAGGCCGACCAGTTCCACGCGGTCGGGCGCATCGACCCGCTCACCGGTGAGACCCTCGGCGGCGACGCCGGTACGGCCTGGACGGACGTGTTCGCGGAAGAGCTGGTGCGGGTCGGCGACGCTCACCCCGATGTGATCGCCATCACCGCGGCCATGCTGCGACCGACCGGGCTCCTCCCCTTCGCGGTGAAGCATCCGGATCGGGTGTACGACGTCGGAATCGCCGAGCAGCACGCCGTCACGTCCGCCGCCGGCCTCGCGTATGGAGGACTGCATCCGGTCGTCGCGCTGTACGCGACCTTCATGAATCGCGCGTTCGACCAGGTGCTCATGGATGTGGCGTTGCATCGCGCCGGCGTCACGTTCGTGCTCGACCGCGCCGGCGTGACGGGACCCGACGGCCCGAGCCACCACGGCATCTGGGATCTCGCGATGCTCCAGCTCGTGCCGCGCATCCGGATCGCGGCGCCGCGGGATGCGACGCGCCTCCGCGAAGAACTCGCGGAAGCCGTTGCCGTGTCGGACGCACCGACGGTGCTGCGGTACCCGAAGGGTGCGGTCAGCCCCGAGCTTCCCGCCATCGAGCGTCTTCCGGACGGAGTCGACGTCCTCGTCCGGCCCTCCGCATCCGATGTTCTGCTCGTCGGTATCGGGCCGATGGCCCACGTCGCAATGGATGTCGCCCGGCGGCTCGGCGCCCAGGGAATCGGCGCGACCGTCGTCGATCCGCGCTGGGTGGTGCCGGTGGCGAGCTCGCTGATCGAACTCGCCGCTGAGCACCGGCTCGTCATCACGATCGAGGACGGCATCCGGGTCGGCGGCATCGGCACGCGCATCAGGCAGGTGCTGCGCGAAGCGGGGGTCGACACGGCGGTCGACGAGCTCGGCGTGCCCGACGAGTTCATCGACCATGCTTCGCGTGATCAGATCCTGCAGGACGCGGGTCTCACGGCCGCGAAGATCGCGCAGGACGTGATCGCTCAGGTGCTCGGCACCCGCATCCCGGTCGCTCGTCCCGCAAACGACGACGCCGATGCATCCTGGGCGCAGGCGGAACAGACCTCCGAGAATCGCGACTGAGGCGAACCGAAAGGGGCGGGGCCGGCTGACCGGTCCCGCCCCTCTTCGTTCGCCCGCGCTCAGCGCGAAACGATGCCGAGGATCGGCGGATGGTGGAACGTGTCGGCGAAGACGCGCTCGGACGCGCCCTCCCGGTCGAGGTAGGGCGATGCACCGCCGTCAATGAACGGCCAGCCCGCCCCGAGGATGAGGCACAGGTCGATGTCTTCGACCTCGGGCACGACACCCTCCTCGAGCATGAGGTGGATCTCCTGCGCGAGACCGTCCTGCACCCGCTGCAGGATGGTCGCCTCGGAGGACGGCGTCGATCCGACCGCACCCGTCAGCACCTTCTCGGCAGCCTTCGTCCAGCCGGTGACCCGTCCGGACTTGTCCTTCTCCACAACCTGCGACAACTCGGCCAACGAGTGGAAGTTCTCGGACGCGAAGAACCGCTCGGGGAAGGCGTGCGCCATCGTATCCTGCACGTGAGCGGCGACCTTCCACCCGACGAGGTCGATCAGCTGGAACGGCGACATGGGCAATCCGAGCGGCGCGAACGCCTTCTCGACGGTCATGAGGGGGGTTCCTTCGTAGACCGCACGCGCCGCCTCGCCCATGACCTTCGCCAGGAGACGGTTGACGACGAAGCCGGGCGCATCCGCCGTCAGAACGGCATTCTTGCCGAGTCCCCTCGCGACCACGAACGCGGTGGACAGCGTCTGCTCGTTGGTCGTCGGCGTCTTGACGACCTCGATCAGCGGCATGACCGCGACGGGGTTGAAGAAGTGGAAGCCGACGAGACGCTCGGGGTGGGCGAGGTGAGCGCCGATCTCCGCGACGGAGAGCGATGACGTGTTCGTCGCGAGGATCGCGTCCGGGGCGATGATCGGTTCGATTCCGGCGAACACCTGCTGCTTCACGCCCACCTCTTCGAATACCGCCTCGATCACGAAGTCGCAGTCGGCGAATTCGGATGTGTCGGTGGTGCCGCGGACGAGCGCACGGAGCTGGTTCGCCGTGTCGCCGTCGAGCCGACCCTTGGCCTCGAGCGCACCGATCTCGTCGTGGATGTGCGCCACGCCCTTATCGACGCGGGCCTGATCGAGGTCGGTGATCAGCACGGGCACCTTGAGTCGGCGCACGAACAGCAGCGCGAACTGGCTGGCCATGAGCCCCGCGCCGATGATGCCCACCTTGGTGACCTTCTTCGCCAGTGACTTGTCGGGCGCGCCGACGGGGCGCTTGGCGCGCTTCTGCACGAGATCGAACGCGTACATCGATGCCGCGAACTGGTCGCCCGCGACGAGGTCGGCGAGGGCGTCGTCCTCTCGGGCGAAACCCTCTTCTTTCGTGCCGCTCCGCGCCTTCTCGAGCAGCTCGAGGGCGACGTACGGCGAACGGGGGACGGTGCCGATTCGGCTCTCCAGCATGGAGCGAGCCATCTTGATCGCCACCGGCCACTTCGTGAGCCGCTCGATCTTGCCGGGCTCGTTCTTCCGGACGACCTTCTGAGCTCCCGTGAGCACCCGGTCGGCCCACGAGAGCGAGTCCTCCAGGTAGGTCGCCGGCGAGAAGATCGCGTCGAACATGCCGAGTTCGAACGCACGCTGCGGCTTGAGTGTGCGGTTCTGCTTCAACGGGTTCGAGATGACGACCTCGAGGGCGTTCTCGATTCCGATCAGATTCGGCAGAAGGTAGGCGCCGCCCCATCCAGGGATGATGCCGAGGAACACTTCGGGCAGCGCGATGGCGGCAGCGGACGAGTCCACGGTGCGGTAGGTCGAGTTGAGGGCAACCTCGACCCCGCCACCGAGCGCGAGCCCGTTCACGAACGCGAACGACGGAACGCCGAGCGTCGAGAGTTGGCCGAGCACCTGGTGTCCGCGCTGCGCGATCAGCTTCGCCGCATCGCGAGAGGGCACCTGCGAGACCTGGGAGAGGTCGGCGCCGGCCGCGAGGATGTACTGCTTGCCGGTGATGCCGACGGCCTGGATTTCGCCCGCGGCCGCGCGGGCACGCAGGGTGCTCAGCGTGTCGTTGAGCTCCGCGAGCGTGGCCGGCCCGAGGGTGTTCGGTCGGGTGTGGTCGCGGCCGTTGTCGAGCGTGATCAGTGCGAGAACGTTCCCGGAGGGCAGCCGGATGTCGCGAACGGGGGAGTGGGTCACCACCTCATCAGCGGTGAAGGCGTCGAGCGGCGAGAAATCGATGGCGTCGTAGTTCGTCACGGTGGTCGCGCTCACTTCTTCCTCTTCTTGCCGTCGAAGGACGGGTTCTCCCAGATGACGGACCCGCCCTGACCGAGACCCACGCACATGGCGGTGAGCCCGTACCGAACGTCGGGGCGCTCCTGGAACTGCGCAGCGAGCTGGATCATGAGACGGACGCCGGATGCGGCGAGCGGGTGCCCGAAGGCGATCGCCCCACCCCACGCGTTCACGCGGGGATCGTCGTCGTCGATACCGAAGTGGTCGAGCAACGACACGACTTGGATGGCGAACGCCTCGTTCAACTCGAACAGGCCGATGTCGTCGATCCCCAGGCCAGCTTTACGCAGCGCCTTCTCAGTCGACGGGATCGGTCCGATTCCCATGATCTCGGGCTGGACTCCGGCGTAGGCGAAGGACACGAGTCGCATCTTCGGGCGAAGGCCGAGCTCCTTGACTGCGGCAGCACCGGCCAAGAGGCCCATCGTGGCGCCGTCGGTGAGCGGGGAGGACGTGCCCGCCGTGACCCGGCCGTGCGGGCGGAAGGGCGTCTTCAAACCTGCGAGATCTTCCATCGTGGTCTGCGGGCGGCGCCCCTCGTCCTCGGTCGCCAGTCCCCACGCGCCGGAGGCGTCTTTCGTTCCGACCGTGACGAGATCCGGCTGGATCTTTCCCGCGTCGTAGGCCGCCTGCACCTTCTGCTGGCTGCGCATGCCGAAACGGTCGCTGCGCTCCTTGGTCAGATGAGGAAAACGATCGAAGATGCGCTCGGCGGTCACCCCCATGTTGAGGGCGCCGGGGTCCACCATCTTCTCGGCCACGAACCGCGGGTTGGGGTCGGTGTTCGCGCCGATGGGGTGGTGCCCCATGTGCTCGACACCGCCGGCCAGGGCGACGTCGTACATCCCGATGCCGATCGAACCGGCCATCGTCGTGACACTCGTCATCGCGCCCGCGCACATGCGGTCGATGGCGAATCCGGGAACGGTCATCGGCAGCCCCGCAAGGATCGCCGCTGAACGGCCCAGGGTGAGACCCTGATCTCCGGTCTGGCTCGTCGCGGCGATCGCGACATCGTCGATGCGATCAGCCGGAACGTCGGGGTTTCGCTCCATCACACCGATGATCGTCTTGACCACCAGGTCGTCCGCACGGGTGTTCCAGTACATGCCCTTCTCGCCGGCGCGACCGAACGGGGTCCGCATGCCGTCGACGAAATAGACGTCCGAAATTTCGGCCACTTTGCCTCCAAAGTCTGTGTGCTCTCGACACTATGGAGGCCCCTGCGGGGGCGGGAATCGGTTGGGCCGAACCTACGAATCGGTCTCGGCGGGCGACGGCGGCTCTTGCACGGAAGCCACAAAGGCATCCGCGATCATCTGTGCGGTTTCGTGCACCTGCCAGGATCGCGCGCCCAGAGCGCGCAGGGCTTCCCCGATGCCCTCGGCATCCGTCGGCTCCGGCGGTTCCCACGCCACGCGTCGGAGCAGCTCGGGCGTCAGCAGGTTCTCCGTCGGCATGCCGAGCTCGCTCGCTCGTTCTTCGACGATCGGGCGTGCGGCCTTCAACCGGAGATCCGCGGCCGGGTTGCGATCGGACCATGCGCGGGGAGGCGGTAGGGTGTCGCTCGGCACACGGTCGGGCGGGAGCACGGTGGCCGCGCGGCCGCGTTCGAAGGCCGCCCACCACCGGTCGAGCTCGGTACGGCTCGCCCGTCCGTTGAACTCCTTGATCGCGCTCAGTGCGCGTTTCGACTCGGGATCGGCGGCGATCGCGGCGACCAGCGAGCGATCCGGCACGAGGCGACCCGGCGAAACGTCCTGTGCGATCGCGAGCTCTTCGCGGGCTTCCCAGAGCTCCCGCGCGATCGCGAGCGTACGCCGGCCGCGCAGCGTGTGCAGACCGCTCAGCCGGCGCCACGGGTCGGTGCGCGGCGGTTTGGACGGGCGATCGAGCACCGCCTGGAACTCCTCCACGGCGATTTCCGTCTTCCCCTGCTCGGCGAGTTCGGCGACCAGAATGTCGCGCACGTCGATGAGATGCAGCACATCCAGCGCGGCGTACTCGAGCCACCCCTGCGGCAGCGGGCGCGTCGACCAATCCGCCGCCGAGTGCGCCTTCGCGAGGGTGATTCCGAGCGTCTCCTCCACGATGGCGCCCAGGCCCACGCGCTCGTGGCCGAGGAGCCGCGAGGCCAGCTCGGTGTCGAAGATGCGCGGCGGTTCGAGGCCCAGTTCCCGGAGCGAGGGGAGATCCTGACTCGCGGCATGCAGGACCCATTCATCGGTCGCGAGGACGCCCTGGAGATCGTCGTAGCGAGACAGCGCGGGCGGATCGAGCAGGAAGACCCCCGCGCCGCGGCGGAAGATCTGGATCAGGTACGCACGCTGCGAGTACCGGAAACCGGACGCGCGCTCCACGTCCACGGCGAACGGACCTTCGCCATCGGCGAGAGCGATGACCGCATCCGCCAGCGTGTCGTCGTCGGCGATCACGGGGTACTCAGCCACGCCTTGTTCCTTTCGTCCGGATGCTGTCGATGTTCTCCGAGCCCGGCGGAAGACCCGCCAGCATGCCCAGAAGCTCGGCCCATGCCTCGACGTGAGCAGAAAAACGCCCGTCGGGGGACCACGATGCCCGCAATTCGATCTGGGCGCCGTCGCCTTCTTCGGCGAGCCCGCCGAACCCCTTGGACAGGGTCTTCGTCGCGGTCCCGGATGCGGAATGGTGCGGCGCATCGTGGGCTCGAAGCGCGTCGACCAGCCACGACCAGGCCACGTCCGCGACGAGCGGATCGATGCCGATGTCGGCGTCGAGAGGCGCTTGCGCGAAACAGACGACGCGCCAGGGACCGCCCCAGGGGTCGGGCTCGGTCGGGTCGTGCAGCAGGAGGAAACGGCCCGTTCCGTACAACGACTCGCCGTGCTCGGACTCGGGACGGATGTCGCCGGCCAGCGCGATCGCGTTCGGGGCCAGCCCGGTCGGCGCGCTGATCTGCCGCACGGCCAGGTCATCGCGAAAGACGACCTGGGCCACATCCGCCACGGCATCCTCGAACGAGGAGGGTGACGGGGCAGAGGGGTGGGCCACGGCGACAGACTAGGCTGGTTCGACCATGAACAACTTCAGGCGCGCCGCTTCACACAGTGCCTCTCCCGTTCTGCGCGGGGCTCTCGGCGGTGCACTTGTCGGACTCGCGGCAGCGACCGCGATGACGAGTGCGTTGCTCGGCGCCGTTGCGCTACGGGTGGCTCGCCGCGTCGTGACGCCCGCCGCACGACGCGCCGACACCCGCATCCTCGCGGTCGACCCGAGCGCCCAGACCGTCACACTCGAGCGCACCCCCGACACCGAGTTGCCGGGCCGATACGGCTTGTTCACGACGGGCACCGAGGACTATGTGAAGCTCGGCAGCGTGCTCGATTCGAACGAGCACAGCGTGAAGCGGAAGCTCCTCACTCACGTCGGTCTGGATTCCCAGCTCGCCGCCGAAGCCGCCTTCAGCGGCTGGTACTACGACCGTCCCGAGCAGTTGCACCTCCCGTTCTCCTCGCAGCTCATCGGCTCGGCCGTGGGTCCTTGCCCCGCCTGGCTGTTCCCGGCCGAGGAAGCCACCGACCTCTGGTGCATCCAGGTGCACGGGCGGGGAACGACCCGCGCCGAGTGCCTCCGTGCCGTCCCCCTCATGCACGGCCTCGGAATCACGACCCTGGTCGTGTCGTACCGTAATGACGGCGAGGCTCCGCGAAGCCGCACGGGAACGTACGGACTCGGTGCGACCGAGTGGCGTGACGTCGACGCCGCGATCGGTTTCGCCCGCCGTCAGGGAGCACGCCGCGTCGTGTTGATGGGCTGGTCGATGGGCGGCGCGATCGCGCTGCAGCTGGCCCTGAGCTCGGCGCACCGCGACATGATCGCCGGCATCGTGCTCGACTCACCGGTTGTGGATTGGCGCGTCGTGCTGGACTACCAGGCGCAGGCCATGAAGCTGCCGCACGCCGTCACCTCGGTCGCCTACGCGGCGCTCGAGTCCGAGTGGGGAACCGCCTTCACCCGCACGGGCCACCCCATCCCGTTCGAGCGCCTCGATGTCGTCGCGCGGGCCAAGGAGCTGCGGGACCCCATCCTGATCCTGCACAGCGACGACGACGGCTTCGTGCCCTCCGACGCATCGCACGCGCTGGCCGACGCGCGTCCCGATCTCGTCGAACTCGACGTCTTCGAGGTCGCACGGCACACGAAGCTCTGGAACTACGACGAGAAGCGGTGGAGCGACAGCATCCGGAACTGGATGCGGCGCCACGAGCTCACGGTCGAGGGCGCAGCCTCAGATAGCTGAACCCCGCGTCGTCTACGAGCAGGGCCCGTGGCTCTGCCGCGATGTCGTGCTGCACGTGCAGGAACGGTGCCGGTGACGCGCCGATCCGCGGCGCGACCGTGACGCAGTACTCGTCGATCGCTCCCGCCGCGGCGAACTGCGATGCCAGCGCGGGTCCGCCTTCGCAGACCACTCGGGTCCACCCGCGATCGGCAAGTGACGCCACGATCGCTTCCGGGGTCAGGTCGCCATCGCCGGCGATCGGCAGCACCTCGATGGCCGACTCGGCAACGGTCGCGCGCACCGCTTCGGCACGGTCGGCCGGGCACAACACGACGACGCGTCCCGCATCCTCCGCCTCGATCCGAAGACCGTCGAGCCGGCCGGATGCGGTCACGATCGCGAGACGCGTGCGGCGCGGCACGATGTACTTCTCTGCGCGCACGGTCTGCGCACCCACGACCACGACGTCGGATGATGCCCGGATGATGCCGAGGACCGTGCGGTCGAGCGGGCTGGTGAGCGTGTCGCTCGTTCCGTCCGAACCCGTCGCGCCGCCGGTGAGCGAGGTCACCATGTTGAGGCGCACGAACGGGCCCGCCGGCGGTGCGTACGCGGCCTCGAGCCATGCCCGGCCCGCGTCGGTTCCGGCATCGACCGTCTCTGCGGGGCCCGGGATCACGCGAGTGATCAGCATCCGGAACTCAGGACCCGATCTTCGCGCGGACCTGCCGCTTGGCGCGCAGGAGCATGCCGGTCATGCCCGCTATCCGCAGCGGCGACACGGCCCGGGTGAGACCGATGCTCTGCGGGTAATCATCGGGCACCGCGAGAACCTCGTCGGCGGTGAGCCCGGTCAGACCCTGCACCAGGATGCTCGCGAAGCCGCGGGTCGTCGGCGCTTCGGCCGGTGCCGTCGCGTGCATCGCTACGATTCCGTCCGGCGATACGTCGACCACGATGTACACGGGGGACTGGCACTCCGCGACCCGCTCGCACAGCTCGGGGTGCCCGTCGTACTGCGCCGGGACGGGCGGAAGCTCCTGCGAGAACTCCAGCAGGAGCTGAAGCCGCTCGGCTTCGGGGAGCGCGAGGAAATCCTCGCGGATCTCGGCGAGGGCCTCGGGCAGTGCGGTGTCGCTCATCCCGGCCATCCTTTCACGAGGAGACCGCGCGAGGGCGGGCGCTCGGCCCGCGCCCACCCTCGCGACATCGGCGGTCGATCAGCTGCCGGGGACTGCGCCCGGCTCGGCGCCCGTGACGATCGGCACGCGCACCGCGCTGCCCCACTCCGTCCAGGATCCGTCGTAGTTGCGTACGTCGTCGAAACCGAGGAGGTGCTTCAGCACGAACCAGGTGTGGCTGGAGCGCTCACCGATGCGGCAGTACGCGACGACCGAGTCGCCATCGCGGAGACCGGCATCGCCGCGATAGATCGCATCGAGCTCCTCGCGGGGCTTGAATCCGCCGTCGGCGCCGACGGCACGCGCCCACGGCACGCTCTGCGCGGAGGGGATGTGGCCGGCGCGGAGCGCGCCCTCTTCGGGGTAGGCGGGGGCCGTGGTGCGCTCTCCGCTGTACTCCTCGGGGGAGCGCACGTCGATGAGCGGATTGCCGAGGTGCGCGAGCACGTCTTCCTTGTATGCGCGGAGCACGCTGTCGTCGCGTTCGACGACCGGGTAATCGGTCGGCGTGGGAGCCGACGCCTCCGTCGTGATGGGGCGCTCCTCCGCGATCCATCGGTCTCGACCGCCGTCCAGAAGACGCACGTCCTCGTGGCCGAACAGGGAGAACACCCAGAGCGCGTAGGCGGCCCACCAGTTGTTCTTGTCGCCGTAGATGACCACGGTGTCGTCGCGGGAGATGCCCTTCCGGCTCAGCAACTCCGCGAAGCCCGCGCCGTCGACGTAGTCGCGGACGACGGGGTCGTTGAGCTCGGTGTGCCAGTCGACCTTGACGGCGCCCGGGATGTGGCCGGTCTCGTAGAGGAGCACGTCCTCATCCGATTCGACGACGACCAGGCCCGGCGAGCCGAGCCGCTCCTGCAGCCAGTCCGCCGTCACGAGACGTTCCGGGTGGGCGTAGGCGGCGAACTTGTCGGACGTGGTGTCGGGTTCGACGGGCACGATTGCTCCTCGCGATCAGGGCGTACGGGACACGGCGTAGTGTGGTAGCCGTCTGCATCGACCCTAGATACCTCGGGTGGGAGACGCATCCGCATCCGTAAACAGGGGACACAGGACGCCCGCATGACCGCTACCGTGACGCCCACCGGCATCGTTCACCTCGTCGACCGGACCCCGCAGGTCTCGGGCACCGACATGGTCGCCGCACTCGTACCGCCCCCGCAGTTCGCCGACGCGACGTTCGAGTCGTATCGCGCCGATGACGCGCACCCGTCGCAGCAGGAGGCGAAGGACGCGCTGGTCGCCTTTTCCGGCGGATTCGTCGAATCCGGCGCGAAGCGCGGTCTGTTCCGCCGCGCACCGAAGGCTCCGGACCGCAAACCCGGGATGTACCTCGACGGAGGGTTCGGCGTCGGCAAGACCCACCTGCTCGCGGCGATCTATCACGCCATGCCCGCACGCCGGAAGTACTTCGGCTCGTTCATCGAGTACACCGCTCTCGTCGGTGCGCTCGGCTATCAGCAGACCGTGCAGCTCTTCCGCGGTGCGGATCTGTTGTGCATCGACGAGTTCGAGCTCGACGACCCGGGCGACACCATGGTGATGACCCGGCTGCTGGGTGAGCTCGTGGCCTCCGGTACGAAGCTCGCGGCGACCTCCAACACCCCGCCGAACGCGCTCGGCGAGGGCCGCTTCGCCGCGCAGGACTTCCTCCGCGAGATCAGCGCGATGTCTGCGAGCTTCGAGACGCTGCGCATCGACGGCGTCGACTTCCGCCAGCGTGCCGTCGACGGGCACGCCGTCGTCCTCACCGCCGAGGAGTACGAGTCCCGCGTGGCTGCGGTGGCGGAATCTGGCATCGCCTCCGACGACGCCTTCGCCGACCTCGTCGCCCACCTCGCCTCCGTGCACCCGTCGCGATACATCCGGCTCATCGACGGTCTCGCCGAGATCGGGCTCCGCGACGTCACGGTGCTCACCGACCAGTCGGCCGCCCTCCGATTCGTCGCGTTCGTCGACCGGGCCTACGACGCGCAGATTCCCGTGCGGGCGACCGGCGCACCGCTCGACACGGTGTTCGGCGAAGAGATGCTTGGCGGGGGATACCGCAAGAAGTATCTGCGCGCGGTCTCTCGGCTGATCGCGCTGACGCACTCCTAGCTCACGTGGACAGCGGAAATCTGGCGTGGGCGGTCGTCGCGACGGCGCTCGTGCTGCTCATGGCGCCCGGGGTCGCGCTGTTCTATGGCGGGCTCGTTCGGGCCCGGAGCGTCATCAGCATGATGATGATGAGTTTCGGCGCGCTCGGGCTGATCGGCGTGCTCTGGATCCTGTTCGGATTCCAGATGAGCGCCGTCGACACGACGTGGGCGTTCGCGGGTAATCCGTTCGCCGATGTCGGCCTCGCCGGAGCCGACGACGACACCCTTGTTCGTGCGGCGTATAGCGCGACTTTCGCGATCATCGCGGTCGCGCTCATCTCGGGCGCCATCGCCGACCGGGCGAAGTTCGGCGCGTGGATGCTGTTCGCCGGCCTCTGGGCGACGCTGGTCTACTTCCCGGTGGCGGCGTGGGTGTGGGGCGGCGGGTGGATCATGGGTCTCGGCGAGCAGCTCGGCTACTCGGTCGACGTGATCGATTACGCGGGTGGTACCGCCGTGCACATCAACGCGGGCGCGGCCGCCTTCGCGCTGGCATTCGTGTTGGGAAAGCGTATCGGGTTCCGGAAAGGACTCGCGAAGCCGCACAACGTCCCCTTGGTGATGCTCGGCGCCGCGATCCTCTGGTTCGGGTGGTTCGGGTTCAACGCGGGCGCGCAGGGAGTCGCGGGGCTGCTCGGCACCGACGAGTCCGCGGTGGGACTCATCGTGGTCAACACGCTGGGCGCGACGGCCGCCGCGATCCTCGGGTGGATGGTCGTGGAGAAGCTGAAGGATGGCAAGGCCACCTCGGTGGGCGCCGCATCCGGTGCCGTGGCGGGACTGGTCGCGGTGACTCCGGCGTGCGCGTCGCTCACTCCCGGATGGGCGCTGCTTCTCGGCGTGCTCGCGGGAGCGATCTGCGCGATCGCCGTGGAGCTCAAGTGGGCGCTCGGCTTCGATGACTCGCTCGACGTCGTCGGGGTGCACCTCGTGGGCGGACTCGTCGGAACCCTCTTTCTCGGGTTCTTCGCCACCGGCACGGGGCTGTTCCTCGGTGGCGGCTACGAACAGCTCGTGCTGCAGTTCGTCGCGGCGTTCGGCGTGCTCGTCTACTCGTTCGTAGTCGCCTGGCTGCTCGGGTTCGCGATCGAAAAGACGATCGGTTTCCGCATCCGGAACGAGGACGAGGTCGCCGGTGTTGACACCGCGGTGCACGGCGAGCGGGGATACTCGCTGACCGACGCCGACTGAACGCCGCCGATAAGGTGTGATCATGTCGACCGTCGGACGGTTTCTGTCGCGCGTGGCGCGTGTGTTCGGGCGTCCGCGCACGGCTCACACACCCGCGAGCGACTCCAGTGCCACGGTGGAGATCGATCCGACCCGGGTCTCGCCGTTGACGCTCGCCTACGCACCTCGCCGGGACGCGCGGGCGGATGCGGGCGAGATCGTGTGGACCTGGGTTCCGTACGCCGAACGCGACGGCCGGGGGAAGGATCGCCCGGTGCTCGTGATCGCGGGGGAGTCCGACGACCGCGTCTACGCCGTGAAGCTCACTTCCCGCTCGCACGACGGCGACCGCGAGTACGTGCCGATCGGCGCGGGGGACTGGGACGCCCAGTGTCGCCCCTCCTGGGTCGATGTCGACCAGCTGTACAGCGTTCACCAGCGGGGTCTTCGTCGCCAGGGTGCGCCGCTGGACGCCCGTCGCTTCGCGGGTGTCGCCGAAGTGCTTGCGCGCCGCTACGGGTGGAAGCGGCGCTGACGGAGCGCCGGGCTCTGCGCGAGCGGTGCGTGCGCCCGCGTCACGCCCTGCACGAGCGGAGTGTGCGCCGCAACCCCCAGAGCGACCGCGCCGACGCAGTACCGTGAAGTGGTGACAGATACGCAGACCATGGTGCGCACCGAAGTCCAGGTGAACGGCGACAGCTACCTCCTGGCGCAGGGGCAAGACGTCGACGACCTTTGCCGCCAGATCGAGCAGGCGGCGCGCGCCGGCGCCACCTTCGTCGAGTTCATCGTGGTCGGCAACCGTGCCACATCCGTCCTGATCACCTCGCACACCCAGGTCGTCATCTCCTCTCAGGCCGTGCAGTTCGATGCGCGAGACAACGGCGACGGCGAGGAGCCGTTCGGCGGGTTCTTCGACTTCTGAGCCGCAGCCCCTACCGGGGCGGGCCCGGCACTGATTCACCTGAAGCGCCGTCACGAGCGGCCGACCAGAAAGTTCGGATGGGAAAGTTCACCTACGACACCCAGATCAGCGCGACCTTCGACGATCGTCTGCTGGCGCATCTGCAGATCGTCATCGGTACGAAGCTCCGGCGATCCGAGCCGTTCTACTTCACATGGCGCGACGACGCCAGCGTCGGCTCCGGGCGCACAGCGGTCTGGATGCACGCCGGGGCGACGATGACGTTCAAGTTCCACGGCAGCCGCCAGCCGAAGATCAACCGGGCGTGGATCGAAGCGCTGACCGCGACGGCTGACTCGCCGCGGGGACTGTACGTCGTGAGCGAGCCGCAGTCCGTGGAGGCGGAGCAGGCACGCGTGCTCCTCGGTTAGCGCGGCTCGGTCCGTCTTCCCCGGGAAGCTGTCGGGGCGCCTGTTTCTTGGCGCGGCGCGTGAAGTGTCTGGCGCCGCGGCAGGTTTGTGGTGGCTCGGCGGGTGGCGGGTTTGGGTGCCGCGGCAGGTTTGGGGTGTTTGGTGTGCCACGGGGGTTTCGAGCGTCCGGAGCGAGGAGATCTGCCGGAGCGAGGTCCGCATCCGAGGTTCCGGTCCTCGCGTCGGCAGATCTCCTCGCTTCGGCCGCATATCTGTCGGGATCAGCGCGCGACGCGAGTTGCGGATGCGGAGGGAATGCGAAAGGCCCGGATCGCGCGTGTTCTTCGCGATCCGGGCCTTTTCTGGTGGGCGATGCCGGACTCGAACCGACGACCTCTTCCGTGTGAAGGAACTACAGGCGTTCCGTTTGGTTCCATATGTTCCGCCTAGTCCACGGGTTTGCCGCAATCCGGGATCCGACCAGGGCGATCGAAACCGTCTACTCCGTCCGCTGCTGTGTGGTCCGCACACACGCACGTGCATATATCGGCGACCTGGCTCAGGTCAGAGCGACACTACGACGGCCGGGCCGCGATAGCCGGCCCGAGCGATGATTCGCTATCCCGCACTCAGCACCGCGAACCGAGACGCCGTCGAGGTGTTCCTCATGGAACGTCACGGACTCTGATACTGACGCTGGACTAGAACGCCCCCGGCCACCTCGCGAGAGGCAGCCGAGGGCGTTCTAGTCGTGTCTGTCAGTTGTTCTTGTCCTCGTCGAGCCAGTCGTCGATGAAGTCTGTCAAGAACCCTTGCTCGGCGGTCTCTGTCACGCGCAGCACCTGGCGGTTCGGCGCTGCGGGGAACCGCCGATCAAACAGCGATCGGAACTGATCGATGTCTTCGCTCACCTGCAGCAACGTCACGACGGTGACGATCTGCTTATCGAGATGCTCGATTCCGGTGTCGACCGTGAGGTGCTGGTGGTGTTTACGCGACCGATGGCCAGAAGCGCCTCGCGGGTTCAGGCGCTCGAGCTCAGCGTGAACGCCCTCGGGCAGCTGCTTGTAGATGTGTTCGTTGATGAACTTGCCGATGTACTGGGGATGCTTGGTCTTCCCCTCCTTGTAGTCCCATCCGTACAGGCGGTAGAGCTCGCGGAAGAACTCGTTGGGGAAGACAGAAACCCAGCGTCGGAACGTCTCTGTCACATATTTCGAGAGCAACTGCTGAAGCTCGTCGCGCGCACGAACTTCCTGGTATCCAGTCGCCTCGTCCACGAGCGCCGTGATTCCGACCTGCGCGAGTGCGCGCATGAGCATCTCCGCAGCCTGGGCCGCACCCTGCTGACTCTCCTGAAGCTTCCCCGCCTGGCGCGCCGAGAGATACACCTCGAGAACTTTGGGGAGCGTCTCGGCCCGATACCCGGTGGAAATGAACTGCTGATTCGGGAGGCGGTACCGGATCGGCTCTAGGTCTGTGCTGAGGCCATCAGGGATGAACTCGTCGAGGTTGTTCGCGCTGAGGAATGGGGCGCGTCTTGGTGCGTCGCTACGGCGCACACCGCTACGGGTGGCGCGATCAAGCGCGGCCATCACCGTCCCCTGAGAAAGTACGCGGGTGCCATCGGGCAGCACCGCACATTCGATGCGCCTATCGCCGATCACGATCGCGCCCGTGTAGGCGGCTCGTGGGATAGTGCTGTCCCAGCGGGATTCAGCCGCGCGCTGCGCGATCTCGCGCCTGCGCTCGGGGCTCAGCTTGCGGGCTCGTGCCCGCCCGCCTTCACTGGCATCGAACAGCGTGGGGCTGTCTTCCTCGGGCTCTTCGAGTTCGTTCATGGGTCTCCTTGTCGGGATGCTTACTGAGCAAGCACGCACCATTATGCATGATTACCCCGACACTCGCGCGCCGGGACGCGCCGCGCAATTACGCGCAATGGCACCAATGATCGGCCAACCTTGCGCGCCGATGCTCGCAGCATGCATGCTAAGCACGCAGCGAGGCAGTTCTTTCAGTCTCACTCCTTCGAACGAGCTTCGACGGCGGACGCCCACACCCATGTCCGCATCGGCTTGCCCGCGACGTCGAACTGGATGCCGACGGCCCGGGATGTCCAGCGGAGTGCGAGCACCTCGACTCTCGTCGCGGTCTCTTTGGGTCGGACGCATGCGTGCAGCAGTCGAAGGCCGGATCTCGGTTGGATACAGTGCGGTCATGACTGAAACCCCGGACCGCATGACGCACGCCGAGGCACTCGAGCACGCCCAGTCCAGCTTCTTCACGGCGGAGCAGGCTGCTCGTCGAGCTATGAACATGCTCGAAGGGCGGAACGGTCCCCAGCACGAATTGGCGACCGCCATTGAGTCGCTCGCGTACGGCCTGAAGTTGGCCACCGCTGCCGCGCGCGGAGACGTGGTCAAGAGCAGCACGGACTGATGCCGTGCCGACGTACGAAGAGTGCCTCGCGGCCGCGTACGAGCAGATCTTTGGCGCGTGGCTGGACGAACACCCAGAGGCGCTTTGCGGCTCAGGCCCTGAGGCAACGACCGAGAGCACCCGCTAGACAGTTTCGCGCGGTACTCGGCCGGCACTAATCGCGCTGCGGCAAGAGCGCAGCTTCCTCAAGCTCGGTCGCAACCCGGCGCGCTCTGTTAGTCCGGAGTTTCTGTAGCTTTAGGGCGGCCGCGGCTGCGATGGACGAGAGCGTGTCGAAGGAACGGTGCAGAGTCTCCAGCTGCTCGGCAAGTGTTGGCTCACCCGCCCCTGCCCATAGCCGGATGATCGCGTGGCGCTTGGCGTGATCGGGAGCGTCTATCCCGATGAGCTCCTCGTCGAGCTCGAGTACGCGATCGTGTGTCGGCGCGCTCCAGTGGTTCCGGCTCACCGCGATGTGCCGCAGCGCTCGGGCGCGCCATCTCGCGGTTTCTCTCCGCACGGCCTCGAGCGTCGCGCCGGGGTGGCGTCTGGCGAGGTCTGCCGCGATCGCTCGAGTACTCGGCCAAGGGAGGTACCAGGCGCCGTCCTCGTTCAGCGCGTCAGCGACGCCCGTGAGGTCAGCAACCGGAACCCCAACGGCCTGCGAAAGCACTGCGATGTCGTGGACCTCGAGTACGCCGTTTCCGCCTCCTCCCTCGATGTCGGCGACGCTCGATGGAACGACGGGATCATGCGCATCAGCGACATCCGCCGGTACCATATCGTCGCGTTCTTTGACGAGCTCGCCGACAAAGGGCGCGGCGTCAGCACTCGACACAAGATCCTGGTCGTCCTGCGGGCGGCGTTCTCGTCCGCGCTCCTGGATGGCGTCGTGGACGTGAACCCCGCGCTGCGCATCCCGCTCGAGGCCGAGAAGCCCAAGCGATTCGAGCCTTGGAGCGGCGAGCAGGTCGGACAGTTCCTTGACGTCGCGGTGCAGCACCGGCTCGGCGCCCTGTACGAGGTCGCGTTCCTCACCGGCATGCGACGCGGCGAGCTCATGGGCCTCCGCTGGGACGCGGTCGACATGGCGTCCCGCACGCTACGCGTCGAGCACACCCGCGTGCAGGCGACCACGGGCATCGTGAGCTCAAAGCCGAAGACCGACAGCGGCGAGAGGACGGTGACACTCGAAGACGCGGCGATCGGCGCCCTGCTGTCGTGGCAACTGCGACAGAGAGCCGATCGCGCACTCTGGGCGGAAGCGTGGGTGGACAGCGGCTACGTCTTCACTATGGAGAATGGCGAGCCTGTGAAGCCGGATTACGCAACTCGTTTGTTCGAGACGCTGCGCAAGCGCGCGGGGCTCCCGAAGATCACGTTGCACGTTGCCCGCCACGAGCACGCGTCGCTCTGGATCGCCGGCGGGGGAGACGTCACGCAGCTGTCAAAGAGGCTCGGGCACTCGACCAGTCGCATCACCGCTGACCTGTACGTCTCGCGCGTCGGTGACGCTGATCGCGTGCATGCAGAACGGGTCGCTTCGATGATTCCGAGGGCCTCGTCCCACACACCGCACACACAATCGGTGTAATCGGCAACGAGAGAGGCCCGGAGTCACGCTACTTTCGCGCGATCCGGGCCTTTTCTGGTGGGCGATGCCGGACTCGAACCGACGACCTCTTCCGTGTGAAGGAAGCGCGCTACCAACTGCGCCAATCGCCCATCGGCCACGTGGGCCGGTAACCGAGCATACCGGATGCGGGCAGCGGTGCCGTGCACGTGCGGGGACCTCTGTGAGACACGCGCGGGGCGATTCTGGTTTTGCGTCGGTCTGGGATTGGGCTAATGTAATGCGAGTGCCCGAGCGATCGGAAAGCACGCGGATGTAGCGCAGTTGGTAGCGCACAACCTTGCCAAGGTTGGGGTCGCGAGTTCGAGTCTCGTCATCCGCTCGAGTGCGGGGGTTCTCTCTAGAGAGAATCACGACACGTGGGTCGAACCACATGGTGGCGTGGCCGAGCGGCTAGGCACCGGCCTGCAAAGCCGTTTACACGGGTTCGAATCCCGTCGCCACCTCCACTCCACAATAGAACAGCCTGTATAGGCGCGATTGGCGCAGCGGTAGCGCGCTTCCCTGACACGGAAGAGGTCACTGGTTCGATCCCAGTATCGCGCACCACCTAAAGCCCCCGAGAGATCGGGGGTTTTTGCTTTGCATGTAAGACGAAGCTCGTTGGCGTGGGACAAGTGGGCGCCTGGGGTGGTGTCGAACCCGCCGTACTGCGATGTGGGCAGCCTCGCACGGATGTCCTGCGCTGACTCCCGCGCTCGATGCTGATTCGACGACGATCCGGGCGTGTTGCTCCGCGCCGAACGTACGGTGAAGCTATGGCCGAACCGAGCTGAGCTCGGTTCACTCGAGTTCCTCTGACGCGATGACCACCGTGCGAGCACCCGCCCGCGCGAGCCGTGCACCACCGCTGAAGGGGAATACCTCATGTCGAACATCACCGTCGTCCTCGTCCACGGCGCCTTCGCCGAGTCGGCAAGTTGGAGCGGCGTGATCTCCGTTCTCCAGGAAGCCGGTGTGGCGGTCATCGCCACGCCCAACCCGCTTCGCAGCGTCGTGACCGACGCGGAGAACGTGCGGAGTGCGGTTGCCTCGCTGGGTACACCCGTCCTCCTCGTCGGACATTCCTACGGGGGCTCGGTGATCACGCAGGCTGCCGCGGGCGACGAGCACGTCAAAGGGCTCGTCTACGTCTCGGCGTTCGCCCCGGACCACGGGGAGACGGCGCTCGAACTGACCGGGCAGTTCCCGGGCAGCACCCTGGGCGACCGTGTACGCCCCTACCCGCTCGGGGACGGCACGAACGATCTGGTCGTCGATCGAGAGCTGTACCCCGACCAGTTCGCCGCCGATGTGCCTCTGGATCTCGCCCGCGTCTCCGCGATCACCCAACGCCCGATCCGCGATGCCGCACTCGGCGAGCCTCTCGCCGCCGAGACACCCGCGTGGAGGACCCTGCCGTCGTGGTTCGTCTTCGGCACGGGAGACAAGAACATCCCCGTCGAGGCCCTGACGTTCATGGCCGACCGCGCCGGATCCCGGAGAACCCACGTGATCGACGGCGCCTTGCACTCGTCGATGGTCTCGCATCCGGATGCCGTCGCGACCCTCATCCTGGAGGCGCTAGATCACCTCGCCTGATGTCACGAACCTGGGCACGCTCGTGGATCAGCTCGCCGCGACCCTCGCGCGCTCCGTGCTGGTCGGCGACCTCGCGCATCGGCCGCTCGCCTGGAGCGTGCAGTACGACGACATCGACGACATCCGGACCGATGCGCTTCTGAAGCGGTACACGCCGCGCGACGTGCGTACGCACCTCGATCGGCTCGCTCTGGCCGACGTCCATCGGCCGCTGACGATCTCCCTCGAGCCGTTCGGCGGTCGCGAACGCCTCGCCGTGCCCATCGAACGCGGCGGTCGGCGCACGGCGACGCTGTGGCTCATAACCGGCGGCATGCCGCCCCTGTCCGGTCGTGACCTCGCCGCCATCGACACAGCCGCGGAACTGATGGCGGAGACGCTCTCGGTGCCGACCGACGACGTCTTCGGCGCTGACCGGCGCTCGACGATGTCGCAGCTCCTCTCCTCCGATGCTCCGCAGGCCCGTCGGGCGTTCGCGGAGGCATCGTCGCGAGGATGGATCCACCCTCGCGACGGACTGACGGTGATCGCCGCCGGCGTTCCCGACCCTGCCAACGGCGTCGAACGCGCCTCTCTCGGCGTCCGCCTCGGGGCACGTGTCGCCGGGTCGACGTTCCTCGGTGCGAACGCGAGCATGCTGTTCGTGCTCGCGGCGACGGCCGCGGCGCGGGATACGGCACGGAGCCTCCGGCACGCGGCTGCACGCGACGGCACGGACGTTCTCGGAATGGGGCTCTCCGCCATCGATCCGGATGCCGAGTCCGCCTTGCCCGCCGCCGACCGTGCGGCGCGCGCAGCGGACATCGTGTCCCGGATGCCGACTCTCGGGCCGCAGGCCGACATCACCGACATCGGTCCCTGGGCCTTCCTGCACCGCACGAGAGACGACGCCGACGATGTGCCGTCGTTCTCCGCGGCCGCCTCGTTGCTCGTCCGCGAGGGGAACGAAACCGCACGTGAGCCGGTCGAGGTCTACCTCGACGAGGGCGGCAACGCGCGGCGCGCATGCGCCCGACTGCACCTGCATCGCACGAGCCTCTACTACCGCCTGGATCGGCTCCCGGCTCTCGTGAAGAACGCGCTGGATGACGGTCTGTCCCGCAGCACACTCCACCTGTGCTTGAAACTGCATCGCTTCGCCGAGCAGCGGGTGTTGCGGTGAGGCCGACGACGATGTGAGGGCTGCGCCTCCGCTCGTCGTTCGGCTCGGATAATGGAATCGTGGAGCCCTGGGAACTGCGCGAGTGGTACGCCGACTTCCTCGAGGCGTCCAACCGGCACGATCTCGACGCCATCCGCGCCTTCCTCGACGCAACCGTCCGACGGGCGCATCGGCCCGCGGGCGCGGATGCCTGGATCGACGATCTCGCCGAGCTCTTCGCCGCCTTCCCCGACTGGCGGTGGCGCCGCATCCAGTTGATCGTCGAAGAGGATCGGGTTGCCGCTCACCTGAGGGGGAGCGGAACCCACCTGGGCGCCTTCCGGGGGATCGCGCCCACCCGGAGGCATGCGAACGTCGCCGAGTTCGCGATGTACCGGGTGACGGCCGGCCGCATCACCGAGTTCTCCGGGTCCGACGCCTCGGAGCTCCTGGCTCAGTTGAGCGGATGATCCGCAGATGCCCGGCCCGGACGGCTACCGCGCGAGCGGTACGACGGCGAGCAGCACGACGAAGGGCGTCGCGAGCGCACCCCACAGGATGAAGCGCCGCCACGGCACCTCGATCCCGTCCGCGCTCAACCGCTGATACCACAGCAGCGTCGCGAGTGATGCCCACGGGGTGATCAACGGTCCGGCGTTCACCCCCACCAGAAGCGCCGCGAGGCGTTCGGGCGCACCGGATGCGGCCGGCTCGAGCGCGAGATACGCCGGCAGGTTGTTCACCAGGTTCGCCCCAATGGCGCCCGCGCCGGCCACGCCCCAGAGCGAGAACAGATCGTCTCCGGAGCCCAGCCATCCGGCCACGACATCGAGCAGTCCGGACGATTCCGCGACGCCCGCGACGAGGAAGAGTCCGGAAGCGAAGACGAGCAGCGACCACGGCACGAGCGTGACGCGGATCGTCCGGGGCGAACGCCACACGAAGACGACGAGCAGAACAACCGCGGCCCCGGATGCGGGAATCCACGGCTCGACGCCCGACACGAGAAGTGGCATCATCACCCCGACCACGACGGCGGCCACCGTGAACAAGGGGCGGTCGGCGATTCGGGGGAGCGGCGCCGGATCGAAGGTGCCGCGCAGCCGGGTCCGGTACCGCAGCCACAGGATCACCACCGTCACCAGGATCGCCACCGCGGCCGGCGCGGCCATGATGCTGACGAATCCTGCCGTGCCCGCATCCGTCAGCCGCTCCGAGGCGAGCAGGTTCGTGAGGTTCGAGACGGGGAGCACGAGGGATGCGGTGTTCGCCAACCAGACCGTCGCGAACGCGAACGGCAGCGGCGGGAGCCCGTTGGCGCGAGCGACCGCGACGACGACCGGGGTGAGCAGGACCGCCGTCGTGTCGAGGGAGAGGAACGCCGTCGCCAGCACCGCCAGCAACACGACGAACAGCCACAGCACCATCGTGCGCCCGCGAGCCAGGCGTGCGAGCAGGCCCGCGACAACATCGAACACCCCCGCGCGTGCGGCTAGTTCCGCGACGACCGTGACGGCGACGACGAAGGCGAGGATCGGCCACACCCGGTCGGCGATCGTCGCAACTTCGCTCCACGGCATCGCGCCGACCAGCAGCGCGATGACGGCCACAGCGACGAGGCAGCATCCGACGATCGCCAGTTTCACTGGTCCATCATGCGGCCTGCGTGCCCGAACTCCCGCCGTTCACGTGACGCAATCTGTCGTCGGCCCCGGCGTGTTGCGACACGTGAACCGATCGCCTTTCCGCTCACGTGACGCAATGCGCGGGGCGGGGCGGCGGATTGCGACACGTGAGCGAATCGGCGGACCGCGCAGACGTGAGCCGATCCCCATCCCGCTCACGTGGCGGAATCGGCGGGGCGGGGCGGCGGATTGCGACACGTGAGCCAGACGGGGGAAGCGACGAAGGCGGCACGGGCGACCGGTAGCCTGGAGAGGACCACCAGGAGTGTATTCGTGACTGATCTGACCCCCGCCGAGGTCGCGTACCCGGCCGACGGCTTCGCCCTCTTCTCCGACCGCTCGGTCGTCGCCCTGCGGGTGAACGGCGAGCTCAAAGACCTCGCGACGACCGTGACGGCCGATGATGCCGTCGAGCCCGTCACGATCGATTCACCGGACGGCCTCAGCATCCTCCGCCACTCCGCCGCGCATGTGCTCGCGCAGGCGGTACAGCGCATCAAGCCGCAGACGAACCTCGGCATCGGCCCGCCGATCACCGACGGCTTTTACTACGACTTCGGCACCGACACGCCCTTCACCCCCGAAGACGTCAAAGCCATCAAGAAGGAGATGGAGCGCATCGTCCGCGAAGGGCAGCGCTTCGTCCGCCGCGTCGTCACCGACGAAGAGGCCACCGCCGAACTCGCCGACGAACCGTTCAAGCTCGAACTCATCGGCCTCAAGGGCGGCGCCGACAAGACCGACGGCGCCTCCGTCGAGGTCGGTGCGGGCGAGTTGACGATCTACGACAACGTCACCCGCGACGGCACCGTGGCGTGGCGTGATCTGTGCCGCGGACCGCATGTGCCGAGCACCCGCACGCTCGGCAACGGCTGGGATCTGCAGCGGATCGCGGGAGCCTACTGGCGCGGCAGCGAGAAGAACCCGCAGCTGCAGCGCATCTACGGCACGGCGTGGCCAACCAAGGACGAACTGCGTGCCTACCAGCAGCGTCTCGAGGAAGCCGGAAAGCGCGACCACCGCAAGCTCGGCAAGGAGCTCGATCTCTTCTCCTTCCCCGACGAGATCGGTTCGGGGCTCAGCGTCTGGCACCCCAAGGGCGGTGTCGTCCGCGGCGAAATGGAGCAGCATGCGCGGCGCCGGCACGTCGAGGGCGGGTACACCTACGTCTACACGCCGCACATCTCGAAGGAAGATCTCTTCCTCCAGTCGAACCACCTCGTCACCTACCGCGAGGGCATGTTCCCCCCGATCCGCATGGACGAGGAGTGGGACGCGGACGGCAACGTCACCAAGGCCGGTCAGGACTACTACCTGAAGCCGATGAACTGCCCGATGCACATCCTCATCTACAAGGAGCGGGCGCGCAGCTACCGCGACCTGCCGATGCGACTCGCCGAGAACGGCACGGTCTACCGCAACGAGCTCTCCGGCGCGCTCCACGGTCTCACTCGCGTGCGCGGCTTCACGCAGGACGATTCGCACCTGTTTGTCACCCCCGACCAGCTCGAGGCGGAGACGACTCGCGTGCTCGAGTTCGTGATCTCGATGCTCCGAGACTTCGGTCTCGAGGACTTCGAGCTCGAGCTCTCGATGCGCGACGACGAGAAGTCCAAGTGGATCGGCAGCGACGAGTTCTGGGACTACTCCACGAACGCGCTCCGGAACGTGGCGCACGCGAGCGGTCTGAAAGTGACCGAGGTTCCCGGCGAGGCGGCGTTCTACGGCCCCAAGATCGACCTCAAGACCAAGGACGCGATCGGCCGCACCTGGCAGCTCTCCACCGTCCAGGTGGACGTCAACCTTCCCGAGCGCTTCGACCTCGAGTACACGGGTCCGGATGGTGAGAAGCACCGCCCGATCATGATCCACCGTGCGCTCTTCGGCTCGATCGAGCGATTCTTCGCGATCCTGCTCGAGCACTACGCGGGCGCGTTCCCGGTGTGGCTGGCGCCCGTGCAGGTCGTCGCGATTCCCGTCGCGGCCGACTTCGGCGACTACCTCGACGAGATCGTGCAGCGTCTTCGCGCTCAGGGCGTGCGGGCCGAGGTCGATCACTCCGACGACCGGATGCAGAAGAAGATCCGCACGCACACCACCCAGAAGGTGCCGCTGCAGTTGATCGCGGGCGAGCAGGACCGCTCCGGCGGGACGGTTTCGTTCCGGTTCCGCGACGGCACGCAGACCAACGGCATCCCGGTCGAGGATGCGAT
This sequence comes from Microbacterium sp. cx-59, assembly GCF_020805625.1. NCBI lineage: Bacteria > Bacillati > Actinomycetota > Actinomycetes > Micrococcales > Microbacteriaceae > Microbacterium > Microbacterium sp. cx-59. The sequence continues at coordinate 188,752 of NZ_JAJHGO010000003.1, forward strand.
CGAACGCATCCTCGGGGCGATCGCTCAGAAGACTCTCGTCAACACCGCGGAGGACCTCGCGTGACGACCGATTCCGGTGACTCGGATGCGGTGCTGGCCGCCGCATCCGAGTTCGCCGGAGTGCCCGACGAGTTCCAGCGGCTCTGGACGCCGCACCGGATGGCGTACATCCAAGCGGGCCCGCAGCCACTGGTCGAGGAGTGCCCGTTCTGCGCCGCACCGGAGAAGACCGACGAAGACGCGCTGATCGTGCACCGCGGCGAACATGCCTACGTGCTGCTGAATCTCTTCCCCTACAACTCCGGTCATCTGCTCGTCTGCCCGTACCGGCACATTCCGACCTACGACGAGGCGACCCCGGCGGAGGTCGCCGAGATCGGCGCGCTCACCCAGACGGCCATGCGCGTACTGCGCGCCGTGTCGCGTTGCGACGGCTTCAACATCGGCATGAATCAGGGCGCCGTCGCCGGCGCGGGAGTCGCCGGACACCTGCATCAGCACGTCGTACCCCGCTGGGCGACGGACGCGAACTTCTTCCCGATCATCGCCAAGACGAAGGCATTGCCGCAGCTCCTGGGCGACGTGCGCATCGCGGTGGCAGACGCCTGGTCCGCACACTGAGCCGTCGCTCCGCAAGGGCCGTTCGGCCGCGCACCGCCGTCGTAGCGTGGCAGGACCGAACGATGGCCCAGGGGGACACCATGACCGCTCGACACACCCGCATCGCGATCCCGCTCGCGCTGACCTCTCTCCTTCTGCTCAGCGGATGCTCGCTCCTTCCCGCCGCCGCCCCCGATGCGCAGGCCTCGCCGAGTTCCACGCCCACGCCGTCTGCGTCATCGAGCACGGACAGCGGCGCGGGCGACGTGGGCGATGCGCTCGCGGAACGTGACGAATTCTTCGCCGCTCAGCAGCAGCTACCCGGCGAGAGCACGCTCGTGGCACGCACCGAGGCGCAGAAAGAACTCGTCGCCAACCAACGTGCGTACGTCGAGTCGCAGGGGGTCACCTGGTCGACTGAACTCGAGAGCATCACGCTCGCGCTGGGTCTCGACGCGTGCGAGACGTCGATTCTCAACTCGCACACGGTCGACGTGAACACCTTCCAGTCGCACGTCGCGACGTCTCCGCTGATCTCCGCCCTCGCCGGCGAGGATGCGGCAGCTCAGGCCGGTGTCGTCAGCATCATGATCTACGGCACCGGGTTCCTCTGCCCCGACGACGCGCCCCAGTGGCAGGCCGCCGCCGGCGAAGCCGGCTTCTGAACGACGGATGCCGCGTCAGCGCACCTGACGCACGGTGAACTGCATGCGCGGGTGAGCGTAGAACTCCTGCGACTCGATCAGCTGCAGCTCGCGTTCTTCGGACTCGTGCGTCTTCGCGAGCAGGTCGTAGACGCTCGACGTGGTGCGAGCGAGCGCGTCCGCAGCATCGCCCGTCGAGCCGTAGTGCGCGGTGAACAGGGCGGCCGTCACGTCGCCGGAGCCGTTCGCCTTCATCGGCAGGAGCGGTGTCTGCACGATCCACGCGCCGCGGTCGTCGACGACCATCATCTCGATCGTGCCGTCCTCCCGGTCCGGGCGCTCGACGCTCGTCACGAGCACCGTGCGAGGGCCCATCGCCCGGGCGAGGTCGGCGGACGCGAGGGTCTCCTCGATCGTGGCCGGCGAGGTGCCGGTGAGGAATCCGAGCTCGAACTGGTTCGGGGTGATGATGTCGGCCACCGGAACCACGCGTTCGCGGAGCAGTTCGGGGATGGCCGGTGCGACGAAGCATCCGGACTTCGCGTTGCCCATCACGGGATCGCACGCGTAGATCGCCGACGGGTTCGCGGCCTTGACCCGCGCGACGGCGTCGATGATCACGTCGCCGATTCCGGCGCCGCCCTGATAGCCCGACAGCACCGCGTCGATTTCGCCGAAGACACCGCGCTCCTCAATGCCGAGGAGCACCGCGGCGACGTCCTCGGGGGCGATCAGCGGTCCGCGCCAGGCGCCGTACCCGGTGTGGTTGGAGAAGTTCACCGTGTACACGGGCAGCACCTCGACTCCGATGCGCTGCAGGGGGAACACGGCTGCCGAGTTGCCGACGTGGCCGTACGCCACCGCCGACTGGATCGAGAGGATCTTCACCCGTCGATCATCCCACTTCCGCGGCGGTCGCCTCCCCGACGGCGATCGCGAGATCGGCGGCCAGGCGTTCCGCATCCGCGTCATCCAGGTCGTGCACGGTGAGGCGCAGACGTCTGCTCGCGGCAGGATCCGACAGCACGAACTCGTCACCGGTGCGGGCGAGCCACCCTCGGCGCATCAGCCGCGCCGAAACCGCGCGCGCGGCAACGGGCAGCTCCACCCACAGGTTCAGGCCGTCGCCGACCGACGCCGGCACGCCCTGTGCGACGAGAAGCCGGGCGAAGGCCGCGTTGCGTGCGGCGTAGTGCGCAGCGGCCTCGGACACCGTGCGCGTCGCGTCGGCATCCGTCGCCAGGGCGTGCACGAGCCGCTGCAGAAGGTGGCTGACCCACGTGGTGCCCGGGCTCAACCGCATGGCGAGTCGCCCCGCCGTATCGGGATCGGATGCCGTCACCGCCAGGCACATGTCGGGTCCGAAGAACTTCGACACCGACCGCACGAGCGCCCAGCGTGCATGGTCGGCGCCGATGATCGAGTGGAACGGCTGCGACGACAGCAGGGAGAAGTGATCGTCTTCGATGATGAGGACGTACGGGTAGTCCGCCAGCACGGCTCGCAACTGCGCCGCGCGCTCCGCCGTCAGGCTCGCACCGGTCGGGTTCTGGGCGCGCGGTGTGCAGACGATCGCCCGGACGCCGGCCTCGAGCGCCGCCTGCACCCCGGCGACCGTCATGCCCTGGTCATCGACCGGCACCGCAACCGCGCGGTACCCCCCGAGCCGGACGGTCTGGATGCTGGCGAGGAAGCACGGGTCTTCGAGCGCGACGGGATCATCGCGGGTGAGAGCCTGCGCGAGAAGCCGCTCGACGGCGTCGACGGCGCCGCTCGTGATCGTGAGGCGCATCCGATCCGCGGGGGCGAGACCCGCGCGCATCCACTCCGTCGCCCACGCCTCGAGCCCGCGGTCGATGACGGGTTCGCCGTACAGCACCGGTCGACCGACGACGCCGGCGAGCGCGGCGGATGCGTCGGGGATGCGCGCCGGATCCGGGTTGCCGGTGCCGATGTCGCGCAGCACCGTGCCGGTCGCGAAGCCCTCCTGGGCGACGGGGGAGCGCGGCGCGATCAGGGTGCCGCCGCGGCCGCGGGTCACGACGATGCCGGCCGCGGCGAGTTGGCGGTACGCCGAGACGATCGTGTTCCGGTTGACGTGCAGGGTGTCGGCGAGCGTGCGCACGGGCGGGAGGGAGTCGCCGGATCCGAACGCGCCGCGTTCGACGAGATCCCGGATGCTGTCGGCGATCTCGGCGGCGGAATCGCCCCGGATGCGGCTCGTTCCCTCGGTCGTCGTCACACGCGGAGTCTACGTGTCAGACATGCTACCTTTTGGCCTAGGTCAATCGAGCCCGTCGATCGACCGCGTTTCGGCAGAAGGATTCGACCATGGCTACAGGCGACACCGGCTCAACGCGCGTCAAGCGCGGACTCGCAGAGATGCTGAAGGGCGGCGTCATCATGGACGTCGTGACCGCCGAACAGGCGCGCATCGCCGAGGACGCCGGCGCGGTCGCCGTGATGGCGCTCGAGCGGGTACCCGCCGACATCCGGGCACAGGGCGGCGTCTCGCGGATGAGCGACCCGGACATGATCGACAGCATCATCGAGACGGTGTCGATTCCGGTGATGGCCAAGGCGCGGATCGGACACTTCGTGGAGGCCCAGATCCTGCAGGAGCTGGGTGTCGACTACATCGACGAATCCGAAGTGCTGTCGCCCGCCGACTACGTCAACCACATCGACAAGTGGAAGTTCACCGTTCCCTTCGTGTGCGGCGCGACGAACCTCGGCGAAGCGCTGCGTCGCATCAACGAGGGCGCGGCCATGATCCGGTCCAAGGGTGAAGCCGGTACCGGTGACGTGTCGGAGGCGATGAAGCACATCCGCAAGATCCGGAGCGAGATCAACGTGCTGCGTTCGATGTCGAAGGACGAGCTGTACGTCGCCGCCAAAGAACTGCAGGCGCCCTACGAACTCGTCGCGGAGATCGCCGAAACCGGCACGCTGCCCGTGGTCATGTTCGTGGCCGGCGGCGTCGCGACGCCCGCCGATGCCGCGCTGATGATGCAGCTGGGTGCGGACGGCGTCTTCGTCGGATCGGGCATCTTCAAGTCCGGCAACCCCGCCGAGCGCGCCGCTGCGATCGTGAAGGCGACGACGTTCTTCGACGACCCGAAGGTCGTCGCTGAGGTGTCGCGCGGACTGGGTGAGGCCATGGTCGGCATCAACGTGAGCGACCTGCCCGCCCCGCACCGGCTCGCCGAGCGTGGCTGGTAAGCCGCCCCGCGTCGGAGTCCTCGCCCTGCAGGGTGACGTCCGCGAGCACGTGAACGTGCTGGAATCGCTCGGCGCGGAGGCCGTCCGCATCCGCCGTCCCGACGAGCTCCGCACGGTGGACGGGCTGATCATCCCCGGCGGCGAGTCCAGCGTGATCGACAAGCTCGCCCGCAGCTTCGGGATGGCGGAGCCCGTCCGCGCGGCGATCGCCGACGGTCTCCCGGTCTACGGAACGTGTGCCGGGCTCATCATGCTCGCGGACTCCATCGCCGACGGCATCGAGGGGCAGCAGAGCTTCGGCGGCCTCGACGTCGTCGTGCGACGAAACGCCTTCGGCGCCCAGGTGGAGTCCTTCGAGACAGACCTGGACGTGCCGGAGCTCGGCGATCCTCCGGTGCACGCCGTCTTCATCCGTGCTCCGCTCGTGGAGAGCGTGGGACCGGCGGCACGCGCGCTGGCCTCGCTGGCGGATGGCCGTGTGGTCGCGGTGGCACAGGGCAACGTGCTCGGCACGGCCTTTCATCCGGAGGTCACGGGCGAGACGCGCTTCCACGAACGCCTGCTCGAGATGGTCCGCGCGCGACTGAACTAGAATCGACCACGGACTTTCCAGCCGCTGAACACGGGAGATTCATGTCCGGGCATTCCAAGTGGGCGACGACGAAGCACAAGAAGGCTGTCATCGACAGCCGTCGCGCGAAATCGTTCGCCAAGCTGATCAAGAACATCGAGGTCGCCGCGAAGATGGGCGGCGCCGACCTGTCGGGTAACCCGACCCTGTACGACGCCGTACAGAAGGCGAAGAAGACCTCGGTGCCGAACGACAACATCGACCGCGCGATCAAGCGCGGCGCGGGAATCGGCGGCGAGGCCGTCGAGTACACCACGATCGTCTACGAAGGCTACGGCCCGAACGGCGTCGCCCTCATGATCGAGTGTCTGACGGACAACAAGAACCGTGCAGCGGCCGAGGTGCGCACGGCGCTGTCGCGCAACGGTGGCACTCTCGCCGACCCGGGGTCGGTCGCGTACAACTTCGCCCGCAAGGGCGTGATCGTCGTCTCCGGCGAGGGTGCGAACGAAGACGACGTGATGCTCGCCGCTCTGGAGGCGGGCGCGGAGGAGATCGAGGCGCACGCCCAGGGCTTCGAGGTCGTGACCGAGGCCTCCGACCTCGTCGCGGTCCGTTCTGCGCTCCAGGGTGCGGGGCTCGACTACGAGTCGGCCGACGTCGAGTTCGTTCCGAGCTTGAAGATCGAGGTGGATGCCGACACCGCCCGCAAGGTGTTCCGGCTCATCGACGCGCTCGAAGACAGCGACGACGTGCAGAACGTCTTCAGCAACTTCGACCTGACCCCCGAGGTGCAAGCCGAACTCGAGAACGACGAGTAAGGCGCGCCGCAACGGCCGAGACGCCGGGCTGCGCTTAGCGTGGTCGAGATGAGCTCTGTGCTGCGTGTCATGGGCGTCGACCCCGGCCTCACCCGATGCGGTGTGGGTGTGGTCGACGTGGCACCCGACCGCAGCGCGCGTCTCGTGCACGTGGGCGTCGTGCGGTCGGGCGCGGAACTGCCCATCGCCGAGCGGCTGCACATCATTGCGGAGGGCCTCCGTGCGGCGGTCCGCGAATTCGGACCGGCCGTGATCGCCGTGGAGCGCGTCTTCGCGCAGCACAACCGGAGCACGGTGATGGGCACCGCGCAGGCGAGCGGCATCGCGCTGCTCGTGGCGGCCGAGAACGGACTGGGCGCGGCGACCCACACCCCCAGCGAGGTGAAAGCGGCCGTGACCGGATACGGTGCCGCCGACAAGCTGCAGGTGCAGACCATGGTCGCCCGCATCCTGCGCCTCGACGCCCTCCCTCAGCCCGCGGATGCGGCGGACGCCCTCGCCCTCGCGCTGTGTCACGCGTGGCGGGGCGGAGCGAACCGCGGAGCGGGCGTCGGCCCGGGTGCGGACGACGCCGCGCTGACACCGGCGCAACGGGCGTGGCAGCGCGCCGAGCGATCCACGCGACGCTGAGCGTGTCGATCGAACAAACATGCGAACCCGCTTAGGCTGGTCGAATGATCGCTTCGCTGCGCGGCACCGTCGTCCATCTCGGCCTCGATGCGGTCGTGCTCGAGGTATCCGGAGTCGGATACGCCGTGGCCGTGACGCCCGATGTCTCCCGGGCGGCGCACCTCGGTGACGAACTCCTGCTGTACACGCACCTGATCGTCCGAGAAGACGCGCTCTCGCTCGTCGGCTTCCCCTCGCGGGAAGAGCTTTCCGTGTTCGTGGCTCTGCTCGCCGTATCGGGCGTCGGTCCGAAGTCCGCGCTCGGGGTGCTCGCCGACCTCAGCATCGAGCAGATCGCGCAGGCCGTCGCCGACGAGGCCGACGCCCCCTTCCGCAAGGTCTCCGGCATCGGTCCCAAGACCGCGAAGCTCATCGTCGTGCAGCTCGCCGGCAAGCTCGCCCCGCCCACTCCGACCTCGACGAGCGGTCGCGCGCACGCGGCCCCGGACCTCGCCGCCCAGGTGGCGCAGGCCCTCGTCGGTCTCGGCTGGACGGAGCGGGTCGCCGCCGAGACCGCGGATGATGTCGTGGCGAGCGCCGATCCGCAGGAGCGGACCGTGGCGGCACTCCTCCGCCGCGCCCTCGCGGAACTCGGGCCCGCCCGCACGGAGGTGTCCCGTGGATGAGCTCCGTGACGCTGCGGCCCCGGCGGAGGATTCGGAACTCGCGATCGAGGGGGCTCTGCGCCCGTCATCTCTCGCCGAGTTCGTCGGCCAGCAGAAGGTTCGCGCGCAGCTGCAGCTCCTGCTGGATGCGGCCCGCATCCAGCAGCGTCCGCCCGACCACATCCTGCTCTCCGGTCCGCCCGGACTCGGCAAGACCACGCTCGCGATGATCGTCGCGCACGAAAGCGGCCGAGCACTGCGGCTCTCCAGCGGTCCCGCCATCCAGCACGCCGGCGATCTCGCCGCCCTGCTGTCGTCGCTGACTCCGGGGGAGGTGCTCTTCATCGACGAGATCCACCGGATGGCGCGATCCGCGGAAGAGATGCTCTATCTCGCGATGGAAGACTTCCGCATCGACATCATGGTCGGCAAAGGGGCGGGCGCCACCAGCATCCCGCTCGATCTCGCCCCGTTCACGCTGGTGGGGGCCACCACGCGGTCCGGTCTGCTGCCGAACCCGCTGCGCGATCGCTTCGGGTTCACGGCCCACCTCGAGTACTACGAACCCGAAGAACTCGAGCGGGTGATCGAACGATCGGCGGTCATGCTCGGCGTCGGCATCCCGGGCACGGCCCGCGCCGAGATCTCCCGGCGCTCCCGCGGCACCCCGCGTATCGCGAACCGCCTACTGCGCCGCGTACGCGACTACCTGATCGTCCACGCCGATATCGCCGCCGGCGATATGGCTGCCGTCGACGCGGCACTCGACCTCTACGACGTCGATGTGATCGGGCTCGACCGCCTGGATCGCGCCGTCCTCGATGCGCTCATCCGCCGATTCCGCGGCGGACCGGTGGGCCTTGGCTCGCTGGCTGTCGCCGTCGGTGAGGAGGCCGACACGATCGAGTCCGTCGTGGAGCCCTACCTCGTGCGGATCGGCTTCATGAGTCGCACCCCGCGCGGACGCGTCGCCACCCCCGAGGCCTATGCCCACCTTCGCGTGCCGCACTCGTCGGGGACGCTTCCGATCGATGACCTATAATCGGCGGAGGCTTTCGCCGCACTACACCTGATCAGCGCCGCCCTCGTGGACGCTGCCCCTGAAAGGCCCCGACCTTCCCATGGATTTCGCGAACTTCTTTGCCAACTACGGCCTGATCATCCTTCTGGTCATCCTGCTCGTCTTCATGTTCTACAGCTCCCGTCGACGGATGCAGAAGGCGAAGGCCGAGCAGGAGGCGAAGTCCGCTCAGACCGTTCCGGGCGCCGAGGTTCTGCTGCAGGGCGGCCTCTACGGCACGATCGTGGAGTACGACGGCGAGAACCTCGACCAGCCCGCGATCGTCTCCATCGCGCCGGGCGTGGAGATCAAGGTGCACAGCCAGGCGATCCTCCGCGTGGTCGACCCGACCGAGGGCGTCGTGACCGAAGACGAGTTCATCGAGGCCGAGACCAGCGAAGCCGAGTACATCGCGGGCGTCGCCGACGGTGACATCACCTCGATCAGCGACGACCACAAGTACTCGGCGCACACCGACGACGCGGACCCTGACAAGAAGAACAAGCCCGAGGCCTGAGTCTTCGTCCCCGCTGCACCACGAGAAAGCTGACTGTCCGTGGCGACACCCACCCCTGTCCGGCATGCCTGGCGCGCCCTGATCGGCCTCTTGGCGATCACCGCGATCCTGTTCGGAATCAACGCCCTCGGCGTCTACGCCTTCAAGACGTCTGCCGGTGAACCGGCGAGCTCCTGGATCCCCGAGCTCGCGCTCGACCTCCAGGGCGGTACGCAGATCATCCTGCAGGCGCAGACCGCGGATGGCGCTGCCCCGAGCACGGAGCAGATGAACCAGGCCGTGACGATCATGCGCCAGCGCATCGACGCCACGGGCGTCGGCGAGGCCGACGTCACGACCGAGGGCGGCACGAACATCGTCGTGCAGATTCCTGGCGAAGCCGACGAGGAGACGCGTCAGCGCATCCAGTCGGCGGCTCAGCTGCAGCTGCGTGCGGTGCTCTTCGTGTCGGGCGAGGTCAGCGGCTCCTTCGTCGGCGAAGACGGAACGGCGACCCCGTACCCGACCGCCGACCCGGCTCTGCCTTCGACCCCGACGGCGAGCCCCACGAGCGGAAGCGACGTCAGCTGGATCACGCCCGCGCTGCAGGCGCAGTTCCAGGCCTACAACTGCGATGATCCGGCGAACGATCCGGCCAACGAGCCGGCGGACCAGCCCCTCATCACCTGCGATGCCACGGGTTCGGCGAAGTACATCCTCGGGCCGGTCGAGCTCGACGGCGACTCGATCTCCGACGCCAGCGCCGGAGTGGTGCAGACCTCGGGTGCGTGGGCGATCAACATCGTCTTCAACGACCAGGGCACGGAGCAGTTCGCGACGATCAGCCAGCGGATCTACCCGCTCACCTCGCCGCTGAACCAGTTCGCCTTCGTGCTCGACGGCGACGTGCTCTCCGCTCCGTCGATGAACGCCATCATCACCGACGGCAAGCCGCAGATCACCGGCAGCTTCACGCAGGAGACGGCGCAGACCCTGGCCGACCAGTTGAAGTACGGCGCCCTGCCGCTCAGCTTCTCGGTGCAGAGCTCCGACACGATCTCGGCGACGCTCGGCTCCCAGCAGCTGATGATCGGTGTGATCGCCGGCCTCATCGGGCTCGCGCTCGTCGCGATCTACTCGCTCGTGGTCTACCGCGCGCTCGGCACCGTCATCATCGCCTCGCTCCTCGTCATGGGTGTTCTGACCTACATCGCGCTCTGCATCCTGGCGTGGCGGATGGGCTTCCGTCTCTCGCTCGCCGGAGTCGCGGGGGTGATCGTCACGATCGGCTTCACCGCGGACTCGTTCATCGTCTACTTCGAGCGAATACGAGACGAGATGCGCGACGGCAAGTCGATCACCTCGGCGGTGGAAGACGGCTGGAACCGCGCGAAGCGCACGATCTACATCTCGAAGTCGATCAACATCCTCGCGGCCGTGGTGCTTTACATCCTCGCCGACGCCACGGTGAAGGGCTTCGCGTTCACGCTGGGTCTCACGACCGTGATCGACATCGTCATCTTCATCCTGTTCACCCACCCCGTGATGCAGCTGCTCGCCCGCACGCGGTTCTTCGGCGGCGGACACCCGCTCTCCGGCCTCGACCCGACGGCTCTCGGCGCGGTGTACCGCGGTCGGGCGCAGTTCCGCGCTCCCGCGGCCGCCGTGAAGGGCCGCACCGCGCGCTCGCGTGGCGAAGCGGAGCGCCGGCAGACGATCGCCGAGCGTAAACGGGCCCTCGAGAGCGGCTCGAGCGCATCCACCACCGAGGCCTCGAAACCCTCGAACGACGCGAAGGCGGGACGCGACTGATGCGCTCCATGGGCCAGCTCGGCAACGACCTCTACTCGGGGAAGTCCTCCTTCCCGTTCATCCCGCGTCGGCGGCTGTGGTTCACCATCGCGGCGCTGCTCGTCATCGGTTCGGCGCTTGTGCCGCTGTTTCGTCCCGTCCAGTTCTCGATCGAGTTCACCGGCGGTTCGCAGTTCACGGTCACCGGCGTGTCCTCGCCCGATCAGGCGATCGCGAGCGACGCCGTCGAAAGCGTCGTGGCGAACGCGGAGACGAAGGTCTCCACGGTCGGGTCGGATGCGGTCCGTATCCAGACCGACCAGATGACGCCCGAGGAGACGCAGGCCGTCTCGGCCGCGCTGGCGGAGGCGTACGGCGTCGATTCCAGCGAAGTGACGTCGTCGTTCATCGGACCCAGCTGGGGTGCCGATGTGACCCGGCAGTCGCTCTGGGGCCTCGCGATCTTCCTCGCCCTGACCTTCCTCATCCTCGCGCTCTACTTCCGGACCTGGAAGATGTCGGCGGCGGCTGTCGTCGGGGTCGTGGACGTGCTGATCATCACGGTCGGCGTGTACGCGCTCTGCGGCTTCCCGATCTCGCCGGCGGCCGTGATCGGCTTCCTGACGATCCTGTCGTACTCGCTGTACGACACGACCGTGGTGTTCGACAAGATCAGGGAGAACACGCGCGAAGACGGCGAGATCTCGTCGCGGACATTCGGTGAGTCCGTCAACCTCGCGGTCAACCAGACCCTGATCCGCTCGATCAACACCACCGTCGTGGCGATCCTGCCGACCGGAGCGATCCTGTTCATCGGCGCATTCTGGCTGGGCGCGCAGACGCTGACCGACATCTCGCTGTCGATCTTCGTGGGCACGATCGTCGCCGCGTACTCGACGGTCTTCGTCGCCGCCCCGCTCTACGCGCTCTTCCGCGAGGGCGAGCCGCGGGTGAAGGCCAACGACGCGCGCGTCCTCGAGGCGCGCGAGCGCGCGGGCGTCCCGGCCTGAGCGGGTCGATGGCACTCTGCGGCGGCGTAGGATGATTCGATCCGGCGGAGGGTGGTGATTCGAGCATGGCGGAGACCGTTCCTCCCGGCACGCAGCCCTCGTCGCTGCGACGTCTGATCCCTCGGATCTTCTCGCGTGCGGCGCGTCGCGATGACGTCGAGAAGCTCGTGCGGACGGTGCGGACGCACCATCCGAAGGGCGATATCGCGATCATCGAGCGCGCGTACGCGGTCGCCGAGAAGGCCCATGACGGGCAGAAGCGGCAGAGCGGCGAGCCGTACATCACGCATCCGCTCGCGGTCGCCCAGATCCTCGCTGACCTGGGGCTCGGCCCGAAGGCCATCGCCGCGGCCCTCCTGCACGACACGGTCGAAGACACCGGGTACGAACTCGGCACGCTGAGCGCCGAGTTCGGCGACGAAGTCGCGATGCTGGTCGACGGCGTCACGAAACTCGACAAGGTCAAGTACGGCGAGAGCGCGCAGGCCGAGACCGTTCGCAAGATGATCGTCGCGATGTCGCGCGACATCCGCGTGCTCCTGATCAAGCTCGCGGATCGGCTGCACAACGCCCGCACCTGGGGTTTCGTCCCGCCCGAGAAGGCCGCGAAGAAGGCCACCGAAACGCTCGAGATCTACGCGCCCCTCGCGCACCGGCTCGGCATCCAGGCCATCAAATCCGAACTCGAAGATCTCTCGTTCGCCGTGCTCCACCCGAAGCTGTACGTCGAGATCGACAGTCTGGTGAAGCAGCGCACGCCGCAGCGCGAACAGTACGTGCAGAACGTCATCCAGTCGGTCGAAGAAGACCTGCGGGAGCTCCGCATCCGCGGCCGCATCGCCGGGCGTCCGAAGCAGCTCTACTCCGTCTACCAGAAGATGGTGGTCCGAGGCCGCGAGTTCGACGACATCTACGACCTCATCGGCATCCGGGTCATCGTGGGCACGGTGCGCGACTGCTACGCGGTGCTCGGGGCTCTGCACGCCCGCTGGACACCGATCCCGGGCCGGTTCAAGGACTACATCGCCACACCGAAGTTCAACCTCTACCAGTCGCTGCACACGACCGTGATCGGCCCCGGCGGGCGCACCGTCGAGATCCAGATCCGCACCAACGAGATGCACCAGCAGGCCGAGTTCGGTGTCGCCGCGCACTGGAAGTACAAGGAGCGGATGACGGGTCGGAGTGTCGATCCCAAGTCCTCCGACACCGACATGGCGTGGCTGGCGCACATCTCCGACTGGCAGGCCGAAACGGCCGACCCGGGGGAGTTCCTCGATTCGCTGCGCTTCGAGATCGGCGCGAAAGAGGTCTACGTCTTCACCCCGAAGGGGCGCGTGATCGGTCTTCCCGCGGGAGCCACGCCGGTCGACTTCGCGTACGCCGTGCACACCGAGATCGGCCATCGCACGATGGGCGCGAAGGTGAACGGCCGACTGATCCCGCTCGAGTCGGAATTGCAGTCCGGTGACGTCGTCGAGGTCTTCACCTCGAAGAATCCGGATGCGGGGCCCAGCCAGGACTGGCTCGGCTTCGTCAAGAGCACCCGCGCGCGCAACAAGATCCGCGGGTGGTTCACCAAGGAGCGACGCGAAGAGGCGATCGAACAGGGCCGCGAGTCGATCGCCCGTGCCATGCGTCGACAGAACCTGCCGCTTCAGCGGTTGATGAGCCAGGATTCCTTCTCTCAGGTCGCGCAGCTGCTGCGCTACGAAGACGTCTCCGCGCTCTACGCCGCGGTCGGCGAAGGCCATGTCTCGACGCAGTCCGTGATCGAGAAGGTGACGTCGCTCGTCGCCGATCAGGACACCACGACCGGTCCGATCGATATTCCGCACATCGGGCGCGGCGGCGCGCCGCGCGACGGCGATTCGGGAGTGCTCGTGCGCGGTGCGCCCGACATCCTGGTAAAGCTCGCGAAGTGCTGCACGCCGGTTCCGGGCGATGAGATCGTCGGCTTCGTGACGCGCGGGAGCGGTGTGTCCGTCCACCGCAGCGATTGCACCAACGTGAAGTCGCTCATGAACGAGCCCGACCGGGTGATCGACGTCGACTGGGCGCCGACGACCAAGAGCGTGTTCCTCGTGCAGATCCAGGTGGAAGCGCTCGACCGTTCCGGACTTCTGAGCGACGTGACCCGAGTGCTCAGCGAGCATCACGTCAATATCCTCTCCGCGACGGTGTCGACCTCGAACGATCGGTTGGCGATCAGCAAGTTCGTGTTCGAGATGGGCGACACCGTGCACCTGGACAGGGTGCTCAACGCGGTCCGTCGAATCGACGCCGTCTACGACGTCTACCGGTTCACGTCGTCCTGATCAGATCCTCGAGGATCTCGATCGCGGCTCGCTTGTGCGGCATCCGGGTCGAGGTGCGCAGCAGTCCGCATCCGTCCGCCAAAACCTGCGGGTCGGTATCGACGAAACCTTGGAGCGCCGCCAGGTCGGCGGGCGTCGCGCTGCGGGCGAGGTCGGCGACCGTCCGTGCCGGCGTCGTCACCGCGACCTCGGCGATCCGGACGATGTCGCCCGCCGGAAGCTGCGGATCGCGGTAGACGAATCGGCGGCCGATGGGCTCGTGGATCCGCTGCGGACTGGCGCGTTGCAGCCGGTGCCGCGCGGGAGGATCCGCGAGAGCGCCGTGCACCCACGCCGCACTCGTCAGGATCGCCGCGAGCTCGGTTCCGGCGATCGCGCGGAGCGACGCCGCGCGCAGCCACGACGTTTCCACGGTGTCGGCGGGCACGTACCCTTCGCCGAGCTCGACCAGGTGCCCGTCGAGGCAGGCCGCGCTGAGTTCGGCCGAGCTCAGCCGCTCTCCGGGGAAGTACACGAACAACGACGTCATGGCACCAGTGTCGCCCGCGACGCCCTCTCTTCGGGGGGGGGCGGGCGCCCCGTGGGCAGACCCCCGGTGACAGAAAACCGGGGGG
>NZ_JAJHGO010000004.1:0-503426 GCF_020805625.1 Microbacterium sp. cx-59
CCGGGGCAACAACACCCACCACCACGTCTGGCCACCCGGTGCCCCCGCGACGCCCTCTCTTCGGGGCGTCGCGGGCGACCTGTGGACAGACCCGGATGACAGTCATCCGGGGGAGGACTCAGCCGCCGATCGCGCGGAGCCACGCCTTCCGCGCCTCGAGGGCGGCCTGGGCTTCTTTCGTCGCCCGGGCGTCGCCGCGCTTCTCGGCGGCGGCGACGTCGGCCTCGAGCTTCTCGATCGCGTCGGTCAGCTGCCGCGTCATGTCGTTCGCGCGGGCGGTCGTCTCGGGGTCGTTGCGCTTCCAGTCGGCGTCTTCCCGCGTGCGCACAGACGTCTCGATCTTGCGCAGTTCGTCATCGAGCGTCCGCTCCTTGTCGCGAGGGAAGATCCGTCCGATCTCGTCCCACTCGCGCTGGATCGCCGTCAGCTGCTGGCGCGCGGAGGCGAGGTCCTTGACGTCGACGATCGGCCGGGCACGCTCGAGGACCGCACGCTTCAGTTCGATGCGCCCCTTCGACTCCTCGGCCTCCACGGACTCGCGCTCGATGCGTGCGCCGTAGAGCGCGTCGCCCGCAGCCTTGAACCGAGCCCAGAGCGCGTCGTCGACCTTCTTGCCGGCGCGTCCGGCGGCCTTCCATTCGTCGAGCAGTCCGCGATACGCGGGAATTCCCTCTTCGCCGCGAGGGGCGAGCGCCTCCGCGCGTTCCACGAGGCGGGTCTTCTGGTCCTTCGCGTGCTTGTGGGTCTCGTCGAGCTCCGCGTAGAACGCCCGACGGTGCCGCTCCACGGTGCTGCGCGCCTCGCGGAATCGAGACCAGAGCTGCTGCGACGTCGACTTGGGCAGGCGCGGACCGTTCTGCTGGTGCGCCTGCCACTGCTCGAAGAGGTCGTTCAGTTCGACCGACACCTGCTTCCACTGCACCGTGCGCGGGTCGCGGGCTGCGATCGCCTCTGCGCGGTCGACCAGCGCTGTGCGCTCGACGATGGCGGCATCGACGGCCTGCTTCGCGACCTGGGCTTCGGCGGCGGTCGCCTCCTGCAGCGTGCCGAACAGGGCGTCGAGGCGCGAGGTGAGGGAAGCGAGATCGCCCACCGCCGCCGCGTCCACGAGCTTGCCCTGCAGGGTCGTCGCGGTGTGTCGAAGGTCGGAGGCGGACGCCCCGCCGCGGCGCTGACGCACCTCCAGCAGGGTCACCTCGCTGGCGAGGTCGGCGTACTTGCGGGTGAAGTAGGCGAGCGCCTCCTCGGGGGAGCCGTCGGGATACTGACCGACCACTCGCCACTGGTCGCCCTCGCGCACCGAGACCGTTCCGTCATCGTCGACGCGGCCCCAGGGCTCGCCGTTCTCGACGGCGACGGGTGCCGCCTTCGGCTTGCGAGGCATCGCGGGAGTCGGTGTCGGAGCCGCAACGGGCTCGGCCACGGGCTCAGGGGTGCCTTCGGCCTCGGGCTCGTTCGCCGTCGCGGCCTCGGGCTCGCTCGCCGTCGCGGGTTCGGGCTCACCGTCGGGCTCGGCGGGGTTCACGGAATCGGGAGTCGTCACCGGCTCAGCGATGTTCTCGGGCGCGTCGGCGCCGGGATCAACGATCCCGGTTTCGGGCTGATCGGAAGAGTGTTCTGTCGCGGCAGTCACGGGGCACCTCAAGCGGCTCGCATCGGCGGTCGGGCAATCGGATTCAGCCTAGTACCCGCGGTCGCAGCGCTGAGGGACGGCGACCGGGGATGACGCGTCCGGCCGGCCGGGCCGATCGCGACGACCGTGCGGCGCCCCGATCAGGGCGCGGGTATCGACGGCGTCGCCGTCGGGGAGGGGGATGAGGACGGAGCGGGTACGCCCGGTCCGAGCGTGTAGTACGCGACCTGTCCGCCGACGACGGCGAGGATGAGGATGCCGCCGGCGATCCCGGCGATGAGGTTGTCTCGCACGCGGCGGCGGCTGATGCCGGCGTGGAAGTCCCGTCGGGCCTGGTACAGGCGAGCACGCTCGCGTTCGGCGCGCTGTTCACGTGACTTCGGGTTGGCCACTGTTCCTCCTCATCCGTGAGCCGGAGCTCGCCCGATCCTACGCACAGCCGCCCGCGCGCGACAAAGCCACGGGGCGGACGCGGTGTCGGCGCGCACGTCTAGCCTGGAGGGATGACCGGCGGCGCACTCTTCCAGGGGCAGACCCCTCTCGCGGTGCGGATGCGGCCGGTCTCGCTCGACGAGGTGGCCGGCCAGCGGCACCTTCTGCGACCGGGCTCGCCGCTCGTGGCGCTGGCAGACAGCTCCCGCCAGACGAACGGCGCTGTCTCGGTGATCCTTTGGGGTCCCCCCGGCACGGGGAAGACGACACTCGCGCAGGCGATCGCCCGGTCTTCGGGGCGTCGGTTCGTCGAGCTCTCCGCCGTGACCGCGGGCGTGAAAGACGTTCGAGAGGTGATGCAGGAGGCGCTGAATCAGCGCGACCTCTACGGGCAGTCGACGATCCTCTTCCTCGACGAGATCCACCGATTCACGAAGGCCCAGCAGGACGCGCTGCTTCCGGGCGTCGAGAACGGATGGATCGTGCTGATCGCGGCGACCACCGAGAACCCCTCGTTCTCCGTGATTTCGCCGCTGTTGTCACGATCGCTGCTGCTGACGCTCGAGACGCTCGGCGATGACGATCTGCGCTCGCTCGTCGACCGGGCGGTGAGCGACCCGCGGGGGCTCGCGGGCTCGGTCGCACTCGCCGACGACGCCCGCGCGGCGCTGGTGCAGATGGCATCGGGCGACGCCCGACGGGCGCTCACGGCGCTCGAGGCGGCCGCGGCGATGGTCGACGACCCGGAATCCGATGACACTCCTGAGATCACGGCCGAGGTGGTGGCGCAGGCGGTCGATCGCGCGCTCCTGCGCTACGACCGTCAGGGCGACGAGCACTACGACGTGATCAGCGCCTTCATCAAGTCGATCCGGGGGAGCGATGTGGATGCGGCGATCCACTACCTCGCGCGCATGATCGAGGCGGGGGAGGACCCCCGGTTCATCGCCCGCCGCCTCGTCATCTCCGCCGCGGAAGACATCGGCCTGGCCGATCCGCAGGCGCTGCAGATCGCCGTCGCCGCCGCCGACGCCGTGGCGTTCATCGGCATGCCGGAAGGCCGCATCCCGCTCGCCGAAGCGACGGCGTACCTCGCGTCCACCGCGAAGTCGAATGCCGCGTACCTCGCGATCGACCGGGCCATCGCCGACGTCCGAAACGGCGGATTCGGGCGGGTCCCGAATCATCTGCGCGATGCCCACTACGCGGGCGCGAAGCGGCTCGGGCATGGCAAGGGCTACCGCTACCCGCATGACGCGGATGTCGGCGTCGTGGCGCAGCAGTACCTGCCCGATCCGCTCGTCGGACACCGCTACTACGAGCCGACATCGCACGGGCACGAACGTGACGTCGCCGCCCGGCTCGAACGCATCCGTCGCATCCTGGACGGCACCGCGTGAGCGCGGGAGCACCCGCCCCGGGCTCCTCCGCCCCAGTCTGATAAGCTGAATCGGCTCGAAACCATGTTTTCGGGCATCTCCTCCTTCCATCCACTGCTCCGATGCGCCCCGGCGTGCGCGCGGAACGGGGAATCGGGAGATACGTCCGTGAGTCGTGAAAGGCACGACCGCGTCATCGAAAGGAACACTTCGTGACCACGAAGTCCCAGGACCGCCGCAAGGTGCGCCTCAGCCGCGCACTCGGCATCCCGCTCACCCCGAAGGCCGCCAAGTACCTCGAGAAGCGTCCCTACGCTCCGGGCGAGCACGGCCGCACCAAGCGCAAGCAGGACAGCGACTACGCCGTTCGTCTGCGCGAGAAGCAGCGCCTTCGCGAGCAGTACGGCATCCGCGAGAAGCAGATGCGCAACACGTTCAACGAGTCCCGCCGTGCCGAGGGGCTGACGGGTGAGAACCTCGTCGAGCTTCTCGAGATGCGTCTGGACGCCCTCGTCGTGCGTGCCGGCTTCGCCCGCACCACCGCGCAGGCCCGCCAGTTCGTCGTGCACCGTCACATCCAGGTCGACGGCCAGATCGTCGACCGCCCCTCGTTCCGCGTCAAGCCGGGCCAGCTCATTCACGTGAAGCCCCGCAGCGAGGGAACCGAACCCTTCCAGGTCGCCGCAGCCGGTGGCCACGCCGAGGTCCTGCCCCCCGTTCCGGGCTACCTCGAGGTCGAGCTCGACAAGCTGCAGGCACGCCTCGTGCGTCGCCCGAAGCGTGCAGAGGTCCCCGTGACCTGCGACGTGCAGCTCGTCGTCGAGTACTACGCCGCGCGCTGATCCAGCTCGCATGAAGGGCGCCGGGGCATCCCCGGCGCCCTTCGTCGTCTTCGAAGCTCCCGGCGCGCCACTTTTCAGCATGCGCGCTACAGATCTGAGGCGCGCGCGCAGGAAAGTAGCGCGCGGAGAAGAGCACGGCCACACCGACCGGTTGAGGTGTTCTCACCTACGATGGATGAGGGCCGCCAGCTGAACGGCCGCAACAAGGAAGAGGTCCCGGTGAAGAATGTCCTGTGGTTCGTGCTCGGCACGGGGGCCGGGTTCCTGCTCGCCCACCTCGTGAACAAGGATCCCCGCGGGCACGAGGTGCTCGCCGAGATCGACGCTCGGATCACCGAGTTCACCGACCGCATCGGCGAGGCCTACCGCGAAGAGCAGGCCAAGTTCTCCGACTCCGACGTCGCCTCCGTCGTCGCCGACCGCGACTGACCCGTACCGCCGTGCGCGCCGGGGCCGATCGGTCCGGGTGCTCCTTCCCGAGGAACAGACTCCATGAAGACCGCTGACATCGCCGCACGCTACCTCTCCTACTTCGAGAAGAACGATCACGTCATCGTCCCGTCGGCGTCTCTGGTCAGCGATGACCCGACGCTGCTGTTCACGGTCGCCGGGATGGTTCCCTTCGTTCCGTACCTGAACGGCACGGTTCCCGCGCCCTTCCCCCGCGCGGCCGATGTGCAGAAGTGCATCCGCACGAACGACATCGAAGAGGTCGGGCACACGGCGCGGCACGGCACGTTCTTCCAGATGCTCGGCAACTGGTCGTTCGGCGACTATTTCAAGGAACAGGCGATCACGTACGCCTGGGAGCTGCTGACGTCGGCGGAATCCACCGGCGGACTCGGATTCGACGAGAAGGACCTCTGGGTCACCGTCTACGAGACCGACGACGAAGCAGCGGCGCTGTGGCAGCGGATCGCGGGCCTGCCGGCCGAGCGCATCCAGCGGCTCGGCAAGGAAGACAACTACTGGTCGACCGGCCAGCCGGGCCCGGCCGGCCCCTGCTCGGAGATCTACTTCGACCGCGGTCCCGCGTACGGCCGCGACGGTGGCCCCGCGGTCGATGACAACCGCTTCACGGAGATCTGGAACCTCGTCTTCATGCAGGATTCGATCGCCAACGTGCGATCGAAGACGGACTTCGACATCGTCGGCGAGTTGCCGAACAAGAACATCGACACCGGCATGGGCCTCGAGCGCGTCGCGTTCATCAAGCAGGGCGTCGAGAACATGTACGAGATCGACCAGGTGCGCCCGGTGCTCGACCGTGCCGTCGCCCTGTCGGGTCGCCCGTACGGCGCCGAACACGAGGACGACGTGCGCTACCGCGTGATCGCCGACCACGTGCGCTCCTCGCTCATGCTGCTGTCCGACGGCGTGACTCCCTCGAACGAGGGACGCGGCTACATCCTGCGTCGCCTCATGCGCCGCGCCGTGCGCGCGATGCGTCTGCTCGGCGTCGACGGCCCCACGTTCCCCGAACTGTTCGCGGCGTCGCGTGACGCGATGTCTGCGGCGTACCCGGTGGTCGCCGACGACTGGTCGCGGATCTCGCAGTACGCGTTCGGCGAGGAGGAGACCTTCCTCCGGACGCTGGCCTCCGGATCGACGATCCTCGATCTGTCCATTGCGCAGACCAAGCAGGCCGGCGGCACCTCGCTCGCGGGTACCGAGGCCTTCCTGCTGCACGACACGTACGGTTTCCCGATCGATCTCACGCTCGAGGTCGCGGAGGAAGCAGGCCTCAACGTCGATCGCGCGGCGTTCGACACCCTCATGCAGGAGCAGCGTTCCCGCGCGAAGGCGGATGCGAAGAACCGCCGCCGGGCGATCGCCGATCACAGCGTCTACCGCGATTTCCGCGCACAGGGTGAGACCGTCTTCACCGGGTACACCGACCTCGAGACGGAGTCGCGGGTCCTCGGCATCCTGATCGACGGCGTTCCCGCCGACCGCGCCCGCGCGGGCCAGATCGCGGAGATCATCCTCGCCGAGACCGCGCTGTACGCGGAGTCCGGCGGCCAGGTCGCCGACAAGGGCGCGATCGTGGGAGCCGGCTTCGAGGCCGACGTGCTCGACGTGCAGAAGCCGGTCGCGGGACTCGTCAGCCACACCGTCGAGGTGACGGTCGGCGAGATCGGCGTCGGCGACCCCGCGACGTCGGTCGTGGACGCCGCCAACCGCCGCGCTGCGCGCCAGGCGCACTCCGCGACGCACCTCGTGCACGCCGCGCTGCGGGACACCCTCGGCAAGACCGCCACCCAGGCCGGTTCGCTCAACCGCGCCGGGTACATGCGTTTCGACTTCACCTGGGGTCAGGCACTCTCGCCCGAAACACGCACCGAGATCGAAGAGATCGCGAACAATGCGGTGCACGACAACCTCGAGGTCACGACGCGAGTGCTGGCACTCGACGACGCGCGCGAGCTCGGCGCGATGGCGCTGTTCGGTGAGAAGTACGGCGACACGGTGCGGATGGTCGATATCGGCGGACCGTGGTCGCGCGAGCTGTGCGCCGGGACACACGTCTCATCCAGCGCCGAGATCGGCCTCATCAATCTGGTGGGGGAGTCGTCGGTCGGTGCGGGCGGACGTCGCGTCGAGGCGCTCGTCGGTCTGGACGCATTCCGTGACCTCGCCGCGGAGCGGGCGATCGTCTCGCAGCTGAGCGGGTCGCTGAAGGTGCCCCGCGACCAGCTGCCGGCGCGCATCGCCGACCTCGCCGCAAGCCTCAAGGCGGCCGAGAAGAAGATCGCCTCGTTCGAAGCGCAGGCGCTCGCGGGTCGTGCGCCCGAACTCGCGTCGCAGGCGCGATCGGTGGGGGGCCTGCGGGTCGTCACCGGTTCGCTCGGCGCGGTGTCGTCCGCCGATGACGTGCGTTCGCTCGCCCTGCAGGTGCGGGACCGACTCGGCTCGGATGCCGGTGTCGTCGCGCTCGGCGCGGTCGCGGGTGAGCGCGTCGTGGTCATCGTCGCGACGACGCCCGGTGCACGGGACGCTGGTGTCAAGGCGGGCGTCCTCGCCAAAGCCGCAGCCGCAGTGCTCGGCGGCGGCGGCGGCGGGCGGGACGACGTCGCCCAGGGCGGCGGGACGGATGCCGACGCGCTTCCGGCCGCTCTCGACGCCGTGACCTCCGCGCTGGAGGCCGCTCGCGCGTGACGGGTTTCGACCGCGGCGTGCGGCTGGGCATCGACGTCGGACGAGCCAGGGTCGGGGTCGCGAAATGCGACCCCCACCGCCGGCTCGCGACCCCCCGGGAGACGGGCGCGCGCACCGAGGACGCCGTCGCGCCCATCATCGCGATAGGTCGCGAGTATGACGCCGTGCAGATCCTCGTGGGATTGCCGACGAACCTGCGCGGCGAAGACACCGCCTCCACCACGGACGCGCGCGAGTTCGCGACCGCCATCGCCCGGGCGACCGATGTGCCGGTGCGCCTCGTCGACGAACGGTTGAGCACGGTCTCCGCACACGCGGCGCTCAGGCAATCCGGACGATCTCAACGGGGGAGCCGTGGCATAGTGGACCAGGTCGCCGCCGTGATCCTGCTGCAGAACGCCCTCGATGTCGAGAAGAGCAGGGGCTCGGCCGCCGGCACACCCGTACACCCGGACGAGGAGCCCGACTGATGTCCGACAGCCAGCCGCCGTCTCGGCGCGCCGCCCGCGAAGCTGCGGCGGCGGCAGAAGCCGCATCCGGATCCGCGCGCCCCGTCACGCCTCCCGAGGGATGGTCGGTCGTCGCGGCGCCCGCCGCGTCCTCGTCGCGCGAGGCGCCGATGCCGGCCCCGCGGGCAGGGTCACTCGATGCGCTCTTCACGGGCGAAGTCACGACCGACGTGCTCGGATCCCCTCCGCCGCCGCCCGACAAGCGCCGCCGTCGCATCGGCGGCTGGATCGCTCTCATCGTCGTGGTGGCCCTCGTCGGCGGCATCGCCGGCGGCGGGTACTGGGTCTGGAACACCTACGAGGACCGCATCCGCGCCTTCATGGGATGGGAGGAGCCGGCCGAGTTCGACGCCGGCACCGAGGGCGAAGCGACGACCATCACGATCGCGTCGGGCGACGCGGGCCCGCAGGTGTCGCAGAAGCTGTACGACGCCGGTGTCACCCGCACCCCGGACTCGCTCTACGACTACATGATCGAGAACAACGTCGGTTTCACGTTCCAGCCCGGCGTGTTCACCCTCCGCACGCACATGACGTCCGCCGCGGTGATCACCGCGCTCGAAGACCCGGCGAACCGGATGGAGAACTCCACGCAGCTCCGCGAGGGGCTGACGGTCGAGCAGTCGCTCACGACGATCTCCGAGCAGATGACGGTGCCGATCGAGGACCTGCAGGCGGCGGTCGCCGATCCCGCCGCGTACGGGGTGCCGGCGGACTCGCTCGAGGGCTGGCTCTTCCCCGCGACCTACACCTTCGATCCCGGCACGACCGCGCCCCAGATCATCCAACGGATGGTGGACCGCACGGTGCAGTCGCTCGACGCCGCCGGTGTGCCCGTCGATGACCGGCAGCGCATCCTCACGATCGCGTCGATCATCCAGCGCGAGGCGCGCTCCACCGAGGACTTCTACAAGGTGTCGCGCGTGATTCAGAACCGCCTCGACCCGGGCAACCAGGAGACGTTCGGGCTCCTGCAGATGGACTCGACCGCCCAGTACGGGTTCAACGAGCTGCACGACGGCACCGCCAGCTCGTCGGCAGAGGCTCTCGCCGATGACAACCCGTGGAACACCTACGTGCATCCCGGGCTGCCGGTCGGCCCGATCTCCAACCCGGGCGACACCGCGATCGATGCGGCGATGTCTCCGGCCGAGGGCAACTGGCTGTACTTCGTGACGGTCAACCTCGACACGGGGGAGACCGTCTTCACGGCGACCGCGGCCGAGCACAATCAGGCCGTCGCGCAGTGGCGCGCCTGGTGCACGGAGAA
The DNA here is from genome assembly GCF_020805625.1 of Microbacterium sp. cx-59. NCBI lineage: Bacteria > Bacillati > Actinomycetota > Actinomycetes > Micrococcales > Microbacteriaceae > Microbacterium > Microbacterium sp. cx-59. The sequence goes on from NZ_JAJHGO010000004.1 coordinate 9,225, forward strand.
CCCGGACTCCGGATGCTGACACCCCGGCGTCTCGCCGTCTGGGGGGATCCGATCGGGCACAGCCGTTCTCCGGTGCTGCACGCGGCGGCCTACGCCGCCCTGGGTCTCGACTGGACATACGAGCGTCGCCGGGTGACCGAGGACGGTTTCGCCGGGGCGATCGCCGCGCTCGATGCGAGCTGGCGGGGCCTGTCGCTGACGATGCCGCTGAAGCTCGCCGGCTACCGGCTCGCGGGTGTGCGCGATCGGCACGCGGAACTGACCGGCGCGGTCAACACGCTGATCGTGGACGCCGAGGAGCCGATCGGGTTCAACACGGACGTCGGCGGGATCGTCGGCGCGCTCCGGGAGAGCGGAATCGACCAGGTCGAGTCCGCGCGCATCATCGGCACGGGCGCGACGGCCACCTCGGCGCTCGTCGCTCTGCACGAACTCGGCGCGGGGCAGATCGACGTGCGCGCCCGCCGGCCCGAGCGCGCAGACACGTTGATGCGCCTCGGAGAAGACCTCGGGATGCGGGTGACCGCATCCGGACTCGACACCGCCCCGGTTCCGCACGTGTCGCTGACGATCGCCGCGCTCCCGGCCGACGCCGCGCTGGCGGAGAACGTGACGGACTCCCTCGCGGCGGGCGGCGGCACTCTCTTCGACGTGGCCTACGGCACGTGGCCGACCGTCCTCGGGCACGCCTGGCAGCGGGCGGGGCTCCCCGCGTCGTCGGGACTCGGGATGCTGCTGCACCAGGCACTCCTGCAGGTGCGCGCGTTCACGACGGGTGATGCGCAGCATCCGCTGCTCGACGAGGCGCGTGTGCTGGCGGAGATGCGCCGCGCGGTCGTGGGAGACTAGACCAATGCTCCGCGTGCTCACGGCCGGCGAATCCCACGGTCCCGAACTCGTCGCCCTCATGGAGGGCCTCCCCGCCGGCGTTCCGATCAGTCGGGCCGCCATCCAGGCCGACCTCGCTCGCCGCAAGCTCGGCTACGGTCGTGGCTCCCGGATGAAGTTCGAGGAGGACGAGCTCACGCTCTCCACCGGGGTGCGTTACGGCGAGTCGTTGGGCAGCCCGATCGCCGTGCGCATCGGCAACACCGAGTGGCCGAAGTGGGTCGAGGTCATGAGTGCCGAGCCGGTCGAGCTGACCGAACGCTCGCGCGGCCGCGGCGCCGCCCTGACACGTCCTCGTCCGGGCCACGCCGACCTGGTCGGCATGCAGAAGTACGGCTTCGACGAGGCCCGGCCGATCCTCGAGCGGGCGAGCGCCCGTGAGACCGCCGCGCGCGTCGCGCTCGGCGCGATCGCCCGTTCCTTCCTCTCGGAGCTCGGCATCACGCTGGTCAGCCACACGCTCTCGATCGGACCGGTACGCGTGCCCGAGGACGCCGCCCTGCCCGTGCCGAGCGACGTCGACGCGCTCGATGCGGATCCGCTGCGGTGCTTCGACGCCGAAACGTCGGCGCGCATGGTCGCCGAGGTCGACGCCGCCAAGAAGGACGGCGACACCCTCGGCGGAATCGTGGAGGTGCTGGCCTACGGCGTTCCCCCGGGGCTCGGATCGCACGTGCAGTGGGATCGCAAACTCGATGCGAAGCTCGCGCAGGCGCTCATGAGCATCCAGGCGATCAAGGGCGTCGAGATCGGCGACGGATTCGAGACGACTCGCCGCCGCGGATCGCGCGCCCACGATGAACTGTTCGCCGCGGCCGACGGCATCACCCGCTCGAGCGATCGTGCCGGCGGAACCGAGGGCGGAATGTCGACGGGCACAGTGCTGCGCGTTCGCGCCGGGATGAAGCCCATCGCGACCGTTCCGCACTCGCTGCGGACCGTCGATGTGGCGACCGGCGACACCGCGACCGCCCACCACCAGCGCTCCGATGTCTGTGCCGTGCCCGCGGCAGGAGTCGTGGCCGAGGCGATGGTCGCCGTCGTGCTCGCCGACGCCGTGCTCGAGAAGTTCGGCGGCGATCACGTCTCGGAGACACGTCGCAACCTCGAGTCCTACCTCGCTGCGATCCCGGAGGCGCTGCGCACGAGCGTGCAGAGCGACCCGGCGCTGCACGACGATGAGCGCAGCCGCTGACCCGGCGCTGGTGCTGGTCGGGCCGATGGGGGCCGGGAAGAGCAGCCTCGGCCGCCGCGTCGCGCGCACGCTCGGAGTTCCGTTCGTCGACACCGATTCGATGATCGTTCGCCAGCACGGTCCGATTCCGGAACTCTTCCGCTCCCACGGGGAGCCGCACTTCCGCGCCCTCGAGCGCGACGCCGTCGTGCGCGCCCTCGCCGCCGGCGGAGTCGTCTCGCTCGGTGGCGGTTCCGTGCTCGATGCGCAGACGCGCGACGACCTCCGCGCGCACCGCGTCGCCTTCCTGACGGTCGACCGTCAGGTGGTCGCTCAGCGGATCGCCGGAGGCTCCCGGCCGCTCCTGGCGGGCGGGACCGACCCCGTCGAAGAATGGGAACGGATCTTCACCGCACGCCGGCCGCTCTACGAGGAGGTCGCGGACGCGGTCTTCGACACATCCCGCGGACCGCTCGCCGACGTCGTCGAGAGCATCGCCACGTGGGCGGCGACCGCCGTCCCGAGAGGAACCCCCGTATGAGCGAGACCACCGTCATCTCGGTGCCCGGCGACCCCGGGTACGACATCGCGATCGGCCGCGACATCCTGGATCGCGTCGGCGAAGCCCTCGCGCCGAGCGTCCGGAAGATCCTGATCGTGCACCCGCCGACCCTCGCCGAGCGCGCGGGGCTGCTCCGCGATCAGCTCATGGGTACCCCGGGACGCGACGTGCTGCTCGCGGAGATTCCGGATGCGGAGCAGGGGAAGCGCATCGAGGTCGCGGCGTTCTGCTGGCAGGTCATGGGGCAGTCCGACTTCACCCGGACGGATGCGGTCGTCGGATTCGGCGGGGGAGCGGTCACCGATCTCGCGGGCTTCGTCGCCGCGACCTGGCTGCGCGGCATCCAGGTGGTGCACGTGCCGACCACCGTCCTCGGCATGGTCGACGCCGCCGTCGGCGGCAAGACCGGCGTGAATACCGCGGAGGGCAAGAACCTCGTCGGCGCGTTCTGGGCTCCGCGGGCCGTCATCTGCGATCTGTCACTGCTCGACTCGCTCTCGGCCAACGAGGCGACTGCGGGGTTCGCGGAGGTCGTGAAGGCGGGCTTCATCTGGTACCCCGAGATCCTCGATCGCATCGAGGCGGAGCCGACCGCGATCGTCGACCCGGCATCCGCGTCGTTCCGACGCTGCCTCGAACTCGCGATCGATATGAAGGCGCGCGTCGTGGGGGAGGACTTCCGCGAGGCGGGGCTCCGCGAGGTCCTCAATTACGGTCACACGCTCGGCCACGCGATCGAGCACGCCGAGCGCTACCGCTGGCGGCACGGGGCGGCGATCTCGATCGGCATGGTCTTCGCCGCCGAGCTCTCCCGACTCGCCGGACGCCTCTCCGATGACACCGCGCAGCGTCACCGCGATGTGCTGCAGTCGCTGGGTCTTCCGACCACCTACCGCGGCGGGGCATGGCCGACGCTGCTGGCGACGATGCAGCGCGACAAGAAGTCGCGCGGCGGGATGCTGCGCTTCATCGTGCTCGATGACCTCGCCCGCCCGACAGTGCTGCAGGCGCCCGACGAGTCGCTGCTCTTCGCCGCCTACCAGGAGGTTGCCGAACAGCAGTGAGGCCCCGCCGAAGCGGGGCCCCACTGGCGATCCGGTTCAGGCGTCGGCGTGCAAGCGCTCCGCGCGGAGCCCGAGCTCGGCCGTGGGCACCGACTTCGTCTCGCGGGCGGTGAGCGCGCTCACCGCGGCGATCAGCGAAATGACCGCCGTGAAGATGCTGATCACGACCCAGCCGCCCTCGGCGACACCGCCCAGGGCGGCGACGATGCTCGGCGCGAAGCCGGCCATCAGGAACCCGAGCTGCGTGCCGATGGCCATTCCGGAGAACCGCACCCGGGTGCTGAACATCTCACCGTAGAACGACGGCCACACCGCGTTGGCCGCCGCGTATCCGCCCGAGAACGTGAGGATCGCGAGCGCGAACGTCAGGAGCGTGCTGTCGCCGCTCATCGACAGCATGTAGAACGGCATGAACACCGCCGATGACAGCGCACCGTAGATGAAGACGGGCTTGCGACCGATCTTGTCAGCGAGACGACCGAACAGCGGCTGCGTGCCGAGTGCGACGATGTTCGCGACGACGACCAACCAGAGCGTGAGGCTCTGCGCCAGGCCGACCTCCACGCCGTAGGCGAGGGCCAGGTTGCCGAACACCGTGGAGACGGCCGCGATGAACGCGCAGCAGATGACGCGGATCACGTCACGCCAGTGGTCGCGAAGGAGCGGGATGAGCGGCATCCGTGCGATGTCGCCGGACGCCTTCGCAGCTTCGAACTCCGGCGTCTCGTTGAGGGAGCGCCGGATGAAGAACGCCACCAGCACCACGACGGCGCTGAGCCAGAACGGGACGCGCCATCCCCAAGTGAACTTGATGTCGTCCGGAAGCGCCACGACCGGGATGAAGACGAGGGCGGCGAGGATCTGACCGCCCTGGGTGCCGGTCAGCGTCCACGACGTGAAGAACGAGCGCCGGTCGTCGGGGGCGTGCTCGAGCGTGAGCGACGAGGCACCCGCCTGCTCCCCGGCCGCCGAGAGACCCTGCATCAAGCGGCAGAGCACGAGAAGACCAGGGGCGAACCATCCGATCTGCTCGAAGGTCGGAAGGCATCCGATGATGAACGTCGAGATGCCCATCATCAGCAGGGTGAACATCAGAACCTTCTGACGGCCGATCCGGTCGCCGAAGTGACCGAGGATCACGGCGCCGAAGGGCCGCGCGATGTACGCGAAGCCGAACGTCGCGAACGACATGACGAGCGCGGCGTCGTCGCCGCTCGGGAAGAAGATGACGGGGAAGATGAGTGCGGCGGCGGAGCCGAACAGGAAGAAGTCGTAGTACTCGACGGCACTGCCCATGAAGCTGGCGACAGCGGCCTTCACGGGTGTCTTCCGCGGCGTTGCGGTGGTGGTCATCGGGTGGACGCTCCTATCGGATGGGAATCTCGTGCGAGGCGACGAGATCGTGGAAATGGCGGATCATGCGGTCGGGGTCCGGGCGCTGCCCGGTGATGAGCTCGAGGGCGTCGACGGCCTGATAGACCGCCATCCTGCCGCCATCGAGGGTCGTGCATCCGGCGCTCGCGGCGGCCGTCAGCAGCTCCGTCCGAAGCGGACGGTAGACGATATCGGCGACCCACAGGTCGGGCCGCAGGAGGTCTTCCGCGAAGGGCATCCCCGGATGCGCCGCCATTCCGGTCGGCGTGCAGTGCACGACGCCATCGGACCGGTGGACCGCATCCGGAAGGTCATCCGTGCCGGCCGCGGTGACGCGGGCGTCGTGCCGCGCGGACAGCTCGGCGGCGAGCTCGGTGGCGCGCGCCGTGTCGATATCGACGATCGTGAGGTCGCGGACGCCGAGCCGCAGGAGCGCGTCGGAGACAGCGGAACCGGCGCCGCCGGCACCGAGCTGCGTCACCCGGTCGAGGTGCGCATCCGGCATGCCGGTGCGGAACGCGCGCTCGAACCCCGTCGTGTCGGTGTTGTGGCCGATGCGACCGGATTCCGTGAAAAGCACTGTGTTGACGGCTCCGAGCGCGGCGGCGGTCTCGTCGACCCGGTCGAGGTACGCGATGACATCGCGTTTGCAGGGATGGGTCACGTTGACGGCGTCGAAGCCCAGCCGCTCGCACCACGCGAGGATGTCGCCGAGATCGTCGGGGGAGAGGCCGAGATCGGTCAGATCGATCGTGCGGTACAGGTACGGGATGCCGAGCGCTGCCGCCTCGGTCATGTGCAGTGCGGGCGTCAGCGAGGGCCCGACGCCGGTACCGATGAGGCCGACGAGATACGGGTGATCGACGTGCACGGGCTACTCCTTCGTGGACGCACTCGACGACGAGCGCGCGACCCGGAATGTACTAACTGGTGCGTCCAGGGTGAACGATGCACCCGCGACCTGTCAACTCCTTCCTTCGACAGAAGCCACTCATCGCCCCTGTTGCGATGAATGTACTGCGTGGTACATTCGCCGCGATGAAGACGTCAATCGCCACTGTGTGCCTGAGCGGGACCCTCGCCGACAAGCTGCGCGCGTGCGCCGCCGCCGGCTTCGACGGCATCGAGATCTTCGAACCCGATCTCGTCGCTGCTCCCGAGAGTCCCTCCGAGCTTCGCGCTTCGGCGGAGCGTCTGGGACTGTCGATCGACCTCTACCAACCGATGCGCGATGTCGAGGGCGTCGATGAGCCCGCGTTCCTCGAGGTGCTGCGGCGGGCGGAGGCGAAGTTCACGCTCATGCGCGAACTCGGCGTCGAGACGGTGCTGTGCTGCAGCAACGTCGGCACCGCGACGATCGACGACGATGACGTCAGCGCGAGCCAGCTGCGCCGGCTCGGCGATCTCGCGGCGCGCTACGGCGTGCGGATCGCGTACGAAGCGCTCGCCTGGGGACGCTTCGTCGACGACTACCGCCGTGCGTGGCGCATCGTGCAGCTGGCCGATCACCCGGCCGTCGGAGTCTGCATCGACTCTTTCCACATCCTCTCGCGGGGCCACGATCCCGCGGCCATCGAGCAGATCCCGGGCGAGAAGATCTTCTTCCTGCAGCTGGCCGACGCGCCGACGCTCTCGATGGACGTGCTCTCCTGGAGCCGCCACCACCGGCTGTTCCCGGGCGAGGGCAGCTTCGACCTCGTCGACCTCATGACGCACGTCGTGCGCGCCGGCTACACCGGACCCTGGTCGCTCGAGGTGTTCAACGACACGTTCCGGCAGACGGATGCGGAGCGGACCGCCGTTCACGCCCGACGCTCGCTCCGGCACCTCGAGGACGCGGTCGCGCGGCGGCTCGGCGACGACGCCCCCGGGGGCCTCGCGCTGCTGACCGACACGACCCCTCCCGTCGAGATCGACTTCGTCGAGATCAAAGCGGAGGACACCTCGGCCGTGGAGGCGCTGCTCGCTCAGGCCGGGTTCACCTCCCGGGGGCGGCACCGAACCAAGCCCGTGACCCTCTGGACGTCCGGTCGCGCACGCGTCGTGTTGAACGAGCAGCACGCCCGCGGACTGGCCCCGCACATCGCGGCGATCGGGGTGGCCGTTCAGGATGCGGAGGCACTGACCCGCCGCGCGGACGAACTCGCCACACCCCGCGCTTACCGCCGGACGTACGCCGCGGAGCAGCCGCTCGACGCCGCCGTCGCCCCCGACGGAACGGAGCTGTACTGGGCCGACGCCACGTCGGGCGAGCCGGCGTGGGTGGGGGAGTTCGAGCACGGCGCGTCGGCGGTGTCCGGCGCGGTCGAGGGAGTCGACCATGTGAGCCTCACGCTGCCCTGGCAGGTGATCGAGGAGTCCGTTCTGTTCTACCGCTCGGTGCTCGGGCTGCGCGTGACCGGAACGACCGACGTACCCGGCCCGCAGGGACTCATGCGCAGCCGCGTCATGAGCAGCGCAGACCGCGCCGTGCGCCTGCCGCTGAACGTGGCACCCCCGATGACCGTCGAACGCGGACACTCCGTGGGTCTCGCACAGCACGTCGCGTTCGCCTGCGGAGACGTTCGGGCGTTGGCCGCCGCCGCCGCCGCCCGCGGCCTCGAGTTCCTGCGGATGCCGGACAACTACTACGACGATCTCGCCGCCCGATTCGACCTGAGCCCCGAGCGCGTGCAGGAACTGCGGTCCCTGCGGCTGGCCTACGACCGCGACGACGACGCGGAGTACCTGCACTGCTACACCCGCACGGTGGGCGAGGTGTTCCTCGAGTTCGTCGAACGACGCCGTGGCTACGACGGGTTCGGCGCGGGAGCGGCGCCCGTCCGCCTCGCGGCGCAGGGTGCGATGACCGCATCCGCTGGTAGCGTGCGCTCGTGAGCACTCCCCGACGCCTCCTCCTGGTCAACGGTCCGAACCTCAATCTTCTGGGCACGCGCGAGCCCGACATCTACGGCAGCGCGACCCTCGCCGACGTCGAACGCGTGGCGACGGATGCGGCCGCGGCGTTCGGCTTCGATGTCCGCGCTCTGCAGAGCAACCACGAGGGCGTGCTGCTGGACGCCATCCACGCCGCACGTGAGGACTGCGCCGGGATCGTCATCAATCCCGGCGGACTGACCCACACCTCCGTCGTGCTGCGCGATGCGCTGAGCGGGGTGAGCCTGCCGATCGCGGAGGTGCACATCTCCGACGTGTACGCCCGCGAGGAGTTCCGACACCACTCATACGTCCACGACGTCGCGGTCGTGCACGTGATCGGGCAGGGAGTGCCCGGCTACGCCACTGCGGTGGCCGACCTCATCCGTGTGATCACCGGCCAAGCCGACGGCTGATCCCCCCGCCCGAGAACCCGCGAGACGGGATCTTCGCGCCCAGACAGTGGGGTTACTCCATGGTCTCGGCGCGAAGATCCAGTCTCGCGGACTAGAATGGGCGGTCGGGCCGTACGGACCCGAACGCTGACGAACGGAAAACTCGACACCATGGCATCCACCGCAGACATCAAGAACGGCGTCGTCCTCAACATCGACGGGCAGCTCTGGAGCGTCGTGGAGTTCCAGCACGTCAAGCCCGGCAAGGGCGGCGCCTTCGTGCGCACCAAGCTGAAGAACATCATGTCCGGCAAGGTCGTCGACAAGACGTTCAACGCCGGCGCGAAGATCGAGACCGAGAACGTCGACCGCCGCGACTTCACGTACCTGTACAACGATGGTGACAACTTCGTGTTCATGGATGTCGCCGACTACGACCAGCTCAACGTCAGCAAGACGATCGTCGGCGACTCCGCCAACTTCCTGCTCGAGAACCAGCAGGTGCAGATCGCGCTGAACAACGGCAACCCGCTCTACATCGAGCTGCCCGCATCCGTGATCCTCGAGGTCACCTACACGGAGCCCGGCCTGCAGGGCGATCGTTCGTCGGCCGGCACGAAGCCCGCGACGGTCGAGACCGGCTATGAGATGCAGGTTCCGCTCTTCCTCGAGACCGGCACGAAGATCAAGGTCGACACCCGCACGGGCGACTACCTCGGCCGCATCAGCTGACGCGGCGGGGCCCCCTTCATGAGTGCACGTAGCAAAGCGCGTAAGCGCGCCCTCGACATCCTCTTCCAGGCCGACGTCCGCGGTGACGACCTGGCCGTGATCCTCGCCGCCGAAGCCCAGCGTGCGGCCGGCGAGCCCGCGCGCCAGGCATCGTGGACGTACGCCCGCGACATCGTCGACGGTGTGATCGACAACCGCGATGAGATCGACGAGCAGATCATCACGCACGCCCGCGACTGGAAGCTCGAGCGCATGCCCGCCGTCGATCGCGCCGTGCTGCGCATCGGCGTGTGGGAGGCCCTGTACAACGACGAGGTGCCCGTCGCGGTCGCCATCGACGAGGCCGTGGAGCTCGCGAAAGAGTTCTCGACCGACGAAGCCGGCGCGTTCGTGCACGGCGTCCTGGCACGCATCGCGCGCGCCGGCTGACCAGTCCCCGCACGTCCCGACGGGGCGTGACGGATGCGGCGGACCGCCGGTGCATCAACGGGTCGCACAGCCCCCGCTGCGTAGACTCGAACCCGGAAAGGATCCTTCTCTATGCGCATCACGGGTCTCGGACATGCCGGCATGTTCATCGAAACAGCCGGCGGCAGCATCCTCTGCGATCCGGTCGTGAAGTCCTCGTTCTACGGGTCCTGGTTCGTCTTCCCCGACAACCGCGGACTCGACTGGGAGCGCTTCGGTGCCGCCGACATGCTCTACATCTCGCACCGGCACCGCGATCACTTCGACCCGTGGCTGCTTCGTCAGTACGTGCGTCCCAACATCGAGATTCTCCTGCCGGACTACCCGACCGATGACCTCGAGCAAGATCTGCGGAAGCTCGGCTTCCACAACATCACCTACACCCACGCGGGTGAGGTCATTGAGCGCGGGCCGCTGCGCCTGATGGTGACGCCGCTCCGGGCACCGAGCGACGGTCCGATCGGGGATTCCTCGCTCTCCGTCGACGACGGCAGCGCGTCGATTCTGAACCAGAACGACTCGCACCCGCTCGATCTCGAGAAGCTCCTGTCGTTCTCGAAGCCGGAGCTCTACTTCACGCAGTTCTCCGGCGCGATCTGGTGGCCGATGGTCTACGACCTGCCGGAGGACGCGAAGAAGAACTTCGCCCACCTGAAGCGCGAGGCGCAGCACAAGCGCGCCATGTATTACATCGAGAAGGTCGACGCTCCGCACGTCTTCCCGATGGCCGGGCCGCCGATGTTCCTCCGCGACGAGCTGTTCCGCTACAACGGCTGGGGCCTCGAGAACGATTCGATCTTCACCGACCAGGCGCAGTTCCTCGCCCGCCTGGCCGACGAGGCACCGCAGTACGACGGCCACGTGTTCATCCCCGGCACGGTCGTCACCCTCGAAAGCGGCGACCTCTCGGTCGAGCAGACCCTGTACACCGACGCCGAGATCGACGAGATGTTCGCCGACAAGTGGGGCTACCTCGAGCGGCAGCGCGCGGCGCGACAGCAGGAGATCGCGGATGAAGAAGCCTCGCGCGCCGAGGTCCTGCCGCCCGCGGAGATGCTGGCGGCGCTGAAGGAATGGTGGGAGCCGCTGCTTCGTCGGGCGCGCACGATCCGGAGCGGGGTCGGCGGGGCCGTGCGGATGACGATCGGCGAGCTCGACCTCGTGGTCGACTTCCCCAAGGCGAAGGTGCGCGAGTACGCCGGCGAAGAAGCGGTCTACTGGTTCACGATTCCCGCCGACCTGGTCTCCACGAACATCGCCGAGCACGAGATCGACTGGTCGAACTCGATCTTCCTGTCGATGCAGTTCACCGCCAGCCGGAGCGGCAAGTTCAACGAGTTCATCACCACGTTCTTCAAGTGCCTGTCGCGCGACCGGATCGAGTACGTCGAGAACTGGTACGCCGAGCAGGCCGATGTCTCCGAAGACACGCAGATCGGCGACTGGGTCGTGCAGCGTCGCTGCCCGCACCTGCGGGCGGATCTGTCGAAGACCGGCAAGATCGAAGACGGCGTGCTGACCTGCAGCCTGCACGACTGGAAGTGGGACCTCACGTCCGGGCGATGCCTGACGACCCAGGGGCATCCCATCCGGTCGCATCCGATCGAGGACGCGCTCTACCGCGAGGCGACCGCACCCGCCGCGATCTGATCGCCGTCGTCCTCCGACGCCCGCGCTGCGCGCATCGGAGGACGTTCGGATCAGGCGCGGTACTGGCGCGCCCGGTGGCGGATGCCGGTGAAGTGGAACGGGCCGTCGGTTTCGACCGGGATCTCGACGTCCGCGGCGCTCGACACGGCACCACCGGAGTGCAGCGCCCGGTAGCGCTCCACGCTCACCGGGACACGACCATCGAGACGCGCCGCCGTTTCCGCCTGTCGGCGGAACTCGCGGTACTCGGCGCTCACGACGCCGGTGAAGATCTCGGTCACGCTGCCCGAGCCGTAGCTGACGAATCCGATGCGGCGACCCGCCAGGTCATCGTCGAAGTCGAGCAGCGCAGCGAGCCCGGCGTAGAGCGACGCCGTGTAGGAGTTGCCCATCCGGCGGTTGTAGACGGTACTGGTCTCGTAGAGCTCGACACCGAGTTCGGTGCCGGTGTGCTCCGCCATGCGGCGGTGGGCCTTCGCCGCCATCCGCGTGAAGGGCTGGTGGTGGCAGAACCGGTCGATCTTGGCAATGTCGACGCCGCCGCGTGCACGGAAGTCGTCCCACGCGGCGGTCAGGCCGTCGAGGTAGGCGTCGATCGAGAGCTTGCCGTCGACGACCGCGGTCGCGCTGTCGTTCGGTCGCCAGAAGTCGGAGACGTCGGCGGTGTGCACGCCCACGATGGGCTCGATCTCCACGAGTGCCGGGTCTGCCGCGATGAGGAATGCGACGGCTCCGGCCCCCTGGGTGGGTTCGGCGGCCGTGTCGACCTCGTACCGGGCGATGTCGCTCGCGATGACGAGCACGGTCTCCTCGGGGTTCCGCGCGACGATGCCGAGCGCGGCCTGCATCGCGGCGGTCGCGGCGTAGCAGGCCTGCTTCAGCTCAACCGCCCGGCAGGTGTCGGGCAATCCGAGCAGCGCGTGCGCGAACACCGCGGCGGACTTCGACTGGTCGATCCCCGACTCGGTCGCGAACATCAGGGTCCGGATGCTGTCGCGTCCGTGCCGCTCCAGGATGGGGAGCGCTGCGGCGGCGCCCATCGTGACGATGTCTTCGTCGAGGCCGGGAACGCTCATCTGGTCCTGGCCGAGCCCGATCCGGAACTTGTCGGGGTCGACACCGGTCGCCGCGGCGAGATCGTTCAGGTCGAGGACGTATCCCGCGGTGGCGAGGGACAGATCGTGGATGCCGATCCGCATGCTCATCGGGTTCCTTCCGTGCGGCGCTCGAGGCGCAGGTGCGAGTCCATCAGTTCTCCGGGGTTCGTCTGCGCCGCGAGCAGCGAGAGCTCGCCGCAGAGGACGGTCGCGGCGATCAGACCCGCGAGTCGACGGGCGTTGCCGCCCGGCTCGCGGTCCTCGCGGCACCCGATCCGCGTCAGCGCGTCTTCGACGCCGGGGAGGTCCTTGCCGTTGCCGACGGTGCCGACGATCAGGTTCGGGAGCGTGCAGGAGAAGTAGAGATCGCCGTCGCCACGGACCTCGGCCCAGGTGATGCCCTGCGATCCCTCGACGATGTTCGCCGCATCCTGTCCCGTCGCGAGGTAGAAGGCCAGCAGCATGTTCGCGTAGTGCGCGTTCGCCGACCGGAGAGCGCCCGCGATCGTGGAACCGACGAGGTTCTTGCGCGTGTTCAGTTCGACGATGCGAGCGGCGCTCGAGCGCAGCTGCTCGCTGACGAGCGCGGCCGGGATCAGCATCTCGGCGATCGTGTTGCGACCCCGCCCGAGGATGCCGTTGACGGCCGTGGCCTTCTTGTCGGAGCAGTAGTTGCCCGAAATCGAGCCGTACTCCAGCTCGGGGTGCCACTCCAGCACACGGGCCATGAGCGACTCCGCCGCCAGCGTGACCATGTTGTGGCCGGACGCATCGCCCGTCGTCAGAGCGAACCGAAGGAAGAGCAGGTTGCCGACGATCTCGGTATCGATGTCGATCAGGCGCGCATGCCTGCTCTGCGCGGCGACGATCTCGGCGAGCTCGGCCTGGCGTTCCAGGATGCGGCGCGCCGCGCGGGCCGCGTCGGCCCCGGTCGCGGCGACGAAGAGCGAGGAGCGCGTCATCCGCTCGTCGACGATCGTCACGCGGATGCCGTCCGGCACCAGGCGCGAGATGCGTGCGCCACGTCCGACCGAGGGCCACAGAGGGGACTCGTAGGTCGCGAGCGGCACCTGCTGCTCGCCCACGACGTCTCCGCTGAGACGGAGCGGGCCGACCCAGCGCATCGGGATGGAGGTGAACTCCGCGTCACCGGTCATGCCGGCTCCTCTCGGTGGACGGGGCGGCATCCGAACGATGCGCCCACGCGGTGATGTCGATGCCCCGAGCGGCGCAGAAGCGCGCGACCGAGCCGTCGATGATGAGGTCCGAATGGACGAGGTCGGCGGGCGTTGCGGCGCCGAGCACGGCGAGCAGTGCCCGGGTGTGCGCCGTCCACTGCGTGATCCGCGCGATGAGGGCGTCCGCGCCGCCGTCCAGCACCGGGGCGAGGAATGTGCCCGACACCCCCACGGCCCGGGCGCCCAACGCGAGCGCACGCACGACGTCGAGCGGACTGCGCACGCCGCCCGAGGCGAGCAGCACGGGGGCGGATGCAGGGGCGTCCAGGAGCGACGCGACGGCCGACTGCCCCCATCCGGTCAGGTACTCGTAATCGGCCCCCGCGCGGCGGGAGTTCTCGATGCGCACGAAATCGGTGCCGCCACGGCCCGAGACGTCCGCGTAGCGGATCCCCAGGTCGGTGAGACGAGAGAGGGTGCGGGTGCTGAGGCCGAATCCGACCTCTTTGACGACGATCGGCACCTCGACGGCATCGCGGAGCGCTTCGAGCGAGCGCAGCCACCCGGAGAAATGCCGGCTGCCCTCCGGCATCACAGTCTCCTGGATGCTGTTGAGGTGCACCTGCAGCGCATCGGCCGCGAGGGCGTCCACCGCGCGACGCGCATCATCCGGTCGCCGCTCGACGCCGATGTTCGCCCAGACGACGCCGTCGGGGTTCTCGTCGCGGAGCACGCGGAAGGTCGTTAGGAGCGCGGGGTCGTCGAGCCCGGCACTCAGGGAGCCGGAGGCGATGGCCACGCCGGTCTCGCGCGCGGCGATCGCCAGATCACGGTTGATGCGGCCGGTCGCGGCGCTGCCACCCGTCATCGCGTTGATATGGAAGGGGAGCGACCACGTCGTGCCGGCCACCTCGACGGACGTGTCCACCGTGTCGGCGTCGATCCCGTCGAGGGCGTGGTGCAGGAACGTGATGTCGTCGAAGTCGTTGCCGCGCAGACCCTCTGCCTGCTGATCCGCCGCCAAGCGGACGTGATCGTCCTTCCGCCCCGCGGGCCCCGGCGCGCTCACGCCGGTTCCGCCTCGGGCGCGTGCACCGACACCGTGAGGTGACGGATGTCGTGCGCCTCCCAGGCGCGCAGCATGCCGGCGACGTCCGCCCCGGCCGGCGCGAGCACGATGCCGCAATCGCCGCCCCCGGCGCCGGACGGCTTCGCCGCCGCGCCGATCGATTCGGCGACCTCGCAGAGCGCGCGGAGAGCGGGCGTCTCGATCGATACACCGGACTGTGCGCCGAGTCCCTGCAGGATGTGGCGCGCGGCGTTCACCGCCCCGAGCGTGGCGGAATCGTCGCCGGTCTCGAGCGACGTCCACAGCCCGTTCACGCATCGACGTGAATCCTCGAGGAACGCGGTGTGATCGATGCTGCCGGCCCGGCTCCGCCGTCCGACGGCGTCCACGAGTCGCTCGGTGGACGCCGGCGCGCCCGTCCATCCGACGAGGAACGAGAGGTTGCGCGGCGCCGATAGTCGACGGATCTCGAGGCCCTCCCACGCCGCAGTGTCGCGGAGGAGCGCGTCGATCGAACCCGCGGCGGTGCGCTGGCGGAGCAGTTCACGATCGGGGGCGCGGTACCCGATCCATCCGCCGAACGTGCTCGCCGCGAGGTCGCCGCCCGACGCGGTCGGGGCGACCTGGATCGTCGCGAGAAGCGCGATCTGGAAGAGCTCCGTGGGCGACAGATCGAAACCGTAGAACCGGTCGATCGCGCGGACCGTGGCGACCGTCACGGCTGCCGACGAACCGAGACCGAACTTCCGACCCGATACGTCGTCGAGTCCGCTGTCGATCCGCAGGTCGAAGAAGCGCGGCGCAAGCCCGCGTTCGGCCCGCAGGCGCTCGGCGACCGTGATCGCCTCGAAGACGTAGTCGTAGGGGTGGTGTTCCCGGTCGACCGTGAGCCCGCCTTCGCTGCGCGTCCAGACCACCGGCATCCGCCCGTACTCGGGGGAATGGATGCTGCCGGCGCCGACGCTCTCGGTCAGGCCGACCGTGAGGTAGCGATCGACCGCGACGAGCACGGACGGCTCGCCGGGGGAGACGACCGCGTACTCGCCGGCGATGAAGAGCTTGCCCGGTGCGCGCACCGTAATCGTCTCCGCGTGCGCCGCCGCGCCGCGGTTCATGCGGGCACCCGGTCGAGGACCTGCATTCCCGGTCCCGGCAGAGAGGTGACCGTGTCGGCCAGGTCGTCGATCGCTGCGGCGACCGTCGCCGCATCCGCCGGGCGACAGATCACGACCACGTTCGGCCCGGCATCGGCCGTCGCGAACGCGGCGACGCCCTGCGCGCGGAGCGCGACCACGCGGTCGAAGATCTCGACGCTCACCGGGGAGAGGTACCGGATGGGCGGATCGCACGACTGGATGAGCGCGTGCATGCGCAGCGCGTTGGTCTCGGTGATGCCACCGAGACGCTCGACGTCGCCCGCGGCCGCGGCCGCCAGGGCGTCCTCGAGGCTGCGGGCCGTCGACGTGATCCAGGCGGGGTAGAACGGCGAGGTGTCGACCGTCCGTCGCATGGCCTCGCGGCTCGAAACGGACTTCTCGCGCCGGTCGACCATGGCGACCACCATGGCGAGTTCGGGTGCCGGCACGGCCTCCGCGAACGAGGACGCATCGTCGTCGCCGGCGTGCCACACCGCGAAGCCGGAGATGATCGATCGGGATGCGGATCCGGAGCCCTGACGGGCGAGCCGGGAGAGCGCGCGCTCGTCGAGATCCAGCCCGTACGCCGCGGCGGCGGCACCGGCGAGAGCGGCGAACCCCGAGGCGGACGACGCGAGTCCCGCGGCGGAGGGAACCGTGTTCTCCGTCTCGACGCGGGCGCGCGCGGAGGATCCGGATGCGGTGCGCACGAGGTCGAGGAATCGTTCCACGCGCTCCCGCGGCACCCCTTGCTGCACGACGCCGCCGAGGACGAGTTCGTCGCGGTCCCGGCCGGGCTCGACCGTCACGGTCGTCGTGGTGGGGAAGACGTCGAGGGTCATCGACATGCTGCCGGTCGCCGGGAGATTCAGGGCGGCGTCACGCTTGCCCCAGTACTTCACGAGCGCGATGTTCGGGTGGGCGCGCGCGGTCGCACGGGTCATCGGGTCTGCTCCACATTCGTGATCTGTTCGGATCCGACCGGCGTCCGTGTGCGGGATACGGGCCGAACGGGCACCGACTCCGCCGGAGCGGCCGGAGCGGCCGGAGCGTCCGACGCCTGAGCGCCGGTGGCGGGCACGGTCGTCGCCCACACGTCGGTGGCCCCGGCCGCACGAAGGGCCGTCTCGAGGTCTTCTGCGTGCGCCGCGCTGCGCGCGAGAGCGAGCAGACACCCGCCCCGTCCGCCGCCGGTGAGCTTCGCGCCGAGCGCTCCGGCAGCCAGCGCTGCCTTTGCCAGGCGATCCAACGCCGCGTCGCCGGCACCGAGCTCGCCGAGCAGGGCGTGCGCGCGGGTCATGCGGCGCCCCAGCGACTCCGCGTCTCCGCTGGCCAGATCGTCGCGGGCAGAGACCGCGAGGTCACCGAGAGCCGCGATCACCTCATCGGTGTGCACCGGGAACTCTTCACGCAGCGCGCGAACGGCCGCAACCGCCTCACCCGTCCGGCCGCGGACACCGGTGTCGGCGATCACGAACACGAGAGGTACGGCGACCGTCAGAGGCTCGACGTCGCCGGAACGGAACCAGATGGGCCCCGCCGCGCGCACCGCGCGCGCGTCGAGGCCGCTCGGCGTTCCGTGGGCCGCACGTTCGGCGATCTGGATGAGCTCGTGATGACGGTCCGCATCCAGGGTGACCTGCAACGCGTCGGCGACGGCCCCGACCACGGCAGCGGCGACCGCCGCGCTGGAACCGACACCGCGTTCGGCGGGGATGTCGCTCCGGATGCGGACGGCGACGGGCGTGTGCGCTGCGCCGAGCGCGGTGAGGGCAGCCTCTGCGGCAACGGCCGTGGGGCGCAGGCGCGCGGGAGCGTCCGCGAGCGGGCCCGAGAACAGTGCGCTGTCGATCGTGCTGCCGCCGAGCGCCGGACGCACATCGGCGCGCACCGTCAGGGCTGCCACCGGGACGGCGATCGCCGGGTACCCGTACACGACGGCGTGCTCGCCGAACAGGATGACCTTCGCCGTCGCCGAAGCCGCGCCGGCACCCATCACGACGGACGCATCCGCACCATCGCCGCGGACCGCGTCGTCGTTCGGAAGGGGACGGTGCGGGTCGGACGCAGCAGCGCCACGGAGGTCGGTTCGTTCGGTCATGGCAGTCTTTCGAGCCTAACAGCGGGGCCGCGTTCCGGGCTCGTCGGGCGCCCGGTATTGATAGGGTGTAGGAGAACCACAGCAACCTTTAACACCGTCCGAGAGGCGGAGAAGGGAGCGGCGGATGAGCACGAGAACCGTGCTGCATGAGGCCGACATCGCCCGAGCGCTCACTCGGATCTCACACGAGATCCTCGAGTCCAACCGCGGGGCGGAAGGTCTGGTGATTCTCGGGATCCCCACGCGCGGCGTTCCGCTCGCGAACCGCATCGGCGCTCTCGTCTCCGAGTTCGCGAACACCCCCGTTCCGGTCGGGGCGCTCGACGTCACGATGTACCGCGACGATCTCGCGAAGAATCCCACCCGCACCCCGCACCGCACCGAGATTCCGGCGTCCGGAATCGACGGACGCACGGTCGTGCTCGTCGACGACGTGCTGTTCTCCGGTCGCAGCATCCGCGCCGCGCTCGATGCGCTGCAGGACATCGGCCGCCCGGCGGCCGTGCGGCTGGCCGCTCTGATCGATCGCGGGCACCGCCAGTTGCCGATCCGTCCCGACTTCGTCGGCAAGAACCTGCCGAGTTCGCGCACCGAGCGGGTGAACGTGCGCCTCGCCGAGGTGGACGGTATCGAAGAGGTGACGATCGAGTCATGAGGCACCTTCTCGACACCCGCTCACTCACGCGCACCGACGCGTTGCGCATCCTCGATGTCGCCGAAGACATGGCCGACACGCAGCGCCGCGAGGTGAAGAAGCTGCCGACGCTGCGCGGCAAGACCGTGGTGAACCTCTTCTTCGAAGATTCCACCCGCACACGCATCTCCTTCGAGGCCGCCGCGAAACGCCTCTCCGCCGACGTCATCAACTTCTCCGCGAAGGGCTCGAGCGTCTCCAAGGGCGAGTCGCTGCAGGACACGGCGCAGACGCTGCAGGCGATGGGAGCGGATGCGGTCGTCATCCGGCACGGCGCATCCGGTGCACCCCGGACCCTCGCGACGAGCGGCTGGATCACCGCCGGCGTCGTGAATGCGGGCGACGGCACCCACGAGCACCCGACGCAAGCCCTGCTCGACGCGTTCACCATCCGCAAGCGCACCTACGGCGACGACAGCCGCGGTCGCGACCTGGCGGGACTCTCGGTCACGATCGTGGGCGACATTCTGCACTCGCGCGTGGCGCGCTCGAACGTCTGGCTGCTGCACACCCTGGGTGCGAAGGTCACTCTGGTGGGGCCCCCGACCCTCATCCCGCAGGACGTCTCGGCGTGGCCGGCCACGATCGGCTACGACCTGGACGCCGCGATCGCCGCGGGTCCCGACGCGCTCATGATGCTCCGCATCCAGCTGGAGCGGATGAACGCCGCCTACTTCCCGACCGAGCGGGAGTACGCGCGGTCCTGGGGGCTGGACGCGGCGCGATTGTCGGCGTTGCCGGGCGATAGCATTGTGATGCACCCCGGACCCATGAACCGAGGCCTCGAGATATCTGCGGCTGCGGCGGATTCTCCGCGGTCGACGGTGCTCGAGCAGGTGACCAACGGCGTGTCCGTGCGGATGGCGGCTCTCTACCTGCTGCTCTCCGGCGAACGCGCGGATGCTGAGAAGGAGGACGCACGATGAGCGAGACCTTCCTCATCCGCGGCGCACGGATCGACGGCGGCGACCCGGCCGACATCCTCATCGAGGATGCGCGGATCGCCGAGGTCGGCAGCGGCCTGAGCCGCTCCGGTGCCAGCGTCATCGATGCGGACGGCCTCGTGGCCCTCCCCGGCCTCGTCGACCTGCACACGCATCTGCGGGAGCCGGGTTACGAAGCGTCCGAGACGATCCTCACCGGCTCGCGTGCCGGAGCCGCCGGCGGTTTCACGGCGCTCTTCGCGATGCCGAACACGTCACCGGTGGCCGACACCGCCGGTGTCGTCGAGCAAGAACTCGCGCTCGGCGAAGCCGCCGGCTACGTCACCGTGCAGCCGATCGGCGCCGTCACCGTCGGGCAGAAGGGCGAGCGACTCGCCGAACTCGGCGCGATGGCGCATTCGCGGGCCAAGGTCAGGGTCTTCAGCGACGACGGGTTCTGCGTCTGGGACCCGCTGATCATGCGCCGTGCACTCGAGTACGTGAAGGCGTTCGACGGTGTCGTGGCGCAGCACGCGCAGGACCCGCGGCTCACCGAGGGCGCCCAGATGAACGAGGGAAGTGTCTCGGCGGAACTCGGCCTCGCGGGTTGGCCCGCGGTCGCCGAAGAAGCGATCATCGCGCGCGACGTGCTCCTCGCGAAGCACGTCGGATCGCGGCTGCACGTCTGCCATCTGTCGACGGCCGGGTCGGTCGACATCATCCGCTGGGCCAAGAAGCGGGGGATCGCCGTGACGGCGGAGGTCACCCCGCACCACCTGCTGCTGACCGACGAGCTGGTGCGCGGGTACGACGCGCGCTTCAAGGTGAACCCGCCGCTTCGCCGCGACGAGGACGTTCGCGCGGTGCGCGAGGGCCTGGCCGACGGCACGATCGACATCGTCGCGACCGATCACGCCCCGCATCCGCACGAGGCGAAGGCCTGCGAGTGGCACGCCGCCGCGAACGGGATGGTCGGACTCGAGAGCGCCCTCCGGGTCGTGCAGCTCGCCGTGGTCGACACCGGAATGCTCGACTGGGCGGATGTTGCCCGCGTGATGAGCCGCACCCCCGCCGCGATCGGCCGCCTCGGCGGTCACGGGCGCCCGCTGACCGCGGGGGAGCCGGCCCACCTTACGCTGCACGATCCGCGCGGCGGCGGGGTCTTCGGCACCGACGACCTGCACGGTCTGAGCGTCAACTCGCCCTACCTCGGGCGCGAGCTTCCCGGCAGCACGCGATGGACGTTCCACGCGGGGCGGGTCACGCTGCGCGACGGCGCGCTGGCCTCTCCCGAGGAGGTCGCCCCGTGAGCCGCGAGGGAGCCCTGCTGGTCATGCTCGCGGTCGCGATCGTCTTGATCGGGCTGATGGGCCTCGGCTGGCGACGACGAACGCGACGCGATCGAGGTCTCGCCGCGCCGAGCGAGGCGGTGCCCCCCGGTTCTCTCGTGCGCGCCGAGTTCCCCGGTCTCTACGTCGCCACCACGGCGCACGGGGTGGCGCTCGAGCGCCTCGCCGTCCGCGGGCTCGGGTTCCGCGCGCGCGCGGACCTGACCGTGACGGATGACGGCGTCGTGCTGCATCTGCGCGGTCAGGACCCGATCTTCCTCTCCCGCGAACGCCTCACCGCGGCCGAGCAGGCGACGGTCGCGATCGACCGGGTCGTCGAACGAGACGGTCTGACCAGGCTCAGCTGGCGACTCGACGACGGCACCGTGGTCGATTCGTACTTCCGCCCGCAGGGCGCATCGGCCCGCGCGGCCGCCGACGCGATCACCGCGCTTCTGACTTCCCCCACACCGACAGGAACCGACGCATGACCCTCTTCCGCAGCAGCCCCGCCGCCCTCGTGCTCGAGGACGGCTCGCGCTACCCCGGCAACGCGTACGGCGCGACCGGCACGACCCTCGGCGAAGTGGTCTTCTCGACCGGCATGACCGGTTACCAGGAGACCCTGACCGATCCGTCGTACGCCGGCCAGATCGTGCTGCAGACCGCCCCGCACATCGGCAACACCGGCGTCAACGAAGAAGACGTGGAGTCCCGACGCATCTGGGTGGCCGGATACATCGTGCGCGACCCTTCGCGCGTCGTCTCCAATTGGCGCGCCGACCGCTCGCTCGACGAGGCCCTGGTCGCCGACGGAATCGTCGGCATCAGCGGCATCGACACGCGCGCGGTCACCCGCCACATCCGTTCCGCGGGCAGCATGCGCGGCGGTATCTTCTCCGGCGATGCCGCAGCCCTCGATCCCGAAGAGCAGCTCCGGATCGTCCGCGAGGCGCCCGAGATGGCCGGGCAGAACCTGTCGGCCAGCGTGTCCGTCGCCGCCGCCGAGATCACCCCGGCGACAGGGGAGCGCATCGGCAACCTCGCCGTGCTCGATCTCGGGGTGAAGCAGGCGACCATTGTGAACCTCGCGGCCCGCGGCTTCGACGTGCACGTGCTGCCCCAGTCGGTCACGATCGACGACATCCGCGCGATCGACCCGGTCGCGGTCTTCTACTCCAACGGCCCCGGCGACCCCGCCGCATCCGAAGATCACGTCGAACTGCTGCGCGCGGTGCTCGACGAACGGCTGCCCTTCTTCGGCATCTGCTTCGGCAACCAGCTGCTCGGTCGCGCGCTCGGCTACGGCACGTACAAGCTGCCGTTCGGGCACCGCGGCATCAACCAGCCCGTGCTGGACCGCGAGACCGGGCGCGTCGAGATCACGGCGCACAACCACGGCTTCGCGGTCGATGCGCCGCTCGACACCACCTCCGACAGCCCGCACGGCTACGGCCGCGTCGAAGTGAGCCACGTCGGACTGAACGACAACGTGGTCGAGGGCCTGCGCGCGCTCGACATCCCCGCGTTCTCCGTGCAGTACCACCCCGAAGCCGCCGCCGGCCCACACGACGCCAACTACCTGTTCGACCGCTTCGCCCAGCTCGTGCGCGAGGACCTCAGCAAGAAAGCCGCCAATGCCTAAGCGCGACGACATCCGCTCCGTCCTGGTCATCGGCTCCGGCCCGATCGTCATCGGGCAAGCCGCCGAATTCGACTACTCCGGCACCCAGGCGTGCCGGGTCCTCCGGGCCGAAGGCCTGCGCGTGATCCTCGTGAACCCGAACCCGGCGACGATCATGACCGACCCCGACTTCGCCGACGCGACCTACATCGAGCCGATCAGCCCCGACGTGCTCGAGACGATCATCGCGAAGGAGAAGCCGGACGCGATTCTGCCGACCCTCGGTGGCCAGACCGCCCTGAACGCCGCCATCAAGCTCGACGAGCTGGGCATCCTCGCCAAGTACGACGTCGAGCTCATCGGCGCGAAGGTCGAGGCCATCCAGAAGGGCGAGGACCGCCAGGTCTTCAAGGAGCTCGTGCTGGAGTGCGGCGCGGATGTGGCCGCCAGCCGCATCGCCCACACGATGGACGAGTGCCTCGCCGCGGCCGAAGAACTCGGCTACCCGCTGGTCGTGCGCCCCTCGTTCACGATGGGCGGCCTCGGCTCGGGCTTCGCCTACGACGAGCGTGACCTCCGCCGCATCGCCGGCGCCGGCCTGCACGACTCGCCCACGAACGAGGTGCTGCTCGAGGAATCGATCCTCGGGTGGAAGGAGTACGAGCTCGAACTCATGCGCGACACGGCCGACAACACGGTCGTCGTCTGCTCGATCGAGAACGTCGACCCGGTCGGGGTGCACACCGGCGACTCGATCACGGTGGCGCCCGCGCTGACGCTCACCGACCGCGAGTACCAGAAGCTCCGCGACATCGGCATCGACATCATCCGCTCCGTCGGCGTCGACACCGGTGGCTGCAACATCCAGTTCGCGATCGATCCGGCCACCGGCCGCATCATCGTGATCGAGATGAACCCGCGCGTCTCGCGCTCGTCCGCTCTGGCGTCGAAGGCGACCGGGTTCCCGATCGCCAAGATCGCCGCCAAGCTCGCGATCGGGTATCGCCTCGATGAGATCCCGAACGACATCACCAAGGTGACGCCGGCGAGCTTCGAGCCGACGCTCGACTACGTCGTCGTCAAGGTTCCGCGCTTCAACTTCGAGAAGTTCCCCGCCGCTGACGTCACGCTCACGACCACCATGAAGTCCGTGGGCGAGGCTATGGCGATCGGCCGCAACTATGCGACCGCCCTGCAGAAGGCGCTGCGCTCGCTCGAGAAGCGCGGGTCGAGTTTCCACTGGGGTCCCGAGGACCGCTCGGTGCAGGAGCTCCTGGAGATCTCGCGGACGCCCACCGACGGCCGGATCGTCGTGCTGCAGCAGGCGCTCCGGAAAGGGGCGACCATCGAGCAGGCCTTTGAGGCGACCGCGATCGACCCGTGGTTCCTCGACCAGATCGTCCTGATCAACGAGGTCGCCGAGTTCCTGCGCACGGCCGATGAACTGGATGCGGAAGCCATCCGGGTCGCCAAGGACCACGGGTTCAGCGACGCTCAGATCGCCGAGATCCGCGGACTCAGCGAGACCGAGGTGCGCGGCATCCGGCACGGACTCGGCATCCGCCCGGTCTACAAGACGGTCGACACCTGCGCGGGCGAGTTCCCCGCCCTCACGCCGTACCACTACTCGAGCTACGACCAGGAGACCGAGGTCGCCGCGTCCGAGCGCACCAAGGTCGTGATCATCGGGTCGGGCCCGAACCGCATCGGTCAGGGCGTCGAGTTCGACTACTCCTGCGTGCACGCCTCCTTCGCACTGTCGGATGCGGGCTACGAGACGATCATGGTCAACTGCAACCCCGAGACGGTCTCGACCGACTACGACACCAGCGACCGCCTGTACTTCGAACCGCTGACGCTCGAGGACGTGCTCGAAGTGCTGCACGCCGAAAGCCGCTCGGGAGAGATCCTCGGCGTCATCTGCCAGCTCGGCGGCCAGACGCCGCTCGGGCTCGCGAAGGGGATCGAGGACGCGGGGTACCGCATCCTCGGCACGAGCCCGGAGGCCATCGATCTCGCCGAGGAGCGCGAGCTGTTCGCGCGCCTGCTGGATGACGCGGGGCTGGTTGCTCCTCGCAACGGCACGGCGATCGACGTGGACGGCGCCGTCACCATCGCGGAAGAGATCGGCTACCCGGTGCTCGTGCGTCCGAGCTTCGTGCTCGGCGGGCGCGGCATGGAGATCGTCTACGACACCGAGAGCCTCCGCGACTACTTCGTGCGCGTCGCCGACCAGGCGATCATCGGACCGGGTCTGCCGCTCCTGGTCGACCGTTTCCTCGACGACGCGATCGAGCTCGACGTCGACGCCCTGTTCGACGGCGACGAGCTCTACATCGGTGGCGTCATGGAGCATCTCGAGGAGGCCGGCATCCACTCCGGCGACTCGAGCTGCACCCTGCCCCCGATCAGCCTCGGTCGATCCGATGTCGACCGCGTGCGCGAAGCGACGCTCGCCATCGCCCGGGGCGTGGGTGTGCGCGGACTGCTGAACGTGCAGTTCGCGATCAGCGCCGGCGTGCTCTACGTCATCGAGGCCAATCCACGCGCGAGCCGCACGGTCCCGTTCGTCTCGAAGGCCCTCGGAATCCCGCTCGCGAAGGCGGCCGCGCGGATCATGGCGGGCTCGTCGGTGGCGGATCTGAAGACCGAGGGCATGCTGCCCGAGCAGGACGGCTCGCGGGTCCCGCTGGACGCACCGGTCGCGGTGAAGGAAGCCGTGCTCCCCTTCAAGCGGTTCCGCACGAAGGACGGTCAGACCGTCGATTCGGTGCTCGGACCGGAGATGCGCTCGACGGGCGAGGTCATGGGCATCGACCGCGACTTCCCGACCGCGTTCGCGAAGAGCCAGCAGGCCGCATACGGCGGCATGCCGCTGGGCGGAACGGTGTTCATCTCGGTCGCGGATGCCGACAAGCGGGCCGTGATCCTGCCCGCCCACCGCCTGCAGGAGCTCGGGTACGAGCTGCTGGCCACCGAGGGAACGGCCGAGATCCTGGCGCGGAACGGCATCCGGGTGCAGATCGTCAACAAGTACTCGGCCACCCAGGAGAGCGGTGAGGAGAACGTCGTCGATCTGATCAACGCCGGGCGCATCGACATGATCGTCAACACCCCGAGTGGTGGATCTGCGCGCGCCGACGGATACGAGATCCGGGCGGCGGCCGTGGCGGCCGACAAGGCGCTATTCACCACGATGGCCGTGCTCGGCGCGGCCGTGAGTGCGCTGCCGGTCATCCGCGAGGGCTACAACGTGCGCAGCCTGCAGGAGTACGCGGCGGATCGGGCGGCGCGCGCGTGATCTCATTCGGCCAGCGCCTGCGCGCCGCGCTCGATGACCACGGCGCGTTGTGCGTGGGAATCGATCCGCACGCGAGCCTGCTGACGGCGTGGGGCCTCGAGCCCTCCGCCGCCGGCGCGCGCGAGTTCGGCCTGCGCGTCGTCGAGGCATCGGCCGGACGCGTCGGTGTGGTGAAGCCGCAGGTCGCGTTCTTCGAGCAGTACGGCTCACGGGGATTCGGCGCGCTCGAAGACGTCCTGCAGGCCGCGCGCGCGGCCGACCTGCTGGTCATCGCCGACGCGAAGCGCGGAGACATCGGCACGACGATGGCCGGATACGCCGACGCGTGGTTGCGACCGGGCTCACCCCTCGAGGCCGACGCCGTCACGCTCAGCCCCTACCTCGGGCCCGATTCGCTCCGCGCATCGCTGCGGATGGCGATCGCCCACGGGAAGGGCGCGTTCGTGCTGGCCGCGACCAGCAACCCGGAAGCCGCCCTCGTGCAGCAGGCGCTCGTCGACGACGATTCGGCGGACGTGCGGGGCCGCCTCGCGGCCCGCGTCGCGCACGACGTGGGCGAACTGAACATGGGACTGCCCGGTGCGCTCGGCTCGATCGGCGTCGTCATCGGCGCGACCGTCGACCGCGCCGCATTCGGGCTGACCGACATCGTCATCGCCGGCATGCCGGTGCTGGCGCCGGGCTTCGGCGCGCAGGGGGCGGACCCCGCCGACCTGCCGCGTCTATTCGGCTACGGGGCCTCGAACGTGATCGCGAACGAGAGCCGCAGCATCCTGTCCGTCGGGCCCGCGGGCCTCGCGGCGCGGATCGAAGAACGCGCCGCGCTCTACCGGGGGAGTGCCCGTGGTTGACAAGCAGACACCCCCCGAGGTCGACCGCGCGGCGGCGTCACGGAAGGCCGTGGCCGCCCGCCGCGCGCGCGCCTCCCTCAAACGCGACATCGCGACCCGTGTCGTGTCGCCGCAGGAGGTGCTGCGCCGCGCCGACACCGACAGCCTGTCGCCGGCGGGAACGCTCCGCATCACCGACTTCCTCACCGCGCTGCCTGCGATCGGCGAGAGCAAACGCGAACGCATCCTCGCCGAACTCGGAATCTCGAACGTGAAGCGCCTCGCGGGTCTCGGCGTGCGCCAGCGGCGCGCGCTCGATACTTGGCTCGAGGGCCGGTTCCCCGAACCCCGTCCGCGCGGGGCACGAAGCCGGCTGATCGTGCTCGCCGGGCCCACCGCCGTCGGCAAGGGCACGGTCGCCACCCACATCCAGGAGCACCATCCGGAGATCCTGCTGTCGGTGTCGGCGACGACGCGCACTCCGCGCCCGAGCGAGGTCGACGGCCAGCACTACTTCTTCGTCGATGACGCCGGCTTCGACGACCTCATCGCCCGGGGCGAGCTCCTCGAGTACGCCACGGTGCACAACGCGCACCGGTACGGCACGCCGCGGGCGCCGATCGACAAAGCCCTCGCCGAGGGACGCACGGTTCTGCTCGAGATCGATCTGCAGGGCGCGCGTCAGGTGCGCGAGGCCGCCCCCGACGCGACGCTGGTGTTCCTGCTTCCGCCCAGCTGGGACGAGCTCGTCCAAAGGCTCGTGGGGCGCGGCACCGAGGACGACGAGGAACGAGCCCGCCGGTTGCGTACCGCGCGGGTCGAATTGGCCTCCCAGCACGAGTTCGATTACCGCGTCGTGAACGCGGACGTCGCCGAAGCCGCGCGTGAGGTCGTAGAATTAGCCCAGGCATCTTCGCGCGCATCTTGATCGCCGCGTCCGCCGACTTTCGCCGCCACTGAAGAACCAGGAGGTTTCGCCATGGCAGGAACCAACCAGGGCATCATCGAGCCCCCCATCGACAGCCTTCTCGAAAAGGTCGACTCGAAGTACCAGCTCGTGATCTACGCATCCAAGCGCGCTCGTCAGATCAACGACTACTACTCCGACCTGCACGAAGGAAACCTCTTCGACAACGTGGGTCCGCTGGTGGACTCGACGATCGAGGACAAGCCCCTCACCATCGCGATGCACGAGATCCACGAGGACAAGCTGCGTCTACGGCACGCCGAGTAATTTCGTTCTGTTGCGCGGCCCCGACACCTGGTGTCCGGGGCCGCGTGCATGATGGCGGCAGCGTTCGCCACAACGGGGAGTACCGATGACCGACCTGCGCCTGTTCACCTCCGAGTCCGTCACCGAGGGGCACCCCGACAAGATCTGCGACCAGATCTCGGACAGCATCCTCGACGCGATCATCGCCGACGATCCCGCCGGCCGTGTCGCGGTCGAGACCCTCGTCACGACCGGGCTCGTGCACGTCGCGGGTGAAGTGTCCACGCGTGCGTACGTCGAGATTCCGGCGATCGTGCGCGACGTCGTGAACCGCATCGGCTACACCTCCAGCGACACCGGCTTCGACGGTGATTCCTGCGGGGTGAGCGTGTCGATCGGCGCGCAGTCCTCCGACATCGCCGCCGGAGTGAACCAGGCGTTCGAACAGCGCGAGGGCCGGTCGATCGACCCGCGCGACGAACAGGGCGCCGGCGACCAGGGCATCATGTTCGGTTTCGCCACCACCGAAACGCCGCAGTACATGCCGATGGCCGCGTGGACGGCGCACCGGATGGCGGAGCGGCTCGCCGATGCGCGGCGCTCGGGCGAGCTGTCCTTCCTACGCCCCGACGGCAAGACGCAGGTGACACTCGGCTACGACGGGCACGTGCCGAAGACGGTGGAATCCGTGGTGCTCTCGACCCAGCACCACCCCGACATCAGCCAGGAAGACCTGCGCGCCCAGGTTCGCGCCGCGGTGATCGACCCGGTGCTCGCCTCGACCGGACTCGACCTCCCCGATGTGCAGTACTACATCAACCCGGCGGGCCCCTTCGTCACCGGCGGCCCGAAGGGCGATGCCGGACTCACCGGTCGCAAGATCATCATCGACACCTACGGCGGGGCATCCCGCCACGGCGGCGGCGCCTTCAGCGGCAAGGATCCCTCGAAGGTCGACCGCTCCGCCGCCTACGCCATGCGCTGGGTCGCGAAGAACGCCGTCGCGGCGGGTCTCGCCGACCGTCTCGAGGTGCAGGTCGCCTACGCCATCGGCAAGGCGAGCCCCGTCGGACTCTACGTCGAGAGCTTCGGAACGGCCCACGTCGACGACGACAAGATCACGCGCGCGATCCTCGACGTCTTCGATCTCCGCCCCAAGGCGATCATCGACCAGCTCGACCTGCTGCGCCCGATCTATGCCGCGACCGCGGCGTACGGGCACTTCGGGCGCGAGCTACCTGATTTCACCTGGGAGCGCCTCGACCGCGTCGAGGAGTTGCGCGCCGCTGCCGGGCTCTGACGTGACGGCGGGGGCGACCGAGGCCGCAGGCGACGCGGCGGCGGGCGGCGACGAGGCAGTCGACGCGACGGAATCGGATGCGGCGGCCGCCGCTGCGCCGCCGTCGGCATCCGCCCGCCCGATCGCCCGTGTGCTGCTGGACAGCCCGCTGCCCCAGCTCGACCGCCTGTTCGACTACGTGGTCCCGCCCGACCTCGATGCGGACGCGCAGCCCGGCGTGCGGGTGAAGGTTCCGCTGCGCAGCGCCGGCCGGATGATCGACGGCTTCGTGGTCGAACGCGCCTGGTCCGAGCCGAGTGAGCGCCCGCTCTCCGAGCTCGACTCCGTCATCTCGCCGGTGCCGGTGCTGCCGGGCGGGCTGTACGAGCTGGCGCGGAAGGTTGCCGACCGGGCGGCGGGGTCCGCATCCGATGTCCTCCGACTCGCGGTACCGAAGCGGATGGTGCGGGCCGAGAAGTCCTGGCTGCTGCGCGAGCCGCCGACGGCGCCCGTCGTCGCGCCCGAGGTGGTGCGCGCCGCCGAAGACGTGCTCGACGCATTCCCGACGCTGCGCCCCGGGTTGAAGGATCGCGAGCGGATGGCGCTCGACGCACCGCCCCGACCCGTCGTCATCGGGGAGGGTCGCACGGTCGGGGCGTGGGCCGTGCTCGTCGCGGCGGCCGCAGCGGTCACCCTCGCGGCCGGCCACAGCGTGGTCATCGTGGTGCCGGATCACCGCGATCAGGAGCAGGTCGTTTCCGCGCTCGAGGGCAAGCTGCCGATCGACGCGGTCGTGCCCGTCGACGCGCGCCAGTCCGGACCGGCGCGGTATGCGGCGTACCTCCGCACCCTCAGCGATGCCCCCTGCGTCGTCGTCGGCAATCGGTCGGCGGTCTACGCCCCCGTCGCAGCGCTCGGGCTCGTCGTGATCTGGGACGACGGCGATCCGCTGCTCGCCGAACCGCTGAGTCCGGGCGTGCACGCCCGGGACGCCGCACTCGTGCGTCAGGAGCTGGAGGCATCGGCGCTGCTCATCCTCGGGCACACCCGCACGACCGACGTGGAGCGTCTGGTGGGCCTGGGCTGGCTCCGCGACGTACCCGCGCGCCGTCGGCAGTCTCCGCGCGTCGTGCTGACCGCCACATCCGACGCGCCCACCCAGGCACGGATCCCCTCCAGCGCGTTCGCGGCGGTGCGGGAGGCCCTCGCCTCCGGTCCGGTGCTCGTCCAGGTCGCTCGGCCGGGATACGCACCGGTCGTGGTGTGCTCGTCATGCCGGCATCCGGCGCGCTGCGTGCACTGCACCGGCCCGCTGCGCGTGCGGGGGCACGGGCGCGCCCCCGAGTGCGGTTGGTGCGGCCGTGGAATCGCGGGGTGGGTCTGCCCGCACTGCTCGGCGACCGAGATGCGCCTCGCCTCCTCGGGCAGTGAGCGCACCGCCGACGAACTCGGCCGGGCCTTCCCGAACACCCGGGTCATCCTCGCCGACCGCGACCATGCCCTGCTGCGCGTCGACGCGCGCCCCGCCCTCGTCGTCGCGACGCGCGGCGCCGAACCGGTCGCCGACGGCGGGTACCGCGCCGTTCTCCTCCTCGACGGCGACCGGATGCTGCTCGCCGAGGACCTGCGGATCACGGAGTCCTGCCTGCGCTGGTGGTCGAACGCCGCTGCCCTCGCGGCTCCCGGTTCTCCCGTGATGCTAACGGGGGTGGCGGGCGCCGTCGCCCGCGCCCTGGCGACCTGGACCCAGCCCGCCTATGCCCGATCCGAGTTGGCGGAGCGCGCCCCGCTGAAGATGCCGCCGACCGTTCGCGTGGCGGTCGTCGAAGGAACCCGCCCGGCCGTGGACGGCGCTCTCTCGGCGCTCGCCCGCGATGTGCACGAACTCACCGCCGACGCGGTCGTGGGCCCGGTGCCGATCCCGAGCGACGACGTCCCGCGGGTGCGCGCCCTCGTCCGATTCGACTACGCGCACGGACGAGCCGTGGCGCAGACCCTTCGCGCATCGGTCGTCGCCGAGGCCGTCGCCGGGCGCCGCAGCCGGGCGAAGGGACGGGCCGCGGTGGCGGCGCGCAATACACTCAGAGTGCGGGTCGACGTGCCCGACCCCGATCTGTGAGGAGCGTCATGCGTCTCGTTTTCGCAGGGACGCCGGATGCGGCTGTCCCCTCTCTACGGGTGCTCACTGCATCCGCCCACGACGTCGCCGCGGTCGTCACGCGCACCGACGCGCCGCTGGGCCGCAAGCGCGTGCTCACGCCGTCATCCGTCGCACAGGCCGCCACCGACCTCGGTCTGTCGGTCGTCAAGACGGATCGACTCGACGATGCAGCGACGGCCGAGATCGCCCGTCTCGCGCCCGACCTGGGGGTGATCGTCGCGTACGGCGGCCTCGTGCGCGAACCGCTGCTGTCGACGCCGCGGCACGGGTGGATCAATCTGCACTTCTCTCTGCTCCCGGCCTGGCGGGGAGCAGCACCCGTGCAGCGCGCCCTCGTCGCGGGCGACTCCGTGATCGGTGCCGGCGTGTTCCAGCTCGTCGCGGCTCTCGACGCCGGCGATGTCTTCGACGAGATCCGCTATCGGGTGCCGCCGCTCGCGACGGCAGACCGCGTGCTCGCCGACCTCGCCGAACAGGGCGCCGAGCTCTTGCACCGGGTGGTCGACCAGATCGCCGCCGGCACCGCGCGCGCCGTGCCGCAGTCCGGCGAACCGACGTACGCGCCCAAGCTCACCGCCGAGGACGGGCGACTGGACTGGACCCGACCCGCCGACGAGATCCTCGCCCGGTGGCGCGGCACGACTCCCGAACCCGGTGCGTTCACGACGCTGGAGGGCGCGCGGGTGAAAGTGATCGAGCTGCATCGCGCCGACGCGGAGTCCGCACTCGCTCCCGGTCGGCTGGCGCTGGACGGGTCCGCCATTCGGGTGGGCACGGGCACCGACCCGCTCCTTCTCGCCCGCGTTCAGCCCGCCGGAAAATCCGCCATGGCGGCCGGGGACTGGTATCGAGGAATCCGCTCGGCCGAACCGGTGGTCGGCTCGTGAGCGTCGCGCGCGGACCTCGCCGCGTCGCGTACGAGACGATTCGGGCGGTGCACGCCGATGAGGCGTACGCCAACCTGCTGCTTCCGATCGAGATCGAACGCGCGGGGCTGAACTCGCAGGATGCCGGGCTCGCGACCGAGCTGACCTACGGCACCCTGCGGCGGCAGGGCACCTACGACGCGATCATCGCGTCCGCCGCCGGGCGCGAACCGGAGGCGATCGACCCCGACGTCCTCGACGCGCTTCGGCTCGGTACCCACCAGCTGCTCTCCACGCGGATCGCCTCCCACGCGGCGGTGCACGAGACCGTCGCGCTCGTCCGCGCGGTGGCAGGCCCCGGCCCCACCGGCTTCGCGAACGCCGTTCTGCGCCGGATCTCCCGCGACACACCGGGGGAGTGGATCGCTCGCATCGAGGAGTCGGCGCGATCCGCCGACGAACGCCTGAGCCTCACGACCTCGCATCCCGTCTGGATCCTCCGCGCCTTCCGTCGCGCTCTCGCAGCGGAAGGACGCGCAGACGAGCTCGACGAACTGCTGCGGGCCGACAACGCGTCGCCGCGAGTGGCACTGGCGGTTCTTCCGGGGCTCGCCACGCGCCCCGCGGATCTCGCGCCGACCGTGTACTCCCCGGTGGGGGCGCTCTCGGCCGGCGGCGACCCCGCCGGCGTGATGGCGGCAGCGGGTGGCCGCATCCGCGTCCAGGACGAGGGTTCGCAACTGGTCGCCCTCGCGCTCTCACGCGTCGTGCCGGTGCGCGACGGCGAACGGTGGCTCGACCTGTGCGCCGGCCCCGGCGGGAAG
Organism: Microbacterium sp. cx-59; assembly: GCF_020805625.1. NCBI lineage: Bacteria > Bacillati > Actinomycetota > Actinomycetes > Micrococcales > Microbacteriaceae > Microbacterium > Microbacterium sp. cx-59. The sequence continues at coordinate 42,072 of NZ_JAJHGO010000004.1, forward strand.
ACCGCCCTGCTCGCCGCGGAGGCACTCGCGCACGGTGCCCATCTCGAGGCGAACGAGATCTCCCACGCGCGGGCGGGGCTCGTGCGTGCTGCGCTGGCGGGCGTTCCCGCTGAGGTTCCGGTGAGCGAGCTCGACGGTCGGGAGCGCGCCGCCCTGGCGCCCGGGTCGTACGACCGCATCCTCGTCGATGCGCCCTGCACGGGCCTCGGCGCGCTGCGCCGTCGCCCGGAGGCCCGCTGGCGGAAGTCCGCCGCCGACGTCGCGGAGCTCACTGCGCTGCAGTCCGAACTGCTGTCGGCCGCGATCGGCGCTCTCCGCCCCGGCGGGATCGTCGCGTACGTGACGTGCTCGCCGCACCTCGCCGAGACCGTGGGGGTCGTTGCGGAGGCGCGTCGCGAGTGGGGCGATGAGCTGGAGGAACTGGACGCACGCGCGGCCGTGCAGGCGGTGGCGCGTACGCCGCTGGATCTGCCGACGCCCGCCGACGGATCGGGGCGTGCGCAGCTGTGGCCGCACCGGCACGGCACAGACGCCATGTTCCTGAGCCTCCTCCGCCGACGCTGACCCGCTCGCGGGTCCGCGCCGACGCGCGGATGCCGCCCCGCACTGTGCCCGCACCGTGTCCACGCCGGACTTGTGACTCGACAACTCCTCCAAAACCGGTAACCCGGGGGTCCACCGGCGCCGCCGGGGCCCAATATGGAGGAGCTGTCGCGCGCGGCTCGGGAGAACCGGCCGCCCGCGCTGTGCCCGCTCCGAGCTCGCGCCTCGACAACTCCTCCAAAACCGGCAACCCCGGGGCCACCGACCCCGCCAGGGCCCGATGTGGAGGAGTTGTCGCGCACGGCTCGGGAGAACCGGCCGCCCGCGCTGTGCCCGCTCCGAGCTCGCGACTCGACAACTCCTCCAAAACCGGTAACCCCGGGGCCACCGACCCCGCCGGGGCCCGATGTGGAGGAGTTGTCGCGACGACCCCGCGGTTGGGCGGCGACCACCCGGGGATAATGGACGCGTGACCGATCTCCGCATCAACCCGTCGATCCTCGCCGCCGACTTCGTGAACATGCAGGCCGAACTCGCCCGCATCGCCTCTGCAGACTTCGTGCACGTCGACGTGATGGACAACCACTTCGTGCCCAACCTGACGTTCGGTCCGCAGATGGTGGGTCGTATTCAGGAGACGAGTCCCGTGCCGCTGGACGTCCATCTCATGATCGAGGATCCCGACCGGTGGGCTCCCGAGTACGCCGAGCTCGGCGCGGCGTCGGTCACGTTCCACCTCGAGGCCGCGGACGATGCGGTCGCGCTGGCCCGGCGGTTGCGTGCGATCGGGGCGCGCGCCGGTGTCGCCGTGAAGCCCGGAACCCCGGTCGACGCGCTGCTCGAGGTTCTTCCCGAGTTCGATCAGGTGCTCGTGATGACGGTCGAGCCGGGCTTCGGCGGACAGTCGTTCATGCCCGAGACCATGCCGAAGCTTCGCACGCTGGCCGCAGAAGCGCGTCGTCGGGACTCTGCCGTGTGGCTGCAGGTCGACGGGGGGATCGGCGAGTCGACGATCGCTCAGGCCGCCGCGGCCGGCGCCGATACGTTCGTCGCCGGATCCGCCGTGTTCGGTGCGGACGATCCCGACAACGCCATCGCGGGGCTTCGCACGGCGGCCGCGCGGGCTCACCTGCACGGGGCCGCGTAGCTCCGGCGCACGCCGCCGCGGTCATCCGGTCCGAGGGGTCCTCCCGGTTCGATACCCTGGACCAGTGAAGACGTTCGACGATCTATTCGCGGAGCTCAGCGAGAAGGCACGCACCCGACCCGCTGGTTCCGGCACGATCGCCGAGCTCGACGCCGGGGTGCACACGATCGGCAAGAAGATCGTCGAAGAAGCCGCCGAAGTGTGGATGGCCGCCGAGTACGAGTCGACGGATGCTGCCGCAGAAGAGATCTCCCAGCTCCTCTACCACCTGCAGGTGATGATGCTGGCGAAGAACCTCACGCTGCAGGACGTCTACCGACATCTGTGACCGGCATCCCTCCGTCCGCACTTTTCGAGAGAGTCTTTCCCCATGCTGAGAATCGCCGTGCCCAACAAGGGTTCACTGGCTGAGACGTCGCACGCCATGCTGGCCGAGGCCGGGTACACCGGTCGCCGCGACCCCAAAGACCTGCACGTGATCGACCCGGTCAACGATGTCGAGTTCTTCTACCTCCGTCCGAAGGACATCGCGACCTACGTCGGCTCGGGAGCGCTGGATGTCGGCATCACCGGGCGCGACCTGCTGCTCGATGCCCGGATGCCGGGCGCCCGCGAGATCGAGGCTCTCGGTTTCGGCGGGTCGACGTTCCGCTTCGCGGCGCCTCCGGGGCGCTTCCACGAGCTGAAGGATCTCGACGGCGTGCGGGTCGCGACCGCGTACCCGGGCCTCGTCGACGCATATCTCGACGAGCAGGGCATCGCTGTCGACCTCGTCCCGCTCGACGGTGCGGTGGAGTCCGCGGTCGAACTGGGCGTTGCGGATGCGGTCGCCGATGTGGTCTCGACCGGTACCACGCTCCGCCAGGCGGGGCTGGAGATCTTCGGTCCCGTCCTGCTCGAGTCGGATGCGGTGCTCATCACCGGCCCCGAAGAGCCGGCCGGACTCGACACGCTGCTGCGTCGCCTGCGCGGAGTGCTCGTTGCGCAGCGCTACGTGCTGGTGGACTACGACCTCCCGGTCGAACTCATCGACGCCGCGATCGCGGTCGCGCCCGGCATCGAGTCGCCCACGATCTCGCCGCTGCGCGACCCCGCGTGGGTGGCCGTTCGGGTGATGAGCCCGCGGAAGAACGTGAATCAGGTCATGGACGAGCTCTACGCCATCGGCGCGCGCGCCATCCTGGTCACCGAAATCCACGCCGCGAGGCTTTGATGAGCCTCGTCTGCCGGGTCATCCCGTGCCTGGACGTGGCCGCCGGGCGCGTGGTGAAGGGCGTCAACTTCGAGAATCTCCGCGATATGGGCGACCCGGTCGAACTTGCGCGGCTCTACTTCGAGCAGGGCGCTGACGAACTCACCTTCCTCGATGTGACGGCGACGGTCGACGAGCGCGCGACCACGTACGACGTGGTGCGTCGCACCGCCGAAGAGGTGTTCATCCCGTTGACGGTCGGCGGGGGAGTGCGCTCCGCGGAGGATGTCGCGCGTCTGCTCGGGGTGGGCGCCGACAAGGTGGGCGTGAACTCGGCGGCCATCGCCCGTCCCGCTCTCATCGACGAAATCGCCGACCGCTTCGGTGCGCAGGTGCTCGTTCTTTCGCTCGACGTGAAGCGCGCGCCGCTCACGCCGTCGGGTTTCGTCGTGACGACGCACGGCGGCCGGACCCTGACCACGCTCGATGCCGTCGAGTGGGCGCAGGAAGCCATCGAACGCGGCGCCGGTGAGCTGCTCGTGAATTCGATCGACGCCGACGGCACCAAGGACGGGTTCGACCTCGAGCTGGTCACGCTGATGCGCGAGATCGCGCGGGTGCCCGTGATCGCGTCGGGCGGCGCCGGTGCGGCCGAGGACTTCGCCCCCGCGATCCAGGCCGGCGCGGATGCGGTGCTCGCCGCATCCGTCTTCCACTCCGCGCAGCTGACGGTCGGCGACGTGAAGTCCGCCCTGACCGACGCCGGAATCGAGGTGCGCGCATGAGTGAGACGCTCGACGAGCGCATCTCCCGGGTGACGTTCACGGCCGACGGACTCGTGGCGGCGATCATCCAGCAGTACGACACCGGTGAGGTGCTGATGCTCGGATGGATGGATGCGGAGGCCCTCCGCCGCACACTCACGTCCGGTCGGGTGACTTTCTGGTCGCGCTCACGCCAGGAGTACTGGCGCAAGGGCGACACCTCGGGTCACATGCAGCTGGTGAAGGGCGCCCGCCTGGACTGCGACGGGGACGCGATCCTCGTCCGCGTCGATCAGGTCGGGGTCGCGTGCCACACCGGTACCCGCACCTGCTTCGACAGCGACGACCTCGACCCCGTGCGCGGCGATCGCTGATGCGGCGCGCCCGCTCGACGTCGGTCCTTGTGACTCTCCTCGCGGGAGCCGCGGGCGTCATCTCGTCGACCCAGACCTGGGTGCACGTGGTGCTGACCGGCGGCGCGACGTCGGATGTCGCCGTGGCGGGAGCCACCGCCATCCCGGTTCTCGCCCCGCTGAGCCTCGCCGTCCTGGCTCTCGGCGCGGCGCTGTCGATCGTCGGGCGCGCGTTGCGGCTCGTGTTCGGCCTCCTCACGGTGCTGATCGCCGTGCTGCTCGCGACGTTGGTCGCGCCGCTCCTGGTCGGGGTGCCCGCATCCGCCATCACCCCGAGCGTCACCGAGGTCACCGGGATCGCCGGCGACTCGGCGGTCGGCGACCTCGTGTCGTCGACATCGACGACGGCGTGGCCCTTCGTCGCAGCGCTCGCGGCGCTCGTTCTCGCCGCCGTCGGAGTCTTCGTCGTCGTGACCGGGATGCGGTGGCCGAGCGGGACTCGCAAGTACGAGGCTGCCGCCCGTCGGGCCGCGCGACGCACCACCGATGGACCCCTCGATGCCGTCGACTCGTGGGACGACCTCAGCCGTGGCGACGATCCAACGACCCCGCAGACCCCCCGCTAGACTGAGAGCCGGGCACGAGATGCCCGCGCCACGCGAAGGAGACTCATGAGCAACCCCATCGGCGACCCGGGCCACGGACACTCCCCGGCAGCATGGACGGCGGTCATCATCATGCTCGTCGCCGTCGCTTTCGGCACCCTGTTCTTCGTGCTCGACCTGCCGGCGCTCGTGTGGGCATCGGTGGTTCTGCTCGTGATCGGCGCCATCGTGGGTTGGATCATGTCGCGCGCCGGCTGGGGCGCCAACGGGTCGAAGTACATCGCGAAAGAGCACTGAGCGTGCTCGCCGACCTGATGGCCGGCGCGGTGGAAGATGCCGAGGCCCGCGCCGCTGTGCGTCCGATCGCCGAGGTGGAACGCGCGGCACTCGCGCAGACCCCCGCGCTCGACGCGCTGGCCGCCTTGGCCCCCGCCGACCGCGTCAAGATCATCGCCGAGGTGAAGCGCGCGAGCCCCTCACGAGGTGATCTCGCCGCCATCCCCGATCCGGCCCACCAGGCGTCGCTCTACGAGCAGGGCGGAGCGAGCGCCATCTCCGTGCTCACCGAGGGTCGCCGATTCAAGGGCAGCCTCGCCGACCTCGAGGCCGTGCGCGCGTCCGTGGCGCTGCCGGTGCTGCGCAAGGACTTCATCGCCACCCCGTATCAGGTGCTGGAGGCGCGCGCCTCGGGTGCCGACCTGGTGCTGCTGATCGTCGCGGCGCTCGAGCAACCGCTGCTGGTCGAGCTTCACGACCTGGTGCGACAGCTCGGGATGACGCCTCTCGTGGAGACGCACTCGGCCGATGAGCTCGCCCGCGCCGCCGATATCGGGGCGCGACTCATCGGCGTGAACGCCCGCAACCTCTCCACGTTCGACCTCGACCGTGACCTGTTCGGCCGCCTGGCCGACAGCTTCCCGGCGGATGCGGTCAAGATCGCCGAGTCCGCCGTGCTGCAGCCCGCGGATGTCCGCCACTATCGCGACGCGGGCGCGGACGTCGTGCTCGTCGGCGAAGCCCTCGTCACCGGCGACCCCGTCGCCACCCTGCGATCCTTCCTGGAGGTCGGTTCATGAAACTCCGCGATGCCAAAGGTCCGTTCTTCGGTGAGTTCGGCGGCCGGTACATGCCCGAATCGCTCATCGCCGCGATCGACGAGCTGACCGAGGTCTACGAGACGGCCATGGCGGACCCCGCGTTCGCCACCGAACTGACGGGGCTGTTGAACTCCTACGCCGGCCGACCGTCCGCACTCACCGAGGTCGCCCGGTTCGCCGAGCACGCGGGCGGCGGACGGGTCTTCCTCAAGCGCGAAGACCTCAACCACACCGGGTCCCACAAGATCAACAACGTCATCGGGCAGGCGCTGCTCACCCAGCGCCTCGGCAAGACGCGCGTGATCGCCGAGACCGGGGCAGGACAGCACGGTGTGGCGACCGCGACCGCTGCGGCGCTCTTCGGATTCGACTGCACGATCTACATGGGCGAGGTCGACACCGAGCGTCAGGCGTTGAACGTCGCGCGGATGCGGCTCCTCGGCGCCGAGGTCATCCCGGTGACGACCGGCTCCCGCACGCTGAAGGACGCGATCAACGAGGCGTACCGCGACTGGGTGTCGAGCGTCGAGACGACGAACTACATCTTCGGCACCGCCGCAGGACCGCATCCGTTCCCGGCCATGGTGCGCGACTTCCAGAAGATCATCGGCGAAGAAACTCGCGCGCAGATGCTCGAGACGATCGGCCGGCTTCCGGATGCGGTCTTCGCGTGCGTCGGCGGCGGGTCGAACGCGATCGGCATGTTCGATGCGTTCCTCGACGACGAGGGTGTCGCGCTGTACGGCGTCGAGGCGGCCGGCGACGGCGTCGACACCCCGCGCCACGCGGCCTCCATCGAGCGCGGGCGACCGGGCATCCTGCACGGCGCGAAGACGTACGTGCTGCAAGACGAAGACGGTCAGACGGTGGAGTCCCACTCGATCTCGGCCGGGCTCGACTATCCCGGCGTCGGCCCCGAGCACGCGTGGCTCTCGTCGATCGGTCGCGCGCAGTACATTCCGGCGACCGATGACGAGGCGATGCAGGCGCTGCGCCTGCTCTCGCGCACCGAGGGGATCATCCCCGCCATCGAGTCGGCGCACGCCCTGGCGGCCGTGGTGCGACTCGGCCCCGAGCTGGGTCCGGAGTCGGTGATCGTGGTGAACCTCTCCGGTCGCGGCGACAAGGACATGGACACCGCCGCCCGCTACTTCGAGCTGTACGACGCCGAAGCCGGCGATGACGGATCACCCGTGGACGTTCCCGCGCCCACGGAGGAAGCCAAGGGCGAGGGGACGGAGCTGTGAGCTCGCGCGTCGCCGCGGCGATCGATGCCGCGAAAGCCGAAGGGCGCGGAGCGTTCGTCGGTTATCTGCCGCTCGGGTTCCCGGATCTCCGCACGAGCATCGAGGCGGCCGTCACGCTCGCGGAGAACGGAGCCGACATCCTCGAGCTCGGCCCGCCGTATTCCGATCCGGTCATGGACGGTCTTGTCATCCAAGAGGCGACCCAGCACGCGCTGGCCGGCGGCTTCCGGTTGCGCGACATCTTCCCGGCCGTGCAGGAGATCGCCGCCCGTGTCGACATCCCGGTTCTCGTCATGACGTACTGGAACCCGGTGTTCCAGTACGGTGTCGACCGATACGCGGATGAGCTCGCCGCGGCCGGCGGCGCGGGTTTGATCACCCCCGACATCACGCCGGAGGCGGCGGCCGACTGGATCGCCGCGAGCGAGCGGACGGGCCTGGACCGCGTTTTCCTCGCCGCACCGACGTCGACGGACGAACGCCTCGAGCTCGTCGCGCGAAACTCGACCGGGTTCGTCTACACGGTCTCGACGATGGGTATCACGGGGGAGCGCGCTGAGCTGGATGCGGCGGCACGGACCCTCGTGGCGCGTCTTCGCGAGCGCGGCGTCGAGCACGCGTGCGTCGGCATCGGAATCTCCACGGCAGATCAGGTCTCCGGCGTTCTGGACTACGCCGACGGGGCGATCGTCGGGACCGCGCTCGTTCGCGCGCTTCGTGACGGCGGGCTCGACGAGCTCGCCCGCACCGCTCGGGCTCTCGCCGACGGCACCCGCTCAGCCTGACCCGCAGCGCACAACTCCTCCAATCCCGGCCGTTCGGGTGCCGAGTGGCACCGGAACGCTCATTCTGGAGGAGTTGTCGCCGTAGACCGCACGCGATCCGCCATCGCGGGAGCGCAGCGGTCGGTCGGCAGAGCGGAGCGAACCCGCGGCGACACGACGCCCCGCACGCCACAACTCCTTCAATCCGGTACCCGCACGCCGCTGGGGGCTCCGAGCGACGGGTTCTGGAGGAGTTGTGGCGCGCTGCCAACCCCGCCGGCCCCCACGAAGCACGGCGCGCGGCGCACGTCCGACAGCCCAGTAGACTCGCCGTCGTGACTTTCTCGGCACTATCCGTGTTCGGCAGCATCCCGAGCCCCTCGATCAGCTACTTCGAGATCGGTGCGCTGCGCATCCACTTCTATGCGCTGTGCATCATCGCCGGCATCATCGTGGCGGTGCTGCTGACGAACCGTCGGCTCAGCCGACGCGGTGCAGAGCCGTGGGTCGTCATCGATATCTGCCTGTTCGCGATCCCGATCGCGATCATCGGAGCGCGCATCTTCCACGTGCTGACCCACCCGGGGTTCTACTTCGGCGACGGCAGCAACCCGTGGGTGCTGTTCACGTTCGAGAACGGTGAGATCGCCTGGCGGACGGGCACCGTCTGGGCCATCTGGGAGGGCGGCATCGCCATCTACGGTGCGCTCATCGGTGGCGCCATCGGTGCGTTGATCGGCTGCCGCTGGACTGGCATCCGGTTCTGGACGTTCGCGGATGCGGTGGCTCCGGGCATGCTGATCGCGCAGGCGATGGGCCGATTCGGCAACTACTTCAACCAGGAGCTGTTCGGTCAGCCGACGGATGCGTGGTGGGGACTGGAGATCGATCCGGGCAACGCCGCGATCCCGGCGGGACTGCCAGACGGCACGCTTTTCCAGCCGACTTTCCTCTACGAGGTGATCTGGAATCTGCTCGGCGCCGCGGTCATCCTGTGGGCCGGAAAGCGCTTCACGCTCCAGTGGGGTCGTCTGTTCGGTCTGTACCTGATCTGGTACAGCGCAGGCCGAATCGTCTGGGAGAACATCCGGATCGACCCGAGTGAGATCTACTTCGGGCTCCGCTCGAACGTGTGGGCGGCGATCATCGGTGTGGTCATCGGACTCGTCATCGTGATCGTGCAGAAGCGCCGCCATCCGGGACTCGAGCCCTCGCCGTATCGGCCGGGTCGCGAATGGGTCGACAAGACGGCGCTACACTCGCAAGACACCGACGACTTCGTTGACGTGAGCGAACCGCCCGCAGCAGAAGTCAGCACCGAGCGCACAGCCACAAGCTCCGGACGTCTCGAATAACTCCCAGGGCCGACGTCGTCCCCGTAAAAGCAACAACATGAGGACGGTTGGTATGGCTCCGAGCCCCCGTCATCGCGCGCACGGGTCGCAGACCCTCGCCGATTTCCCCGCCAAGCAGGGGATGTACAACCCGGCGTTCGAGAAGGACGCCTGCGGTCTCGCCATGGTGGCGACGCTGCGTGGTGAAGCCGGTCACGACATCATCGACCTGGCACTCACCGCGCTCCGGAACCTGGAGCACCGCGGTGCGATCGGGTCGGATGCAGGAACCGGTGACGGCGCCGGCATTCTGACGCAGATGCCGGATGCGTTCCTCCGAGCGGTCGTCGAGTTCGACCTGCCGCCGGTGGGGGAGTACGCGGCGGGAATGGCCTTCCTCCCGCGCGATGACGACGAGCGCGCCGCGCAGAAGTCCGGGATCGAGCGGCTTGCCGCATCCGAGAACCTGGTCGTTCTCGGATGGCGCGAGGTGCCGACCGTCGAGGAGCACCTCGGCAAGCTGGCGCTCGAGGCGCGGCCCGTGTTCGAGCAGCTCTTCCTCTCGCGTCCCGCGTCGGGCGACGCCCCCGCGCTGTCGGGGATCGAGCTCGACCGTCGGGTGTTCCGCCTCCGCAAGCGCACCCGGAACGAACTGAACGCCTACTTCGTGTCGCTGTCGAGCCGCACGCTCGGCTACAAGGGCATGGTCACCACGCTCCAGCTCGAGCCGTTTTACCCCGACCTGCAGGACGAGCGCTTCGCGTCCGAGCTCGCGGTGGTGCACTCCCGGTACTCGACGAACACGTTCCCCTCGTGGCCGCTCGCGCAGCCGCTCCGGATGCTGGCGCACAACGGCGAGATCAACACCGTCAACGGCAACCGGAACTGGATGCGGGCGCGCCAGTCGCAGCTCGAGTCCGAGGTGCTCGGCGACATCCGTCCGCTGCTGCCGATCTGCACCGAAGGCGCGAGCGACTCCGCGTCGTTCGACGAGGTCCTGGAGCTGCTGACCCTCACCGGTCGCAGCCTGCCGCACGCCATCATGATGATGGTGCCGGAGGCGTACGAGAAGCAGCCGGACATGGATCCGAAGCTCCGCGCGTTCTACGAATACCACTCGATGCAGATGGAGCCCTGGGACGGCCCCGCCGCGCTGATCTTCACCGACGGAACGGTCGTCGGTGCGACGCTCGACCGCAACGGCCTGCGTCCCGGTCGGTGGACCGAGACCACCGACGGCCTGGTCGTCATCGGCAGCGAGACGGGTGTGCTCGACTTCCCGGCCGAGCGCATCAAGCGCCGCGGACGCCTTCGCCCGGGTCGGATGTTCCTCGTCGACACCTCGCAGCAGCGCATCGTCGGCGACGGCGAGATCAAGCAGCAGCTCGCTGAGCTCGAGCCGTGGCAGGAATGGCTGGATGCGGGGCGCGTGCGCCTCTCCGAGCTGCCCGAGCGCGAGCACATCGTGCACCCGATCGCCTCGATCACCCGTCGTCAGCGCACGTTCGGCTACACCGAGGAAGAGGTCCGCATCCTGCTGACCCCGATGGGTCAGACGGGCGCAGAGCCGCTCGGGGCGATGGGCAGCGACACCCCCGTCGCCGTCCTCAGCGACCGCCCGCGTCTGCTGTTCGACTACTTCACCCAACAGTTCGCGCAGGTGACCAACCCGCCGCTCGACTCGATCCGTGAAGAGGTCGTCACGTCGCTGTCGCTCGGACTCGGCCCCGAGCCGAACCTGCTCAGCTGGGGCGCCGATCACGCGCGCACGGTGACTCTCGATTTCCCCGTCATCGACAACGACGAACTCGCGAAGATCCAGCACATCGACACGGCGCTGCCCGGACGCACCTCGGTGACCGTTCGTGGCCTGTACCGGGCCGCCGCGGGCGCGAAGGGCATGGAGAAGCGCCTCACGCAGATGTGCGCCGAGGTCGACCGCGCGATCGAGGACGGCGCGGAGTTCATCGTGCTCAGCGACCGCGACTCCAACAAGGATCTCGCGCCGATCCCGTCTCTGCTCATGCTCGCGGCCGTGCACCACCACCTGATCCGCAAGGAGACGCGGATGAAGGTCGGGCTCGTCGTCGAGGCGGGCGACGTGCGCGAGGTTCACCACGTCGCGACGCTGATCGGCTACGGCGCATCCGCGGTGAACCCGTACCTCGCGATGGAGACCGTCGAGTACCTGGTGCGCGCCGGTTACATCACTGGGATCGCGCCGCAGAAGGCCGTCGCGAACCTCATCAAGGCGCTCGGCAAGGGCGTCCTGAAGATCATGTCGAAGATGGGCATCTCGACCGTCTCCTCCTACGCGGGCGCCCAGGTGTTCGAAGCGGTGGGGCTGTCGCAGGAGTTCATCGACGCCTACTTCACCGGCACCGAGTCGAAGCTCGGCGGCGTCGGACTCTCGGTCGTCGCCACGGAGAACGCGGCGCGCCATGCGTTCGCGTACCCCGAGGATGCGGCCGCCCGTGCCCACGAGCGGCTCTGGACCGGCGGGGAGTACCAGTGGCGTCGAGACGGCTCGCCGCACCTGTTCAACCCCGACACCGTCTTCCGGCTGCAGCACGCGACGCGGGAACGGCGATACGACGTCTTCCGGGAGTACACGAAGCTCGTCGACGACCAGGCTCAGGAGCTCAAGACGCTCCGCGGCCTGTTCGGTCTCAAGACCGGTGTACGTCCGCGCGTGCCGATCGATGAGGTCGAGTCCGTCGCGTCGATCGTCAAGCGTTTCTCCACCGGAGCGATGAGCTACGGCTCGATCTCGCAGGAGGCGCACGAGACGCTCGCGATCGCGATGAACAGCATCGGCGCGAAGTCGAACACGGGCGAGGGCGGAGAAGACGTCGATCGTCTGCTCGACCCGCGCCGGCGCAGCGCCATCAAGCAGGTCGCCTCCGGGCGGTTCGGCGTGACGAGCCTGTACCTGACCGAGGCCGACGACATCCAGATCAAGCTCGCCCAGGGCGCGAAGCCCGGCGAGGGCGGTCAGTTGCCCCCGCAGAAGGTGTACCCGTGGGTCGCCCGCACCCGCGGCGGCACACCCGGAGTCGGCCTCATCTCACCGCCCCCGCACCACGACATCTACTCGATCGAAGACCTCAAGCAGCTGATCTTCGACCTGAAGCGGGCGAACCCGTCCGCTCGGGTGCACGCGAAGCTCGTGAGCCAGTCGGGCATCGGTGCGGTCGCCGCGGGAACGGCGAAGGCTCTGGCCGACGTCATCCTCGTCTCCGGCCACGACGGTGGTACCGGCGCCAGCCCGATGAACTCGCTCAAGCACGCCGGAACGCCGTGGGAACTCGGTCTCGCCGAGACGCAGCAGACGCTCATGCTCAACGGCATGCGCGACCGTGTCGTGGTGCAGGTCGACGGTCAGCTGAAGACCGGCCGCGATGTCGTCATCGGCGCCCTGCTCGGCGCCGAGGAGTTCGGTTTCGCGACCGCTCCGCTGGTCGTCTCCGGATGCATCATGATGCGCGTGTGCCATCTCGACACCTGCCCCGTGGGTGTCGCGACGCAGAACCCGGTGCTCCGCGCCCGTTTCAACGGCAAGCCGGAGTTCGTCGTGAACTTCATGGAGTTCATCGCCGAAGAGGTTCGTGAGTACCTTTCGGAGCTGGGCTTCCGCACCCTCGACGAGGCCATCGGCCGCACCGAGTTCCTCGACGTCAACGGCGCCGTGGAGCACTGGAAGGCGAGCGGTCTCGACCTGGCTCCCGTGCTCGAGGGCCCCGCGTTCTCGGACGAGGAACCGCGTCGCAACCTGCGCGGCCAGCTGCACGAGCTCGAGGAGCACTTCGACGTCGGACTCATCGAGCGCGCGCAGGACGTCATCGCGCGCGGCGGTCACGTCCGGATCTCGCTCCCGATCCGCAACACCGAGCGAGCGGTGGGCACGATGCTCGGTCACCACGTCACGAAGGCGCACGGCCAGAACGGTCTTCCGTCCGACTCGATCGTGGTCGACCTGGTCGGCTCGGCCGGACAGTCCTTCGGCGCCTTCATGCCGGCGGGCATCACCCTGCGACTCGAAGGCGACTCGAACGACTACGTCGGCAAGGGCCTGTCGGGCGGTCAGATCGTGGTTCGGCCACCGCGCGGTGCGACCTTCGCCGCATCCGAGAACGTCATCGCCGGCAACGTCATCGGCTACGGCGCCACCCAGGGCACGATGTTCCTGAGCGGCTCGGTGGGCGAACGCTTCCTGGTTCGCAACTCCGGGGCGACGGCCGTCGTCGAGGGCGTGGGCGACCACGCGCTCGAGTACATGACGGGCGGCCTCGCGGTGATCCTCGGCGCGACGGGACGCAACCTCGGCGCCGGGATGTCGGGCGGCACGGCGTACATCCACCGCCTCGACGAGAACCTCGTCAACCGCGACTCGCTCGCCTCGGGTGAGCTCGAACTCGGCCCGCTCGGGTCGGGCGATGCGGAGATCCTCCGCGACCTGCTGCAGCGTCACGTCACCGAGACGGACTCCGTGCTGGCAGCGAACCTCCTCGAGAACTTCGAGGAGGAAGTGAAGAACTTCGTGCGGATCGTTCCGCGCGACTACGCAGCAGTGCTGCAGACCCGAGAACAGGCGCTGGCCGAGGGGCTCGACCCCGATGGCGACGTCGTCTGGGGCCGCATCATGGAGGTGACGGGTGGCTGACCCGAAAGGTTTTCTAAAGGTCACGGAGCGGGAGCTTCCCTCTCGCCGACCGGTTCCGGTTCGCATCATGGACTGGAAAGAGGTGTACGAGCCGGGCGATTCCGCCGTGCTCCGCCGTCAGGCGGGTCGCTGCATGGACTGCGGTGTGCCGTTCTGCCACAAGGGCTGCCCGCTGGGCAACCTGATTCCGGAGTGGAACGACCTGACCTGGCGCGGGGAGGGCCGTGCGGCCATCGAGCGCCTGCACGCGACCAACAACTTCCCCGAGTTCACGGGCCGGCTGTGCCCGGCGCCGTGCGAGAGCTCGTGCGTGCTGGGCATCAACCAGCCGCCGGTCACGATCAAGCAGGTCGAGGTCTCGATCATCGACGATGCGTTCGCACACGGGTGGGTCGAGCCGGAGCCGCCGGAGCGTCTGACCGGAAAGACCGTTGCCGTCGTCGGTTCGGGTCCCGCGGGTCTGGCCGCCGCACAGCAGCTGACGCGCGCGGGGCACACGGTTGCCGTCTTCGAGCGCGACGACCGCATCGGCGGACTGCTGCGCTACGGCATCCCGGACTTCAAGATGGAGAAGAAGCACCTCGAGTCGCGCCTGCGGCAGATGCAAGACGAGGGCACCCGTTTCCGCGCCGGAGTCGAGATCGGCCGTGACATCAGCTGGTCCGACCTGCGGACGCGCTACGACGCGGTCGTCATCGCGACCGGCTCGACCGTGCCGCGCGACCTCGCCATCCCCGGCCGGGATCTGGCGGGCGTGCACTACGCGATGGAGTACCTCGTCGAGTCCAACCACGCGGTGGCCGGCGACCAGGTGCACAACCAGATCTCCGCCGAAGGCAAGCACGTCGTCGTCATCGGCGGCGGCGACACCGGCGCGGACTGCATCGGAACGGCGCACCGGCAGGGTGCCCTCAGCGTCACGAACCTCGCCATCGGAAAGCAGCCGCCGGCGGAGCGCGCCGAGAACCAGCCGTGGCCGACGACGCCGACCCTGTTCGAGATCTCCTCTGCGCACGAAGAGGGCGGCGAGCGGATGTTCCTCGCTTCCACGGTCGAGTTCCTTGCGAACGAGGTCGGCGAGGTGCGCTCGCTCCGCGTCGCGGAGACCGAGTACATCGACGGACGCCGCGTACCCAAGAGCGGCACCGAGCGGGAGATCCCGGCGGACCTCGTGCTCATCGCGCTCGGCTTCACGGGCCCGGAGCGCACCGAGCTGGAGACGCAGCTGGGCACGCAGTTCACGAATCGGGGCAACGTCGAACGCGCGAAGGACTACCAGGCCACCACGCCCGGCGTGTTCGTCGCCGGCGACGCGGGTCGCGGACAGTCCCTCATCGTGTGGGCGATCGCGGAAGGCCGCGCGGCGGCAGCATCCGTGGACCGTTACCTCATGGGAGACACCGCTCTGCCCTCGCCCGTTCAACCGGACGATGTCGCCATCGGGCTGCAGCGCGCGTAGGCTGAATGCGTTCCCCCACCCAATGAACCGGAGCACAACACACCGATGAGACGCGCGAAAATCGTCGCAACCCTCGGCCCGGCAACATCGTCCTACGAGATGGTCCGCGCGATCATCGACGCAGGTGTAGACGTTGCCCGCCTCAACCTTTCCCACGGGGATTACTCCGTGCACGACGCGAACTTCGCGAACGTGCGTCGGGCCGCGGATGACGCGGGCCGAGCGGTCGCCGTCCTCGTCGACCTCCAGGGTCCGAAGATCCGTCTCGGCAAGTTCGCCGACGGACCTCACTTCCTCGCTGTCGGCGACATATTCAAGATCACGGTCGAAGACATCCTCGGCACGAAGGAGATCGTCTCAACGACCTTCAAGGGCCTGCCTCAGGACGTGAAGCCGGGTGACTTCCTCCTGATCGACGACGGCAAGGTGCGCGTCGAGGTCGTCGAGACCGATGGTGTCGTCGTCACCACGAAGGTGATCGTCGCCGGCCCCGTCTCGAACAACAAGGGCATCAACCTGCCCGGCGTCGCGGTCAACGTGCCGGCCCTGTCCGACAAGGACGAGGCCGACCTTCGCTGGGGCCTCCGCGCCGGCGCCGACGTGATCGCCCTCTCCTTCGTGCGCAGCGCAGAGGACGTGGATCGTGTCCACGAGATCATGGCCGAGGAAGGCCGGCGCATCCCGGTCATCGCCAAGATCGAGAAGCCGCAGGCCGTCGACAACCTCGAAGAGATCATCGACGCGTTCGATGGCATCATGGTCGCCCGCGGCGACCTCGGTGTCGAGCTTCCGCTGGAGGCCGTGCCGATCGTGCAGAAGCGCGCGGTCGAGCTCTGCCGCCGGATGGCCAAGCCCGTCATCGTCGCCACCCAGATGCTCGAGTCGATGATCGACAACCCGGTGCCCACGCGCGCTGAGACGTCCGACGTCGCGAACGCCGTTCTCGACGGTGCGGATGCGGTCATGCTCTCGGGCGAGACCAGCGTCGGCAAGTATCCGGTGGGTGTCGTCGAGACGATGGCGCGCATCGTGGCCTCGACCGAGGAGCACGGTCTCGACCGCATCCTGCCGCTCAACACGAAGCCCCGCACCCAGGGCGGCGCGATCACGCTCGCCGCGATGGAGGTCGCGGAGTTCGTCGAGGCGAAGTGGCTCTGCATCTTCACCGAGTCCGGTGACACCGCGCGGCGCATGTCGCGTCTGCGCCCGCACATCCCGATGATGGCGTTCACGCCCGACCCGGCGATCCGTCGCCGGATGGCGCTGACGTGGGGCATCCGTTCGTCTCTCGTCGAGCACGTGCCGCACACAGACCGGATGTTCATGCAGGTCGACGACTTCTTCCTCTCGCACGGCCTGGCCGTCGAGGGCGACAAGGTCGTCGTGATCTCCGGTTCCCCTCCCGGAATCGCGGGTTCGACCAACGACATCCGCATCCACCGGATCGGCGACGCCGTCAACGGCCTCGCGCCGATCTACAAGTCGGGCGAGTAGCAGCCGGCAGGTGCTTGAAGAGGAGGGGTCCCGAGTCGGGGCCCCTCCTCTTCGTGGTGGAGGCGACTACTCCGGCACGTCTGCGGAGACGCGGATCAGTACTTTGCCGATCTCACCCTGCGCGACGGCATCGTGTGCCGCAGCGGTGTCGTCGAGATCGAACCATGTGAGCGGAAGTCCGGACGCGGCGCCGACCGGCAGCGCACCGTCGTCGAGAGCCGCGGTGATGTCCTGTGCGGCGGCGTCGAGGGCGGGTTCGCCGACGGTGTAGAGCAGGAGTCCCTGCCAACGGATGTTCTTCGCGAAGCTCGCGACGATCGGCGCCGTGAAGTCGTTCCCGTTGTTGTTGGCGTAGTACGCGACGCTGGCGTGGTTAGCCGCGACCTCGACATCGAGAGCGGCGTTGACGGCCGGGGCGACCTCGACGATGTGGTCGACGCCGTTCGGGGCGAGGTCCCGGATGCGGGTCGACAGCTGCTCGTCCGGGTACTGCAGGACGTGATGGGCGCCGGCGGCGCGGGCGAGAGCGGCTTTCGCCTCGCTGCTCACCGTGGCGATCACGGTGGCACCGGCCCAGACCGCAAGCTGGATCGCCGTGTGACCGACGGCGCCCGCGCCTCCCTGCACGAGCACGACACGCCCGTCGAGCGCGCCGGGGGAGAGGTGGGCGGGTCCGAACTCGTGAACCGTCAGCGCACGGTGCGCGGTCATCGCCGGCACTCCGAGGCTCGCTCCGACGTCGAAGCCGGTGCCGTCCGGCAAGCGGACGACGTGACGGGCCGGCAGCACCGTCCGTTCCTGGGCGGTTCCGGTGGGTCGCTGGTGAGCGGCGAGGTACACCCACACGCGATCGCCGACGGCGACGTGCGTGACATCGCCTCCGACCGCGTCGATGACGCCCGCGCCGTCCTGATTCGGGACGATCTCGGCGAAGTCGGGAGCAGCACCGTTGCCGGCGCGCGCCTTCCAGTCGGTCGGGTTCACTCCCGAGACGGCGACGCGCACGCGGACCTCGCCCAGACCGGGCGTCGCCGGCTCCCGCTCGACAGCGGAAAGGACGGAGGAGGCACCGGTGCGGGAGTAGACGATTGCTCTCATACCCCGATGCAAGCGCGGGAGCACCGGGATCATTCCGAGCGGAGCGACCGGCAGAATGAGAACATGGCCGGCATCGAGGACGAAGCGGATGCGGTGGCCGCCGCGCTCTACGGTCTTCCGCCCACCCAGTTCACGGCCGCGCGGAACGCGGCGGTGGCATCCGCATCCGGAGCTGCGGCTTCGACGATCAAGGCTTTTCGGAAGCCCGCGGTCTCCGCATGGGCGGTGAACATCCTGGTCCGCGAGGGGCAGCTCGCCGAGGCCATTGAGCTCTCGGCTGCCCTCCGCGACGCGCAGGATGATCTGGACGCGAAGGAGCTCACGCAGCTGGGTCGGCAGCGCCGACAGCTCGTCGCGTCGCTCGCGAAGCGGGCCGCGGACCTCGCCCAGGCGGCGGGCACGCCCCTGAGTCCGTCGGCCAGAGACGCGGTCACCCAGACCATCAACGCGGCCGTCGTGGATGAGACGGTCGCCGCGGCGGTGCTGACGGGCCGGCTGCTCGCACCGCTCGAGGCGGGCCAGCTCGACGGTGAGGCCGTGAGCGAGTACGTGGCCGGCTCGGCGCCCGACGGCGCAGCTCGGGCGGCGAGCCCGGTGCGGAACGACCTGGTCGAGCGCCGCGCGCGGAAAGCGGCGGAAGAAGCGGCGCGAACCGCGGAGCACGCGGCGTCCGCCGCCGTGCGCGACGCGGAGCGAGCCGACGCACGGAGCGCGAAGGCGGAGGAACAGGCGAGGTCCTTGCGCGCGCGAGCCGACGACCTGCGCGTCGCGCTCGATCGTGCCGTGGCGGATGCGGAGGCGGCTGCATCCGACGCCGAACGCCTGCGCCGGGAGAGCGCCGAGGCACGATCGCGCGCGGGTGCCGCGGCGCGGGAGGCCGAGCGAGCGCGGAACGCCGTACCGTGGCGACCCTGACCCCACCCGACACGCCCGGCGGGCATCACATGGAGCTCGGCATGATGGAATCGATCCCATGACGTCGACCTTCACCCTTATCACGGTCACGGACGTCGAAGCGGAACTCCTGTTCGATCTGTCACTCGACATCGATGCGCATATGACGTCGATGGCCCGTTCCGGAGAGCGTGCGATCGCGGGCACGACGACGGGGCGAATCGGACCGGGTGAGACGGTGACGTGGCACGCGCGTCACTTCGGCGTCTGGTTCACGTTGACCTCGAAGATCACATCGTGGGACAAAGCGACGCGCTTCGTGGACGAGCAGGTGCGCGGTCCGTTTCGTGTGTTTCACCACGAGCACCGGTTCGAGCGTCTTCCGTCCGGACGGACCGCTATGACCGACACGATCACTCTCGCATCACCGGTGTTCGGCGTCATCGCCGAGCGGCTCGTTCTCGTTCCCTATCTGCGGAGGCTCATCGCCGCACGCAACCAGCATCTCCTCGCCGCGGCAGCGTGAGTCACCGGAGCACTTCGCTCCGCACGAGGAACCCGGACTCCGCGCCACTGACACCGCGACGTTCATGCGGTCATTTAGCCGAAATCGGCACACGCACGATCTGCGATCCGAATCGGTACCGGTGGTGGGAGTCGAACCCACACGCCCTTTCGGGCAACCGAGTTTGAGTCGGTCGCGTCTGCCATTCCGCCACACCGGCACGCGGCAACTGAGTCGCACGCCGCCATCGAGACTAGCGCAGGTGCGCACCGTCCTCGGGGCGTAGGCGCGGATGCATCCGGAAGCCGATCCGTCCCGCGCGCGCGTGCACGCCGCGCCGTGACAGGCCGTGCCGTAGGATTCAGGAGTGACTGACCTGGATGCCCCCGCCAACACGCCGTCCGCACCCCGCCGCGTGGTGGTCGCAGAGGACGAGTCGCTCATCCGTCTCGACATCGTCGAGATCCTGCGCGACAACGGTTTTGACGTCGTCGGCGAAGCCGGAGACGGTGAGACCGCCGTGCAGCTGGCGACCGACCTCCGCCCCGACCTCGTGATCATGGACGTGAAGATGCCGCAGCTCGACGGCATCAGCGCCGCCGAGAAGCTGAGCAAGAACCACATCGCTCCCGTCGTGCTGCTGACCGCGTTCAGCCAGAAGGAGCTCGTCGAGCGGGCCAGCGAAGCCGGCGCACTCGCGTACGTCGTGAAGCCCTTCACGCCCAACGACCTGCTGCCCGCGATCGAGATCGCCCTCGCCCGTTACGAGCAGATCATCACGCTCGAGGCAGAGGTCGCCGACATGGTCGAGCGCTTCGAGACCCGCAAGCTCGTCGACCGGGCCAAGGGCCTGCTCAACGAGAAGATGGGCCTCAGCGAGCCCGAGGCCTTCCGCTGGATTCAGAAGGCATCCATGGATCGCCGTCTCACCATGCAGGACGTCGCGAAGGCCATCATCGAACAGCTGGCCGCGAAGAAGTAGTCCCTCCCGACCGCGAAACGGGATCCGGGCGCCGAGACAGCGGGGTAACCCCACGGTCTCGGCGCGAAGATCCCGTCTCGCGGAGAGAAGGCCGCAAGACCCGCTCGCGCCACAGAGCCTCAGCGCTCGGCGGGCGCGTCCTTGATGAGGTTCGTGATGCGGATGGTGGAGCACCGCCGACCCTGATCGTCGCTCACGACGATCTCGTGCACCGTCATCGTGCGGCCCAGGTGGATCGGCGTGCAGACGCCCGTGACGTGACCAGAGGTCGCGGACCGGGTGTGCGTCGCGTTGATGTCGACTCCGACGGCGAGCTTGCCCGGGCCGGCGTACAGGTTCGCCGACATGGAGCCCAGCGACTCGCCGAGCACGACGTAGCCGCCTCCGTGGAACAGGCCCACCGGCTGCGTGTTGCCCGCCACCGGCATGGTCGCCACGGCACGATCGACCGTCAGCTCGACCCACTCGAAGCCCATCTTGTCGGCCAGTGCGCCGTTGCCGCGCTGCATGGCCCAGGCGATCCCATCGAGCGGGGGCGTCGTTTCGGTCATCGCGGCAGGTCCTCGCTTCGTCGCCCGTGTCGTGGTGTCTGCGCCGCTGATTAGGCTGGCAGGGTGACGGACTCCGCAAAGCCTACTCTTCTGGTCGTCGACGGCCATTCGCTCGCGTTCCGCGCTTTCTACGCGCTGCCGGTCGATAACTTCACGACCAAGGACGGTCAGCACACGAACGGGGTCTACGGCTTCCTGTCGATGTTCGTGAACCTCTTGAAGGCCGAGAACCCGACCCATGTGGCAGTCGCTTTCGACACCTCACGCGTGTCGTTCCGCACCCGCGAGTACCCGGCCTACAAGGCGACGCGCAGCGAGACCCCGCCCGAGTTCTCCGGCCAGATCCCGCTGCTGCAGGAGTGCCTGCGCGCGATGCAGATCACGGTGCTGACGAAAGAAGACATCGAGGCTGACGACATCCTGGCGACCCTCGCGACGCAGGGCGTCGAGGCGGGCTACGACGTGCTCGTGTGCTCGGGCGACCGCGACTCCATCCAGATGGTGAACGACGAGGTCACGCTGCTCTACCCGAGTGTGCAGGGTGTCTCGCAGCTCAAGCGCTACACGCCCGAGACGGTGCGGGAGCGTTACGGAGTGCCGCCCGCCCAGTACCCCGAGATCGCAGCCCTCGTGGGTGAGACGAGCGACAACCTGCCCGGAGTTCCGAAGGTCGGCGAGAAGACGGCGGTGAAATGGCTCACCCAGTACGGCTCGCTCGACGAACTCCTCGCCCACGCCGACGAGATCAAGGGTGTTGTCGGCGGCAACCTCCGCGACCACATCGATGATGTGCGCCGTAACCGCGCCCTCAACCGGCTTCTCACCGACGTCGAGCTGCCGGTCACTCCCGCCGACCTCCTCCGCCAGCCGATCGACACGCAAGCCGTGCGCGACATCTTCGCCCGGCTCGAGTTCCGCACGCTCCTCCCGCGCGTGTTCGAGGCGACCGGAACCGACGCCTCAGAGGGCTCGGCGACGACCGCACCCTCGGTCGCCGTCCCGCAGGCGAGCGAGACGGATGCTGCCGCGCTCACCGCGTGGCTGGCGTCCGACTCCGATGAGCGTGCACTGACGGTCACAATCGAGAACGGTCTCCCGGCGCGCATCGGAATCGCCACGACCGAGTCGGTGGTCGAAGCCACCTGGACGGAGGAGATCTCCGCGGCGATCGCGCCCTGGCTCGCCTCCGCGGCCCCGAAAGTGCTGCACGACGCGAAGGGTCAGGTCAAAGCCCTGCACCGCGCGGGGGTGCGCCTGCACGGACTCGCGTTCGACACGCTGATCGCCGGATGGCTGATCCGCCCGAGCTTTCCTGACAAGACCCTCGCAGACCTCGTCGACCGCTACCTCGGCGAGAAGCTTCCCGAAGCCGACCCGGCGCAGCTCGTCCCCGAGACCGAGGGGGCGACTCCCGGGCAGCTGGCCTGGTTCGTCCTCCGCGTCGGAGCCGCGCTCCGCGCCGAGGTCACCGGACGCGTGGCCGAGGTGCTCACCGACATCGAGCTGCCGACGCTCGTCACTCTCGCCGACATGGAGCTCGCCGGCGTCGCCGTCTCGCACGAGAAGCTGTCGACGTTCTCGGCCGAGCTCGGCGCACGCGCGGAACGCATCGCGCAAGACGCGTTCGTCGCGATCGGCCGCGAGGTGAACCTCGGGTCGCCCAAGCAATTGCAGGAGGTGCTGTTCGAAGACCTCCAGCTGCCGAAGACCCGCAAGACCAAGACCGGGTATTCGACGGATGCTGCCGTGCTCGCGGATCTGCAGGACTCGAACCCGCATCCGTTCCTCGATCTCCTGCTGCAGCACCGCGAGGCGACGAAGCTGCGTCAGATCATCGAGTCCCTCGACGCCGCGATCGGCGCCGACGGGCGCATCCACACCACGTACCTGCAGACGGGCTCCCAGACCGGCCGGCTCTCCAGCACCGACCCGAACCTGCAGAACATTCCGATCCGCAACGAAGAGAGCCGCCGCATCCGCTCCTCGTTCGAAGTCGGCGCGGGGTACGAGACTCTGCTGACCGCCGACTACTCGCAGATCGAAATGCGCATCATGGCGCATCTGTCGGAAGATCCTGGTCTCGTCGAAGCGTTCCGCTCGGGCGAAGACCTGCACCGGTTCGTCGGTGCACGCGTGTTCGGCGTCGACCCGGCTGATGTGACGCCGGCGATGCGCACCAAGGTCAAGGCCATGTCGTACGGGCTCGTGTACGGGCTGTCGGCGTTCGGACTGTCGAAGCAGTTGCGCATCGAACAGTCCGAGGCGAAGCAGCTCATGACCGAGTACTTCGCCCGGTTCGGCGCGGTGCGCGACTACCTCCGTTCCTCGGTCGAGCAGGCGCGGATCGACGGGTTCACCGAGACGATCTTCGGGCGCCGCCGACCGTTCCCTGACCTCGCCAGCCCCAACCGGGTGCTTCGCGAGAACGCCGAGCGCGCGGCGCTGAACGCCCCCATCCAGGGCAGCGCCGCCGACATCATGAAGATCGCGCTGTTCCGCATCCACGAGGAGTTCCGCGCTCAGCAGCTCTCTTCCCGGGTGCTCCTGCAGATCCACGACGAACTCGTGGTGGAGGTCGCGCCGGGGGAGTGGGACGCCGCGGAACAGATCGTTCGCCACCGGATGGGCGACGCAGCCACCCTCACCGTGCCGCTCGATGTGCAGATCGGTCATGGCACCGACTGGAACATCGCCGGTCACTGACCCGGGTTGGCCGGTCACCCCGGCCTGCGTAGGCTCGATGGCATGACGGAACCATCGCGCATCCCCACCTCGATCGATGAGATCGCTGAAGAGTGGGTCGACACCGTGGCAGAACTCGCCCCGACGGTCGCGACCTACATCGGCCGATTCGAGCACAACGGACGGTTCGGCGACTACTCGCCCGCCGGTGCGAAGCGGTACGCCGAGGCAGCACGCGTGGCACTCGAGCGCCTCGACCGCGCCATCCCGGTCGACGCGATCGACGCGGTCACGAAAGAAGACCTGGGCCGCGAACTGCGACTGGATCTCGAGCTCCACGCCGCGAACGCGTCGCTGCGTGATCTGAACGTGATCGCCTCGCCCGCCCAAGACATCCGCTCGGCGTTCGACCTCATGCCGACCGACACGGTGGAGGACTGGGCCGTCATCGCCCAGCGCCTCGGCGGCGTTCCGGCAGCGATCGAGGGATACATCGAGACCCTGCGTGCCGGCATCGCTGCAGGCGTGACGCCGGCACGCCGTCAGGTGTCCGAGGTGGCGACGCAGATCAACCGGTACACCGCCGACAACGGCTTCTTCGCGGTGTTCGTGGCGGACGCGGACCCCGCCGAAGGTCACCTGCCTGCCTCGCTCGCACGGGAGCTCGCCGACCAGTCGGGAGCCGCACGCGTGGCGTACAACACGTTGGCCCAGTTCCTCATCACGGAGCTCGCCCCGGTCGCCTCTGAAGAGGATGCGGTCGGTCGCGAGCTCTACGCACTGCACTCCCGCCGTTTCCTCGGGGCGACGATCGACCTCGACGAAACGTACGAGTGGGGGGTCGAAGAACTCGCGCGCATGGTCGCCGAGCAGGAGTCGATCGCTCACGAGATCCTCCCGGGGGCTTCGGTCGAGGAGGCCGTGGCGTACCTCGAGTCCGACGATTCGCGCAAGCTGCACGGCACGGACGCGCTTCGCGAGTGGATGCAGGCGACCAGCGACCGGGCCGTCGCCGAGCTCGGCCGCACGCACTTCGACATCCCCGAGCCGATTCGCCGACTCGAGTGCATGATCGCGCCCACGCAGGAGGGCGGCATCTACTACACCGGCCCGACCGACGACTTCTCCCGCCCGGGACGCATGTGGTGGTCGGTTCCCGAGGGGGTCACGTCGTTCGACACCTGGCGGGAACTCACGACGGTCTATCACGAGGGCGTTCCCGGTCACCACCTGCAGATCGCGCAGGCCGTGTACAACCGCGGGCAGCTGAACTCGTGGCGCCGACTGCTCGCCGGCACGTCGGGTCACGCGGAGGGCTGGGCGCTCTACGCGGAGCGTCTGATGGAACAGCTCGGCTATCTCGATGACCCCGCCGATCGGCTGGGCATGCTGGACGGCCAGCGGATGCGGGCGGCCCGCGTCGTCCTCGACATCGGCGTGCACCTGAAGAAGCCGCGCCTGGACGGCACGGGCGTGTGGGACCACGAGTACGCCCTGGACTTCATGCGCCGCAACGTCAACATGTCCGACGAGTTCATCCAGTTCGAGGTCAACCGCTACCTCGGCTGGCCGGGACAGGCGCCGTCATACAAGGTCGGTCAGCGCATCTGGGAGCAGATCCGAGACGACACCCGTGCGGCGCAGGGCGACGCGTTCTCGATCAAGGACTTCCACAAGCGCGCTCTCGATGTCGGCGGTGTGGGCCTGGACACCCTGCGGTCGGCGCTGCAGTCCTGATTCGACCCGCCGACGCGGAATAGCGCGTGCGCCACCCCCGTTACATGCACGTGAATCGAAAGTGAGGGCGGCATGAGCGCTGCAGTGGAGTTCGGGCTCGACACGTTCGGAGATGTCACCGCCGATGAGAGCGGCGCGCTGCTCACCGACGCGCAGACCATCCGGAACGTCGTCGACCAGGCGGTCCTCGCCGACGAGGTGGGGTTGTCGTTCTTCGGCGTGGGGGAGCACCACCGTCGGGAGTTCGCGGTGTCGAGCCCCGAGATCGTGCTGTCGGCGGCCGCGGCCCGCACCCGTCACATCCACCTGGGCACGGCGGTCACCGTGTTGTCCTCGGATGACCCGGTGCGACTGTACGAGCGGTTCGCGACGCTCGACGCCATCTCGAACGGGCGGGCCGAGGTGATCCTCGGGCGCGGGTCGTTCATCGAGTCCTTCCCGCTGTTCGGCTTCGACCTGCAGGACTACGAAGTGCTCTTCGAGGAGCGGCTCGATCTGTTCAGTCGGCTGATGAACGAGAAGCCGGTGACGTGGTCGGGAACCACCCGCGCCGGCCTCACGAACGCCGACATCTTCCCGAAGACCGAGAACGGCATCCGCGCGTGGGTCGGCGTGGGCGGGTCGCCCGAATCCGTGCTCCGCACGGCGCGCTACGGGTTCGGCCTCATGCTCGCCATCATCGGCGGACCCGCCTCCAGTTTCCGCCCGTACGTCGATCTCTTCCACCGCACTCTGGACGGTGCCGGCCGTGATCGTCTGCCGGTGGGCGTGCACTCGCCCGGGCACATCGCGGACACCGACCAGCAGGCCTGGGATGAGGCGTATCCGGCGATGGAGGTCAACCGCAACGCCATCGGCCGCGACCGCGGATGGCCGCCGTACAGCCGGCTGCAGTTCCAGCACGATGTCGGACCGGGCGGCGCCATGTACGCCGGGTCGCCGGAGACCGTCGCGCGGAAGATCGCCGAGACCGTCCGCACGCTGAAACTCGACCGCTTCGACCTCAAGTTCTCGAACGGCACGTTGTCGCACGAGCGGATGCTGCGCTCCATCGAGCTGTACGGGTCGAAGGTCGTCCCGCTCGTGCGCGACATGCTCGCCGACGACTGATCGATCGAGGATCCGCGATGACTGCTCCTTCCGTGCTGCCGCTCGGCGAACGACTCGACGACCTTCCCTTCACCCGCAAGCATCTGAAGGTGCTGACCGGGTCGGGTCTCGGCTGGGCGCTCGATGCCATGGACGTCGGCATCATCTCGTTCGTGATCGCCGTGCTCGCCCAGCAGTGGGACCTCGTGCCGGCGGAGACGAGCCTGATCGCGTCGATCGGGTTCGTGGGGATGGCCGTGGGAGCGAGCGTCGGGGGTCTCCTCGCCGACCGGTTCGGTCGACGGCAGGTCTTCGCTGTGACCCTTCTCGTCTACGGGATCGCCACAGGTGCCAGCGCACTGGTCGGCGGGCTCGCCGCGCTGCTGGTGCTGAGATTCATCGTCGGTCTCGGCCTTGGCGCCGAGCTTCCCGTTGCCTCCACCTACGTGAGCGAGTTCGCACCGGCGCGGATGCGGGGCCGACTCGTCGTGCTGCTCGAGGCCTTCTGGGCGATCGGTTGGACGGCGGCCGCCCTCATCGGCTACTTCGTGATTCCCGCGTCCGCTGATGGCTGGCGGTGGGCGTTCGCGCTCGGGGCAGTGCCGGCGGTGTACGCGCTCATCGTGCGGTGGGGCCTGCCAGAGTCGCCGCGGTGGCTCGCATCCCGCGGCCGATACACCGAAGCCGACGACATCGTGACCGCTCTGGAGCGGTCCGCGGGTCACCTGAGCACATCGCCGCCGCTGGTCGTGGCGCCCGTGGCGCCGGCCGCATCCGCCCGCGATCGACTCGCGGCTCTGTGGGCGCCCGGTCTCGGTCGCCGCACCGCGAGCCTCTGGATCGTCTGGTTCTGCGTGAACTTCTCGTACTACGGCGCGTTCATCTGGATTCCCACGATCCTTGTCTCGCAGGGCTACGACCTGGTGCGGTCGTTCGGCTTCACGCTGCTGATCACGCTCGCCCAGCTCCCCGGCTACCTCGTCGCCGCGTGGGCGATCGAGCGGTGGGGTCGGCGGATCACTCTTGTCGTGTTCCTCGCGGGGTCCGCCGTCTCCGCCGTGCTGTTCGGGGTATCGAGCGGCGAGGTCATGGTCATCGTCACCGGAATGTCGCTGTCCTTCTTCAATCTCGGGGCATGGGGTGCGCTGTACGCCGTGACTCCCGAGACCTACCCCACACCGCTGCGGGCGACCGGCAGCGGGTGGGCGGCCGGCATCGGACGAATCGCCTCCATCCTCGCCCCGCTGTCGGTGCCGCCGCTGCTCGCCCTCGGCGGCGCACCGCTCCTGTTCGTGGTGTTCGCGGCGTTCTTCGTGATCGCCGGGGCTGCGACCTTCGGTCTCGCCGACCGTCGTGGCCGCGCGCTCGATGAGCGGTCGCCGGCCCTAAGCTGAGCCGGTGCCTGCACCCTCTATCCGCTACGTCGCGATCGGCGATTCATTCACCGAGGGCGTCGGCGACGAACTGCCCGACGGGACCGTTCGCGGCTGGGCAGACATCGTCGCCCAGGGATGGGCGGATGCGGTGGGTGAGCCGATCTCATACGCGAACCTCGCCATCCGCGGGAAGCTCGTCTGGCCGATCGTCGAGGAGCAGCTCGAGCCCGCACTCGCGCTGCGCCCGACCCACCTGTCGTTCAACGGCGGGGGCAACGACATGCTCCGGCCGCGCACGACGATCGCTCACGTCGCGGACGCGTTCACGCGTGTGCTCGAGCGGTGCGACGCGGAAGGCGTCCGGGTGATCCTGTTGTCGGGCGCGAATCCGTCGGCCCACTTGCCGATGGGCCGCCTCGTGCAGCGCCGCGGCGACGAGCTCTCGGTGGCGGTCGTCGACCGGATCGCCGGCCGCGACGACGTGTTCCGCGCGTTGAACTGGCCCGACGACGAGCTTTCGCGGCCGGACTACTGGTCGGAAGACCGCTTGCACATGAACTCTCGCGGACACCACCGCGTCGCGGCGCGGGTGTTGACCTCTCTCGGCCACACTCCGCCGCACGACTGGTGGTCGCTGACCGAGGAGGACCGCACGGTGCGGCTCCGCGGAGCCGCGTACTACCGCACTCACGTCGGCCCGTGGGTGCGTCGGCGTCTGACGGGTCGGTCCTCGGGCGACGGACGGCTGCCGAAGTTCGGGCAGTGGACGCCCGTGGGCCCCGTCGCCTGAGCGCGCTGTCAAGCCCCGGGAGCGTGTCTGACCCGTCCGCCATGATGGCGTCGTACCGTTCGCCAGCTATCAGGAGGCCACTGTGAGTATCGGTGGGGGCATCGCCCTATTCGTCATCGGAGCAATTCTCGCCTTCGCCATCAACGTCGATGTCCCCGGTGTGAACCTCGACCTGATCGGCTACATCCTGATGGGCGCCGGTGCGGTCGTCTTCGTCATCGGCATCGTGCTGCTCGCGCGTCGCCGCCAAACCGACACCGTGACCCGCACGGCCGTCGACCCGACCGCCGGTGAGCGCGTCACGCGCCGCACCACGCGTTCGACCGACGACACGGTGTGACGCCCGCTCACGAGAGCGGTGTCCGCGTCCGTGGAGCGCGGGAGCATAATCTCCGGGATGTCGCGGTCGACATCCCGCGAGATGCGCTCGTTGCCTTCACGGGCGTTTCCGGTTCTGGAAAGAGCTCGCTCGCGTTCGGCACGCTGTACGCCGAGTCCCAACGCCGCTACTTCGAATCGGTCGCACCCTACGCAAGGCGTCTGATCGAGCAGGTCGGTGCGCCCGACGTCGATGCGATCGACGGCCTCCCGCCCGCGGTCGCCCTGCCGCAACAGCGCTCGGGCGGCACGGCACGATCGACGGTCGGCAGCGCCACCACCATCGCGAACGTCGTACGGATGCTGTTCTCCCGCGTCGGTACGTACCCGGATGGCGCGCCCATGCTGCTGGCAGAGGGCTTCTCCACGAACACGGTGCAGGGCGCCTGCCCCACCTGCCACGGTCTCGGTCGCGTGTACGACGTGCCCGAAGAGCTCATGGTTCCCGACGAAGGGCTGTCGATCAACGACGGCGCGCTCGCGGCATGGCCGACCGCGTGGCACGGCAAGCAGCTCCGCGACAGTCTGATCTCACTCGGCTACGACCTCGACATTCCCTGGCGGGAGATCGCGCCCGATCAGCGCGAATGGCTGCTCTACACGGACGATTCTCCGCAGGTGCCGGTCTTCACCGATCGCCCTCCGGCAGAGGTACGACGGGCGGTCGCCGCCGGGCTCGAACCGCGCTACATGAGCACGTTCCTGGGCGTACGACGCTACGTGCTAGACACGTTCGCGAACTCGAAGAGCCCCCGGATGCGGGAACGCGCGGCCTCGTTCATGGTGAGCGTCGAGTGCCCGACCTGCCACGGCACTCGGCTGAAGCCCGACGCTCTCGCGGTCACCTTCGAGGGCAGTGACATCACGCAGGTGTCGTCGATGACGCTCGACGATCTGGCTTCGCTGATGCGTCGCGTGCAAGAGCCGGACTGGATCCCGAGCGCGTCCGTCGCTCGCGGTGAGGCGCTGGCCCCCGAGCAGCGTCTGGCGGCGCAGCGTCTCGTCTCCGAGCTCCTCGGACGCGTGACCCCGCTCATCGACCTCGGGCTCGGATATCTCTCCCTCGACCGGACGACGATCACGTTGTCATCGGGGGAGCTCCAGCGCATGCGCCTCGCGACCCAGGTCGTTTCGCGATTGTTCGGCGTGGTCTTCGTCTTGGACGAGCCGTCCGCGGGGCTGCATCCGGCCGACACCGAGGCGCTGCTGCGAATCCTCGGCACGCTGAAGGACACCGGCAACACGGTCTTCTTCGTCGAGCATTCGGTCGACGTCGTCCGTCACGCGGACTGGATCGTCGACATCGGTCCGGGCGCCGGCGCGGCCGGCGGCTCGGTGCTGTACTCCGGTCCGCTGGAGGGCCTGCGCGGTGTCGAACAGTCCGTCACCCGCCGTTATCTCTTCACGGATGCGGACACCCCGCGGACTGAGCGCCGGCCCCGCCGGTCGGGTGACGCGCGCCTGGCGCTCGAGAACGTGAGCCGGAACAACCTGAGCGAGCTGTCGGTCACGTTCCCCCTCGGTGCGCTGACGGCGGTCACCGGCGTCTCGGGGTCCGGCAAGTCGAGCCTGGTGAGCCAGGCGCTTCCCGACCTCCTCCGCGAGAGTCTGGCCAGCGACGTGGGCGAGAGTGCCGCGGGCGAGACCGAGACAGCATCCGCCGACGATCCGTTGCTCGGTGCCGCACCGATTGTCACCTCCGGACGGGCGACCGGACCGGCGGATCGACTCCGCCGCGTTGTTCAGGTCAGCCAGAAGCCCATCGGCCGCACGCCCCGGTCGAATGTCGCGACCTACACCGGCCTGTTCGATCGAGTGCGATCGTTGTTCGCCGCAACGCCGGAAGCGCGCCGTCGCCGCTACAACGCAAGTCGCTTCTCATTCAATCTGCCGAGTGGTCGCTGCACCACGTGCAAGGGGGAGGGGACGATGGAGGTCGAGCTGCTTTTCCTGCCCACCGTGCAGGCACCGTGCGCGACGTGCGGCGGTTCACGGTACAACCCGGAGACGCTCGAGATCGAGCTGGCGGGGCACACGATCGCCGACGTCCTGTCGCTGAGCGTCACTCGTGCGCGCGAAGTCTTCGCGGACGACCCCGACGTGTGCCGCCACCTCGATGCGCTCCTCGACGTGGGCCTCGGGTACGTGTCGCTCGGTCAGCCGGCGACCGAGCTGTCCGGTGGTGAGGCGCAGCGCGTGAAGCTCGCGTCCGAGCTGCGACGTGCCACCCGTGGCGACACGCTCTACCTTCTGGATGAACCGACCTCCGGGCTGCATCCCGCCGATGCCGACCGCTTGATCACCCACCTCCAGCACCTCGTCGACGGCGGCAACACGGTCATCATCGTCGAGCACGACATGCGCATCGTCGCGGAGGCCGACTGGGTCATCGACATGGGTCCCGGCGCGGGAGCGGCCGGCGGCACCGTGGTGGCCGAAGGCACGCCCGAGTCCGTCGCGGCGCACTCGTCGAGCCCGACCGGGCCGTACCTCACGGCGGCGCTCGAACGACGCAGATCGCTGCGGGCCTGATCCGCCGCTGACGCGCAGCGCGGGGCGCGACGCGCACGTCCCCGACAGCGCGCAAGCGTCGTCACCCGCGACGGGTGGACGGATCGCGTTACACTCGAGCCCGATGCTTGATTCTGGACACGCAAGGGCGGCGGATGCACCATCCGACGCAGACCCGTCATCAGCGCCGGATGACGTGACGCATGCCCTGACCCACGAACCGTGGCTCCTGACGACGCAGTCGATCGTCAGCAGCAGCCACGAGAAATGGACCGACGGGGTGCACGATGAACACGAGCTGATCTTCTCCGATAGCGGCGTGCTGACCGTCGAAGCGGACGGACGACTGTGGGTCACCCCGCTCGGACTGGGAATCTGGATCCCCGCCGGAACCACCCATCACGTCACGGCCGAACCCGGAACATCGTTCTACGTCACGTACTTCTCGGCCGATCGCGTCACCGTCCCGTGGCAGATCGCCACCGGGATCGGCGTCACACCGGTGCTGCGGGAACTGCTTCTCGCCAACAAGAACGCCGAGCTGACGACCGACGTGCGGATGCGGATCCAACAGCTGATCGTCGACCTGTTCGCGCCCGTCCGCTCCGCCACGCTCGACGTGCATATGCCCCGGAGCGCCGAGCTGAGGGCGATCGCGGAGAAGATCGCCCAGAATCCCGCCGACAGCGGCACGAGTGACGAGTGGGGCCGGACGATCGGGGTGAGCGGACGCACCGTGAACCGCGGGTTCGAGCGCGAAACCGGTTCGAGCCTGACGCAGTGGCGCATCAACGTGCGGATGCGGCGCGCCTTGATCGACATCGCCGCAGGCCAGTCCGTGATCACGGTCGCGCGGAACGTCGGGTACACCAACTCGAGCACCTTCATCCAACTCTTCCGACAAGCGACGGGTCACACGCCTACCGCCTACTTCCGTTCCTTCGGCGCAGCGGCCTCCGGCCGTCGCGACGACACCCCCACCCAGGAGAGCTGACCATGGCATTCTGCGAGCCCGCGGCGGTCGTCCGTACGACACGACTGACCCCCTCCGCCATCCGCGTGCGGTTGCGTGCCGTCGGAGACTGGCGCTGGCACACCGACGGCGGCGGCGATGAGCGCATCGACCTCGCCTTTCCCCGACCGGGGGAGCAGGATGCGGATGTCGCATTCTTCAACGACCGCGAGTACGGGCACACCCCGACCGACGATGAACCGCCGTGGCGCCATTACACCGTGCGCGCGGTGCACGAAGACGGACAGGAACTCGACATCGACTTCGTCGTCCACGAGGGCGGAGTCGCGTCCGGCTGGGCCGAGAACGCCGAGGCCGGCGACATCGTCGGCGTCTTCCACGGCGGACCGTCTCGGTCGTACTACGCGCCGCCGGCGGACAGTCAGTGGCAGTTGCTCGTCGCCGACGCGACCGGGTTGCCGGGACTCGCGCGCATCGTGGAGGAACTCCCCGCCGGAGCCCGCGCCCGCGCCATCGTCGAAGTCCCGGGGGAGCAGGACCGACAGGAGATCCCCACACGCGGAAACGTCGAGTGGACGTGGATCATCGGATCCGGCGGACGCACCAGCGCGTTGCCCGCCACAGTGGCGGAGAGCGATGTGCCGGATGGGCCGGGGTACGCCTGGATCGCGTGCGAAGCGGCGGCGGCGCGGCGCGTGCGGTCGCACGTGCGGACGGCGTGGGGGCTCGGCCGGGACCGCCACCGCGCCGTGGGCTACTGGACCGCGGGGGCGAGCGGACACGTGGAGCAGGATCGGGACTGACTCACCGTACGAGGCGGCTGTCAAGAAAAAGGTACACATTGTCCAACTAGCGCAATGGGGACACGGTTACGATCGTGAAGTAGGTAAGGCTTACCTAATCTTCGCTGAAATGAGATCGTTCATGCCCCGCACCGCTTCCGTCGGCGCCCGTATCGCCCTGCCCATTGCTCTCGCGTTCGCGCTCGTCGGCCTGACGGCCTGTACGCCCGCAGACACGTCGGCTGATGCATCGGCCACCGCATCCGAGACCCGTACCGTCGACACCGCCTACGGCGACGTCACCGTGCCCGTCGAACCGCTTCGCGTCGTCGCGGTGTCGTACGACACGCCGTGGCAGCTCGCTGCGGTCGGAGTCACCCCGGTGGCGATGCAGGACTACTCGGCGTACGCGGACTCGTTCACGGCCGCACAGCAGGATCTCATCGCCAGCGCGGACACCGTCGGCGCCTTCTTCGATCTGAACATCGAAGCGGTTCTCGCCGCCGAACCCGACCTCATCGTCGGCGACGTCCTGGAGATCGACGAGGCGACGTACGAAAAGCTCTCGCAGATCGCGCCCACCGCCATCTTCGAGGGCGAGTACCGCGGCGACTGGCGGGCCATCGGAGCTAGCGTGGCGGATGTCGTCGGCCACGCCGACGAGTTCTCCGCCGCCGAAGCCCTCTACGAGGACGAGCTGGCGCGGGTGCAGGACGAGTACGCCGACGTGCTGGCTCGCCCCTGGGCGGCGATCGGCGACGGCGACGTCGAGGGCGGGTTCTCGGTGCTCTACCCGGGCGGCGCCGTCGGCGCCCTGTTCTTCGACGACCTCGGCGCGGCGACCACACCCAGCATCCCCGCCGAAGAGGACGGCGACAAAGGCTGGATGTACATCTCACCCGAGTTGACCACGTCCGTGCTGGGCGAGGCGGAGATCATCGTCACCGGCGCGAACCCCGCAGGGGAGTTGTCTGCATCGCTGGCGGGCACGGTGCAGACGCCGCTGTTCACCGCGCTCCCCGCCGCCCAGTCGGGCAGCGTGTACGGCGTCTGGTCGAGTGTGACCGACTACGGCACCGCGCTCGACTGGCTGCATTCGGTCGAACAGACCGTTCTCATCCCCGAGTCGGCGAGCTGACAATCGCCCCGTCGACGTCGGCCGTCGGGCGCCTCCCTCGCGCCCCTGCCCCCACGAGAGTGCGGGGGGCAGGGGCGCGGTCGAGCCTGCTGATCGTGCTCGCCGGAGTGCTCGCCGTGACCGTCGTCGGGAGTCTCGCGGTCGGTGCGCGCTACATCCCGCCGGGCGAGGTCGTGCGAACTCTCATCGACGCCGCGCAGGGCCGCGGATCCGGAGAGGTGTACGAGATCGTGGTCGCCCTGCGTCTCCCGCGCGCCTTCATCGGCGCCGCCGTCGGCGCGGCGCTGGGCGTCGCGGGAGCGCTCATCCAGGCGCTGACCCGCAACCCGCTCGCGGATACCGGAATTCTCGGGGTCAACGCGGGTGCGGGATTCCTCGTCACCGTCGGGATCGGCTGGTTCGGGGTGGGCAACATCCAGGGATATGTCTGGTTCTCCTTCGCGGGCGCCGCCGCGGCGACGATGCTCGTCTTCGCCATCGGCTCCCGCGGCCCCGCGGGCGCGACGCCCATTCGCCTGACCTTGATCGGGGTCGCACTGGGGGCGATGCTCAGCGGAATGTCGAGCATGATCTCGCTTCTGAACCCATCCGTCTTCGACGGGATGCGGTTCTGGGGAGCAGGCAGCCTCACGTCGCGTGACGAGCACGTGCTCTGGGCCGTCCTTCCGTTCATCGCGATCGGGCTCGTCATCGCCGCGCTCGTCGCCGCGCCGCTGAACGCCGTGGCTCTCGGCGAGGACCTGGCCCGGTCCTTGGGTGCGAGTGTCGTTCGCACGCGGGTTCTGGTGATCGTCGCAGTGACGCTCCTGGCCGGCGCCGCTACCGCCGCGGCCGGCCCGATCGCGTTCCTCGGGCTCATGGTCCCGCATGTCGTCCGCTGGTTCGTCGGGCCCGATCAGCGGTGGATCATCGCCTACACCGCGGTGTGCGCACCGATTCTGCTGCTCATCGCGGATGTCGTGGGGCGGGTCATCGTGCCGCCGCAGGAGCTGCAGGTCGGCATCATCACGGCGTTCATCGGCGCTCCGGTACTCGTGCTGCTCGCGCGCCGCAGGAAGATCACCGGGCTGTGATGCGCGGGAACGGAACGCGTCGCGCGCCGATCGTCATCCGCACGGCGGGGAGGGGAGCGCTGCCCGCGTTCTCGGTGCGGGTCGACGTCAGAACCCTGGCGCTCTGCGTACTGCTGGTTGCGGTGACCGGCGTGTTCTTTCTCGTGGCGCTCAGCGTGGGCGATTACGTCCTCTCGCCCGTCGATGTGTTGGCCGCCCTGGGGGGAGGCGGAACGCCGCAGGCACGTCTGGTCGTGGGGGAGTGGCGCTTGCCGAGGGCGCTGCTGGCGATCGTCATCGGAGCAGCCCTGGGAATGAGCGGAGCCGTGTTCCAGTCGCTGACCCGAAATCCTCTCGGCAGCCCCGACATCATCGGGTTCACGACGGGGGCGTACACGGGCGGGCTCGTCGTCATCCTGATCTTCGGCGGCGGATACCTGCTGACCGCGATCGGTGCGGTGGCGGGCGGTGTGGTGACCGCACTGCTGGTCTACGCACTCACGTACCGCGGCGGCATCCAGGGGTTCCGGCTGATCATCATCGGCATCGGCGTCTCGGCGACACTCGCGTCGGTCAACAGCTGGCTGTCGACCCGCGCCGATCTCGACGATGCGATGCAGGCCGCGGCGTGGGGGAGCGGCTCCCTGAACGGGGTCGGGTACGACCAACTCTGGCCCGTACTCGGACTCCTCGCCGTGGTGTGTCCGGTGCTGCTCGCGCAGGCGCCGGCGCTCCGCCAACTCGAACTCGGCGACGACCTCGCGCAGGCCCTCGGGGTGCGTGTCGAGGCCGTCCGCCTGAGAGCTCTGCTGTGCGGAATCCTTCTCGTGGCGATCGCGACCGCCGCCGTCGGTCCCGTCGCATTCGTCGCACTCGTGGCACCGCAGATCGCCGCGAGACTGCGCGGCAGCTCGACGATCGCGCTGATTCCCGCCGGCCTCACCGGCGGGATCATCCTGTTGTGTTCGGACATCGCCGCCCAGCGCGCGTTCGCCCCGACCCAACTCCCGGTGGGGGTCATGACCGTCGTCGTCGGCGGTGCGTACTTCGTCTGGTTGCTGATTCGGCAGAGCAGACCCACGGGCTGATCACGGGGTCATCGCCCTGAATCCACCGCGGACAACACAGGATGCGCCGTGAACGCTCATAGGCTGACGTCGTGCTCCGTGCTTGCCCGCACTCCACGCGTCCTCGGGACATGCGGGTCCGTCGCGCCCTGGTTATGGTCGCTGCCATCGCACTGGCCGCGTCGATCGCGATCACCGTTTTCGTGGTGCGGGTGGGCGAGTCCTCCGATGGCAAGGTCTCCATTCTCATCGACACGTTCGACTCGCATCGGCTCCTGACGCTTGCCGTGCTGGTCGGCTTCAGCGCACTCGCCGCGGCGTTGTGCGCAATCCCGGCGCGTCGGTGGTGGCTCTTACTTCTCGTCCCCGTACGAACTACAGCGCTTTCGGCGGCCGTCCTCGCGGGCGGCTTCCTCTGGGTGACGTCGTCAGTGACCGTCGTGCCTCTCGTAAGTGCGGGGCGCGAGACGGGCTACGTGGTCGCGGAGAAGTCATTTCTGCTCGCGGGAGGCGGAGTCGTATACCGAACGGATGGCATCTACGTCACAGCCGTCGCAGACACCTCCGGAGACGACGGCTACCACCCGTTCTTCGACGGCGCGTACACGGTCGCGGAGAAGGACGGGTCCCTGCAGGTCTGGTACCGGATCGATCAGAGTGACGGCATCGCCCCGCCCCCGAAGGGCGTCCCCGCGTTCACGCTGCCCATCCTCGTCGGCGAGGAGCCCGGCACCTGCGGGATTGCGCCATCCGCGCGCCATGCGCATACGCCTGCGCTGGTGCTCGTCCCGGCTCCCGGTGTCGAGGCGCGGCTAACCTTCGCGACGATCTGACATAATGTGCATTATCGGCAATGAGCGATCGGGGCCATCTCACCCTGGGGAGCGGCCACCGCAGCTCATACAGTGTCAGCATGAGCGTCTCTGCGAACCCACTGTTGCCGGATGGCTACGACATCGCGTGGGTGCTGGTGACCGTCGCGCTGCTGACGCTGATGCTCGTCGCGCTGGTGTCGCTGGCACGGCACGCAACACGACTCACCGGTGGGCAGACGCTCGGTTGGACGCTGCTGACCGTTCTCGTCCCGATCATCGGCCCGATCACGTGGCTCGCCATCGGACGCCGCACCGCTGCGACTCGGCCCGATGTGACATAACGTCGCAGCCGGATCGCCGCCAAGTGTATGCAAACGCATGCTGAGACGCCGTCCGGCCCGCAACCGCAGCACTCTTGCCGACAGATCTCGTTCACTCAGAGCTCTCCGCCTCCGTGGCACCCAGCGGCAGATCGGTATCCACGGTGATGACCCAGCCGCTAAAGTCTTCATCGCCGATGCGGGGGTCTTCATAGGTCGCCCAGAAGTACGTGCCCGTGAAACCCGGAGGGATGGACGGAGTGAGAGTCCGAAGCTCGGGCCGACGCCAGTCATCCGTCGACGGCAGCGGCTCCAGCTGCGCACTCCCCCGCACCATATGCTGCCCGACGGGCCGCTGCACGTAGATCGCGTCAATCCTCGTGACGACGCCCTCGAGCACGCGGCCCCCCAAGCCGGGTGCTGCGAAACCCGCGCGATCGAACATCCACGGAGTCCGATCGAGCTCGGTGCCGAAGTACTCCCCCGTGCCGTAAGGAACGACGACGCGGCGAATGCGGTCTCCCACCGCCAGCACCTCCCCGTCTTCGGCGAGCTCGTACTCGACGCAGTAGACGCGCACCTCGGTCATCGACCGACGTACGCCGCGAGGTGCTGACCGGTCAGCGTCGTCGCATCCGCGACGAGTTGCGCCGGCGTCCCCTCGAACACGATCCGCCCACCGTCGTGGCCGGCGCCCGGCCCGACGTCGATGATCCAATCCGCGTGGGCCATAACGGCCTGGTGGTGTTCGATGACGATCACAGATTTTCCGGAGTCGACCAAGCGATCCAGGAGCCGGAGAAGCTGTTCGACGTCCGCCAGGTGCAGACCTGTCGTCGGCTCGTCGAGAACGTAGATGCCCCCCGCATCTCCCATGCGCGTCGCCAGCTTCAACCGCTGGCGTTCCCCGCCCGATAGGGTCGTGAGCGGCTGCCCGATGGTGAGATAACCGAGCCCGACATCGTCGAGCCGCGTCAGGATCGCGTGGGCCGCCGGGATGTGGGACTCCCCCTCCGCGAAGAACTCCACCGCTTCGGAGACGGGCATCGCCAGCACCTCGCTGATATCGCGCCCGTCCAGCCGGTATTCGAGGACCGATGCGTCGAACCGGCGCCCCTCGCAGACGTCGCACACAGTGGCGACGCCCGCCATGATGCCGAGGTCGGAGTAGATCACACCCGCGCCGTTGCAGGCGGGGCATGCGCCTTCGGAGTTCGCGCTGAACAGCGCGGGCTTCACGCCGTTGACCTTCGCGAACGCCTTGCGGATCGGCTCGAGCAACCCCGTGTAGGTTGCGGGATTGCTGCGACGTGACCCCTTGATGGCGCCCTGATCGATCGACACCACGTCCGCGGATGCGGGAACGGAGCCGTGGATGAGCGAGCTCTTCCCCGAGCCCGCAACACCCGTGATGACCGCGAGCACGCCCAGCGGAACGTCGACGTCGACGTTCCGGAGGTTGTTCGCCGTCGCGCCACGGATCTCGAGAACGCCACGCGGCTCGCGCGCTCGTTCCTTGAGTGCCGTGCGATCTTCGAGGTGCCGACCGGTGAGTGTGCCACTCCCCCGCAACTCGTCGACCGTTCCCTCGAAGCAGATCGTGCCGCCGGCCGTTCCGGCACCCGGCCCGATGTCGACGACCCGGTCGGCGATCGCGATGGTCTCGGGTTTGTGCTCGACGACGAGCACGGTGTTGCCCTTGTCGCGCAACTGGAGCAGCAGCGCGTTCATCCGCTCGATGTCGTGCGGATGCAGGCCGACGGTCGGCTCATCGAAGACGTAAGTGACGTCGGTGAGCGAGGACCCGAGGTGCCGGATCATTTTGGTCCGCTGCGCCTCGCCGCCCGACAGGGTACCTGCCGGGCGATCGAGCGACAGGTATCCGAGGCCGATCTGAACGAACGAGTCCAGTGTCTGACTGAGCTTCTCGAGGAGCGGACCGGCGGATGGCGCGTCGAGCCCCCGCACCCAGACGGCCAGATCGCTGATCTGCATGGCGCAGGCATCGGCGATACTGACGCCCCCGATCTTCGACGACCGGGCACCCTCGTTCAACCGCGTGCCCGCGCAGTCCGGGCAGACGGCGAACGCGACGGCCCGGTCGACGAAAGCACGGATGTGAGGCTGCATCGCCTCCCGATCTTTCGAGAGGAACGACTTCTGCACCTTGGGCACGAGTCCCTCGTACGTCATATTCACACCGGCGAGCTTGACCTTCGTCGGTTCCTTGTAGAGAAAGTCCTTCCGTTCGGCAGCCGTGAAATCACGGATGGGCTTTTCCGGCGGAAGAAAGCCCGATTCGGAGAAGATGCGCACCATCCACCCGTCCGCCGTATATCCGGGAACGGTGATCGCCCCTTCGACCAGGGATTTACTCTCGTCGAAGATCTGAGCGAGATCGATGTCGGTGACGTGACCCATCCCCTCGCAGCGCGGACACATCCCGCCGAGCACGCGGAAGGACGCGCGGACCGCTTTGCTCTCACCTCCCCGCTCCACGGTCACCGCCCCCGCACCGTGTGCCGACGCGACGTTGAAGGAGTAGGCCTGCGGCGACCCCAGACTCGGTTCACCCAGTCGGCTGAACAGGATGCGCAGCATCGCGTTCGCGTCGGTCGCGGTGCCGACGGTGGAACGCACGTTCGCGCCCATCCGCTCCTGGTCGACGATAATCGCGGTCGTCAGACCCTCGAGGACGTCGACGTCGGGGCGTCCGAGTGACGGCATGAAACCCTGCACGAACGCGCTGTACGTCTCGTTGATCATGCGCTGCGATTCGGCGGCGATCGTGCCGAAGACGAGCGAGCTCTTGCCCGATCCGGAGACCCCGGTGAACACCGTCAGTCGCCGCTTCGGGATCTCGACGTCGATGTCACGGAGGTTGTTCTCGCGCGCGCCCTGCACGCGGATCACGTCGTGCAGGTCGGCAGGATGGCGGTCTGTCGTGGTGGTCGTCGGCATGGTCACGGTGTGCGCTCCCCCCGAGCGGGTCTCCCCCGCTCCCTGCGTGCGATCGTAGGGCAGAGCCCCGACGTTCGCGGACTCTGCGCTCAGCGGATCTCGCTGATGCGCAGCAGGTTGCCCGACGGATCACGGAACGCGCAGTCGCGCACGCCGTAGGGCTGATCGGCGGGTTCCTGCACGACCTCGGCGCCGCTGGCTTCGAGCTTCGCGAAGAGCCCGTCGAGATCGTCGGTCGCGAGCGTCAGCGCGCCGTACGACCCCTTCGCGATCAGCTCGAGAATGGTGCGCCGCTCGTCGTCCGTGATCGTCGGGTCGGCCACCGGCGGCTGCAGCACGATCGAGGTCTCGGGCTGGCCGATCGGCCCGACCGTGATCCACCGCATGTCGTTGTATCCGACGTCGTTGCGGACCTCGAACCCGAGGGTGTCGCGATAGAAGGCGAGCGAGGCGTCCGCATCCGTGTGCGGGAGGAAGGCGTAATGGATGGTGATGTTCATAGCGCTGACGTTAGGCCCGATGCACCGTCACGCGCTTCTCGATTCCTGACCGGTCTCGTCGCGTGCTTCGAGAGGCACCCCGGCATCTCCGGAGCCGTCCGTGATGCGCGGGCGCGATACGCCGTCGGCGAGTGTCCGACGAGTTCTGTGAAGCGCGTGGTGAAGGTTCCGACGGAGCCGTACCCGACCGCGAAGCAGATCTCCGTGACGGTCAGGTCACCGCGACGGAGGAGCGCCATCGCGCGTTCGACCCGCCGCGTCATGAGATAGCTGTACGGCGACTCGCCGTATGCGGCGCGGAATCGACGACTGAGGTGCCCCTCCGACAGGTTCACCCCGCGCGCCAGCGCGGGCACATCGAGGGGCTGGGCGTAGTCGCGATCGATGCGGTCGCGCACACGCCGCAACAGCACCAGCTCACGCAGGCGCGCGGTGTCATCAGAGGGCGCGGTCACGTCCCGATGGTCCCACGCGAAAGCCGCGGAGGCGAGCGCTACGCGATCGAGTCCGGTGCGACCTCGCGAATCGTCAGGGCCGTCGTGACCAGCGCCAGGTGACTGAGCGCCTGCGGCAGGTTGCCCCAGAACGACCCGTCCGAGGCGTCGATCATCTCGGGGAGGATGCCGACGTCGTTCGCGGTCTCCATCAGCCGGTCCATGCTCGCGATGGCCTCGTCGTACCGACCGACGCACGCGAGAGCGCCCGCCCGCCAGAATGCGCAGGCGAGGAAGGTGTGCTCCTCTGCGGCCGCCCCGCTGTAGCGGTAGAGCAGGTCCCCGACCCCGAGTTGCCGGGTCAGGGCATCGATCGTGCGGCTCATCCGTTCGCCGCGGTCGAAGCCGCTCGGCGCGTGCAGGAGGACGGATGCATCGAGGTCGGGGCTGCCGGCCGCCATCACGTAGGCGCCCTGTTCCTCATCCCACCCGTGCTCGTCGATCCATGCCCGGATGCGTTCCCGCTCGGCGGCCCACCGCTCCGCCCGCCCCGGCGCCTGCCCGCGCTCGTTCAGGTGCACGGCATCGTTCAGCGCCTGCCAGCATCCCATCTTCGAGGAGATGTAGTGCCGGGCTTCGGGGAGTTCCCACATGCCCGAATCCGGCGTCCGCCACAGGTCGCACACCCGGTCGGCGAGTTCGCCGAGCAGTCGCGCGGTGCCGTGATCGAGCACGTTCCCTTCATCCACGTAGGTGCGGCAGACCGCGAACACGTCGCCGTAGACACCGAGCTGCAATTGCCCCTGGGCGGGGTTGCCGACCACGACGGGTCCGATGCCCTTCCAGCCCGGCGCATCCCGGAACTCGACACCGTCGGTGGGCACGCCGTCCAGCCCGTAGAACACGTGCGGGTCGGGAGATCCGTGCGTGCGGATCGCGCGACTCAACCACGACAGCGCCGCGTGCGTCTCTTCGCGGAGGCCGAACCCGACGAGCGCGTGCACCGTGTAGGCCACGTCGCGCACCCACGCGAATCGGTAGTCCCAGTTCTTGCCGCCGCGTCCGGTCTCCGGAAGCGAGGTCGTTCCCGCGGCGACGATCGCCCCGGTGGGGGCGTAGACGAGGAGCTTCATCGCGAGCGCGCTGCGCTGCACGGCATTCGCCCACGGGCCGTCGTACGAGAACTCGCGCGACCACATCCGCCAACTGTCGATCGTGCGGTCGATGCCGCGGTCGACGTTCGCCGGGTCCGGCAACCGCAGCGGCTCGTCGTGCGTGGCGACGACCACGAGCAGGTGCCGCGAATCCGGGGTCGTGTCGATCGCGCCGCGGAGGACGACAGAGGCGGCGGCGGCGTCGGGTTCGTCGGGTGCGTGTCCGTCTCCGACGACAGCGATCGCGGTGTCGCCGCAGCGGATGATCGCGCCGCGCTCGGTGGTTTCGATCCACGGCGACGCCGTGCCGAGCTTGGTGCCGGGCTGCACTCGCCAGGCGAACGAGACCTCGCCGCGCACCCCCTCGACCCGCCTGCCCAGCTCGCACCAGGGCAACCGGCCGGCGACCCCGACGACGAGCGCATCGGTGACCCGCGCGACTCCCGATGCGGTCGTGAACGTGGTTTCGAGCACGTTGGTCCCCGGCAGGTAGCGCCGGGTCACCGAATACTCCGTCGTCGGCTCCAGCTCGATGCATCCGCCGTCGTCGTCGTCGAGGAGACGCGCGAACACCGGTTCTGCACCGATGTCGGGCACGGGCATCCAGTCGATCTGGCCCCGCCGGCCGATGAGGGCGATCGTGCGCCCGTCACCGATGGCGGCGTAAGAATCCAGCGGCTCACCGGGGGCGTCGGGCGCGGAGTTCGGGTCAGCCATCATCCGGTCAACGCTAGGCAGGAGCCGGCCCGCGGACCGCCCCTTGCCTGCATCCGGTAGGCCGTGTAGCGGCTACCACCTCGACGGAACGTGGGCAAGGGCGGGCGGATGCGGAGGCCCCTGCCTAGCGTGGAAATCGCAACCGATGAAGGAGTATCCCGATGGCTACGAAGTCCACGTCCGCCGCATCCACTGCAACCGAGAAGTCCCCCACGCGAAACCAGCGGCGACCCGCACGCGGCGGCAGCGGCGCCGGTCTGACCGGCGAACAGAACGCCGAACGCGGGTTCACCGCGTCCGAGTCGCTCAGTGAGAACCTGCAGAAGGTGCTCGTCGACCTCATCGAACTCTCGCTGCAGGGCAAGCAGGCGCACTGGAACGTCGTCGGCACCAACTTCCGCGACACCCACCTGCAGCTCGACGAGATCATCGAGGCCGCGCGCGAGTTCGCCGACACGGTCGCGGAGCGCATGCGTGCGCTGCACGCGCTGCCGGACGGCCGCAGCGATGTCGTGGCCGAGACGACGACCCTTCCCGAGATCCCCCAGGGCGAGATCGCAACGACGGAGGTCGTCGACCTCATGACCGAACGACTGGATGCGGTCACCGCCACCTGCCGCGACGTGCACGATGACGTCGACGACGAAGACCCGACCAGCGCCGACATCCTGCACTCGATCCTCGAGCGTCTCGAGCAGCTGTCGTGGATGGTCAGCGCCGAGAACCGCGTGCCCCGCAAGCGCTGATCAGCCTCGACGAAGCGCCGTCCTCTCGGTGAGGGCGGCGCTTCGTCGCGTTCTACGCTGGACGGATGCTGGACGTACTGACGGGATTCGTGGTGGTGGGCCTGGCCATCGTGGTCGGCTACATCCTCGGCCGAATCGATCTGCTCGGACCGCACGCCCGCCACGTCCTGAGCCGACTGACCTTCTACGTCCTCTCGCCGTTCCTCCTGTTCACCGTCCTGGCACAGGCCGATGTGCACTCGCTGTTCTCCGCATTACTGCCGGTGTCGGCGATCGCGGCGGTCGTCGTCATCGCAGTGCAGGGCCTTCTCGCCCGCCTCGTGTGGCGACGCTCGATCCCGGAGACCGTCATCAGCGCGCTCTCGGCC
Organism: Microbacterium sp. cx-59; assembly: GCF_020805625.1. Taxonomy (NCBI): domain Bacteria; kingdom Bacillati; phylum Actinomycetota; class Actinomycetes; order Micrococcales; family Microbacteriaceae; genus Microbacterium; species Microbacterium sp. cx-59. Next base: position 86,354 of record NZ_JAJHGO010000004.1, read on the forward strand.
GGTCAGGTCAACTCCAACAACATCGGCATTCCGCTCTCGCTGTACCTGCTGGGGAGCGCCGCCTTCCCGGCGCCCGTGATCCTGATGCAGCTTCTGCTCTTCACTCCCCTGACGCTCGGCATCCTCGACGCGACGACGAGCGGCGAGCGGTCGTTCGGCCGAATCCTCACCCGCACCGTTACGAATCCCATCGTCGTCGGGTCGGTTCTCGGCACCCTGGTCTCGGTCTTCGACATCGATCTTCCGCCGGTGATCCTGGAGCCCTCGCTCCTGATCGCGAACGCCTGCGTGCCCGTGCTCCTCATCTCCTACGGCATCTCGCTGCACGGGCAACGCGTGCTGGGGGCCGCCGGGCATCGCGCCGAGGTCGTCGTCGCGAGTGCACTGAAGCTGATCGTGATGCCCGTGATCGCGTGGGGTGTGGCCACGATGTTCGGGCTGAGCGCCGCCGACACGCTCGTCGTCGTCGTTCTCGCCGCTCTCCCCACCGCGCAGAACGTCTTCAACTACGCCCAGCGCTACGGTGTGGGCGAGACCGTCAGCCGCGACACGATCCTGCTCACCACGATCGGCTGCGTCCCCGTCCTGATCGCCGCGGTGCTGCTCTTCCAGTGAGCCTGCACAAGACGTCCAATGTCGCCCGCTCGGCCCGGACCTCACCAGGCGTCCGTCCTCACGCTATGGTGACAAGTGAGTTCACAGGCTTCTTTCAGAAAGGGCACTCCATGACTACTGCTTCCGCAGAGAAGAGCGTGGTCGGCGGCATCCGCACGGCGCTCGGCATCGGTGGCGCTGTCGCGCTCATCGTCGGCATCCTCATCCTCGTCTGGCCGCTGAAGACGGCCGCTGTCGGCACCGCGATCATCGCCGTGTACGCGATCGTCACCGGGCTCGTCTACGCCGGCATCGGGGTCTTCTCGAAGACCCTCAGCGGGTGGGCGCGCGTCGGCCACATCGTGCTCGGGGTTCTGTTCGTCGTCGCGGGCGTGATCGCGCTCGCCAACCTCGGCGACACGACGGTCTTCCTCGCGATCTTCGTCGGCGTGTTCGTGGGAGTGACGTGGATCGTCGAGGGCGTCGTCGCGCTCACGACCCTGGGATCTGCCGGCTCGCGCGGCTGGACGGTCTTCTTCGCGATCGTCAGCCTCCTCGCCGGTGTGACCCTGCTGTTCTCCCCGCTCTACGTCGCGCTGCTCTGGCTGTTCGTCGGGGTGTCGCTCGTGCTGCTCGGCATCCTGCAGATCATCCGCGCGTTCACGTTCGGCAAGAGCGTCTAAGGGTTCGTCCCGCGCACGAAGAAGCGCCCGCACACCGAACGGTGGCGGGCGCTTCTTCGTGCGGGCTACGCAGCGTCGAACGACGACGTGTCGCCGACGAGGCGGGTGTTGTCGGCGGGGATCGGGTCCGCGGCGGCGCGAGCGACCTCCGCGGCGAACTCCGCGACGTTGTAGAGCTTGCCGGCGTCGCCCCGGCGTGCGGCGATCGCGCCCGGGTTGGCGCGTTCGAGCAGAGTCGCCGTAATGGTGCCCTCGATCATGTCGCCGGAGACGACGACGAACTCGACACCGCGGTCGGACAGCGCGGGGATCCGCTCGCGCAGAGCGTCTTCGCCCGCGCGCTTGGAGCGGGCCACGGGCTCGTACTCGGGCATGGTCTGCGTCGTACGGATGAAGTGGGCCTGGTGGCTCGTGACGAAGACGACGCGTGCGCCGCTGCCGAGCAGGGGCAGCGCGCTCTCGAGCACGTCGACCTGCGCATCTCGGTTGAGTTGCAGCGCGTAGTCCTCCGCCATCCCGCTCTCCATGCCTCCGGATGCGTTCAGCACGAGGATGTCGAGCGAGCCGAAGGTGCGTTCCACCTCGGCCATCATGGCGCGCACCGATTCGGGATCGGTGAGGTCCGCGCCGACGACGAGCGCCTCGACGCCGAGACCGCGGAGCTCGGTGGCGAGCTTCTCGGCCCGCGGCGCCTTGTTCCGGAAGTTGATGACCACGTTCGCTCCGGCCTGTGCGAAGTACCGCACCGTGTCGGCGCCGATCCCGCGGGAGGAGCCGGTGACCAGCGCGGTCTTACCCGTCAACGTGCCGGGTTCGAGGGGGGTGAGGTGGGACACGGGAACTCCAGGATCTCGGATGCGGATGCGCCGCGCGACGAATCGCGACGACCGCTTCGACCCTACCAACGGCGCCGTCCTCGTCACGGCGGGTACCGTGGCGCGTGGAGGTTCCCGTGACACACCCCTACTTCATCGGCACCGATGTGCCGCGCGTTCTCGCTCACCGCGGTCTCGTTCCGGACGGGGAGAAGGATGTCGCCGAGAACTCCTTCGCCGCCGTTGCCGCCGCTCACGCGGCCGGAGCCGTGTACGTCGAGTCGGACTGCCACCTCACCGCCGATGGCGTCGTCGTGCTGTCCCACGATGAAGACCTTCGGCGGGTGACCGGCGACCCGAGACGCCTCGCGGACGTGTCGCTGCACGAGCTCGAAGACCTGATGGCCCCGCGGGGAGGTCTGATCACCCTCGCTCAGGCGCTCACCGCTTTTCCCGACCTTCGGTTCAACATCGATGTGAAGGTCGCCGCGGCGGCGGAGCCCGCCGGCGAGATCGTCGCTGACCACGCCGAGCGGGTGCTGCTCACGAGCTTCTCGGATGCCCGGCGGGAGGCCGCCCTCGCCGCCGCACGCGCGACGCGCCCCGCCCTGATCCCCGCCACATCGGCCGGCAGCGCCCGGCTCGCTCGAGTGCTCGCTGCCGTCGCCACGGGATCGGCGCGACTGACGAGCGCGACGCTCGCCGGCCTGGACGCTCTGCAGATCCCCGAGCGGCGCGGCCCGGTGCGCGTGCTGACGAAGCGCCTGATCGGTGCGGCGCATCGCTCCGGAGTCGAAGTGCACGTCTGGACCGTGAACGATGTGGCGCAGATGCGCCGCCTCCGGGCTCTCGGCGTCGACGGCATCATCACGGATCACGCCGACATCGCGCTGGAGGCTCTCGCTCCCCCGCATACCTGAGGAGGAGGTCAGACGTCCGTCGGAATAGCGGGTGCACCTAACCATGTCGCAGCGCATTCGCGGCTGTGCATCACCTGGGAGTTCAGACCAGGCATAGGTGCTTCGGATGATCCTCCCATCCGAACACGTTATACCGGAAAGATACGCGACGAGAGGACCACACAATGGCAGACCGCAGTCTCCGCGGCATTCGACTCGGCGCCCAGAGCTTACAGAGCGAAGAGGGCGTCGTTTTCCATGAGCGCACACAGCACACCTACGTGTGCAGCACGTGCGGCAAGGAAACCACACTGAACTTCGCCGCTGACGCCGATGCACCCCAGACCTGGGAGTGCCGGACGTGCGGTGGCGAAGCAGTCCTGAGCGTCGACGGCACCACCGTCACGGTCGACCGGGGCGACCAGAAGGCCGCCCGCACGCACTGGGACATGCTGCTCGAACGCCGGAGCATTCCCGAGCTCGAAGAGCTTCTTGAAGAGCGTCTCGCATTCATCCGCTCGCGCCGCGGCGCCGGCGAGGACGTGAACAAGAAGACCGCCTGACCACTGGCAACGCGCGGCGTCGTCCCCTCTAGAGGGACGGCGCCGTTTCGCGTGCGCGGCGCCGGATGACGCCCGCGAGGATCAGCCCGAGGGCACTCCCCCCGGCAAGCACCCCGTGCACCCACGGCCCCAGAATAACGGCCGGAGTCAGACCGGTCCGGAGCGGGACGTCGGTGAGCATCGCCCCCGCCTCATCGGCCGAAAGCCCCTCGATGACGGATCCGTCGGGTGCCATCACCTGACTCGTGCCGACCGTCGAGATGTTGACGACCGAGCGGCCCGTTTCGATGGCGCGCATGCGGGCGAACGCCAGCTGCTGCAGGTTCTCATCCGTGCCGCGGAAGTCGGCGTTGTTCGTCTGGAACATGAACACCTCGGCGCCGCCGTTCATCGCCGCCCAGATCACGTCGTCGTAGATGACGTCGAAGCAGATCGCGAGCCCGACCATCGCGTCGCCGAGATCGAACACCGGCTCCGAGGTGCCCGGGGTGTATTCGCGCTGGATGAGACCGATCAAGTCGGGTGCGAGGGCCTCGAAGAACGGGCGGTCGGGCACGTACTCGCCGAACGGTACCGGGTGGATCTTGTCGTAGGTCTGCACGGCCCCGTCGCCGGCCTGCCACAGCATGGACGTGTTGAAGTACTCGTCGCCGCGGGCGGTGGCCGCATTGACGATCAGCGGCGCGTCCACGCGCTCGGCGAGGGCATCGAGCGTCGCGGCCGTTGCGGCGTTGTTCGTGGGATCGGAGTCGATTCCGCCCTCGGGCCACACGAGGACGTCCATCTGCTCGTCGACGATCGGCGCGGTCGCCGAGAGCTGGGAGGCCAGGATGTCTCCGGCGCTCCGCCGGTCGAAGTACCCCGCAGGGCCGTTTCCCTGTACGGACCCGACCCGCATGCTCCCCGCATCCGTGGTCGGAAAGGCGGGAACCGCGACGAGTGCCACGGCGACGATCGCGGCCGGGAGCACGAGTCGCACGTCACGCAGGCGTCGGATGCGGACGTACTCGACCGCCGCGGCGCACACGAAGACGATGAGGAAGGTCAGACCCGACATGCCGACCCACGACGCGACCTCGGCCAGGGGGCCGGATGCCTGCGTCACGCCGATCCGTCCCCAGGGGAAACCGCCGTACGGCCAGGACCCGAGCCACTGCTCCCGCAGCGTCCACAGACCCGCCACGAGTGCCGGCAGGGCCGTCACTCGGGCGATGTCGCCGCGGAGCACGCGCGGAACCCAGCGGTAAGCCCAGGTGATCAGAACCGCGCCGACGCCGGTCAGTGCGGCCTCGAGAAGCGACAACGCGAGCCACGGAATGGGCCCGAGGTACCGCGCCGTGAACGAGACGTTGACCAGGAAGAACGCCGCCCCGAAGAGGGTGCCGATCAGGAGAGCCGCCCAGGCCCGGCGTCCGATCAACGGCAGCAGCGCGAGCGGGATCGCGACGAACACGACCGGCCACCAGCTCACCGCGGGGAACGCGAGGGTGAGGAGCAGTCCCGCTCCGACGGCCGTCGGGGCCGCGGCCCACAACGGGAGCAGCGGCCGTTCTCGGGTCATTGGATCAGCCTAGAGCCGGGCTGGCCGTGAGGACGCCGTGCGTCGGCACCGCCCCGTGCGTTCAGCCCGCGACGTAGGTGACGATTCCGCGCCGCACCGCATCCAGCGCCGTTCGCGCCGTCGAGGCAAGCGGGGCGTCGGCGACGAGAGACAGCTGGTCGAGCAGGTCGATCGTCTGCTTGACCCACCGCACGAAGTCTCCCGCGGCCATGTCCGCCTCGCTCAGGACGCGGTCGAGCAGCGCACCGCGCGCCCAGGAGTACATCGCCTGCGAGAGCCCGCTCGCGGGCGGCTCGGAGCCGGGCAGCCGATGGTCCTGCTCCAGGTCGTCGAGCTGCTGCCACAGCGACTCCGTCGCGGTCAACGCATCACGGAACCGGCCTCGCGGCAGACCCCGCTCACCGGGGCCCGCCTCGTCGCGCCGGGGTTCGTACACGAGCGCGCACACGAGCGCCGCGAGCGAGGGCGCGTCGAGCGAGTCCCAGATCCCGGTGCGGATCGACTCGGCGACGAGCAGGTCGCGCTCTCCGTAGATGCGACGCATCGTCCGACCGGCCGCTGTGAGGGTGGCACTGCCGTCGGACTCGACCCGCACGTAGTCGAGCGCGGTCAAGACCTCCACGACGCGATCGAAGACGCGCGCGACGGTTCCGGTGCGCGCGTCGATCTGCGACCGCATCCGGTCGACCTGCCGCGCGAGCTTACGGTGACGCTCGGCCCACCGCGAGTGCTGTTCGCGCTCGGGGCAGGAATGGCACGGATGCCGCTGCATGCGCTTGCGCAGCGACTCGCGTTCCTGCTGGCGGGCATCCCTCGTCGCGCGCGACGCGGTGGCGTCCTTGCGATTGAGGTTCTCGACCTCGCCCAGAGCGACCCGGATGGCGGCGTACTCCGCGAAGTCGCCGCGGTCGCAGGCCATGGCCTCGGCGTACCCGCGCAGCGACTCCTCGGCCGCACGCACCTCGCGAGCGAGGCCGACCACCGCGCGGTCGGCCTGGAACTGCGCGAACGACGACTCGAGGATGTCGCGCGCCGCGGGGCGGCCGAACTGGTCAATCAGGTTCACGGCCATGTTGTACGTGGGCCGGAAACTCGAGTTCAACGGATAGGTGCGCCGCGAGGCGAGCGCGGCGACGGACTGCGGGTCCATCCCCTCGGTCCACTGCACGATCGCGTGACCTTCGACGTCGATGCCTCGGCGCCCGGCGCGACCGGTGAGCTGCGTGTACTCCCCCGAGGTGATCGCAACACGCGCTTCGCCGTTGAATTTCTCGAGCTTCTCGAGCACGACCGTGCGCGCCGGCATGTTGATGCCGAGCGCGAGGGTCTCGGTCGCGAAGACGACCTTGACGAGCTTGCGCCGGAAGAGTTCTTCGACGATCTCCTTGAAGGCGGGAAGAAGGCCGGCGTGATGGGAGGCCACGCCCCGCTCGAGATTCTCGCGCCACTCCCAGAACCCCAGCACGGCCAGGTCCTCTTCGGCGAGATTGCGGGTGCGCTCTTCGACCAGTTCGCGAATGGCACGTCGCTCGTCCGCGTCGGTCAGCCGCACCCCCGAACGCCGCACCTGCTGTACGGCCGCGTCGCAGCCCACCCGACTGAAGATGAAGAAGATCGCGGGGAGCAGGGTGGCGCGAGCGAGCAGCTCGATCACCTCCGGGCGGTCGATCCGCTCCATCCGCCGCGAGTTCGCGGGGCGGATGGAGCGTTGCCCGCCCTTGTGGGGGCGGCGGTGCTGGCCGTCCGCCCGCCGATTCTGCATCGCGTTGCGGTTGCGCTCGTAGGTCTGCCCCGTCGCCGAACGGATGCGCAGCAGTTCCTGGTTCACCTGCGCCGTCGCGACCCCCGCACGATCGTCGAAGAGCGGGAGCAGATCTCCGCGCACGAGCACGTGCTGCTCGAGGGGAACCGGGCGGGTCTCCGAGACGATGATGTCGGTCTCGCCGCGCACCGTGTCGAGCCAGTCGCCAAACTCCTCCGCGTTCGAGACCGTCGCCGACAACGACACGAGTCGCACCTCCGGCGGGAGGTGGATGATGACTTCCTCCCACACGGCGCCGCGGAATCGGTCGGCCAGGTAGTGCACCTCGTCCATCACCACGAACCGCAGATCCCGGAGCGCCGAAGACGACGCGTACAGCATGTTGCGCAGCACCTCGGTGGTCATGACGACGACCCGGGCGTTGGCATTGATGTTGGTGTCACCCGTCAGCAGCCCGACGTTCTCGGCGCCGTACACCTCGACGAGTTCGCGGAACTTCTGGTTCGAGAGCGCCTTCATGGGCGTCGTGTAGAACGCCTTGTCGCGGGGCGTGCTCATCGCGAGGTGGATGGCGAACTCCCCCACGATGGTCTTGCCCGCGCCGGTCGGTGCGGCCACCAGCACGCTCCGCCCCTCTTCGAGCGATTCGCATCCGTCGATCTGGAACGGATCGAGCGTGAAGGCCTGCCGACTCGCGAACTCCGCCGTCTCCGGATGCTGTCGCGCGCTCGTCGCGCGGGCGTATCGTTCGGCCGGGCTCGGCTCGGTCATGGCGTCGTCGTCTCCAGAAGGGTCTCGTTGCGCTTGTTGCGACGCCGGTCCACGAGTAGCGAGATCCCGGCGGCCGCGATGTAGAGCACGATCAGGATTCCCGCCAGCATCAGCATCGAGAAGATGTCGGCGGCAGGGGTGGCGAGGCCCGCGAAGATGACCGAGACCAGAACGGCGATGCGCCATCCCTTCAGGATCGCGATTCCCGAGATCACCCCGGCGAAGTTCAGCGCGACGAGGAAGACCGGGAGTACGAACGCGACGCCGACGACGAGCAGCAGCTTGAGGATGAAGTCGTAGTAGTACTGAGCGTCGAAGAACAGCGCGCCCTGCTCGGGCACGAACTGCGCCATGAGCTCGATGATGTGGGGCATGACCAGCCACCCCACCGCGGTTCCCGCAAAGAACAGCGGTATGGCCGCCGCCAGGAATCCGACCGTGTAGCGGATTTCTTTACGGGTCAGCCCGGGCATCAGGAACGCCCAGATCTGCCAGATCCAGACGGGTGCCGACGCGATGAGACCGATCGCGAACGCGATCCGCAACCGAAGGTCGAACCCGGCCGTGATGGATGTGAAGTTCAGCTTCGCGAACTCCGTGCCACGCTGCTCGGCGATCATGGCGATCGGCACCGACAGGAGCTGGATGACCTGCTCCGCGAGGAAGAACGCCGCGATCATTGCCACAACGATCGCGAGGGCGGAGATCATCAGCCGCTTCCGCAGCTCCACCAGGTGCTGCCCGAGCGTCATCCGCCCCTCGGGCGAACGCTTGCCTCTGCCGATGCGCGCGGTGCGTGCCGTCGACACGGACGGCTAGCGAGGGGTGGAGTCGGTCCCGTCGGTCCGGGATGCGGAATCGCCGGGGACCGTCGTGCCGACCTGCGACGCGGGAGCGGAGGGAGGAGTCGATGCCGGGTAACCGGCCTGCTCGTCGTCCTTCTTCATCTCTTTCATCTCACCCTTGAACACGCGGGCCGACTGGCCGAGGCTCCGGGCGAGGGCGGGCAGCTTCGCGGCACCAAAAAGCAGCAGGATGACGAGGAGGATGATCAGGAAGTGCCATCCGGTGAGATTCTGCAGCATGTCGAAGTCCTTCCGCGGGCGTGACAGCAGTCTACCCCGGGCCTGTCGTGCGGGGCGGGAGGCGGGTCAGTCCTCGCCGTATTGGGCGAGACCGGCCGCGGCCCATTCAGCCGCGGCGCGGCGAGCGGCGAGCGGCTCGAGAATCTCCACGCCGCCCCCGCGACGCGCCGCGAGTCGGCGCAGGCTGTGCTCGTCGGCGATTCGCATGGTCGCCACCCCGACCGCTCCCGACACCTCTACCTGGGCGCGTTCGAGGTAGTCGCCCAACAGCGGAGCCACGGCCATGGGGAATCGGATCCGCGCTTCGACGTCGAAGGAGCCCGATTCGAACAGCTCCGGCACGGGCTCGCCGGCGTGCGAGACCGGGATGTCAGTGAGCGCGAGGTCGCTGACCCGATCCAGGTGGAAGGTGCGCATACCGTCGCGGAGGTGATCCCACCCCTGCAGGTACCACTGCGCATCGGCGATGTGCACCTTGACCGGGTCGACCGTGCGGGTCATCGCGGCCGCATCCGGAGTCTTGTAGGTGAACGTCACCGCGACCCCCGTGCGGAGGGCCGTGCCCACGACGTCCCGTGCGGAGTCGACGGGCGCGGGCGCCACGATCACGTCGGCCGGAACGGATGCCGCGCCGCGCGCGAGCTTCGCGAGGAGGCCCGCGACGATCTCGCTGCCCCCGAACCCCGGCAGCGAGCCGGTGAGGTGGAGACCGGCGAGCAGCGCGGCCGCCTCACGGGCCGTGAGCCGCGGCGCCCGCTCGAGACCGACCGTGTGGGTGAGCGCGATGCGGTCCTGCTGGTCGAGGAGATCCCAGTCGATGTCGAAGAGGTCGTTGGGCAACTGCCAGTAGCCGCCGTCGCCCGGACGCCCGATGACCGTCAGCTTCTCGACCATCTCCCGCATCTGCTCGGGGGCGACCTCGAAGGCGGCGGCGGCGTCGGCGACCGACACCTCGCCGAGCTCGAGCAGGTACGGCACGAGCTGCATGATGAGGGCAGCGCGCTCGGTGGCGAGCAGCGGACGCGGCGCGCTCATGCGTCGTCTCCGTTGCGTTCCAGGGTGCCGCGCAGCCGGTCGATCACGAGGGCCCGCAGGTGCGCGGGTTCGACGACGCGCGCCTCCGGACCGTAGGAGGCGAGCTCATCGGCGAGGATGTGCGCGTCGACATAGGGCACGCGCAGTCCTTGCGGTGCGGGGCTGGCGCGTCGGCCGAGCCGAAGCGCCGCCTCTGTGCCCGGGTGCACCTCCACCAGGGCGGTCTGCGAGAGGGCGAGCTGACGCAAACCGTCCAGCGCCCGCTCCCCCGCACCCCGTCGGAGCGCGGGATCGAAGCTCTCGCGGGTGACGACGACGGCGTCGGTGATGCGCGACAGCAGGAACGTGCGCTCCGCATCCGCCACCGTGTCGTGCCCGAGCACGTGCCACCGCGCCTCGTACTCGACCAGAGCGAGGGGACGCACGCGCCGCAACCGGGGCGCTGCTTCGCCGGGCTTCAAATAGGGGAAGGTCACGGTGCGGGCCAGCTCGATCGCGCGCTGCAGCGGAGCGAAAGCATGGTCGCGGACGCTGATCTTCGGCGAGTAGCCGATGATCCGCTCGTCCACCGTGTTGCCCAGAGCGCGGATCTTCCGCAGACCGCTTCGCGCCGGCGCCGACATGGAGCTCTCGCTCCAGACGCTCCCCGCCAGGTTCAGCAGCGCGATCTCCGCGGCGGTGAAGTCGATGTCGATCGGCAGGGCGTACTCGGCCATCGGCACGCGGTAGCGGGCTTCGCGAAGATCGTCCGGGTCGGCGTAGTCGCCGATCGTCTCGATCGGGACGCCCATCCCGCGCAGATTGTCTTTGTCACGCTCGAACATCTTCTCGAGCGCGTCTTTGGAGGCACCCGCTTCGGCCTGCTCGCGATACCCCGACACCGACGAGAGGATCGTGTCCTTCGTCAGTCCCTGCTCCGTCGCCATGAGCGCGACGACCAGGTTGACCAGACGTTCCTCGGGCGCGGCGCGCAGAGCATCGGTCGAAGGCACGCCCCCCATCCTAGGACCGGGGGACGGATGAGGCGGCAGCTCAGCCGGCCGCGACCGGCGAGATGCCGAGCACGTCGAACACGTAGATGTCCGCGCTCGCGGGCGCACCGCTCGAGCCCCCACCCGTGGGCACGATGACCATGATCTCCGAGCCGACCGTCTGGCCGGTGAGCGCGTTCAGCACGACGTCATCGCCCGCCGAGATCGGCACAGCCTGGGGTTCGGAGCCCCAGGTCGTCCGCGAGACTTCATTCGGTTTGTCCCAGGCGACCGAGGTGTACGCCAGGAGGGCGGTGTCGCCGTTCTCGAGCGCCTCGCCGTCTCCGCGCTTGAGCACCTGGACGACGGGCTCGGTCGGCGCGACCGCATCCGGCACGATGATGCCGGGCTGTCCGCTGGGTGCATGGACGACGGTCGGCAGTCCCGGGCTGTCGTTGAACTGGTCCGCGCCGTCGGCCGCCGACAGGTAGACCTTCGTGATGTCGAGCACGGCCACCGCATCCGCGCCGTCCGAGATCGGGAGCTGGGCGATCGAGCCGAGCGAATCGGCCGGGATCCCGATGACGATGCGCGAACCCTCGGAAGCGCACGCGAGCGCGTCGGCGAAGCCCGGCACGGCGTTGCTCCAGTTGTCCAGCGACACCGGGGCGGCGCCCCCGTCGTAGCCCTGGTCGGCGATGGTCTGGCCCGTTGCACCGTCGACGATGGTGATGCCCATATCGAACATCTGCTGCCCGTCGACCAGCTTCGTGCCGTCACCGGTCGCGAAATCGGCGAACTCGACGGAACCCGCGTGGAACGGAGTGGGCACATCGACCTCCGGAGAGGACCCGACGTCTCCGGAGACGGAGATCAGGTTCTCGAGAGCGCCCGGCTCCGTGGTCCGCTCGCACGACGCCTGAGGCGATGAGGAGCAACCGACGAGAGCGATCGCAACGAGTCCGAGGGCAGCGACAGCGGCGGGGAGTCTACGCACCGGGTCAGTCTATGCGCTCGGCCTCGTCGGCTTCGTCCGCCGCCGCGGCACCCGCGGCCAACCGCGCCCCCTCGGCGGCCCGCTGCGCCTCGCGGACGCGCTTGCGCAGGTTCTTGTCGTTGATGACGCGGTCGCCGACGGCACCCGGCGTCCACAGCTCCACGTCCTCGTCGCCGTAACTCGACTTCGACGCGCGTCGCTTCTGTTCCGGCGCGACCGAACCGGGCGCGAGCCGACGCGCCGAGAGAAGGAACCCGGTGTGCGCCACCATCCGGTGATCCGGCCGGACGGCCAGTCCTTCGACGTGCCAGCCGCGCACCATGGTCTCGTTCGACTCGGGTTCGGTGAAGAGCCCGGTTCCGCGCAGGTACTCGGCCACCCGGCTGAGCTGCGTCGCGGTGGCGATGTAGCAGATGACGACCCCGCCGGGGGCGAGCGCCTCGGCGACGACATCGATGCACTCCCAGGGCGCCAGCATGTCGAGCACCACTCGGTCGACGGACCCGGGTGCGACAGTCTCGGTGAGCTGCGTGGCGAGATCTCCGACGACCAGGTTCCAGTTGTCGGGCCGATCGCCGAGGAAGGTCTCCACGTTCGCCCGCGCTACCTCCGCGAAGTCTTCCCGCCGCTCGAACGAAATCAGGCGCCCCTCCGCACCGATCCCGCGCAGCAGCCAGAGCGCGAGCGCGCCGGATCCGACCCCCGCCTCGACGACGACGGCTCCGGGGAACACGTCGGCCTGAGCGAGGATCTGCGCCGCATCCTTCGGGTAGACGATCGCCGCGCCGCGGGGCATCGACATCACGAAATCGCGGAGCAACGGACGCAGAGCCAGGTACTCGTGCCCACCGCTGCCGGTCACGACCGAACCGTCCGGCAAGCCGACGAGATCCGCGTGCCGGAGGACGCCGTGATGCGTGTGCATCTCGCCGTCTTCACGAAGGGTGATGGTGTGCAACCGGTTCTTGGGCCCGGTGAGCTGCACGCGGTCGCCGAAGCGGAAGGGACCGCGCGGAGCGGTGATCTGTCCGCTCACAGTGCGGCGTCCTCTCGGCGGCGCGCGGAATGCGCGGTGTGGAGCTCGGCGATGTCGCGGGCAAGTCGGCCGTCGAGGGAGGGCCAGAGCGCGGACGCGCCGATGCCTTCGAGCGAGACCATGTGGGGCACACCGAGCGCGGTGGTGCCGGCGGCGACCGCCGAGCGGAGACCGTTCGGTGAATCCTCGATCGCCACGGTGTCAGCGGGGTCGACTCCGAGAGCGGTGCACGCCTGCAGGTAGGGGTCGGGGAACGGTTTCGGACGTACGACGTCATCGCCCGCGATCACGAGGTCGAACGCGTCGAAATCCATCAGGTCGGTCACGGTCAGCGCCATGCGCCGGAGCGACATCGTGACGAGTGCGGTCTTGATCCCCGCGGCGCGGAGATCGGCGAGGAGTTCCCGCGCGCCGGGACGGAACGGGATGCCCTGCTCGGCGAGAGCGGTCATGACGCTCGCCGTGAGCGTGTCGATGATCTCTCCCGTCGACAACCGCACGCCGGCCTGCTGGAGGATGCGGGCAGCGTCCTCGAGCCCCAGTCCGACAAGAGTCAGCGCCTGCTCGTGCGACCACGTGCCGCCGTAGCTCTCCACGAGCGGCTTCTCCGCCGCCATCCAGTACGGTTCCGTGTCGACGAGCGTGCCGTCCATGTCCCAGAGGACTGCGGCGGGAAGAGAGCGGGTCACCTCCCCATGCTAACGATCGGCTCCCCTCCCGCCGTCCGGGCACCCGACAGAGAGGGGTCCGGACGGGACCGCGTCATGCACGGCCCCTCACCGGCGCCACGGAAGCGACCTGCGCCTATCCTGGAGTGATCCCGCGCCGCGGGGCGGAGGAGGATCGCGTGGAAGGACTCGGGCGTCGCGTACTGGTCGCCGCGTTCGACGGCTGGAACGATGCGGGCGAAGCCGCATCCGCCGCCGTCGCTCTGCTGCGCGAACAGGGCCGTTACGAGCCCGTTCACTCCGTCGATCCGGAACTCTACTTCGACTATCAGTACACGCGCCCGCACGCCGTGCTGGATTCCGAAGGACGTCGTTCGCTGAAGTGGCCGGAGACGACCATGCTGCGTCCCGAGCGGCCGATGCGCGGTACGCAGCTCTGGTTGCTGACGGGCGCTGAACCCGCCCGCGCGTGGCAGGCTTTCGCGAACGAACTCGTCGACATCGCCCTGCGTGAAGACATCACCGGGATCGTGTCGCTCGGCTCGATGATGTCGGACGTGCCGCACACGCGGCCGATCTCCGTCTTCGCCGGCAGCGAGAACGAGGGCCTCCGGACGTCGCTGGAGCTGGAGCGCAGCACCTACGAAGGACCGGTCGGGATCATGAGCGTCCTCGGCCACGTCGCGGATGCCGCCGGCATCCCGACCGCGAGCCTCTGGGCGAGCGTGCCCCACTACGTTGCCGGGCACACCCCGTCACCCAAGGCGACGCTCGCACTCCTGGACCGTCTCGAGGACCTCACCGGGGCGAAGGTTCCGCGCGCGGAACTCGCCACCGAATCGGCCGCGTGGGAGGCGTCGATCGATGCCGCCGCCGCCGACGACGAGGAGATGACGGAGTACATCCAGCAGCTCGAGCGCACGCGCGACACCTGGGACTCCCCCGAGGCATCCGGCGATGCGATCGCCCGCGAGTTCGAGCAGTATCTCAAGCGTCGGGGCGACGGGCCGAGCAAGCCCGGCCGCGACGACCCGCGCCGCTGACCCGCCTCTGCTCGACGCGCCGCGCTCAGGCCTGGATCACTCCGGTCGCGAGCATGACCATCACGAACGCGCCGAGCGCGACTCGGTAGATGACAAACGGCAGGAAGCTGCGCTTCGAGATCCAGGCCATGAAGTACTTGATCACGACGAGCGCGACGAAGAACGCGACGACCGTCGCTGCGCCGGTCTCCCACAGCGAGTACGGCGGGTCGATCTCGGGCTCGCGGACCACCTTGTACAGCTGGTAGAGCCCGCTGCCGAACACCGCGGGGATCGCGAGCAGGAAGGCGTACCGGGCCGCGGCTGCGCGCTCGTAGCCGAGGAACAGTCCGGCCGTGATCGTGCCGCCCGAGCGGGAGACGCCGGGAATCAACGCGAACGACTGCGCGAGACCGAAAACCACGCCGTCACCGACGTTCAGCTCGTTCAACTTGCGCTTGCGCGCGCCGACCGCATCCGCGATCCCGAGCAGCACGCCGAAGAAGATCAGCATGCCCGCGACGAGCCAGAGCGAACGGAACACGCCCTCGATCTGGTCCTGGAACAGCAGTCCGAGCACGACGATCGGGATCGACCCGACGATGATGAACCAGCCCATCCGGGCGTCGGGGTCATTGCGCGGGATGCGTCCGGTCAGCGAACCGAACCAGTGCGAGACGATCCGCACGATGTCGCGCCAGAAGAAGATGACGACCGCGGCCTCCGTCCCGATCTGGGTGATCGCGGTGAACGCGGCGCCCGGGTCTTCGGCTGTCGGCAGAAAGGCTCCCAGGATGCGCAGGTGCGCACTGGAGGAGACCGGAAGGAACTCGGTGAGCCCCTGAACGAATCCGAGCAGGAGCGCCTCGAGGAAATGCAGCATCTACGGTCCTTCGGTGAGAGCGAGTGGATCAGTACGTGCGGAGCAGGTGAATCGGTACGTGCGGAGCAGATCGGTCAGTACGTGCGGAGCAGGTGAATCGGTACGTGCGGAGCAGATCGGTCAGTACGTGCGGAGCAGGTCGGTGAGAACACGCTGGCCGAAAACGAGGGCGTCCAACGGCACCCGCTCGTCGACCCCGTGGAACATCCCGGTGAAGTCGAGACCGCGCGGGAGACGCAGCGGGGCGAAGCCGTATCCGGTGATACCGAGTCGCGAGAGCGCCTTGTTGTCGGTACCGGCCCCCATGAGGTAGGGGATCACCGGGGCATCGGGATCGTGTCGCCCGAGGGCCGCGACCATCGCGTCCACGAGATCCCCCGAGAACGGCGTCTCGAGTCCGATGTCGCCGACGACCGTCTCGATCTCGATGTCGTCCCCCACGATGCGGCGGATGTCGGCCAGCGCGGCGTCTTCCGTGCCCGGCAGCACCCGGACGTCGATGAGCGCCTCCGCGCGATCGGGGATCACATTGTGCTTGTACCCCGCGGTGAGGGCCGTCGGATTGGCCGTCGTTCGTAGCGTCGCCTGCAGGAATGCGGCGGCCGGGCCCGCGGATCCGGCGATCGCATCCGGGTCGTCGAGCGGAAGCCCTGCCGTCTCGGCAAGCGCGGCGAGGAACTGGGTCGTGGTCGGGGTCAGGCGCACCGGCCACTTCGTCTGCCCGATGGCGGCCACCGCCTCGGCGAGGCGGGTGACCGCGTTCTCGGGGTGCACGCGGCTGCCGTGGCCTGCCGCACCGCGGGCGACGAGACGAAGCCACAGCAACGCCTTCTCGCCGACCTGAAGCAGGTATGCGCGCCGATCGCCCACGTCGACGGAGAATCCGCCGACCTCGCTGATCGCTTCCGTCGCGCCCGCGAACCATTCCGGCCTGTCGCGGACGACGAGGGTCGAACCCTCCACGCCGCCGTTCTCCTCGTCGGCGAAGAACGTCACGACGAGGTCGCGGGCGGGCGCGTCGCCGGAGCGCAGGATGTCGGCGACGGACGTCAGGATCATCGCATCCATGTTCTTCATGTCGACGGCGCCGCGGCCCCACAGCATCCCGTCGCGGATCTCGCCGGCGAACGGGTCGACGCTCCAGTCCTCGGCCACGGCCGGAACGACGTCCAGGTGACCGTGCACGACGAGGGCCGGCAGCGACCGGTCGCGACCGGGCACTCGCACCGACACGTTGGTGCGGCGCGGGATCGGTTCGTAGTACTCCGGGGTGAGTCCGAGCGTCTCGAGGTAGGCGCCGACGTACTCGGCGGCTTCGCGTTCACCGACCGCGCGACCGCCGCCGTGATTCGTCGTATCGATGCGGATGAGGTCGCGAGCGAGCCGCACGACTTCGGGGAACTCGGAGTTCCCGGATGCGGCGTGCTCGGTCATGGCGTTCAGATTACCGCCCGCCCGCCTCGCCCCCGTCCCCACCGCGACCCCCTCGGGCTGCGAGACGGCACTTTCGCCACGAGACGTCGGTCCGGGGCCGCGGTCTCGTGGCCCCATTGCTGTTTCGCGGATGCGGGTGCGACACACGCGGGAACCCGGCCCGGTTCGAGGGCCCGTGCGGGACGTGGTAATGTCATTCCTCGGTTGCAAAACCGAAAACACCCAATGCGCGGGTGGCGGAATGGTAGACGCGCTAGCTTGAGGTGCTAGTGCCCGTATTAGGGCGTGGGGGTTCGAGTCCCCCCTCGCGCACAGAAGGAATTGGCCCCCGAAAGGGGGCCTTTTTCGTCGCCTCGGAGCGAGGAGCGCGGCGACACCCGCATGGCCATTCGCCCGTAGTTGCTCGAGTCGGTGAACTACTTTCCGCTTATTTTTTGGTCAATTGCGTGAGTCTGTGAACTATTCGCCCCGTTTTCCGGCCGGATGATGTATACCTCGGGTACCGGGGATCACGCGGGTGTCGACGACACTTCATATGTGCCTCTCCCACTTAGGCAGGGGCCATCATGGCCAGCACGCCGTCCACCCGCTCGTTCCTTGCGATCTCGACGAGTCTGGGACTCGCCGCCGCCTTCATGTTCGGCGGCGCGTCCGCCGCATCCGCCGACACCGTCATCGACGGCCCCGTCAATCTCGGCACCGCCGCCCCGTTCGGCGTTCTGGGTGCCAGCGAAGTGACCAACACGGGGTCGACGACCGTGAACGGGGACCTCGGCATCTCCCCGGGCTCCGCCATCACCGGATTCGGCGGCGCGCCCAACGGTGCCGTCACCGGCACCACTCACCAAACCGACGCCGTCGCCACGCAGGCGCAACTCGACGCGACCACGGCCTACAACACGGCGGCATCGCTCACCCCGAATACGACCGGCATCACCGAGCTCACGGGTCTCTCACTGACGCCCGGTGTCTACAACGGCGGGGCGATCGCCCTGTCGAACAACGGCCAGCTCACGCTCGCAGGCAGTGCCGACTCCGTCTGGGTGTTCCAGGCAGCGTCCACCCTCACGATCGGGTCGGGAACGCGGATCGTCATCACGGGTGGCGCGAGCTCGTGCAACGTCTTCTGGCAGGTCGGCAGTTCCGCCACGATCGGTACCGGAGCGCAGTTCCAGGGCACGGTCATCGCCGACCAGTCCGTGACGGCGACCACCGGCGCCACCATCATCGGCCGACTCCTCGCCCGGAACGCCGCGGTCACTCTCCAATCGAACACGATCACCGTTCCGACCGCGTGCCCCGCGTCCGGCACACCGTCGGAGACGGTCGCACCGACCATCACCTCCGGCGGCCCGACCGCTGCGACCGCCGGCACGCCCTACTCCTTCGGCGTCACCGCGTCTGGCACACCGTCGCCGACCTTCACGACCACGACGCTCCCGGTCGGGCTCGCGCTCGACGGCACGTCGGGAGTCATCTCCGGCACTCCGACGACGCCCGGCACCACGACCTTCACCGTCACGGCGTCCAACGGAAGTACCACGACCGACAGCGAGACGTACACGATCACCGTCTTCTCGCCGCCGGTAACCGGTAACGGCACGAACAACGGCCCCGGACCGGGAACCGAGAACGGCGCCGAACTCCCCGCGACGGGCGGCGAACTCAACCCCGTCGTCCTCTTCGGTGCAGTTCTCCTGATCGGCGCGGGTGCGGTCGCGATGACCGTCGCCAACCGTCGACGCAGCGTGGGCGTCCGACGCTCTTCGTAGCACGGTTGCCGCTCCTTGGGGAGCGGCAACCCCCCTCTTGCGAATGTGATTCGCTCAAGACCTGCGGATGTTCACCGACTTTTGACGGATGCTCGCGGACTCCTCTACGGAAGGTCCAGAATGAGCAGCTTTGCTACCTCTCTCCCCGTTGACGCCGCGATCCCCGCATCCGTCCCGGTTCTTGAAGCCCTGTCTGCCTTGCAGACGTCCAACGCACTCCTGCGTTTCCGCCTGCGGGACCAACTGAATGTGCGCGCGAACGAGATCGTCGCTCTCGAGTTCATCGCGCGACTCGAGGCACTCGGCCAACCCGTCCGTGCGATCGACGTCGCCCGGAACCTCGGCCTGACGAACGGTGCGAGTTCGCTCATCGTCGCGCGGATGATCGAACGCGGATTCGTGACCCGCACCGAGAACCCGCACGACGGGCGAGGTCACCACCTGCATCTCACCGCGCAGGTGAGCCAGCAGATCACGGCCGCGATCGGGCCGTCGAGTGCGGATGTGCGCACCCTGATCTCCGGGCTTTCGCCGCGTGAGTCCCGACGGATCGTCACGCTGCTGGCCGCGGTCACCGGCTCCCTCGACCGCGGCGGCCTCGTTCCCGCCTGAGCAACCGGCTGTGGCGGATGCCGCGGCAGAGGCGTAGGCAGCAGTCAGGCGGATCCGACGCCGAACAAGAGGCCCAGCGCGTACGTCACGGCTGCGGCGCCGAAACCGATCGCGAGCTGCCGAACGGCGCGCCGGAGCGGCGGGCCGCCCGACAGCAGGCCGACGGTGGCGCCGGTCCCGAGCAACGCGATGCCGACGAGCGCCAGAGCCAGGAGCACGGCGGGCGTCTCCGCCATGCCGAAGATCCACGGCAGCACGGGGATGATGGCGCCGGAGGCGAAGAAGAGGAAGCTCGACAACGCCGCTCCCCACGCACCGCCGATGGTCTCGTGCGCGTCGGTCGCCTCGGTCGGCAGGCGATAGGGCGTTCCCCGCTCGGCCGCCTGCGCCACCTCCACGACGTGCCGGGCGCGCGCACCGGCATCTTCCTCGCTCAGCCCCCGCGCACGGTAGACCAGCGCGAGCTCGTTCGCGTCCAGGTCGAGGTCGGGCAGCACCGCATCCGCGTCGTTACTCGGCTCCGTGGCCGCCAACAGCTCGCGCTGCGATCGCACCGAGACGAACTCCCCCGCCCCCATCGACAGTGCTCCCGCCAGCAAGCCGGCGATCCCGCTGAAGAGCACGAACTGCGCGCCGACGCCGGTGGCACCGATGCCCATGACGAGTGCCAGGTTCGACACGAGCCCGTCGTTGGCGCCGAAGACCGCGGCACGGAAGGTGCCCGACAACCGCCGCCGCCCTCGCGCGGCGAGCCCGCGCACGACCTCCGCGTGGATCTTCTCATCCGCGCGCATCGCCGGCGTCGCGTACGGATCGTCGTCGTAGGGCGAACGCCCCTCGGCATTCTGCGCGAGCGCGAGAACGAAGATCGAGCCGAACCGCTCGGCCATCCAACCGAGCAGGCGCGTCCCCGTCGAGGAACGGGGCAGCGAACGGGGCTCGCCGCCGAGCAGGTCCAGCCAGTGCTGCTCGTGACGGCCCTCCGCCGCCGCAAGCGCCAGCAGGATCTCCCGCTCTTCCCCCGCTCGCCGACCGGCGAGGTTGCGGTACACGGTCGCCTCCGCGCGCTCGTTGACGAGATAGCGGGCCCAGCGCCGACGAACGCGCGCCGACGGTGTCACCGGCAGGACGGGTTCTGACATGGGATTCCTTCCCGTGCGCACGGGTGCCGCGATCGAGGAAAGGCCGCGACGTGATCGAGGCTAGCGACCTGCCGCATCGCGCGTGGTTCGGCGAACCGAACTCGAGCGATCAGGCGCGAACGCGAGCACGCAGGAGGTTGATGCGCGCCTGCAGCTGAGCGACGGTCGCGTTCGACACCGCGGGGCCTCCGCACACTCGCCGCAACTCCGCGTGCACCTGCCCGTGCGCCTCCCCGGACTGTCGTGCGTACAGACCGACCAGGCTGTTCAATAGCTGGCGCTGCTCTTTCAACGTGCGGTGCAGCGGAGCCGGGATGTCTGCATCCGATGGCGTGCGTTCGGGATCGGCTTCCTCGCGGGCCTCCCGTGCCTGCCGGTGCCGCCCTTGCCGCGCCTGGCGTTGCATCAACAGCTCGTGCACGTGCTCGGGCTCCAGCAAGCCGGGAAGCCCGAGGAACTCCTCCTCCTCCGGCGTTCCGGGCACGGCCAGCTGCCCGAACTCCTTGCCGTCGAACAGGACCCGATCGAAGTGCGCGTGCGCATCGAGCGCCTGATAGCTGCCCTCCTCCAGAAGCGAATCGGACGCCTTGTCTTCGCGCTCCGCCGCGTTCATCGCGTCTTCTTCGGCGTCCCACATGTCTTCCGCGTCGCTGTCGCGGTCGAGGGCGTGGTCGCGCTGCGCTTCCATCTCGTTCGCGAGCGTGAGCAGCTGCGGAACGTTCGGCAGGAACACGGTCGCCGTCTCGCCGCGGCGCCGGGCCCGCACGAAGCGGCCGATGGCCTGGGCGAAGAACAGCGGGGTCGAGGCCGAGGTCGCGTAGACCCCGACGGCCAGGCGCGGCACGTCGACACCCTCCGACACCATCCGGACGGCGACCATCCAACGGGACTCGGAGTTCGCGAATGTCTCGATGCGCCCCGAGGCTTCCGCTTCGTCCGAGAGGACGACCGTCGGCGGCTCGCCGGAGATCTCGTGGAGGATCGCGGCGTACGCGCGGGCAGCGGTCTGGTCGGTCGCGATGACGAGCCCGCCCGCATCCGGTACCGTCGCGCGCACCTCGGACAGGCGTCGATCTGCGGATCGGAGCACCGCCGACATCCACTCGCCGTCGGGATTGAGCGCGGTACGCCAGGCCTGCGAGGTGATGTCTTTCGTGTTGTCCTGCCCGAGCTGGGCTTCCATCTCGTCGCCGGTCTTCGTGCGCCAGCGCATGTGGCCGGCGTAGACCATGAAGAGCACGGGGCGCACGACGCCGTCTTCGAGCGCGCGCCGATAGCTGTAGGCGTAGTCGGTGCGCGACACCCGGATCCCGTGCTGATCCGGGTGGTACTCGACGAACGGGATGGGGGCCGTGTCGGATCGGAACGGCGTCCCCGACAGCAGCAACCGTCGCGTCGCCCGGGCGTACGACTCACGGAGGGAATCGCCCCAGCTCAGCGCGTCGCCGCCGTGATGCACCTCGTCGAGGATCACGAGCGTGCGCTTGTCCATGATGAGCGCCTGATGGACGGATGCCTTCACGGCGACCTGCGCGTAGGTCACCGCGACGCCGTGATACTGGCGGGACGGCATCGCGTGCCGGTTACTGAAGTTCGGGTCGAGTCGGATCCCGACCCGGGCCGCCGCATCCGCCCACTGGGTCTTCAGGTGCTCCGTGGGCGCGACGACGACAAGGCGGTCCACGACACCGCGTCGCATCTGCTCGCTCGCCAGACGCAACGCGAAGGTCGTCTTCCCGGCGCCGGGGGTCGCCGCGGCGAGGAAGTCCCGAGGGCCCTTGCCCGGACCGTCCGGCCCGTCCAGCGAGAAGTACAGGTCGAGCGCCTCCGCCTGCCACGCACGCAGTCGCTGGGCCGTTCCCCACGGCGCGCGCTGCGGGTAGGTGGGCGACAGATGCTCTGCCGCGAAGCTTCCGATATGACCGCCGTCGGGTTCCGTCGATGCGTCCGCGTGGGCGCCGAAAAGCTCGTCTTCGCTCACGAGATCACCTCCGCTCCGCTCTCGATCGCGACTGTCAACGATAGGCGACGCCGCCGACATCGCGGCGCGATGGTGCCGCGTTAGGCTGACGACGTGGTGACGCGATGACTCTTGAACCGAACGCCCCTGACGACACTTCCGCGATGACCAGCGCCGCGCCGGACGCGACCGATCTTCCCGTGGCCGCAGCCCTCCCGGCCGAGAACCCGAGCACGCACCCCTGGCGGCGATTCGTGGCCATCGGCGACAGCTTCACGGAAGGGATCGGCGATCCCTCCCCCGAATCCCCCGGCGGTAGCCGCGGGTGGGCGGACCGCGTGGCCGAAGTCCTCGCCGGCGCCGTCCCCAACTTCGCGTACGCCAACCTCGCCGTGCGCGGAAAGCTGATCGCGCAGATCATCGCCGACCAGATCGAACCCGCGCTCGCCCTGCAGCCCGACCTGATCACGATCTGCGCCGGCGGCAACGACGTCATCCGCCCCGGCACCGATCCCGACGAGATCAGCGCGCAGTTCGAAGACGCGGTCATCCGCCTGACGTCCTCCGGCGCGACCGTCGTGGTCTTCACCGGCATCGACACCGACTTCTCCCCCGTGCTCCGGACGTTCCGCGGCAAGGTCGCGATCTACAACGAGAACGTCCGTGCGATCGCGGAGCGCTACGACTGCATCGTGGCCGATCAGTGGGCACTGAAAGAGGTGCAGGACGGCCGGTTCTTCGCGAACGACCGCCTCCACTTCAACACGTTGGGCCACCACGAGGTCGCCCGCATGGTGCTGCGGGCACTGAACGTGCCGAACGACCTCACCCCCATGCAGCCCGAGCCGATTCCTCGACTCACCTGGCGTTCCGCGCGGAGCGGCGACCTGGTGTGGGCACGCACGCATTTCGTGCCGTGGGTGCTGCGGCGCCTGCGCAATCAGTCCTCCGGCGACACCGTCAGCGCGAAACGCCCCGAGGCGTTGGCGATGTACGCCGTGCCGCAGACGGATGCGGAACGCGGAACGAGCGACTGACCACAGCTCGCCGGGGCGCCCGGGTCGCGGTCAGCGCGGCGGGTGGGCGAGCGCCCACAGCGCGACGGAGCTCGCCGCCGCCACGTTCAGGGAGTCGACGCCACCGGCCATCGGAATCGTGACGATCGAATCGGCCGCGCGAAGGGCGGCTCGACTGAGTCCGTCACCCTCGGAGCCGAGAAGAAGCGCAACGCGCTCCGGGCGGTCCGCCGCGAACATGTGCAGGTCGGTCGCCCCGTCCGCGAGGGCCAGAGCGGCGACGTGCACGCCGGCCTCATCGAGCAGACGGCGGGCCGCCGGCCACGCCGGAAGGCGGGTCCACGGCACTTGGAACACAGTGCCCATGCTCACCCGAACGCTCCGCCGGTACAGCGGATCGGCGCACCGTTCGGTGACGAGGACCGCGTCCGCCCCGAGGCCGGCGGCCGCGCGGAACGCGGCGCCGACGTTCGTGTGGTCCACGATGTCTTCGAGGATGACGACGGTGCGGGCTCCGCGGAGCACCTCGGCCGGGTCGGGAAGCTCGGGCCGGTGCATCGCCGCGAGTGCCCCGCGGTGCACCGCGTACCCCGTGATCTGCTCAGCGGTCGCCGAGTCCGTCACGTAGACCGGCACGTCCCGTTCGCCGAGGATCGCCGCGATGTCGTCGACCCACTTGTCTTGCACGAGCACGGAGCGCGGAACGTGACCGGCGCGCAGGGCTCGCTCGATGACCTTCGCGGACTCGGCGATGTAGAGGCCGCCGGCCGGTTCCAGCACGCGCCGAAGCGCCACATCGGTGAGGTTCCGGTAGTCGCCGAGGCGCGAGTCATCCGCATCCGCCACCTTTTCTATCCGCATCCGTCCTCCACCCGCCCGTCGCCCTCACCCCGCGCCGCCGACCGCGAAACGGGATCTTCGCGCCGAGACAGTGGGGTTACCCCGCGGTCTCGGCGCGAAGATCCAGTCTCGCGGATGGAGAGGGGGATCTGCGCCCGCGCGACGAAACCTGCGCGTAAACCAGCGGGCGTAGGCTCTGGTGCAGGAGGTACTGTGCCAGTCGTGACGGATGGGGACGCTGCCACGGTGGCGCAGGTCGGACGAGCGATCGACGCGCTCGCCGGGCGCCGAGTAGCGGTGCTGACGGGTGCGGGGGTGTCCACCGACTCGGGCATTCCGGACTACCGGGGGCAGGGCGCTCCGGTGCGCACCCCGATGACCGTGCAGGAGTTCCTCTCCAGCGAACTGGCTCGCCGCCGCTACTGGGTCGGGAGCCACCTGGGCTGGCGCCGGTTCGCCGCCGCCGCCCCCAACGACGGGCACCGCGCGCTCGCACGCCTCGAACTCGACGGCGTCACCACGGGCGTCATCACCCAGAACGTCGACGGGCTGC
Organism: Microbacterium sp. cx-59; assembly: GCF_020805625.1. Lineage (NCBI taxonomy): Bacteria > Bacillati > Actinomycetota > Actinomycetes > Micrococcales > Microbacteriaceae > Microbacterium > Microbacterium sp. cx-59. The sequence continues at coordinate 111,028 of NZ_JAJHGO010000004.1, forward strand.
ACGTGCGGGCAGGAAGCCGGCGCGTCGTCGAACTCCACGGCACGATGCGCCGGGTCGGATGCCTGCAGTGCGGTCAGGTCTTCGACCGCCGCGATCTGGCGGCTCGCGTCGAGGCCGACAACCCGTGGCTGAATGCGGATGCGGACCTCCCCCTCGGCCCCGACGGCGACGTGACCCCCGAGAGCGCAGAAGGCTTCCGCATCCCGGACTGCAGCGTCTGCGGCGGCGTGCTGAAGCCCGACGTCGTGTTCTTCGGCGAGTTCATCCCGGCCGAGAAGTTCCGGGAGGCCGAGCAGCTGGTGCAAACCAGCGACGCCCTGCTCGTCGCCGGTTCGTCCCTCGTGGTGAACTCCGGGATCCGGCTCGTCGAGCGGGCTCGACGGCGCAAGCTTCCGGTCGTGATCATCAACCGCGGGGAGACCCGCGTCGACGCGCGAGCTATCGTGAAAGTCGATGCCGGCACCAGCGAGGTGCTCACGGCTCTTGCGGATGCGCTTCCCTCGCTCCGCTGACGATCTCCCCACGAAGAGCAGGACTGTGACCCGACTCATCCTCGTCCGCCACGGCGAAACCGACTGGAATCGCGCGCGCCGCATCCAGGGATCGACCGATATCCCCCTCAACGACACCGGCCGCGCGCAAGCGCGTGACACGGCGCTGCGTCTTCGCGACGAGGTCGATCCCGAGACCGTCCGTCTGGTCTCCAGCGACCTCTCCCGTGCTCGGGAGACGGCCGAGATCATCGGCGCAGAACTCGGTCTCGATGGCCCGCGCACCTATCCCGAACTCCGCGAACGCGGCTACGGGGACGCCGAGGGCGAGACCGACGTGGTCTTCGCCGAGCGCTGGGGGCCGTGGCCGACCGCGCAGGTTCCGAACGCGGAGTCGCGCGAGGACGTGCGCGCCCGCGCCCTCCGCGGCCTGACCCGGGTCGTGAGCGACGCCCGGTCGGAGTCCGCTCCCGGCGAGTCGACGGTCATCGTCGTCGCCCACGGCGCCCTGATCCGAGAGGTCATCGGACACGCGAGCGAAGACGCGTTCCCCATCCCGGGCGAGCGGCTGGCGAACGGTTCCGTGCACCACCTCCGATGGGAGGGCGACCGCATCCGGTTGTTGTCGTACGCCGCCGGGTGATCCGCCGGTCCTCTCTCCCGGTGCACTACTGTCGGGTGGCATGACGCCGCGTTCCCCCTCACGCCCCGAACGCGACAGCACATCGTCGCGCCGAGACTTCCTCCGGGTGGGCGGACTGACTCTCGGCGGACTCGCCCTCGGCGGCGGCGCGGGCGCGGCGGCATGGGCGGTGACGGATGCGGCTCGCCGCCCGACGAGCGAGCAGGTTCCGGGGTTCGCGCACGTCGTCGTGCTGATGGGCGAGAACCGCTCGTTCGACAATCTGCTGGGCCACCTGTACACGCCCGCGAACCTGCCGGCCGGCGACACGTTCGAGGGGCTCGCATTCGGCGATCACTCCAACACCGCACCGGATGGCCGCGTGGTTCCCGCCCACATCTACACCGGCAGCACGGACGACATCATGTGCGCCCCGGAGCCGGATCCCGGCGAAACCTACCCGCACGTGAACACGCAGCTGTTCGGCACGGTCGATCCGCCCTCGAACGAAACCGACTGGTCGCACGGACTGCGTTCACCGTACAACGCGCCTCCGGCCGGTGCGACTCCGACGATGGGCGGGTTCGTGCGGGATTACATCGCCAACTTCCGGCGCACGAGCCACGGCCGGGAGCCCGACCCCGATCGTGCGGACGTCATCATGGGCGGCTTCGCGCCCGCGATGCTCCCCGTACTCTCGACGCTCGCGAAGGAGTTCGCGGTCTTCGATCACTGGCACAGTGCCGTGCCCAGCCAGACCTACTGCAACCGCTCCTTCTTCCACGCCTCGACGTCGCACGGGTTCGTGACCAACCGCGGCGACGGGGGTTACGAGAAGTGGCTCGATGCTCCCGACACCCCGACGATCTTCAACCGACTGAACGACGCCGGAGTGAGCTGGAAGATCTACTTCGACGAGCAGCAACTCATCTCCCTCACCGGCGTCATGCATGCGCCCGCGCTCGAGGAGTTCTGGCGCACCGAGCACTTCGCGTACATGGATGAGTTCTTCGCGGATGCGGCGAACGGAACGCTGCCCGCGTACGCGTTCATCGAGCCCCGCATGGTCTACAACCACAATGACTTCCACCCGCCGTTCGGTGTGCTGCGCGACAGCGAGGTCGACGGTGCTCCGGTCTTCGACTCGGCGGTGTCCGACGTCCGCGCCGGTGAGGCACTCGTCGCCCGCGTCTACGACGCGGTGCGGACGGCCGACTCCCCAACCGGGTCGCACGCCCTGAACACCCTGCTCCTGCTGACGTTCGACGAGCACGGCGGCACCTACGATCACGTTCCCCCGCCCGCGGCCGTTCCGCCGCATCCGGACTCGTCCGACGGCGAGATGGGGTTCGGATTCGATCGCCTCGGTCCTCGCGTTCCCGCGATCGCGGTGTCCGCGTACACGAAGGCGGGCACGATCATCCACGACGAACGGCACCACGGCGCGGTCATCGCCACCCTGAGTGCCCTGCACGGTCTCGAGCCGCTGACCGATCGTGATCGCGATGCGAAGACCCTCTTCGACGTCACCAATCTGACCGAGCCGCGGCCGGCGTCCACCTGGCCGACCGTTTCGCCGGCCTACGTTCCGCCCCTTCTGAACGAGGATGAGGTCGCCGAGCTGAAGTCCTCGACGAAGCCTCTGACGTCGCCCGCGAAGGGACTCCTCGGGCTGCTCCTGGCCAAGTACGGCGAGCCGGGGCATCCGGAGCCGGAGACGTACCAGGACGCGTTCGACATCCTCACGGCGCACGGTCTGGGTCTCTTCACGACGGCCGGAAGCACGCCGTCGCCGTCCCCGACCGGAACCTGAGATCGCCGCTGCGCATTCTGCTCGATCACGCCGCGCCCGGACTGCTAACGTCAAGCATTATGTCGAACCTGGACCGCATCGATCTGGAGTTGCTGGGCGCCCTCGCGGAGGACCACCGCGCGACCGTGGTCGCCCTCTCCGACCGGCTCGGTCTTTCTCGCAACACGGTGCAGGCGCGCATGAGCCGTCTCGACCGCACCGGTGCGTTCCTCAGCTATCAGCGTGCGATCTCGTCGCAGGCGCTCGGCTTTCCGATCGAGGCGTACATCAGCGTGGTCGTGCGGCAGCACGAGCTTCCGCGGATCCGCGAGCACCTCGCGCTCGTCCCCGAGGTCGTCCAGGCGCACGGACTGAGCGGCGCGGTCGATCTCCTCGTGCGCGTGGCATGCCGAGATGCGCAGCACCTGTTCGACACCGACGCCCGCATCCTCTCGATCGACGGCGTCGAACGCACCGAGACGTCGCTCGTGATGGACGAGGTGATCCCCTACCGGATCGTCCCGCTCATGGAACTGGCACGACCGGAACGCTAGCGGCCTCACCGCGCGGTTCGGCGACCCGGTTGCGGTCTCGTCGCACGAGCACCACGCCGCCCACGATCAGCACTCCGCCGACGATCTGCCAGATCCCGGGCGTCTCGCCCAGGAGCAGCCAGGCGAAACCGAGAGCGAACAGCACTTCGGACAGACCGACGAACGAGGCGACGCGCGAGCCGAGAAGCGGCACCGCCTTCACGCCGAGCGCGTAGCCCAGCGTGGTCGCGATGCAACCGACCCACAGGATCGGCAGGAGAGCCGGAAGCTCGATGCCGCCGAGTTCGACGCCGACGAGGGGCATCGCGAACGGCAGGATGCCGACGAGGCACAGAACGGCCATCAGGACGGCGCCGACGACCAGGCCGCCCGCAGCCAGCGCAAGCGGCGGGAGGTCTTCTCCGGCGCGCTCGGAGAGCAGGAAGTAGGCCCCGACGCAGCACGCGGCGAGAAGCGCGAAGCCGGTGCCGAGCAGGTCGAAGCGCGCACCGGAGATGTCGACGACGAGCACCAGTCCGACGAGCGCCACGATCGACCCCGCGATCACGGTGCGGGACGGGGCACGGCGGGTGCGCGCCCACGCGAGCAGAACCAGCAGGACAGGTGCCAAGTACTGGATGAGCAGAGCGACGGCGACCGGCATCCGCTGCATGGCGGCGAAGTAGAACAATTGGCATCCGGCGACGGCCGTCAGGCCGAACCCGACGATCAGTCGGCCCTCGCGGCGGAGCAGGCCGGGCCGGCGGCGCACGGCCATGACGAGGGCAGGCGAGAGCACCAGAGCGGCCAGACCCATCCGGATGAGGAGCGCCGCGCCGAGCGTCCACCCCGCCTCCAGGAGCGGCTTGACGAGCGGCCCGCTCGACGAGAACGCGAGGGCCGACGTGAGCCCGATCATGAGTCCGGCCGCGCGTGGCGCACCGGCGGGGCGCGAGGAATCGCCGATGATCGGTGTGGACGCCGTCGATATCGCCATCGGCTCGCCGCCTGTCATGAGTGAAGTGGGGTTACGCTTGTGACAATAGCGATCACCCTGTCAGGAGTCAAGATGGTTTTCATCCATGACACTCAGTTGGCGCTCGCCGCTGCCGTCGACCTCGTCAACACCTTGCCGGTCACCTCCTCCGAGGGCCACGACGGGCTCGTCGACCTGGCCGATCTGAACCGGTTCCTCGACGAGCGCGTGTACACCGGGCGGCTGCAGCGCGACGCCGAGGAGCTCGCGGCGCTCCGCGCCATCCGCCCTCGCCTGCAGGGACTCTGGGGCGTCCGCCGCGACGACGCCGTGCCGCTCGTGAACGCCATGCTCCGCGATGCCCGCGCGCTCCCCCAACTCGTCTCGCACGCGGGCTACGAGCAGTGGCACATCCACGCGGCGGAGGACGACGAGCAGCTCTCGACCCGCATCCTCGTCGAAACCGCCATGGCCTTCATCGACGTCATTCGCGCCGACGAATACGACCGCGTCCGCGTCTGTTCGGCGGACGATTGCCGCTCGGTCTACATCGACTACTCGCGGAACAAGTCCAAGCGCTACTGCGACACCGGCAACTGCGGCAATCGGATGAACGTCAACACGTACCGGCGTCGGAAAGCGGAAGAAACCGCCTGATCGCGTCCGCGGCGGCACGCGGGGTCTCGTAGTGGATGAGATGCCCGACATCGGGGATCTCCACGAGCTCCGCGTCGGCGAACATGCGAGCCAGGCGCCGTTCCGCCTCGATCGGAGTGATGTCGTCGCGCTCGGCCGCGACGAGGAGGACGGGCACGTGGATGCGCGGTGCCGATGCCCGCACATCGTTCGACACCGAGGCGACGAAGGCCTGCAGCAGCACATCGCGATCCGCGAACCGCGAGAAGTACGTGTCGTGCTGGTCGTGAATGAAGCGCCGCAGCGTGCGGTCGTGCGTCTTCGCCATCGACACGCTCATGACCCGCACGATGACCCGACTGCGCAGCACGGCGTCACCGATCCGGCGCGGAAGCCGCGCCGCCGCGCGGTAGTAGAACACCGCGAGCCGGGTCAGGACGCCGCGGGGCCCCTCGAGAGCCGGCGCCCCGATCGGGTTCACGAGGATGAGGCGGGGCGTCGGCAACCCGTCGGCCACGGCCGCCGCGGCCACGATCGACCCGAACGAGTGCCCGAGCACCACGGCACCCGGAGCGACCGCCGCCGAGAACTCGGCGAGCCACGCGGCGTAGGTCGCGATGTCATGCTGCCGTCCCGGAAGCGCCGGGCTCTCCCCGAAACCGGGGAGGTCGGGCGAGATGATCCGCAGCCCCGGGAGGTACGCGATGACCGGCTCGAGACCGTGATGCTCACCGCGGAATCCGTGGACGACGAGCAGCGTCGTCTCCGCATCCGCGTCGCCGTAGACCCAGTAGACGGTCTGACCGCCGAGAACCGTGCGCGTGTGACGCGCAACGGGGATCGCCGCGAGCAGATCGGCGTACGGATGCGGAACGGTCACCACCCGAGTCTACGAGTCACGCCCTGCTCCCGAGCGAACCCGGGAGTGGGGCGGCGTGCCCGTCGGGGCGTGTCGGCGGCCTCGCGTACCGTGAGCGGCATGAACCCGTGGCCGGCCGAGACCCTTCCGCTTTTCGACAGGCCGGAGTGGGCGCAACGCATCGGCGTCTTCGATCTGGAGACCACCGGGATCGACACCGTGAACGATCGGATCGTCACCGCGCACGTCGGGGTCCTGGACTCCGACGGCCACGTCTGCGAGGCCCACGCGTGGGCGGCCGATCCGGGGATCGAGATCCCGGCCGGGGCGACCGCGGTGCACGGCATTACGACCGAGCGGGCACGGGCGGACGGGCGCCCCGCCGCCGAGGTGGTCGGTGAGATCCTCGACGCTCTCCGTGACCTCTTCGCACGCGGCATCGCCGTCGTCGCCTACAACGCACCCTTCGACTTCTCGATGCTCAAGCACGAGGCGCTCCGCTACGGCCACGCGCCGATCGTGGCACCCACGCCCGTCATCGACCCGCTCGTGCTCGACAAAGCCGTCGATCGCTACCGCCGCGGCAAGCGCACGCTCGGCGTCGTCGCCGAGCACTACGCGGTGCCGCTCCTCGGCGCACACGACGCGGCCGCGGACGCCATCGCCGCGGGCCGCATCGCGCAGGCTCTCGCCGATCGTTTCGGGTATCGCCTGCCCGCCGACGGCGTCGAACTCCATACCCAGCAGATCGGCTGGGCGCGCGAACAGGCCGAGAGCCTCACCGAGTACTTCGTGCGCATTGGGCGCATCGATCCGGACGACACGGTCGACGGCCGGTGGCCGATCCGCTGATCACACGCAGCCGGAACGACGGAAGGCCCCGCCGAAGCGGGGCCTTCCGTACGCGGCTTACTTGGCGCCGAAGTTCTTGAAGCGCTGGTTGAACTTCTCGACGCGACCGGCCGAGTCCATGATGCGCTGCTTGCCCGTGTAGAACGGGTGCGACGCGGACGAGATCTCGACGTCGATGACGGGGTACTCGACTCCGTCGAGCTCGATGGTCTTGTCGCTGCTGACCGTGGAGCGCGTGAGGAAGGTCTCGCCCGAACCGAGGTCGCGGAAAACGACGGCCTTGTAGCCGGGGTGAATGTCAGTCTTCATGAGGAATCCTTGGGGTGGCGTCAAAAGTCGTAGGTGCGTGACGCACCAAGGGTCGAGTCTACCAGGTTCGGCGCGGAACGCCGCATCCGGTTCACTGCGCGGCGCGTGCCGCGTAGCGGCCTTCGGCCTCCGTGACGAGGATCGGCATGCCGAACGTCGTCGACAGATTCTCGGCCGTGAGGGTCTCGGCGATGGGCCCGGCCGCGACGACCGCGCCATCACGGAGCAGGAGCAGGTGCGTGAATCCGACCGGGATCTCTTCGACGTGGTGGGTGACCATCACCATCGCCGGCGTGGTTGCGACCTGCGCGTACCCGCCGAGCAACGCCATGAGCTCTTCGCGCGCACCGAGGTCAAGGCTCGCAGTCGGCTCATCGAGCAGCAGCAGCTCGGGGTCGGTCATCACCGATCGCGCGATCTGCACGCGCTTCTGCTCACCATCCGACAGCGTGCCGAAGGTGCGGTCGGCGAGGTGATCGAGCTTCCACTCCGCGAGAACGCGCAGCGCGCGGCGCTCGTCGATCCGGTCGTACTCCTCGTTCCAGCGGCCGACGACCGCGTAGGCGGCGGTCAGCACGACGTTGAGGACGGTCTCGTCCGCGGGGATGCGCTTCGCCATCGCGGATGAGGCGAAGCCGATTCGGGGACGCAGCTCGAACACGTCCGTGCGCCCCAGCCGCTCCCCCAGGATCGTGACCGATCCGGCCGTCGGGTGCTCGAGGGACGCGGCCAGCTGCAGCACGGTGGTCTTGCCCGCGCCGTTCGCGCCGAGAATCACCCAGCGCTGGTCCGCATCCACCCGCCAATCCAGGTGAGAGACGATGTCTCTCGCATTGCGGCGGACGACGACGTCAGAGAACTCCAGCACCTGCGGCATGGTCCCCAGCCTAGCTGCCGGGTACGGCGGGTCGCCGCCGCGCCGAGGTCACCGGGCGCCCACGAGCGAGCGGTACAGCTGCTCGGTCTGCTCCGCGATCCGGGCCCAGCTGAACTCGTCCGCCGCGCGCTTGCGACCCGCCGCGCCGTACTCCCGCGCGCGGATCGGATCGGAGACGACCTCGGTCAGCACCCGCGCGAGATCGGCCACGAAGCGGTCCGGGTCGACCGGCGTGCCGGTGCCGTCCTGCACCTGCTCGATCGGCACGAGGCGACCGGTCACGCCGTCCTCGACGACTTCGGGGATTCCGCCGGTCGCGGTGCCGACCACCGCGGCGCCGCACGCCATGGCTTCGAGGTTCACGATTCCGAGCGGCTCGTAGATCGAGGGGCAGACGAAGGTCGTCGCAGAGGTCAGCACCGCGCACAGTTCGCGGCGGGGCAGGTGGCGGTCGATCCACACGACTCCCTCACGCGTCTCCTGAAGCTCCCGGACGAGCCCCTCGACCTCGGCGAGGATCTCCGGGGTATCGGGAGCTCCGGCGCACAGGACGAGTTGAACCTCCGGCGGAAGCAGTCGCGCTGCGCGCAGCAGGTACGGCAGGCCCTTCTGCCGAGTGATCCGACCGACGAAGACGACCGAGGGCCGCTCGGCATCGATGCCGAGCGTCGCGAGGAGCTCGACGTCGTCCACCGGCTGCCATGCCTCCACGTCGATGCCGTTGTAGATGACGTGCACCTTCTCCGGGTCGACCTGCGGGTAGCTCCGGAGAATGTCGGTCCGCATACCGCCGCTCACGGCGACGATGGCCGCCGCCGACTCGTAGGCCGTCCGCTCCACGAAGCTCGACACCGCGTACCCGCCGCCGAGCTGCTCCGCCTTCCACGGGCGCAGCGGCTCGAGGCTGTGCGCCGAGACGACGTGCGGGATGCCGTGCAGGAGCGACGCGACGTACCCGGCGAAGTTCGCGTACCAGGTGTGGCTGTGCACGACATCGGCCCCGGCGACGTCGCCGACGATCTCGAGATCCGTCCCGAGGGTCTGAATAGCGGGGTTCGCGCTCGCGAGTTCGGACGGCACCGGGTACGAGCTCGTCCCGGCCTCGTCGCGGGGCTCGCCGAACGCGCGCACCTGCACATCCATCCGCTCCCGAAGCGCCTTGACGAGTTCGGTCACGTGAACTCCAGCGCCGCCGTAGACAGCCGGCGGGTACTCCTTGGAAATGATGTCAACGCGCATGTCAAGGACGCTAGTACAGGCACTCTGCCCGGCATAGTGTGGGGGCATGCCGGGTACACCCAAGGTCCTAGGGATCATCCTCGCCGGCGGCGAGGGAAAGCGACTCATGCCGCTGACGGCCGATCGGGCAAAGCCCGCGGTTCCGTTCGGAGGGCAGTATCGCCTGATCGATTTCGCCATCTCGAACCTGATCAACTCGGGCCTTCGGCAAGTCGTCGTGCTGACGCAGTACAAGTCGCACAGCCTCGACCGGCACATCTCGCAGACGTGGCGGATGTCTGCGCTGCTCGACGCCTACGTCGCGTCCGTGCCGGCGCAGCAGCGGCTCGGCAAGAGGTGGTTCTCGGGTTCGGCCGACGCGATCCTGCAGAGCCTCAACCTCATCAACGACGAGCAGCCCGACATCGTGGTCGTGGTGGGCGCCGATCACGTGTACCGCATGGACTTCACGCAGATGCTCGACGCGCACATCGCCTCGGGTGCACGCGCGACCGTCGCGGGGATCCGACAGCCGATCGGTCTCGCGAACCAGTTCGGCGTCATCGACGTCGAGCCGGAGGACCCGACCCGCATCCGCGCGTTCCTCGAGAAGCCGCAGAGCCCGGCCGGACTCATCGACAGCCCCCACGAGGTGCTGGCGTCGATGGGCAACTACATCTTCGACACCGACGCGCTGATCGAAGCCGTCGAGACGGATGGCGAGGTGCCGACCTCGAACCACGACATGGGCGGCGACATCGTGCCGTACTTTGTCGACCGTGGCGAGGCGGCCGTCTACGACTTCATCCGCAACGACGTTCCCGGATCCAACGACCGCGACCGCGCCTACTGGCGGGACGTCGGCACGATCGACTCGTTCTACGACGCGCACCTCGACCTGATCTCGACGCTGCCGATCTTCAACCTGTACAACATGCAGTGGCCGATCCATTCGCAGCTCGTGAACTCGCCGCCGGCCAAGTTCGTCCGCGACGCGCAGGGCAGGATCGGCAACACCATCGACTCGATCGTGTCGCTCGGTTCCGTGCTCTCCGGTACCCACCTCGAGCGAAGCGTGGTCGGACCCTGGACGCTCGCGGGCGGGGGGTCCACGATCACCGACTCCGTGCTCTTTGACCGGGTCCGGGTCGGGGCAGGGGCCCGCATCCATCGGGCGATCCTCGATAAGAACGTGTCGCTCGCCGACGGCGCGACGGTCGGCGTCGACCGGGAACGCGACCTGCAGCGCGGCTTCACCGTGACAGACTCCGGTATCACCGTGGTCGGTAAGGGCATCCGCGTCGAGCAGTGATCCCCGCCGCTACGGTGGATGGGTGATTCCCTCTCCCGCGCGGCTGCTCGTCGTGCTCGACGCAGACTCCACCCTGATCCGCAACGAGGTCATCGAACTCCTCGCCGACGAAGCCGGGCGCGGCGCCGAGGTCGCAGCGGCAACGGAGGCCGCGATGCGCGGCGAGGTCGACTTCGCCTCGAGCCTGCGCTCCCGGGTGGCCGCGCTTCGCGGCGTCCCCACGTCCGCGTTCGCGCGCGTGCAGACCCGCATCGAGCCCACTCCGGGCGTTCGCGAGCTGGTTGCCGCCGTCCACGAGCGCGACGGGATCGTCGCGGTGGTCTCGGGCGGATTCCACGAGATCCTCGACGAACTCGCCCCGTCCCTCGGTGTCGACGTGTGGCGGGCCAACCGCCTCGGGGTGGCGGAAGGACTCCTCACCGGCGAAGTGGACGGCGACATCGTGGATGCGGCCGCGAAGGCCCGGGCGCTGCAGGAGTGGTGCGACACCTACCGCGTGGATCCGAGACGTTCCGTCGCGATCGGCGACGGCGCCAACGACCTGCTCATGCTCGGCGCCGCCGCGCTCGGGCTGGCCTTCAACGCCAAACCCGCGGTCCGGGCTCAGGCCGACCTGGTCGTCGGCCCCGTCGATCTTCGCGAGGTCATCGCGCTGCTGCCGTGAAGACTCAGCCGACCGCGCGGGCCACGAGTGCCGCGATGGCCTGCTCATCGATGGACGCCGCGTCGGTGAGAGCGAACGCGGTCGGCCACATCGCGCCGTCGTCGAGGTTCGCGGCGTCGTTGAACCCGAGCGTGGAGTATCGGCTCTTGAACTTGTCGGCACCCTGGAAGAAGCACACGACCTTGCCGTCCTTCGCGTAAGCGGGCATTCCATACCAGAGCTTCGGCGCGAGCGAGGGCGCGGCCTTCGCGACGATTTCGTGCACGCGCTCCGCGAGCGCTCGGTCGGCGTCTCCGAGTTCAGCGATCTTCGCGAGCACGTCTGCGGTGTCTTCCGCCGGCGACTGCTTGCCTTTCCGGGCTTTCACCTTCCGCGCCTCGGCCGCGCGGTCCTTCATCGCGGCTTTCTCTTCCGCGGTGAACCCGCCTGCGGTGTCGTCGTTCGCGGTCATGGGTCTCGTCTCATTCCCGCCGGCATCCTCCCCCGCACCTCGCGGGACGGCCGACACGGCTCACGTTACCGAGCGGGGTGCCTCATCCGCTTCTTCGTTCCTGACCTGTTCGAGTGTCGCCGGTGCGGCGTATCGTGCCGAGCATGGACATCCTGCTCGTTCCCGGTCTGTGGCTTGACGCATCATCGTGGGAAGCGGTGGCGCCCGCGCTCGAATCCGCCGGGCATCACCCCGTCGCCCTGACGATGCCCGGGACCGGGGCGGATGCAGAGCGCTCCGCGGGTATCGGCATCGCGGACTGGATCGATGCCGTCGTCGCTCGGATCGACGCGTCCGATGACCCCGTCGTCCTGGTGGGTCACAGCGGAGGTGGCAACGTCGTGTGGGGCGCGGCGGATGCTCGCCCCGGCCGCGTCGCACGCGTCATCTTGGTCGACACCGCGCTGCCCCCGACCGGCGGCATCATCTCGGAGTTTCCGGTGATCGACGGCGTCATCCCGTTCCCCGGATGGACCTTCTTCGACGAACCCGACGTCGCAGATCTCGACCCGCAGACCCGTAGCGCCGCGGCGGCGTTGACCGCATCCGTTCCGAGCCGAGTACCGATGGATCCCGTGGAACTCCGCGATGAGCGGCGCTTCTCGGTACCGGTCACGGTGCTCGCTGGTTCCGCCGATCAGGCGGCCTTCCTCGCAATGCTCACGGAGTGGCCGGCAGCCGCGGAGGAGTTCGCGCGAGTCGCCGATTCGGAGGTCGTCCGACTCGATTCGGGTCACTGGCCGCAGTTCTCGCAGCCGGAACGTCTGGGCGCCGCCATCGCCGCGGCGGTCGACCGGACCGTGTGAGGGTCGGGCTCAGTGACCCATCCCGAGTCCGCCGTCCACGGGGATGACCGCACCGGAGATGTACGCCGCATCGTCGGAGGCGAGCCACGCGACGACGCCCGCGACCTCTTCGGGGCTCGCGAAGCGTCCGGCGGGGATGTTCCGCTTGTACTCGGCCTGCGTCTCCTCCGGGAGAGCCGCGGTCATGTCGGTCTCGATGAATCCGGGGGCGACGACGTTCGCGGTGATTCCTCGCGAACCGAGCTCGCGGGTCAGTGATCGGGCGAAGCCCACCAGGCCGCTCTTCGAGCTCGAGTAGTTGATCTGACCCGCAGATCCGTAGAGTCCGACGACGCTGGAGATCAGGATGACGCGGCCCCAGCGCGCCCGCAGCAGGCCCTTCGCTGCCCGCTTGACCACCCGGAAGGTGCCGCCGAGGTTCGTGGCGACGACGTCATCGAAGTCGTCCTCGCTCATCCGCAGCAGCAGCGTGTCGCGGGTGATCCCGGCGTTCGCGACGACGATCCCGACCGGACCGAGTTTCGCTTCGATCTCGGTGTAGGCCGCATCGAGGGCCGCCGCATCGGTGACATCCGCGCGGACGGTCAGGGTGCCCTCCGGGCCCTCACCCGAGCGAGCCGTCACTGCGACGCGGTACCCATCTGCCACGAAACGTTCAGCGATAGCGCGACCGATGCCTCGGTTGCCTCCGGTCACCAGCACCACGCGTTCGGTCGACATGACGTTCTCCTCGGGTCGGGCGCACCGCCGCGGTGCGACGGGCTCAACTGAACAGCCTATCGGCGGCTCCGATGCATGACGGCTGCGTTTGACAGTGTGGAGCGTGCGCTGAAACGCTGGGGTTCGAGCCGATGAAAGGGCATCCCATGAGCGATCCGATCCCCGACAACCCGCAGTCGCCGCCGACTCCGCCGACCACGCCGCCCACCGCACCCCCGGTGGCCCCGCCCGCACCTGGCGCAGGGCCCGCGTACCCGCCGCCCGCGTACGGGGCTCCGCCTGCGTACGGCGCGCAGGCGCCGAGCTACAGCGCCCAGCCCGCATACGGGTCACAGCCCGCGTACGGGGCACCGTCGTACACGCCGTATCCGGTCACGCCGAAGACCAACGTCCTCGCGATCATCTCGTTGATCGCTTCGATCTCGGGCTTCGTCTTCCTGCCGTTCGTCGGATCGGTCGCCGGCGTCATCACCGGTCACCTCTCGCTCCGCCAGCTCAAGAGCAGCGGAGAGAACGGTCGCGGCCTTGCGATCGCGGGCACCGTGATCGGTTGGGTCGGCGTCGCGCTTTCTCTGATCATCGGCATCTTCGTCGTCATCTGGTTCGTCGCGCTCTTCAGCACGGCCGGTTCGTACTACAGCTCCTACGGCTCGCTCTCCTGACGGGTCCGTCGCGGTGCGTCCGGCGTAGGCTGGACGCACCGTGAAGAAAGCCTCGAAGACCCCTCAGTCGGCCACCTCGTTGCCGCGTGCCCCGCGCGAGGACGAAGGTTCGCGGGTCACGAAGTACATGATCACCATGGGCATCCGCATCGCCTGCTTCATCGCGATGGCTCTCGTGACGCCCTACGGCTGGTACACCTGGGTCTTCGCCGCGGGAGCCGTGTTCCTCCCCTACATCGCGGTGGTCATCGCGAACGTCGGAGAAGACACGCACGGTCCCGAGGTCATCAATCCGGAACGGATGCTGGAGGCACCGGCGCCCCGGACCGAGGCCGCTGCCCCGGCGGCCCCCGCGGAGCCCATGGACCGCGTCATCCGGATCACCGAAACGCCGCTGCGAAAGCCAGAAGAATGACCGATGCGATGTGCTCACGGGCAGGATGCCGCGACAGCGCGAGCTGGCGCATCGAGTGGCGTAATCCCCGTATCCACACCGCCGATCGCCGTAAGACGTGGGTCGCGTGCGACGCGCACGTCGACTATCTGCGCGGATTTCTGACGTCGCGCTCATTTCCCGTGGCGGTCGCGGCGCTGACGGATGCGGAGCGCCCCGCGTGAACCTGAAGACGGCCCCCGCGGCGGTCCGTTGGTCGGTGTACGCCGCGATCGCGCTGATCTTCGCGATCATCTGCGTGATGCTGTCGAACTGGCAGTTCTCCCGCAATGACGCGCGCGCCGAGCAACTCGCTCTCGCCGAGCGGAACTACGACGCGGCACCGCTCGCGCTCGATGACGCGGTGTCGTCCGTCGATGTCTTCGACGGGGAGCTCGAGTGGCATCCCGTGGCGGTCGAGGGCAGCTACCTGCCGGACGACCAGTTGGTGGTGCGCAACCGGCCGCACGGCGGCACCTCTGCCTTCGAGGTGCTCGTTCCGTTCCGGGCGGACGACGGCCGGATCCTCATCGTCAACCGCGGTTGGGTTCCGCCGGCGGAATCCGGCGACGGCCCCGCCGTCATCGCTGCGCCGCCCGCGGGCGACGTGAAGATCACGGTGCGGATGCGGCCCGGTGAGGCTCTTCCCACATCGGGCCGGAGCGCCCCCGCGGGGCAGGTGCCCACGATCGCGCTACCGCTCATCGCGGAGACCACGGGGCCCGACACGATCACCAGCGCGTACGGCATCCTGGCGACGGAGGACCCGGCACCGACCGAACGTCCGCAGCCGCTCGATGCCCCGTCAATCGACCCCGGACCGTTCCTGTCCTACGCAATCCAGTGGATCCTGTTCGCGATCATGGGGTTCGTCTTCATCGGCTACATCATCCGTACCGAGGTGAAGCACGCCCGCGAAGACGCTGCCGAGGACCGGGACCCCGACGCTCCTCGTCCGGCGCGCGCGCGTCGTACCGACCGGGATGCGGTCGACGAGGACGCCCTGCTCGACCACATCGGTCACTGACCCGACGCGGGACCGCCACCGAGCGAGGGGCGGCGATGACGGTCAGGCGAGCGCGACGAGGTCGGCGTAGTCGCGACCCCAGATGTCTTCCACGCCGTCCGGAAGGATGAGCACACGCTCGGGGTTCAGCGCTTCGACCGCGCCCTCGTCGTGCGAGACCAGCACCACGGCACCCTCGTAGTGCGCCAGCGCCCCGAGGATCTCTTCCCGCGAGGCGGGGTCGAGGTTGTTGGTGGGCTCGTCGAGCAGCAGCATGTTCGCGCTCGAGACCACGAGGGTCGCGAGCGAGAGGCGTGTCTTCTCGCCACCGGAGAGCACCCCGGCCGGCTTCAGCACGTCATCGCCGGTGAACAGGAACGATCCCAGCACCTTCCGCGCCTCGGTGGCGGTGATGTCGGGCGCCGCCGACATCATGTTCTCGAGCACCGAGCGACCGACGTCGAGGTTCTCGTGCTCCTGCGCGTAGTAGCCGATCTTCAGGCCGTGGCCGGGCTCGATGATGCCGGTGTCGGGAATGTCGACGCCCGCCAGCATCCGGAGCAGCGTGGTCTTTCCCGCACCGTTGAAGCCGAGGATGACGACCCGGGAACCGCGGTCGATCGCGAGGTCGACGTCGGTGAAGATCTCGAGCGAGCCGTAGGACTTCGACAGCCCCCGCGCCATCAGCGGCGTCTTGCCGCACGGAGCGGGCTTCGGGAACCGGAGCTTCGCGACGCGCTCATCCTGACGCACATCGTCGAGGCCCGAGAGCATCTTCTCGGCGCGCGCGACCATCTGGTGCGCGGCGGCGGCCTTCGAGGCCTTCGCACCGAAGCGAGCGGCCTGCAGCTGCAGCGCGGTCGCCTTCTTCTCGACGTTGACGCGCTCCTTCTTGCGGCGCTCCTCGTCGGCGACCCGCTGGCGCAGGTAGTTCTTCCAGTTCATGTTGTAGACGTCGATGACCTGACGGTTCGCATCGAGGTAGAACACCCGGTTCACCGTCTCGCCCACGAGTTCGACGTCGTGGCTGATCACGATCAGCCCGCCCTTGTAGTTCTTCAAGAACTCGCGGAGCCACACGACACTGTCGGCGTCGAGGTGGTTGGTCGGCTCGTCGAGGATCATCGTGTCGGCGTCCGAGAACAGGATGCGGGCGAGCTCGATGCGACGGCGCTGACCACCGGAGAGCGTCTTCAGCGGCTGGTCGAGGATGCGGTCGGGCAGCGACAGGTTGTGGGCGATCGAGGCGGCCTCGGCCTCGGCCGAATAGCCGCCGAGCGCTTCGAAGCGCTCCGTCAGCGAGCCGTACCGGCGCATGGCCTTCGCGGCGACCTCGGGATCTTCGTCGGCCATCTCGAGCGAGGACTCCTGCATCCCGATCGCGAGAGTACCGAGCCCCCGGGCGTCCAGGATGCGGGTGCGCGCGAGCATCTCCGGGTCGCCCGTGCGCGGGTCCTGCGGCAGGTAGCCCAGCTCGCCGGTGCGCTCGACCGCGCCGTCCGCGGGGATCAGATCTCCCGCGAGCACCTTGGTGAGCGTGGTCTTCCCGGCACCGTTCCGACCGACCAGCCCGATCTTGTCGCCCTGCCCGACCCGGAAATCGACGTCGGACATGAGCACGCGAGCGCCCACGCGGATTTCGAGGTTGTGCACGGCAAGCACAGGTGACGTCCGTTCTTCGGGGTGGATTTCGGCGGAATCGCCACATCGATTCTACGGCGAGCCACGGCATCCGGCGTCCGCCCTCCTCATCGCGCGCGCGGAGTCGCCCTAGGATGAGTCGCGACGCCCGCACGACTGCGGCGGGCCCGACGTCTGAGGAGAACCATGTCCGTCGCCGTTCCCGCATCCGGCCGCCGTGTCCTGGCCGATATCGTCGCTCGCCCGTCCACCCGAGCTCGCGCATTCGCCGTCGATGCCGCGCTCGTCGTGGCCGGTGTCCTCGTGGTCGCCCTGCTCGCGCGGGTGTCGTTCTTCATCGGTCCCGTGCCGATCACCGGGCAGACCGCCGGCGTCGTGATGGTGGGCGCGGCTCTCGGTGCGCGCCGTGGCGCGGCCAGCATGGCCACGTACCTTCTCGCCGGACTCGCCGGGCTGCCCGTCTTCGCCGGCGGCGTCGGCGGACCGCTCTATGTTCTCGCGCCCTCGTTCGGCTTCATCCTCGGATTCATTCCGGCCGCGTTCGTCGCCGGCTACTTCGCCGAGCGCGCCTGGGACCGCAAGCCTGTCCTTGCCTTCGTCGGCTTCGTCGCGGCGAGCGTCGTGCCGTTCCTGGTCGGTGTGCCCTACATGGCGCTGATCCTCGCCCAGGTGCTCGGCCAGTCCGTCTCGTTCGCCTCGGTGATGGCGTCGGGCGTCATTCCGTTCATCGTGCCGGGCCTGGTGAAGGCCGCGTTCGTCGCGGTTCTGCTCCCCCTCGTGTGGACCGTGGTGCGCAAGGTCGACCGCTCGCGCTGACCCACGCGGGAGGAGCTCCGGTTGGCAACCGGGCAGGGCATATATGTAAGGTAAGGCATCCCTTACATGATCTCTGGAGGTCTCGTGTCGCGTACACGCTCTGCCCTCGTCGCTGTCGCGGCGGCCGCCCTGCTCCTCACCGGCTGCAGCACAGGTGCCTCGAGCACCACGTCCACCGACTCGGCCGCCGCACCCGACGGCGCGTTCCCCGTCACGATCGAGAACGCCTTCGGCGAGACCACGATCGACGCTCAGCCGGAGCGCGTCGTGACGCTCGACTGGGGCAACCAGGATGCGGCACTGGCCCTCGGCGTCGTGCCGGTGGCCATGCCGAAGGTGACCTACGGCGATGAAGACGGCGACGGACTCCTCCCCTGGACGAAGGCGAAGCTCGACGAGCTCGGTGCCGAGACTCCGGTGCTGATGGACGAGACCGACGGCTACGACTACGAGGCCATCGCGGATGCGCGCCCCGACGTCATCCTCGCCGCATACTCCGGCATGACGCAGGAGCAGTACGACACGCTCACCAAGATCGCCCCCGTGGTGACCTACCAGGACGTCGCCTGGGGCACCTCCTGGCAGGACATGACCATCCTCGACGGCACGGCGCTCGGTCTCGAGCAGGAGGCGAAGGATCTCGTCACCTCGCTCGAGGATCACGTGACGACGGAGGCGGCGAAGTACCCGGCTCTCGCGGGGAAGAACTTCCTCCTCACCTACTACGACCCCACCGACCTCAGCAACGTGAACTACTACAGCACCCGCGACCCGCGCGTCGGCTTCCTCGAGGAGATGGGTCTGGGATCGGCCGCGTACGTCGCCGAGCAGTCGGATGCATCCGAGACGTTCTGGTTCCAGACGAGCGCCGAGCAGATCGAGGACTTCCAAGACGTCCAGCTGATCGTCGCGTACGGCTCGGACGACATGGTCGCCACCCTGCAGGCCGACCCGCTGCTCTCGCGCATCCCCGCGGTGGCGGACGGCGCGATCGCGATCATCGACAGCGCGACCACCCTGTCCACCGTCATCACCCCGAGCCCCCTCACGATCGGTTCCGCCGAGGGCGACGACTACATCCGCGTCGTGGGCGAGGCGGCCGAGAAGGCTTCTTGATGCCCATCAGCCGAAGCGCACGTCGGTCGTGAGCACCACGACACCCGTCGCCGCCCCCCGCACGCCGCTTCGGCGTCGCTGGGGGCGGCGACGGGCGATCTGGCTGACGATCCTCGTCGTCGCACTGGTCGCGATCGCCCTCCTCTCGGTGACCTTCGGGGCGCGCGCCGTCGGATGGACCGACATCTGGGCGGGCGTCACGGGCTCGACCGACACCACGGCGGCCGCCGCCGTGAACAAGCGCATCCCCCGCACCATCCTCGCGATCCTCGTCGGCGCCGCCCTGGCCGTCGCCGGTACCGTGCTGCAGGGTGCGACGCGCAATCCGCTCGCCGATCCGCAGATCCTCGGCATCAACGGCGGCGCATCACTCGTCGTGGTGATCGGAATCGCCTACCTCGGACTCTCCGCACCCGCCGACTACATCTGGTTCGGGATGGCCGGAGCCGCCCTTGCCGCCGTGTTCGTATACTCCGTCGGTTCGATCGGCCGAGGGGGTGCGACGCCGCTCAAGCTCGCCCTGGCCGGCGCGGTCACCGCGGTCGCGTTCACCTCGCTCGTCAGCGCCATCCTGCTTCCCCGCATCGACGTGATGAGCCAGTTCCGCTTCTGGCAGGTCGGCGGTGTCGGCGGAGCCACGATGCCGACCATCGTCCAGGTTCTCCCCTTCCTCGCCGTCGGGCTCGTCATCTGCCTCCTCTGCGCGCCCGCCCTGAACACCCTCGCGCTCGGCGACGAACTCGCCGCGGGGCTCGGGGAGCGCGTCCGCACCGCACGTCTGGTGTCGACGCTCGGCGCGATCATCCTCTGCGGCGCCGCGACCGCGGTCGCCGGCCCCATCGGGTTCGTCGGGCTGGTCGTCCCCCACATCTGCCGTCTGCTGATCGGCGTCGATCACCGGTGGCTGCTCCCGTTCTCCGCGATCGGCGGCGCGATTCTGCTGACCGGCGCCGACATCGTCGGCCGCGTGATCGCCCGCCCCCAGGAGATCGAGGTGGGTATCATCACCGCCCTGATCGGCGCCCCGTTCTTCATCGCGATCGTGCGACGTCAGAAGGTGCGTGCCCTGTGACGACCCGGATCTCCCCCGACACCGTCGCGCTCGTTCGGCACGGTCGCCGCACCCGCTCACGCCGGTGGGTCGCGGTCTGCGTGACCCTCGCCGCGGTGACCGCCGTCGCCTTCGCGCTCTCGCTGATGCTCGGCCAGACCTTCTACACACCGGCCGAGGTCTGGGGAGTGATCGTCGGCCAGCAGGTTCCCGGCGCATCCTTCACGGTCGGCGAACTGCGACTCCCCCGGGCCACGACCGCGGTGTTGACCGGCATCTGCTTCGGGATGGGCGGGGTGGTCTTCCAGACGATGCTGCGAAACCCGTTGGCCAGTCCGGACGTCATCGGCATCAGCTCGGGCGCGAGCGCCGCGGCCGTGATCGGCATCGTCGTCCTGTCGCTCGACGAGACCCCCGTCTCGTTTCTCGCGACGGGCGCGGCACTCGCCGCCGCGCTCCTCATCTACGTGCTCGCCTACAAGAAGGGCGGCTCGGGCGCGCGGCTCATCCTCGTCGGCATCGGCGTCGCGGCGATCTTCAACGCCGTCGTGTCGTACGTCATCTCGCGCGCAGCGGAGTGGGACCTGCAGACCGCCATGCGGTGGATCACCGGAAATCTCAACGACGCGACCTGGAACCGCACGATCCCGTTGGCCCTCGTCATGGTGATCGTGGTGCCCCTTCTCCTGCTCCGCTCTCGGGATCTGGAGATCCTGCGACTCGGTGATGACACCGCGGCGGCCCTCGGGCTGCGGGTGGAGCGACGCCGGATCGTCTTGATCGTGCTGGCCGTGATCCTGCTCGCTTTCGCCACGGCGGCGGCCGGGCCCATCTCGTTCGTGGCGTTCCTCGCCGGCCCCATCGCCGTCCGCATCCTCGGGCCGGTCGGCTCTCCGGTGCTGGCCGCCGGTCTCGTCGGCGGTCTGCTCGTGCTCGTGGCCGATTTCGCCGCGCAGTACGCGTTCGGCACACGCCTCCCCGTCGGTGTCATCACCGGCGTTCTGGGAGCGCCGTATCTCGTCTACCTGCTCATCCGCAGCAGCCGTACCGGAGGATCCTCGATATGACCGTCCACCGCTCTCTCGTCGCAGACCGGGTCACCCTCGGCTACGGCGACCGCGTGATCGTCGACGCCCTCGACCTCGAGGTCCCTGCTGGGCGCATCACGACGATCGTCGGTGCGAACGCCTGCGGCAAGTCGACGCTCCTGAAGTCGATGGCACGTCTGCTCGCGCCGACCTCGGGCAGCGTCCTGCTCGACGGAAAGGCGATCCACCGGCAGCCCACGCGGCAGGTGGCGCGCGTGCTGGGTCTGCTGCCGCAGTCGCCCATCGCGCCCGACGGCATCGCCGTGTCGGATCTGGTCAGCCGCGGCCGGCATCCACACCAGGGCGCGCTCGCGCGCTGGACGCAGACCGATGAGGACGCGATCGCCCGCGCGCTGGACGCCACGGGGACGGTGCACCTGGCCGACCGACCGGTCGACGAGCTGAGCGGCGGGCAGCGCCAGCGCGCCTGGATCGCCATGGCGCTCGCGCAGGAGACCGACGTGCTGCTCCTCGACGAGCCCACGACGTTCCTCGACATCAGCCACCAGATCGACGTCCTCGATCTCCTGACCGACCTCAACCGGGAGCGCGGCACGACCATCGTCATGGTGCTGCACGATCTGAACCTGGCCGCGCGCTACGCCGACCATCTCGTCGCCATGGCGGACGGCGCGATCGTCGCCTCGGGCACATCGTCCGACGTGCTCACGGCCGCCACCGTGCGCGAGGTGTTCGGCCTGAACAGCCGCATCATCTCCGACCCGCTCACCGGCCGCCCGATGGTGGTGCCGATGGGCCGGCACCACACCGTCGTCGAACCCGACGACGTGGCGCACCAGGGCGCCTGACTCCGCTCACCCCGTGCGCTCGGAGAGGCCCTTGCGCCAGTAGCCCATGAACGCGACCCGGCGACGGTCGACGCCGTGCGCCGTCACGAGCAGCCGGCGCAGAGTCTTCACGGTGGCCGATTCTCCCGCCATCCACGCGTAGAACTCCCCCTGAGCGTCTTCGGGACTGTCCCACAGCATGTCGACGTCGACGTCGATCTCCTCCAGCGTCTGCGGCGCAGGGGCCCCGGCACGCGTCAGCACGTCGCGCGAGGCGTCGGCCCACGCGGAGACCGCCTCGATCAGCGCCTCACCGTGCGCGCGCTCTCCGCGCGGAAGCCAACAGATGTTCGCGGATGACGACACCGGCAGCACATCGGCATCGCCGGGGACCTCGATGAAGGCGTCGACCAGATGATCGGCGCCGAGGGACTCCAGGATGCTGCAGATCGCGGGCGCAGCGGTCTCGTCACCGGCGAGCAGCAACCGCCGGGCCGTGCCCGGATGCCAGTCGATGCCGAGCCGCCAGTCCTCGCTCCCCCCATCGGGACCGACAATGACGAGCTCGTCGCCGGGGGCGGCCGCATCCGCCCACGCGCCCGCGGGACCGGGCTCGTGGTGCAGCACGAAGTCGATGTCGAGTTCGAGCGCATCGGGTGCAGCGCGCCGAACGGTGTACGTCCGGAACGGGGTGCGTGCCTCGAGGGGCAGCGCGCGCCAGCGGTCGTACCAGGCGGCGGCAGCAATGGCTTCCGGGTCGGTCTGACCCACGTCGCACACCGTCCCGTCCGGCCCGGGGAAGAGGATCTTGACCCGCTGGTCGAGCCCCGCGGTACCGAGATCGGTGAACTGCGGGCTCGTGAATGTGATCCGCACGAAGCTCGGCGACAAACGGTTCACCCGCATCACGGTGGCGAGGTACGGGCGGTAGGCGGGCCTCGTGGCCGAAAGAGTCGTCACCTGATGAGGGTAGCCTTACCTTCGCTCTCGCTCAATTCGAACGGTGTGCGACGAGCGCGCCGATCCGCTCGATCGCCTCCGTGAGCACCTCGGGGGCGCACCCCAGATTGATACGCACGTGCCCGGTACCCTCGGCCCCGAACGCCGGACCGTAGTGCAGGGCGACCCGGGCGTCGCGGAGAATTCGCTTGGCCGGATTCGGGCCCCACCCGAGCGCGGACAGGTCGACCCACGCCAGATAGCCGGCCTCCGGCACCCGGTACACGGCTTCCGGCAGATGATCGCGGAGCAGATCCTCGAGGAGCCGGCGGTTCCGATCGATCGAGACGAGCAGCGAATCGAGCCAGGCATCGCTCTCCGGCGAAAATGCGGCTACTCCGGCGAGGGCTCCGAAAAGCCCCGTCCGCCACTCCACCTCTTCCGGAAGGGCTCGCACGACCGCTGTCGTGGCGTCGTCCGCGGTGACCATGATCGCGCACTTCAGACCGGCCAGATTGAACGCCTTGCTCGCCGACACGACCGCGTAGCCGACGCGCGCCGACACAGCGGATGCGGCGAGGAACGGCGTGAACTCGGCCTCCGCGTGGGTGAGCGGCGCATGGATCTCGTCGCTCACGACCGTCGCGCCGTACCGGTCGGCCAGCTCCGCGAGCGCAACCAGTCTCTCCCGCGAATGCACGGTGCCCGTGGGATTGTGCGGGTTGCACAGCAGAACCGCACGAGCTCCCCCGGCCAGCGCCGCCTCGATCCCCTCGAGGTCGAGGCTCCAGCCGTTCGGGCCGCGGCGCAGCGGCACGCGCTCGGCGACCGCACCCGCCTCCGGGACGCACTCGAAGAACGGCGGGTACACCGGCGGAGTGACCACGACCCGATCCCCGGGCACGGTCACGCGGCGGAGGATCTCCACCACGCCGGAGATGACGTCGGCCGTCGTCCGCATCCGTGCAGGATCCGGCGACCAGCCGAAGCGACGCTCGGCGAACCCCGCGTAGGCGGAGCGGATGCCGGAGTCCTCGGGCGTGTACCCGGTGTCGCCGAGAGCGACGGCTCGCATGAGCGCCTCGGTGATCGCGGGCGCCAGGGCAAAGTCCGTCTCGGCGACGAACAGCGGCAGCACATCGTCCGGGTACGTCCGCCACTTCGCGCTCTGCCGCTCCCGGAGCTGCGACAGCGGCAGCGCCTCGAGAGGCTCAGCGCGCACGGACCTGCTCAGATCGCGAAGCCGAGGGCGCGCATCATGTCGCGCCCGTCGTCGGTGATCCGTTCCGGGCCCCACGGCGGCATCCATACCCAGTTGATCCGGAACCTATCGACGACGGAGTCGAGCGCCTGCGCCGTCTGCTCCTCCAGCACGTCGGTCAGCGGGCAGCCGGCCGAGGTGAGCGTCATATGGATGATGAGAGCGTCGTTCTCGTCGTCCCAGGCCAGGTCGTAGATGAGGCCGAGGTCGACGACGTTGATCCCGAGTTCCGGGTCCATGACGTCTTTCAGGGCCTCGGTGACGTCGTCGTACTTCTCGTTCGTGAGAGTCGCGGTCATGGCGCGAGTCTACGCGTCCGCGTCGGCGACGGGCTCGAGGAATCGGTCGTATCCCTCGTTCTCCAGCCGCTCGGCCAGCTCGGGCCCGCCCTCTTCCGCGACGCGTCCCTTGACGAGAACGTGCACGAAGTCCGGCTGGATGTAGCGCAGGATGCGCGTGTAGTGCGTGATGAGCAGCACGCCGAGGTCGCTCGACGACTTCGCACGGTTGACGCCCTCGGACACGATCTTCAGCGCGTCGACGTCGAGACCCGAGTCGGTCTCATCGAGCACGGCGATGCGCGGCTTCAGCAGCTCCAACTGGAGAATCTCGTGGCGCTTCTTCTCTCCGCCCGAGAAGCCTTCGTTGACGTTGCGGGACGCGAATTTCGCATCCATCCGAAGGTCCTTCATGGCGGACTTGACGTCCTTGGTCCAGGTCCGGATCGAGGGAGCCTCGCCGTCGATGGCGGTCTTCGCGGTGCGCAGGAAGTTCGTCACCGTCACGCCCGGAATCTCCACCGGGTACTGCATCGCGAGGAACAGGCCCGCGCGGGCGCGCTCGTCGACCGTCATGGCGAGGACGTCCTCGCCGTCGAGCGTGATCGAACCGCTCGTGACCGTGTACTTGGGGTGGCCGGCGATCGTGTAGGCGAGGGTCGACTTGCCCGACCCGTTCGGGCCCATGATGGCGTGCGTCTCACCCGTGCGGATGGTCAGCGTAATGCCGTTCAGGATGGGGGTGACGCCCTCATCGGTCTCGACCGTCACGTGCAGGTCGCGGATCTCCAGGACAGACATGGTGTTCCTCTTCAGTTGACGTTCTTGGTCACGGCCGGGTCGATGAGCACATCGTCCCCGTCGATCGTGACCGCGTAGACAGGGACCGGCTCGTACGCCGGCAGGTTCAGGGGGTGTCCGGTGCGGAGCGAGAATGCGGATCCGTGCGCCCAGCACTCGAGCGTGTCGCCCTCGACGAAGCCCTCGGACAACGAGATGTCGCCGTGCGTGCAGACATCGCCGATCGCATGCACTTCGCCCTCGCCGTCGAGCACGACGGCCATTGCGACACCGTCGATCTCGACCCGGCGGGCGGTGTCCTGCTCGAGTTCGCTCAGCCCGCAGACGCGCACCGCCGTCACCGAAGTTCTCCCTCGGCGAGCTCCGCCTCGATGCGCCCGACGAGGCCGTCCTCGAGCTCGGGGATGCCGATCTTCTGCACGATCTCCATCAGGAATCCGAGGACGACCAGGCGGCGCGCCTCGTCTTCACCGATTCCGCGCGCCTGCAGGTAGAACAACTGCTCGTCGTCGAACCGACCGGTCGCGCTCGCATGTCCGGCGCCGCGGATGTCGCCGGTCTGGATCTCAAGGTTCGGGATCGAGTCGGCACGGGCGCCGTCGGTGAGCACGAGGTTGCGGTTCGCCTCGTACGAGTCGGTGCCGACCGCATCCGGTCCGATCAGCACGTCGCCGATCCAGACCGAGCGGGCGGTGTCGCCCTGGAGCGCTCCCTTGTAGAGAACGTCGCCGGAGGTCTGCGGTCCCTTGTGGAACATGTAAACCTGGCTCTCCAGGTGCTGACCCGCATCCGCGAAGGAGAGGCCGTAGAGCTCGCCGCGTGAGCCGGAACCGGCGAGTTCGACGCTGGGGTTCACCCGCACGACACCTCCGCCGAAGCTGATGACGATGTGCCGCAGTCGCGCATCGCGGTCGACGCGGGACTGGTGCGCCGAAAGGTGCACCGCATCGTCGTCCCACTCCTGCAGTGTGAGCACCGTCAGGTCGGCGCCATCACGGACGATGATCTCGACGTTCTGAGCGAACGCCGCCGTACCCGCGTGGCGCAGGATGACGGTCGCGCGGGAGTTCGTTCCGGCTTCGATCACGAGGTGCTGGTGCGCGCGTCCGCCGGCGCCGCGAAGGTCGATGACCGACGGTTCGTCGAGTTCCGCGTTCGCCGGAACACTGAGGTACAGCGCCTCCGCGGAACGCGACCAGGCGATCGCGGCCGAGATGTCTTCCGGGCGGAAGACCTCGCCGCGGGGCGCCGCGCCGATGGCGAGACCGGCTGCCGCCAACGGCCCGGAGACGCTGATCCCGACGGCCCCCTCGTCACCCGGTGCGTCGTCCAGCAGGCGCTGCACGCGGGCGATGGGCGTGTGCTTCCAGTTGACCTCGCGGCCGGTCGGCGCGCCGAACTCGGACGGATCGAAGGAGCGCAGTCGCTCGGAGCGGGTCTGCACGGGCACGAATGCCGCGGCAGGATCGATGTGGCCCTCCGTGTGCGTCTCCGCGGGGGCCTGAGTTGCCGAGCTCATCAGCCGACGGATCCTTCCATGCCCATCTCGATGAGCTTGTTGAGTTCGAGTGCGTATTCCATCGGCAATTCGCGCGCGATGGGTTCGATGAACCCGCGCACGATCATCGCCATCGCCTCGTCCTCGGCCAGGCCGCGGCTCATGAGGTAGAAGAGCTGCTCTTCGCTGACCTTCGAGACGGTGGCCTCGTGACCGAGCTGCACGTCGTCGACGCGGATGTCGATCGCCGGGTAGGTGTCCGACCGCGAGATCGAATCCACCAGCAGCGCGTCGCAGCGCACCGTGTTGGCGGAGTGATGGGCGTTGGCGTCGACGCGGACCTCGCCGCGGTAACCCGCACGACCTCCGCCGCGAGCGATCGACTTCGAGACGATCGACGACTGCGTGTAGGGCGCCATGTGCACCATCTTCGCGCCGGCGTCCTGGTGCTGACCGGGCCCGGCGAAGGCGACCGACAGCGTCTCGCCCTTGGCGTGCTCGCCCATGAGGTAGATGGACGGGTACTTCATGGTGACCTTCGAGCCGATGTTGCCGTCGACCCATTCCATGGTCGCGCCCTCATGGGCGATCGCACGCTTGGTCACGAGGTTGTAGACGTTGTTCGACCAGTTCTGGATCGTCGTGTACCGAACGCGGGCGTTCTTCTTCACGATGATCTCCACGACCGCGGAGTGCAGCGAGTCGCTCTTGTAGATCGGCGCCGTGCAGCCCTCGATGTAGTGCACGTACGAACCCTCGTCCGCGATGATCAGCGTCCGCTCGAACTGACCCATGTTCTCGGTGTTGATCCGGAAGTAGGCCTGCAGCGGGATCTCGACGTGCACGCCCTTCGGGACGTACACGAAGGAACCGCCCGACCAGACGGCCGTGTTCAGCGCGGCGAACTTGTTGTCACCCGCGGGGATGACCGAACCGAAGTACTCGGTGAAGAACTCGGGGTGCTCGCGGAGGGCCGTATCGGTGTCCATGAAGATGACGCCCTGCGCTTCCAGATCCTCCTGGATCTGGTGGTAGACGACCTCGGACTCGTACTGGGCCGCGACGCCCGAGACGAGGCGGGAACGCTCCGCCTCCGGGATGCCGAGCTTCTCGTACGTGTTGCGGATGTCTTCGGGGAGATCCTCCCAGGACTGCGCCTGCTTCTCCGTCGAACGCACGAAGTACTTGATGTTCTCGAAGTCGATGTCACTGAGGTCGGCGCCCCAGGTCGGCATGGGTTTGCGTCCGAACAGCTGGTACGCCTTCAGGCGGTTCTTCAGCATCCACTCGGGCTCGGCCTTCAGCGCCGAGATGTCGCGCACGACGGCTTCGGTCAGGCCGCGCTTCGCGCTGGCACCGGCCGCATCCGCGTCGTGCCATCCGAATTCGTACACTCCGAGGCCCGCAAGCTCCGGTCGATCGATCAGCACATCCGACATGGTGTGTCACTCTCCTCTTAGGGCCCAACGGTGTCATCCGTGCCGGCATTCCGTTTCGCGCGAGTTCGCGAGGGGATGCCGCTTCCGGCCCGATCAGAAGGCGCAGGCTGTGCACCTAAACTGTCAGTGATGCGGAACGCGTTGG
Source organism: Microbacterium sp. cx-59 (assembly GCF_020805625.1). Taxonomy (NCBI): domain Bacteria; kingdom Bacillati; phylum Actinomycetota; class Actinomycetes; order Micrococcales; family Microbacteriaceae; genus Microbacterium; species Microbacterium sp. cx-59. The sequence continues at coordinate 139,147 of NZ_JAJHGO010000004.1, forward strand.
CGTCGCATCCCGAACCCCTTGATTCTACAGGTACCGCCCCCTCGCCGGGCGGCGGCGCCGGGTCGCGAACCCGAAGCGCGACCGCATTTCGGAAGGCGCGAACAATGGCTGCCGGTACGCAGACGAACGACCGAACCGGCGCGCTCGCGCGCTTCGCGGGATGGCTTCCGGGCCGGGTGGACACCCGCATCCGCGTGTTCGCGTGGATGTCCTTCGTCGCGGAAGTGCTCATCATCGGCACGGGTGGCGCCGTGCGGCTCACGGGATCCGGGCTCGGCTGCCCGACGTGGCCCACGTGCACCGCGGAGTCGATCGTCAACACGCCCGAGATGGGCATCCACGGAATCATCGAGTTCGGCAACCGGACGCTGACCGGACTCGTCGGAATCCTCGCCGTGATCGTCGTGGTCCTCCTCTGGCGGATGCGGCGGGAGCGCCGCGATCTGTTCGTCCTCGCCGCGATCGTGCTGCTCGGCATCCTCGCTCAGGCGATCGTCGGCGGCATCACCGTCCTGACGGGCCTGAACCCCTTCATCGTCGGGTTCCACTACATTGCGTCGGTCGTGCTCGTCTGCGTCGGCGCCGCATTCCTCGCCCGGATGGACGAGCCCGGCGGAACTCGCCGGCTCACCGTGCCGCGCGGGTTCGCGATCGCCACGCACGTCACGACGCTGGTGCTGGCGGTCACCGTCGTCGTCGGTGTGCTGACGACCGGCGCCGGTCCGCACTCCGGCGACGCGGCGGCGGCCCGCAACGGGTTCGACGCCGAGATCCTTGAGCACGTGCACTCGTGGCCGGGATACACGCTGTTCGCCCTCACGCTCGTGCTCACCGCCCTGGCCTGGCTGCGCCGCTACCCCGTGCGCCGCTGGCTGACCGCCCTTCTCGCGGTGGAGGTCGTCCAGATCGCGGTGGGCCTCTATCAGGCGCGCAACGGCCTTCCCGAGCTGGCCGTCGGCGTGCACATGGTACTCGCGGCGCTCACCGCCGCGACCATGACGGTCGTCGTGCTCCGGCTGAAGCGGGCGTCCGGCGAGTAGCCGAACGGCCTTGCGCACACAGCGGATGCATAGGCGACGCATCGCGCGCACCAGGAACGGCCGGGCAGGGTGGCTGATGGCGCGGCAACCGTTGCCGCCCGTTTGAGGAGTTCGCCCCACATGAACACACGTCCCCGCCTGACACGCAGCATCCCCTTCTGGGGCCTCGTCGTGGGATCCGCCGCCAGCATCGGCTTCGGCGTCTGGCTGACGGTCGACAAGCTCACGGTCATGGAAGCGAAGCTGCTCGACGGCAGCGCCACCGGTGTCGAGGTCTACGGAGGCCAGGCCTGGGTCGTCTTCGCCGCCGCATTCATCGTCGCGGGACTCGTCGGACTGATCGCCGCGCTCGCGCTCGGCGCCGCGAAGACCTTCACGGCACGCCCCGTCGAGGTCGTCGAAGCCATCTCCTGGCAGCAGGAGGAGCCGGAGGTCGAGATCCCGGCCGACGAGCCCGTCGTCACCGCCCCGGCGTCCGAGGCACCGACCGAGTCGGAGCCCGCGAACCGCTGAACCACCGCGGGAAACGAGAACGGCGCCGGTCAGATGACCGGGGCCGTTCTCGTTGGTTCAGAGACTCAGAACGGAAGCAGCGGATCGATCGCGATCGCCACGAACAGGAGCGTCAAGTAGGTGATGGACGCGTGGAACACGCGCATGGGGCGGGGCTCCGTGCCGCGCACGGCGCGGTTGTAGAGGCGGTGTGACTCGTAGAGGAACCAGCCGCCGAAGACGACGGCGGATGCGGAGTACACGATGCCCATCGACGCCACCGGGATCAGCAGCACCGAGCACGCGACCGTCGCCCAGGCGTACAGGATGACCTGCAAACCGACCTGCGATCCCGAACGCGTCGCGCCGAGCATGGGGACGTCGACGTCCTCGTACTGCGTCTTGTACTTCATCGACAGCGGCCAGTAGTGCGGCGGCGTCCACAGGAAGACCAGCAGGAAGAGGATGGCGGGTGTCCACGAGAGCGATCCGGTGACCGCACTCCAGCCGATCACGACCGGGAAGCAGCCCGCGATGCCGCCCCAGACGATGTTCTGCTCGGTGCGCCGCTTGAGGATGATCGTGTAGACGACGACGTAGAAGAAGATCGCGGCGACCGAGAGCGATGCGGCCAGCCAGTTCGTCGTCAGCAGCAGCCAGACGGTCGAGACGACCGCGAGGGTCCAGGCGAAGATCAATCCGCCACGCGGCGATATCTCACCCGTCACGAGCGGGCGGTTCTCGGTGCGCTGCATGTGCGCATCGATGTCGCGATCGAGGTACATGTTGAAGGCCGCCGCGGAACCGGCGCTGAGCGATCCGCCGACGACGGTCGCGAGCACGAGCCAAAGATTCGGGAGGCCGTTCTGCGCCAGAATCATGACCGGAACGGTCGTCACCAGCAGCAGTTCGAGAACCCGGGGCTTTGTCAGCGAGATGTAGGCGCGGACCGTGCGGCGAAGGGAATGGCGTACCTCGGATGCGTCGAGCGTCGCACTCGTCGTGATGTCCATCTGCCCCGCAATCGCCCCGCTGTCACGTCCCTCCAGTCTATGCTGAAACAACACACGCGCCCCGCCCCGGCCCCCGCACGCACCGACGTGATGGGAATCCGGAACGGCGCGGCGCTCCTCTTCTGAAAGGCGGTCCTGTGGCCGATTTGCGTTGGGATGAGATCGATGAGCGCGCCGTGGACACGGCCCGAATCCTCGCGGCCGATGCCGTGGAGAAGGTGGGCAACGGGCACCCCGGCACCGCAATGAGCCTCGCGCCGGCCGCGTACCTGCTGTACCAGCACGTGCTGCGCCACGACCCGGCGGATCCCCACTGGCTCGGCCGCGACCGGTTCATCCTGTCTGCGGGCCATTCGTCGCTCACGCAGTACGTGCAGCTGTATCTGGGGGGCTTCGGCCTCGAGCTGTCCGACCTGCAGGCGCTCCGCACCTGGGGTTCGCTGACCCCCGGCCACCCGGAGTACGGCCACACCAAGGGCGTCGAGATCACCACCGGCCCGCTCGGCCAGGGTCTCGCCTCCTCCGTCGGGTTCGCGTACGCGGCCCGCTACGAGCGCGGCCTGTTCGATCCCGAGGCCGCCGAAGGCACCTCACCGTTCGACCACTTCGTGTACGTCATCGCGTCCGACGGTGACCTCGAAGAGGGCGTCACGAGCGAGGCATCCTCGCTCGCCGGTCACCAGCAGCTCGGCAACCTGGTCGTCATCTACGACGCCAACCAGATCTCGATCGAGGACGACACCAACGTCGCCTTCACCGAAGATGTCGCGAAGCGCTACGAGGCATACGGATGGCACGTGCAGACGGTCGACTGGAAGGCCTCCGGTCAGTACGTCGAAGACGTTCCCGAGCTGTACTCGGCGATCGAGGCCGCCAAGGGCGAGACGGCCAAGCCGTCGATCATCATCCTGAAGACCATCATCGGATGGCCCTCCCCCGGCAAGCAGAACAGCGGCAAGATCCACGGTTCGGCGCTCGGCGCCGACGAGCTCGCCGCGACGAAGAAGGTGCTCGGGTTCGACCCGGAGAAGAACTTCGACGTCGCCGACGACGTGCTCGCGCACACCCGCTCGCTCGTCGAGCGCGGCGAAGCGGCGAAGGCCGAGTGGCAGACCGGATTCGACGCATGGGCCGAGGCCAACCCGGAGCGCAAGGCGCTCCTGGATCGTCTGCTCTCCGGCGAGCTGCCGGAAAACATCGCCGACGCGCTCCCCGTGTTCGCCGCCGGCAAGGAGGTCTCGACCCGCGCCGCCTCCGGCCAGGTCATCAACGCGCTGGCCGCCGAGCTCCCCGAGCTCTGGGGCGGATCGGCCGACCTCGCCGAGTCGAACCTGACGACCATCAAGAACGCGTCGTCGTTCATCCCGGAGGAATGGTCGACCCACGAGTGGAGCGGTTCGCCCTACGGGCGCGTTCTGCACTTCGGCATCCGCGAGCACGCCATGGGGTCGATCCTCAACGGCATCAAGCTGCACGGACCCACCCGGCCCTTCGGCGGCACCTTCCTGATCTTCAGCGACTACATGCGCCCGCCGGTTCGTCTGGCCGCCCTCATGAACATCCCGACGATCTTCGTGTGGACGCACGACTCCGTCGCGCTGGGTGAAGACGGTCCGACGCACCAGCCCATCGAGCAGGTCGCCACCCTCCGCGCCATCCCGAACTTCGCTCTCGTGCGTCCGGCGGATGCCAACGAGACGGCCGTCGTCTGGCTCGAGATGCTGCGCCGCCAGACCGGCCCGAGCGGCATCGCCCTGACCCGCCAAAACATCCCGGTGTTCGAGCGTGGCACGGGCGCCGCATCCGGTGACGAGTTCGCCTCGGCGAACCTCGCCACCAAGGGCGCATACGTTCTGGCCGAGGCGGCCAACGGCACGCCCGACGTGATCCTCATCGGTACCGGTTCCGAGGTCCAGCTCGCCGTCGAGGCGCGCGAGGCGCTCGCGGCCGAGGGCGTGCACGCACGGGTCGTGTCGGCACCGTCGCTCGAGTGGTTCGCCGAGCAGGACGAGGAGTACCGCGAGAGCGTGCTGCCGAAGGCCATCAAGGCGCGCGTGTCGGTCGAGGCCGGAACGGCGCTCAGCTGGCACGCCATCGTCGGCGACGCGGGACGATCCGTCTCGATCGAGCACTTCGGTGCGTCTGCCGACTACAAGACCCTGTTCCAGAAGTTCGGCATCACGACCGAAGCCGTCATCGCCGCGGCACGCGAGACGATCAAGGAGACCCACGCATGAGCACCCCCACCGAACAGCTCGCCGCCGCCGGAGTCAGCATCTGGCTCGACGACCTGTCGCGCGAGCGGATCACGACCGGCAACCTCGCTGCGCTGATCACCGAGCGAAACGTCTCCGGCGTCACGACCAACCCGACGATCTTCGCCGGCGCGCTGGCCAAGGGCGAGGCGTACGCCGAGCAGGTCGCCACGCTGGCCGCTGCCGACGCGAGCGTCGACGCGGCGATCTTCGAGATCACCACCGACGACGTGCAGTCCGCATCCGACATCTTCCGTCCCGTCTACGACGCGACGCGCGGAGTCGACGGGCGCGTGTCGATCGAGGTCTCCCCCGACCTCGCACACGACACCGCGGCCACTGTCGCGGAGGCTAAGAAGCTGTGGGCCAAGGTTGACCGGCCGAATGCTCTCATCAAGATCCCCGCGACGAAGGCCGGCCTGCCCGCCATCACCGAGGTGATCGGCGCCGGCATCTCGGTGAACGTCACGCTGATCTTCAGCCTCGAGCGGTACGCCGCCGTGATCGACGCGTACCTCGCCGGCATCGAGAAGGCGCGCGACGCGGGCCTGGACCTCTCCACGATCCACTCCGTCGCCTCGTTCTTCGTGTCGCGCGTCGACACCGAGATCGACAAGCGACTGAAGGCGATCGATACGGATGAGGCGACCGCGCTCATCGGCCGGGCGGGCATCGCGAACGCGCGACTCGCCTACGAGCTGTTCGAGCGGGAGTTCGAGACCGAGCGCGCCACCTCCCTCCTCGCGGCGGGGGCGAACGTGCAGCGTCCGCTGTGGGCATCCACCGGCGTCAAGGATCCGGCGCTCCCCGACACGTTGTACGTGACCGAGCTCGTCGCGGCCGGCACGGTCAACACGATGCCGGAGAAGACGCTCGAGGCGACCTTCGACCACGCGGAGATCACGGGCGACACGATCACGGTCAACTACGCCGACGCGCACGACGTGTTCGACCGCCTCGCGGCGGTCGGCGTAGACGTCGTCGACGCGACGCAGGTGCTCGAGGACGAGGGCGTCGAGAAGTTCATCGTCTCCTGGCACGAGCTGCAGGGTACGGTCGCGGAGGCGCTGAAGGCCGCACGATGAGCTTCGACCTCCACCTCAGTGGACGGGTCCGTGACGTCGTTTCGGATACCCTTCCCGCGCTCGTCGAGAGCCTCGTCGCGTCGGGGATCACGGCGGGTGACCCGGATCTCTGGGGCGCCTCGGCGGCGGACGACGCCGCCGGGCGGCTCGGATGGGTGCAGGCCGTCTCGGTCTCCCGTCCGCTCGTCGACGAGATCACGACGCTCCGCGACGTGCTTCGTGCCGACGGTGTGACCCGCATCGTGCTCGCCGGTATGGGCGGCTCGTCGCTTGCTCCCGAGGTGATCGCCCAGACCGCGGGCGTGCCGCTCGTGATCCTCGACTCGACGGCGCCCGCCCAGGTGCTCGCCGCCATCGACGGAGACACCGAGCTCGGCGGGTTGGCGCAGACCGCGCTGGTCGTGTCGTCGAAGTCCGGGTCGACCGTGGAGACGGATTCCGCGAAGCGCGCGTTCGAGACGGCCTTCCGCGACGTCGGGATCGATCCCGCGTCGCGCATCATCGTCGTCACCGACCCCGGTTCACCGCTCGAGGAGTCCGCGCGGGCAGACGGGTACACGGTCTTCACCGCCGACCCGACCGTCGGCGGGCGCTACTCGGCGCTGACGGCCTTCGGACTCGTTCCGACGGGGCTTGCCGGGGTCGATCTCGACGAGCTTCTCGATGAGGCGGAGGCGACGCTCCTCGAGGTCGCGATCGACGACGCGCGCAATCCCGCTCTCGTGCTGGCAGCCGCGATCGCCGGTGGCGAACCTCGCCGCGACAAGCTCGGTCTCATCACCGACGGAACGCACATCATCGGCCTTCCGGACTGGATCGAGCAGCTCATCGCCGAGTCGACGGGCAAGAACGGCACCGGCATCCTGCCCGTCGTCCTGCTGCCCGTGTCGCCGGAAGTCGAGAACACCCCGGACGATGTGCAGCTCGTTCGTTTGGTCGACGACGTGCACCACGATCATCTCTTCGAGCGTCACCACGGCGAGGTGCTCGTGAGCGGATCGCTCGGCGCGCAGTTCATCGTCTGGGAGTACGCGACGGCGATCGCCGGGCGGATGCTGGGCATCAACCCGTTCGATCAGCCCGATGTCGAGTCGGCCAAGTCCGCGACCCGCGCTCTCCTCGAGGCGCGGCCCGCTCGCGTGGCGCCCGCATTCACGACAGACGGCGTCGAGGTGCGGGTGTCCGACCCGGCGCTCGCGGCATCGGGAACCATCGCGGGCGTCCTCGACGCCCTGTGGGCGCAGATTCCGGCTGACGGCTACGTGTCCATCCAGGCGTACGTCGACCGGCAGGGACTCGCTCCCCTCCAGGGGCTCCGCGAGCTCGTCGCCGCAGATTCCGGGCGGCCGACCACGTTCGGCTGGGGCCCGCGGTTCCTGCACTCGACCGGTCAGTACCACAAGGGCGGTCCCGCGAACGGCGTCTACCTGCAGATCCTGCAGCAGGGCGAGGTCGATGTCGAGATCCCCGGCCGTCCCTTCACCTTCGGTCAGCTGATCGAGGCGCAGGCCGCCGGCGATGCCGCCGTCCTCGCCGAAGGCCACGGCCGTCCGGTCGTCACGCTCACCCTCACCGATTCCCAGGCCGATGTTCTCGCCCTGTTCGAAGCCGCTCAATAGGAGAAGATCGACCCGATGACTGTCGAGATCTCGCGCGGGCACAACCCCCTGCGCGACCCGGACGACCGGCGCCTGAACCGCATTGCGGGACCCAGCGCCCTCGTCATCTTCGGCGTGACAGGAGACCTGTCACGCAAGAAGCTCATGCCCGCCGTCTACGACCTGGCCAACCGCGGTCTGCTGCCTCCCGGCTTCGGACTCGTCGGTTTCGCGCGTCGCGACTGGGAGGACGAGGACTTCGCCCAGGTCGTGTACGAGGCCGTCAAGGAGCACTCGCGCACCGAGTTCCGCGAGGAGACCTGGGCCCAGCTCCTGCAGGGCATCCGCTTCGTGCAGGGCGAGTTCGACGATCTCGACGCGTTCCGCCGTCTTCGTGAGACGGTCGAAACGCTCGACGTCGAACGCGGCACGATGGGGAACCACGCGTACTACCTGTCGATTCCGCCGAAGGACTTCCCGATCGTCGCGCAGCAGTTGAAGGCGTCGGGGCTCGTGGATGACACCGCGGATGCCTCCGACCGCTGGCGCCGCGTCGTGATCGAGAAGCCGTTCGGCCACGACCTCGACTCGGCCCGCGCCCTGAACGACGCGCTCCGCTCCGCGTTCCCGACCGATTCGATCTTCCGCATCGACCACTACCTCGGTAAGGAGACGGTGCAGAACATCCTCGCGCTCCGTTTCGCCAACGAGCTGTACGAACCGATCTGGAACCGGAACTACGTCGACCACGTGCAGATCACGATGGCCGAGGACATCGGCGTCGGCGGACGCGCCGGGTACTACGACGGAATCGGCGCGGCTCGCGACGTCATCCAGAACCATCTCCTGCAGCTTCTCGCGCTCACCGCGATGGAGGAGCCGATCAGCTTCGACGCGACGCAGTTGCGGGCGGAGAAGGAGAAGGTGCTCGCCGCGGTGACGCTGCCCGAGGATCTGAGCCTCGCGACCGCTCGCGGTCAATACGGCGGCGGATGGCAGGGCGGCGAGAAGGTGCGCGGCTTCCTCGAAGAGGACGGGATGGACCCGAACTCCACGACCGAGACGTACGCCGCCATCAAGCTCGAGATCAACACGCGACGCTGGGCCGATGTGCCGTTCTACCTGCGCACCGGAAAACGCCTCGGCCGACGCGTGACCGAGATCGCAGTCGTCTTCAAGCAGTCGCCCGAGCTGCTGTTCGGGCGCAGCGCCACGGCAGGACAAGGCCAGAACGCCCTCGTCATCCGGGTGCAGCCCGACGAGGGCGTCACCATCCGGTTCGGCTCCAAGGTTCCCGGCGCCGACAACCAGGTGCGCGACGTGACGATGGACTTCGGCTACGGCCATGCGTTCACCGAGGCGAGCCCGGAGGCGTACGAGCGCCTCATCCTCGACGTTCTGCTCGGCGATCCGCCGCTGTTTCCGCGCCACGAAGAGGTCGAGCTCAGCTGGAAGATCCTCGACCCGATCGAGAAGTTCTGGGAGGCTCAGGGCGGCGCTCTCGAGCAGTACTCCCCCGGTTCGTGGGGTCCGAGCTCGGCGGACGAGCTCCTCTCCCGCGATGGACGCACTTGGAGGCGCCCGTGATCGTCGACCTGCCTGACACGACCGTCAGCAAGATCTCCCGTGCCCTCATCGACGTGCGCGAAGAGGGCGGGGCAGTGGCCCTCGGCCGCGTCCTGACGCTCGTGATCGCCACGCGGCGCGGCATCGAGGAAGAGGCCATCGAGGCCGCGAACGATGCCTCGCGGGAACACCCCATGCGCGTCATCGTGCTGCTAGACACTCCGGACGGCGACGCTCGGCTCGACGCGCAGATCCGTGTCGGCGGAGACGCCGGCGCGAGCGAGGTCGTCCTGCTGCACGCGTACGGCGCCGCAGGCTCCAACACGGAGAGCCTGGTGACGGGACTTCTTCTTCCGGATGCCCCGGTCGTCGTGTGGTGGCCCGAGGACACCCCGCCCGTCCCGTCGCAGTCCGCGCTCGGCCGAATCGCTCAGCGTCGCATCACGGATGCGGCAACCCAGGAAGACCCGCACACGTGGGTCCAGGGACTCGGCGCGAACTACGCTCCCGGCGACACCGATCTCGCCTGGACCCGGCTCACCCGGTGGCGCGAACAGCTCGCTGCGGTGCTCGACCAGCCGCCGTACCAGGAGGTCACCGCCGCCGAGGTTCTGGGTGGGGCGGATTCCCCGTCGACTCCGCTTCTCGCGGCATGGCTCACGCTGCAGCTGAAGATCGATGTGTCGTGGCGCTATCTCGACGCGTCGGAGTGGGCGCACGGCATCAAGTCGGTGCGGCTCACCCGCGAGGATGGCGACATCCTCCTGGAGCGTCCCGACCCGGCGACCGCCGTGCTCACCCAGCCCGGGCAGCCGACGCACGAGCTGGCGTTCCCGCGCCGCTCGCTGCGTGAGTGCCTGGCGGAGGAGCTCCGCCGTCTCGACCCCGACGCGCTGTACGGGCGCGTGATCACGGAGGGGTGCGACCTGGTCGAATCCCGCACGGAGAGCGAGACCCGATGACATCGCAGGTCGCGGAGAAGCAGGTCGTCGTTCGCGCCGACCCCGACGCCCTCGCTCGGGCGGTGGCTTCGCGACTGCTCAGCCGCGTATCGAAGCGCGTTGTCGAGGGCAAGCTCGCGCATGTCTCGCTGACGGGCGGATCGATGGCGGGCCAGGTGCTGGCTGCCGTCGCCGCCCACCCGCGACGTGCCGAGATCGACTGGTCGCTCGTGCACTTCTGGTGGAGTGATGAGCGGTTCGTTCCGCGCGGCTCCGCAGACCGGAACGACGCGGTGGCCGCGGCGACTCTCTTCGACCTGATCGACATCCCGGCCGATCACATCCATGCGATGGCCGCGTCCGACGACGGTCTCGATCTCGACGCGGCGGCGGACGCCTACGCGGCCGAGCTCGCACGATTCGCCGACCCGGCGGTCGGCGCCTGGCCGTCGTTCGACGTCTGCTTCCTGGGTGTCGGACCCGATGCGCATATCGCGTCGCTGTTCCCCGACCGCCCGGAGATCAGCATCACCGATCGTGCGGCGGTGCCGGTGCGCGAGTCGCCCAAGCCGCCCGCCGAACGCATCACGATGACGCGACCGGTGATCAATTCCTCCAAGCGCGTCTGGATGGTGCTGGTCGGCCCCGACAAGGCCTCGGCGCTCGGCCTGGCCCTCGCCGGAGCCAGCTACCAGAGCGTTCCCGCAGCGGGCGCCAAGGGACGCAAACGGACGGTGTTCTTCGTCGATGAGGCGGCCGCCGGCAAGGTGCCGCCGGAGCTCATCGACATCGACTACTGAGCGGCGCCGAGTCGCTCACATGATGAAGGGGCGGATGCAGCTGCATCCGCCCCTTCATCATGTACCGGTGGTCAGCTCTGACCGCGCCGATCGCGAACCTTCTTGAGCGCATCGTCGAGGAGCTCGACGGCTTCGTCGTCGGTGCGACGCTCTTTCACATAGGCGAGGTGCGTCTTGTAGGGCTCGGCCTTCGCCACGGCCGGCGGGTTCGCCTGGTCGCGACCGGCCGGGAGCCCCGAGTGCGGGGAGTCGATCGTGTCGGGGATCTCGTCTTCGGTGATGCCGGCAGCGAAGTACCGGGTCGTCTCGTTGCCGAGGGCATCCCAGTAGGACACCGCGACGCGGTCGGCGTGGTACCCGTGATCCTGCTCGCCCATCGGGCCGGCGCCGACACGAGTGCCGCGGATCGCGTTGCCTCCGGTGGCCATGTCAGACCAGTCCGGAGAACTTGGTGACCAGACCCAGGGCCACGATCGAGACGAACCAGGTGAGCGCGAGAACGACCGTGAAGCGGTTCAGGTTGCGCTCGGCAAGGCCGGATGATCCCATGGTCGAACTCATTCCGCCACCGAACATGTCGGAGAGGCCGCCACCGCGGCCCTTGTGCAGCAGGATGAGCAAAGTCAGCAGAAGGCTCGTGATGCCGAGGAGCACCTGGAGCACGAACTCGAGGATCTGCACTGTGGTCGTACCCTTTCCCGGCGACCCGTCGGACCGCACAAGGGTTAAGTATAGCGAGCCGGGCGGACGCTTCCGGGAGGCCGGTCGGACCGGCCTCCCGGAAGTGTCACACGCCGACGTGCTTCTGGAATCGGATGATGGCAGCGAACTCGTCCGCAACGAGGCTCGCCCCGCCGACGAGCGCGCCGTCGACGTCGGGCTCACGCAGGAAGCTGGCGATGTTGCTCGACTTCACGGACCCGCCGTAGAGCACACGGGTACGCGCGGCCGCGTCGGCACCGAGGGTCTCCGCGACCACCTCGCGGAGCTTCGCGCACACCTCCTGCGCCTGATCGGGCGTCGCCGCCTGGCCCGAGCCGATGGCCCAGACCGGCTCGTACGCCACAACGATCTCGGCGTCCGCCGCGACGCCCTCGAGGGCGACGCGCAACTGGCCGACCGGAACAGCGCTCGCGCCGAACTCTTCGAGGTCTGCGGCGGTCTCACCGACGCAGATCACCGGGCGAAGCCCGTGGCGGAGGGCCGCAGCGACCTTCGCGGCCACGACCTCATCCGACTCGGCGTGGTACTCGCGACGCTCGGAGTGCCCGATGATCACGTATGCGGCATCCAGCTTGGCGAGGAACGCGCCCGAGATCTCACCCGTGTACGCGCCCGAATCGTGCGTCGAGATGTCCTGCGCGCCGAGGGCGAACGGGATCTTGTCGGCATCGATGAGGGTCTGCACCGTCCGAAGATCGGTGAACGGCGGGAACAGTGCCACCTCGACGGTGTCGGACTCGTGCTTCGCGTCCTTCAGCGTCCAGTGCAGCTTCTGCACGAGCGCGACGGCCTGGAGGTGGTCCAGGTTCATCTTCCAGTTACCCGCGATGAGCGGTGTTCTGGTCACAGCGACCATCCGAGGACCTCCAGTCCGGGGAGCTTCTTACCTTCGAGGAACTCCAGGCTCGCTCCGCCGCCGGTGGAGATGTGACCGAAACGGTCGTCCGAGAACCCGAGCTGACGCACGGCGGCCGCGGAGTCGCCGCCACCGACGACGGACAGTCCGTCGACCTCGGTGAGCGCCTGAGCGACGGTCTTGGTTCCGCTCGCGAAGGCCGGCATCTCGAACACGCCCATCGGCCCATTCCAGAACACGGTCTTGCTGCCGCGGATGGCGTCCGCGAAGATCTTCGCGGTCTCGGGTCCGATGTCGAGGCCCAGACCGGAGGAACCGAACGGAGTGTCTTCGAGAGCGTCCGCGGCGGCGACCACGTGGTCCGCATCCGCACTGAACGAGGAAGCAACGACGGCGTCGACCGGGAAGATCAGCGTGACGCCGCGCTCCTTGGCCGTCGCGATGTATCCCTTGACGGTCTCGATCTGGTCCTTCTCGAGCAGGCTGGCCCCCACGGGGTACCCTTCGGCCGCGAGGAACGTGAACATCATTCCGCCGCCGACCAGGATCGTGTCCACGCGCGGCAGCAGGTGCGCGATGACGCCCAGCTTGTCGCTGACCTTCGACCCGCCGAGCACGACCGCGTACGGGCGCTCGGGGTTCTCGGTCAGACGGTCGAGCACGTCGACCTCGGTCTCGATCAGGAGACCGGCCGCCGACGGGAGCAGCTCGGCCAGGTCGTAGACACTGGCCTGCTTGCGGTGCACGACACCGAACCCGTCCGAGACGAGCGCGTCGCCGAGCTCGGCGAGCTGCTGCGCGAACGCACGGCGCTCGCCCTCGTCCTTCGAGGTCTCTCCGGGATTGAATCGGAGGTTCTCGATGACGGTGACGTCGCCGTCCTGAAGCGAGGCGACAGCCTCGTGGGCCGACTCCCCCACCGTGTCGCGAGCGAACGCGACGGGCTTTCCGAGCAGCTCCGACAGTCGCTGCGCGACCGGCTCGAGGCTGTACTTCGGGTCGGGTGCCCCATCGGGTCGTCCCAGGTGGGAGGCGACGATGAGGCGGGCGCCCTGATCGATCAGGGCGTTGAGGGTGGGAAGCGTCGCCCGAACGCGACCATCGTCCGTGATGACCCCGTCCCGCAAGGGGACATTGAGGTCAGCACGGACGATGACGCGCTTACCGGCGAGCGACCCCAGCGAGGCAAGGGTGCGCAGTGCCATGATGAGGCGCTTACAGGCTCTCTGCGACGTACTCGGTCAGGTCGACGAGACGGTTGGAGTAGCCCCACTCGTTGTCGTACCACGCCGAGACCTTGACCAGGTTGCCGCTGACGTTGGTCAGCTCCGAGTCGAAGATCGAGGAGTGCGGGTTGCCCTGGATGTCGCTGGAGACGATCGGGTCCTCGGTGTACTGCAGGAATCCGGCGAGACGGCCTTCGGCCGCCGCTGCCTTGTAGGCCGCGTTGACCGTCTCGACCGTCAGGCCCTCGGTGGGGGTGACGATCGTGAGGTCGACGATCGAGCCGGTGGGAACCGGCACGCGGTACGACGAGCCGCTGAGCTTGCCGTTCAGCTCGGGCAGAACGTGGCCGATGGCCTTGGCGGCTCCGGTCGAGGCCGGCACGATGTTGATCGCGGCGCCGCGCGCACGACGGAGGTCGCTGTGCGGGCCGTCCTGCAGGTTCTGGTCGGCCGTGTACGCGTGTGCGGTCATCATGAAGCCGCGCTCGATGCCGAATGCGTCGTTGAAGACCTGCGCGAGGGGCGCGAGGCAGTTCGTGGTGCACGACGCGTTCGAGATGATGACGTCGGTCTCGGGGTTGTAGTCGCCCTCGTTGACACCCATGACGATCGTGACGTCGTCACCCGTGGCGGGTGCCGAGATCAGGACCTTCTTTGCGCCGCCGGCGACGTGCTTCTTCGCGTCCTCGGCCTTGGTGAAGCGGCCGGTCGACTCGATGACGATGTCGACTCCCAGCTCGCCCCAGGGGAGGTTGGCGGGGTCGCGCTCTTCGAAGACCTTGATCTTCTTGCCGCCGACGGTGATCGAGTCCGCGTCGTACGACACCTCTTCGGTGAGCGGGCCGCCGACGGAGTCGTACTTCAACAGGTGCGCGAGCGTCTTGTTGTCGGTGAGGTCGTTCACCGCCACGATTTCCAGGTCAGCTCCCTGCGCGAGTGCTGCGCGCAAGTAGTTGCGTCCGATACGGCCGAAGCCGTTGATGCCGATCTTGACAGACACGGTGTCTCCCGTTTTCTCGTCGCGCCGTAGCGCCTTATCTTTCCCGAGATGGACCCCCGGGACGGAACCGAAAACAGGGTGCATCGGCTCCGAAGAAGAGGATGCCGGAGCCCCGCAAAAGCGAGGGCTGCGCGGCATCCTCACCTGATCATGACACTACCAGCAGGCCTGCCGTCTTCTCCCGAGCCGTGACAAAGCGGGTCTGAACATTGGCCCAGTCGGTGATGTTCCAGAACGCCTTGACGTAGTCGGCACGGACGTTCTTGTAGTCGAGGTAGTACGCGTGCTCCCAGACGTCGAGCAGCAGCAGCGGCACGGAGCCGGCGGCGAACTGCGACTGCTGGTCGAAGAACTGCTGGATGATGAGGTTCTCACCGATTGAGTCCCAGAAGAGACCCGCCCATCCGGAGCCCTGGACGCCCAGCGCCGCGGCCGTGAAGTGGGCCTGGAACTTGTCGAACGAACCGAAGTGGTCGGTGATCGCGGACTCCAGCTCGCCGGTCGGCTTGTCGCCACCGTTCGGAGACAGGTTCGTCCAGAAGATCGAGTGGTTCGTGTGGCCGCCGAGGTTGAACGCGAGGTCCTTCTCGAGCTTGTTGATGTTGGCCAGGTTGCCAGAATCCCGGGCTTCGGCCAGCTGCTCCAGCGCGGTGTTGGCGCCGGTTACGTAGGCCTGGTGGTGCTTGCTGTGGTGCAGCTCCATGATCGTTCCGCTGATGCTCGGCTCGAGCGCGGCGTAGTCGTACGTGAGTTCGGGCAGCGTGTACTTTGCCATAATCTCTTCTTCCTGTCGGCGCCGCGCCGAAGTCCTCGGAGCGACGAGGGGACGACCCCATCCTACTGAGGGGCAACCCGGATTCGAGAGCCTTGATTCCCCCGAATGACAGGACGAACGGGCCGCGCGTGTCGGCGCCGCATCCGTCCGCCCGTGCGGGTCAGTCGTCGGCGCCGACGGGGACGGCGGACTCCGTGCCGGGCACGCCGTCGATCTCGGCCTGCTTGTCGGCCATCGCCAGAAGGCGCCGGATGCGGCCTGCCACGGCGTCCTTTGTCATCGGCGGATCGGCGTGGTGGCCGAGCTCGTCGAGGCTCGCGTCGCGATGGGCCAGGCGCAGGTCGCCCGCAGCCTTCAGGTGCTCGGGAACGGAGTCACCGAGGATCTCGAGCGCCCGCTCGACCCGCGCGCATGCGGCCACCGCCGCCTGAGCGGAGCGGCGCAGGTTCGCGTCATCGAAGTTCACCAGGCGGTTGACCCCGGCGCGCACCTCGCGGCGCTGACGCAGCTGCTCCCAGTCCTGCGCGGCCTTCCGCGCGCCCATCTCGTGGAGGGCGGAGCGGATGGCCTCTCCCTCGCGCACGACGACGCGCGGCACGCCGCGCACCTCGCGGGCCTTGGCGGGGATGCCGAGGCGGTGTCCCGCTCCGACGAGGGCCATGGCGGCCTCTCCGGAGGGGCAGGAGACCTCGAGCGCGGCGGAACGGCCGGGATCGGTCAGCGTTCCGGTCGCGAGGAATGCGCCACGCCAGATCGCGGCGAGGTCGTGACGGGCGCCGGTCGTGAGCTTGTTCGGCAGGCCGCGCACCTGGCGGCGGCGCTGATCGAGCAGACCGGTCTGCCGCGCGAGCGTCTCGCCGCCCTCGATGACGCGCACCGCGTACGAGCCCCCGGTGCGGCCCGAGGTGCCCTGCACGTGGGCGAGTTCGGGGCGCACTCCGTAGATCTCGACGAGTTCGCGGGCGACCCGTCGCGCGAGCGCTTCGGAGTCGACCTCGGCTTCGACGGCGACGCGACCGGCGATGGAATGCAGCCCTCCCGCGAAGCGCAGGATCGCCGTCAGTTCGGCCACTCTCGCAGAGGGACGCGGGTCGCGTCCGGCGATCAACTCGGCCTTGACGTCGGCGGTCAGGGGCACGGCACTCCTCGGGTCGGGGCGGGAAACGACATTCCAGCCTACTCGCGACCGAGGTCGCGATGCGTCACACCCACCGCAACACCCGGCACCTCGGCGAGCCGTTCCGCGAGTTCTCGCACCATCACGACCGAGCGATGCTTGCCGCCCGTGCACCCGATCGCGATGATCGAGTGACGCTTGTTCTCGCGCTGATAACCCGCGAGAACGGGGGCGAGCGCAGCGGAGTAGGCGTCGAGGAACTCGCGGGCGCCCTCCTGGTCGAGCACGAAATCGCGCACTTTCTCGTCTTCACCGGTCAACGAGCGGAGTTCGTCGGTCCAGTAGGGGTTCGGAAGAAAACGCATGTCGGCGACGATGTCGGCATCCGCCGGAAGCCCGTACTTGAAGCCGAAGCTCATGAGCGTGACCGTGTGCGGCGCCGCGCCCTCGGCCGCGAACAGTTCCGCGACGCGGCTCGTCAGCTGGTGGACGTTGTACGACGACGTGTCGACGATGAGGTCGGCGTTCTCCCGGAGCGGCGCGAGACGCGCGCGCTCGCGGTGGATTCCATCGACGATCGTGCCGCCGGCCTGCAGCGGATGCGGACGACGCACGGCCTCGAACCGGCGGACGAGCACGTCGTCGCTCGCGTCCAGGAAAACCAGACGCAAGTGCCGGCCGTCGCGGAGCGACCGAGTGATCTCGGGCAGACTGCCGAACAGGTCGCGTCCGCGCACGTCGACGACGACGGCCACCCGCGGCACCGCTCCCCCGGCGCGCTCGGAGAGTTCCAGAAGCGGACGCAGCATGGTCGGCGGAAGGTTATCGACCACGTACCAGTCGAGGTCTTCGAGCGCGTTCGCGACGGTCGATCGCCCGGCGCCGGACATACCCGTGACGATGAGCACCTCACCGGCGCTGGTCGTCACCGCGGGTTCCGACATGTCTACCCCTGTCGTCGAGCTTCCAGCCTACCGATTCGTCAGGTGCTCGTGCACCGTCGCCGCGAGCTTCGGACCGATGCCGGGCAGCTCCGTGATCTGCTCCGGCGTCGCCTCCCGGAGCGCCGCGACCGACCCGAAGTGCCGCAACAGCGCCTTGATCCGGGTGTCGCCGAGCCCGGGGACTTCGGACAGCACGCTCGAGATGTCGCGCTTGCGACGCTTGCGCTGGTGCGTGATCGCGAACCGGTGCGCTTCGTCGCGCAGGCGCTGCAAGAGGTAGAGCGCCTCCGACGTGCGCGGCAGGATGACCGGGAAGTCCTCCCCCGGCAGCCACACCTCCTCGAGACGCTTCGCAATGCCGCACAGCGCGATCTCGGTGTGACCGGAGTCCGCCAGCGCACGCGCCGCAGCCGCCACCTGAGGCTGTCCGCCGTCGACGACGAGCAACTGGGGCGGGTACGCGAACCGCGGGCGCTTGCGGGTCGTCGCCACGACCTCGTCGCCGTCGGCGGACGCCGTGACGTCGATGGCGGCCGCCGCGATCTCCGCATCTGACTGCTCCTCGGGGCGATCGAGGTACGCGAGGCGACGCGTCATGACCTGGTGGATGGAGTCGGTGTCGTCGGTCGTCTCGGGGATCCCGAACGTGCGGTACTGATCCTTCCGGGGCAGCCCGTCCTCGAACACGACCATCGAGGCCACCACGTTCGTTCCCGACAGGTGCGAGACGTCGTAGCATTCGATCCGCAGCGGCGCTTCGGCGAGCCCGAGCGCCTCCTGCAGATCGGTGAGCGCCTGCGTCCGAGCGACGTAGTCGCTCGTGCGCCGCGTCTTGTAGAGCATCAGGGCCTGCTGCGCGTTGATCGTGGCCGTGCGCATCAGGTCGGCCTTCCCGCCGCGCTGGGCGACCTGGATCGTCACGCCCTTGCCGCGCTTGTCCCGAAGCCACTGCTCGAGCTCGGCGGCATCTTCCGGAAGCGTCGGCACGAGCACCTGCTTCGGGATGTCGGCCGCGGAGGCATCGCCGTACGTGCGCTGGATGACCTGGTCGACGAGGTCCGCGCCGGAGATGTCGATCTCCTTCTCGATCGTCGTCGCGCGCACCCCGCGCACGCGCCCACCGCGGACGACGAAGTGCTGCACCGTGGCGGCGAGTTCGTCCTCCGCGATCCCGAAGAGGTCCGCATCCGTGTCATCCGGCAGAACCAGGGCGCTCTTGACCAGCACCGCCTCGATCGCCTGCAGCTTGTCGCGGTAGTCGGCGGCCGCCTCGTAGTCCATCGCCGCGGCGGATTCCCGCATCCGGGCCGAGAGCGCCTTCGTGAACCGCTGGTCTCCACCCGACATGAACGCGACGAAGTCATCGACCATCGCGCGGTGCTCGTCGATCGTCACCTTCATCGAGCAGGGACCGCCGCATCGGCCGATCTGGCCGGGGAAGCACGGACGACCCGTCGCCATCGCCTTCTTGTACGACGAATCCGAGCAGGTGCGGATGGGGAAGACCTTGATCATGAGATCGATCACGTCGTGCACGGCCCAGATCTTCGGGTACGGCCCGAAGTACTTCGCCCCCTTGATGCGCCGGTTGCGCGTCACGATGACCCGTGGCGCCTCGTCGGCGAGGGTGATCGCCATGTACGGGTAGGACTTGTCGTCCTTGTAGCGGACGTTGAAGGGCGGTGTGAACTCCTGGATCCACATGTACTCGAGCTGCAACGCCTCGACGTCGCTGCCGACGACGGTCCATTCGACCGACGACGCGGTCGTCACCATCCGGCGCGTGCGCTCGTGCAGCGTGTGCAGCGGAGCGAAGTAGTTCGAGAGCCGCGCCCTCAGGTTCTTCGCCTTGCCGACGTACAGGATGCGGCCCTCGGCATCACGGAAGCGATACACCCCCGGACTCGTGGGGATCTCGCCCTGCTTCGGCCGATAGGGCAGAACGGACGGCACGATCAGCCCGCCTTGCGCCGCTCGCCGGCGTCGAGCACCTCGGCCAGGAACGCGCCGGTGTGACTGCCCTCGGTACGCGCGACTTTCTCCGGCGTACCGGTGGCGACGATCATGCCGCCGCCCGATCCGCCCTCGGGACCCAGGTCGATAACCCAGTCCGCCGACTTGATGACGTCGAGGTTGTGCTCGATGACGATCACGGTGTTGCCCTTGTCGACCAGGCTGTTCAACACTCCGAGCAGGAGGCTGACGTCTTCGAAGTGCAGGCCCGTGGTCGGTTCGTCCAGCACGTAGATGCTGCGCCCGTTCGATCGGCGCTGCAGTTCGGTCGCCAGCTTGACGCGCTGCGCCTCTCCTCCGGAGAGGGTCGTCGCCGACTGCCCGAGACGCACGTACCCGAGCCCCACGTCGACCAGTGTCTTCATGAATCGGTGGATCGCCTGGATCGGCTCGAAGAAGTCCGCGGCTTCCGCGATCGGCATCTCGAGCACCTCGGCGATGTTCTTGCCCTTGTAGTGCACCGAGAGCGTGTCGCGGTTGTATCGCTTGCCGTGGCAGACCTCGCAGTCGACGTAGACGTCGGGCAGGAAGTTCATCTCGATCTTGATGGTGCCGTCACCCGAGCAGGCGTCGCAGCGCCCGCCCTTGACGTTGAAGCTGAACCGGCCGGCCTGGTAGCCGCGCGCCTTGGCCTCGGGGGTTTCGGCGAACAGATTGCGGATGCGGTCGAACACTCCCGTGTACGTCGCCGGGTTGGAACGCGGAGTGCGTCCGATCGGCGCTTGGTCGACGTGGACGACCTTGTCGAGATTGTCGAGGCCGGTGACACGGGTGTGCTTGCCGGGAACGCGACGCGCGCCGTTCAGCTTCGACGCCAGCACCTCGTACAGGATGCCGTTCACGAGCGAGGACTTG
Organism: Microbacterium sp. cx-59; assembly: GCF_020805625.1. NCBI lineage: Bacteria > Bacillati > Actinomycetota > Actinomycetes > Micrococcales > Microbacteriaceae > Microbacterium > Microbacterium sp. cx-59. Next base: position 159,446 of record NZ_JAJHGO010000004.1, read on the forward strand.
CCCGAACCGCTGACCCCGGTGACCGCGGTCAGAACGCCCAACGGGAAGGTGGCCGTCACGTTCTGGAGGTTGTTCGCCCGCGCCCCCACGACGGAGATCTGACGCTTCTTGTCGATCGGGCGGCGCTTGGCCGGCACCTCGATGCGCCGACGACCGGAGAGGTACGCGGCGGTGAGGGAGTTCTCGTCGGTGAGGAGCTGCTCGTACGGACCCGAGTGCACGACGTTGCCGCCGTCGACGCCGGCGCGCGGTCCGATGTCGACGACCCAGTCAGCCGCCTGAATCGTCTCCTCGTCGTGCTCCACGACGATCAGGGTGTTGCCCAGATTCTTCAGGGCGATCAGCGTTTCGATGAGACGCCGGTTGTCGCGCTGGTGCAGGCCGATCGACGGCTCGTCGAGCACGTACAGCACGCCCGTGAGGCCCGAACCGATCTGCGTGGCGAGCCGGATGCGCTGCGCCTCACCGCCGGAGAGAGACCCGGCCGCGCGCGCGAGCGAGAGGTAGGTGAGCCCGACCTGGATGAGGAAGTCGAGGCGCGCACGGATCTCCCGCAGCACGGCCGCGGCGATCTTGGCCTCACGATCGGTGAGGTCGAGCGTGTCGAAGAATCTCTGCGCGTCGGACAGGCTCATCTGAGACGCATCGGCGATGGAATGCCCGTGTACCTGCACGGCGAGGACCTCGGGCTTCAAACGCGCACCATCGCAGACGGGACACGGCACCTCTCGGAGGTACTCGCCCCAGCGCTGCCGAGCGCTGTCGGACTCGGCCTGCGCGTACTGGCGCTCGATGTAGGGCACGACGCCCTCGAAGCCGGACGTGTACCGCATCTCGCGGCCGTACCGGTTCTTCCACTTCACCGAGACCTTGAAGTTGTCACCGCGCAGCACGGCGTCTTTGATGTCTTGCGGCAGCATCCGCCACGGCTTGTCGAGCGAGAACCCGAGGTCGTCGGCGAGGCCCTCGAGCAGTCGCTCGTAGTACTGGAACAGCCCCTTGCCCTGGGTGGTCCAAGGGATGATGACGCCCTCGCGGATCGACAGGTCTTCGTCTGCGAGCATCAGATCGACGTCGACCGACATGCGCGTGCCGAGACCCGAGCAGGCGGGGCACGCACCGAAGGGCGCGTTGAACGAGAAGGTGCGCGGCTCGATCTCGGTGAGCTGGAGCGGGTGGCCGTTCGGGCAGGCGAGCTTCTCGCTGAAGTTCTGCCATGCGTCGTCGCCCTCGTCGTCGACGAAGTTGACCTGCATCATGCCGCCGGCAAGGCCCAGCGCCGTCTCGACCGAGTCGGTGACCCGGGACAGGATGTCGGGGCTCGCGACCAGGCGATCGACGACGACCGCGATGTCGTGCTTGTAGCTCTTCTTGAGTGTCGGCGGCTCCGCGAGCTGCACGAGGTCACCGTCGACGACGGCACGGGCGTACCCCTTCGCGCTGAGCTCCTTGAAGAGGTCGACGAACTCGCCCTTCTTCTGGGTCACGACCGGCGCGACGATCTGGTAGCGCGTGCGATCGGGGAGCTCCATGAGCTGGTCGGCGATCTGCTGCACGGTCTGCCGCTGGATGACCTCACCGCACTCGGGGCAGTGCGGAATGCCGATGCGCGCCCACAGCAGGCGCATGTAGTCGTGGATCTCGGTGATCGTGCCGACGGTCGAGCGCGGGTTGCGGTTGGTCGACTTCTGGTCGATCGACACCGCGGGGCTGAGACCTTCGATGAAGTCGACGTCGGGGCGGTCGACTTGACCGAGGAACTGGCGGGCGTAGGAGCTCAAGGACTCGACGTAGCGACGCTGGCCCTCGGCGAAGATCGTGTCGAACGCGAGGCTCGACTTTCCCGACCCGGAAAGACCCGTGAACACCACCATCGATTCACGCGGAATGTCGAGATCGACGTTCTTCAGATTGTGGACGCGGGCACCGCGAACGCTGAGTGTTCCGGCGGCGTGGGCGAGTTCGGACACGGGAAGAATGGGCACCGGTCAAGTCTAGGCAGGGCCACCGACACCGGGTCCGCGCTTCGCTCGCGGCGGACCCGCGGCGGTACACTCCGCGCGTCCGCGCTCAGTGTCAACCCTCTAGGCGACCGGCGAAGGGGCTCAAGGCGTCCCGAAGGCTCGCGAGCGCCGCGGCGTCCATTCCCACCCGGGCCATGATCTGCTCCGGCACGGCGAGTGCTTTTGTGCGCAGGTCGCGCCCCTCACCCGTGAGGCCGATCTCGAGCACGCGTTCGTCGCTCGGTCGGCGCGTGCGCGTCACCCGGCCCTGCGCTTCGAGGCGTTTGACGAGCGGCGACAGAGTGGCGGGCTCCATCGCGAGCTCCGCGGCGAGTTCACCCAGCGCGCGCGGCGATTGTTCCCAGAGCGCCAGCATGACGAGGTACTGCGGGTGCGTCAGCCCGAGCGGCTCGAGAACAGGTCGGTAGATGGACACGACGTTGCGCGCCGCCGTGACGAGTGCGAAGCACACCTGATTCTCGAGGCGCAGCAGATCATCAGACATTCCGCGACTCTAGCGCAGTTAGTTAGTACACTAATGATCATGGCACGAATAGATGCGGACTCCCCACGACTCCCCCTGCGTCAGCGCGTGCGCGCCGCCGGTGGGTGGTACCAGTGGATCAACGCCTCCCTCATTCGCGCTGCCGGTCCGGCATCCGTCGGTCCGTACGAGACCGCGCCGGAGCCGGTGCGCACCGAGCGCCCGTGCCCCCTGTGCGGGGCGCCGATGTCGGCGCACACGTTCGACCGGTCGGGGCCGAAACCCCTCATCCACTGCCCCTGAGTCACTGCCCCTCAGGCGCTGCCCCTGGTCTCGATCGCGCCGCGCGGGGTCTTCTTCCCGGCCCTTACGCGTGCCCGGCGCGCTCCATGGCGCGGAGTTCTTTCTTGAGGTCCTGCACCTCGTCGCGGAGTCGACCGGCGAGCTCGAACTTCAGCTCCGATGCGGCGGCGAGCATCTGGTTCGTCAGATCCTCGATCGTGGACTCCAGCTGCGTCGCCCCCTCGGCCGCGATGCCCTCGCGACGAAGGTTCGGCGTCGGCGACTTACCCTTGCGACCCGGATCGCGCGCCAGCATCGCCTTCGTGTCGGCACCCTCGCGGATCAACGCGTCGGTGATGTCGGCGATCTTCTTGCGTAGAGGCTGGGGATCGATGCCGTGCTCGAGGTTGTACGCCACCTGCTTCTCGCGCCGACGATCCGTCTCGTCGATCGCCAACCGCATGGAGTCGGTGATCTTGTCGGCGTACATGTGCACCTGCCCCGAGACGTTTCGCGCGGCGCGGCCGATCGTCTGGATGAGTGACGTGCCGCTGCGGAGGAAGCCCTCCTTGTCGGCGTCGAGGATCGACACCAGCGACACCTCGGGCAGGTCGAGGCCCTCTCGAAGCAGGTTGATGCCGACGAGCACGTCGTACACACCCGAGCGCAGCTCCGACAGCAGCTCGACGCGGCGGAGCGTGTCGACATCGGAGTGCAGGTAGCGCACGCGCACCCCGTGCTCGCTGAGGAAGTCGGTGAGCTCCTCCGACATCTTCTTCGTCAGCGTCGTGACGAGCACGCGTTCGTCGCGCTCGACGCGGATCCGGATCTCCTCGAGCAGATCGTCGATCTGCCCCTTCGAGGGCTTGACCACGATCTCGGGGTCGATGAGGCCGGTCGGCCGGATGATCTGCTCGACGATGCCGTCGGCGATGCCCATCTCGTACCGGCCCGGCGTCGCCGAGAGGTACACGGTCTGGCCGACGCGGTTCTTGAACTCGTCGAAGCGGAGCGGCCGGTTGTCCATGGCGGACGGCAGTCGGAATCCGTGCTCGACGAGGGTGCGCTTGCGGGATGCGTCACCCTCGTACATCGCGCCGATCTGCGGCACGGTCACGTGGGACTCGTCGATCACCAGCAGGAAGTCGTCGGGGAAGAAGTCGAGGAGGGTGTGCGGCGGCGCGCCGGGCTCGCGGCCGTCGAGGTGACGCGAGTAGTTCTCGATGCCCGAGCAGAAGCCCAGTTGCTGCAGCATCTCGAGGTCGAACGTCGTGCGCATGCGGAGCCGCTGAGCCTCCAGGAGCTTGCCCTGGCGTTCGAATTCGGCGAGCCGCTCGGCGAGCTCGGCCTCGATCGTGCCGATCGCGCGCTGTACGACATCGGTTCCGGCGACGTAGTGCGACGCCGGAAAGATCGGCACGGAATCCATCTTCTGGATCACGTCGCCGGTCAGCGGATGCAGCATGTACAGCGCTTCGATCTCGTCACCGAACAGCTCGATGCGGATGGCGTACTCCTCGTACACCGGGATGATCTCGATCGTGTCGCCGCGCACCCGGAAGTTTCCTCGTGAGAAGTCGACGTCGTTGCGGTTGTACTGCATGGCGATGAACTGACGGATGAGGGCGTCACGGTCGTACCGCTCCCCCACCTGGAGCGCCACCATCGCGCGCAGGTACTCCTCCGGTGCGCCGAGGCCGTAGATGCAGGAGACGGTCGACACCACGACGACGTCGCGACGGCTCAGCAGCGAGTTCGTCGTCGAGTGGCGGAGGCGCTCGACCTCGGCGTTGACCGACGAATCCTTCTCGATGAAGGTATCGGTCTGCGGAACGTACGCCTCGGGCTGGTAGTAGTCGTAGTACGAGACGAAGTACTCGATCGCGTTGTTGGGCATGAGGTCGCGGAACTCGTTCGCCAGCTGAGCGGCAAGGGTCTTGTTGTGCGCCATGACGAGCGTCGGGCGCTGCACCTGCTCGATCAGCCACGCGGTCGTCGCGGACTTGCCGGTACCGGTCGCACCGAGCAGCACGACGTCGGTCTCACCGGCATTGATACGGGCGGCGAGGTCGGCGATCGCCTGCGGCTGATCGCCGCTGGGGATGTACTCGCTGATGACCTCGAAGGGGCGAACGGATCGGGTGGTCTGCACCTTTCCAGAGTAGGTGGACCCTCCGACATCGGGGCCGGGTTGCGCCCCGCGCGGACGGATCAGGCGCGCAGGCGCTCCCAGAGCGCGTCGGCCTGCGCGTGGGTCTCCGCGAGCGACCCGGCCGTGTCGATGACCACGTCTGCGACCGCGAGGCGGGCATCGTCGTCCACCTGCGCGGCGATCCGCTTCTCGGCCTCGGCGCGCGTCAGACCGCGCAGCGTCACCAGGCGTTCGAGCCGAACCGCCGACGGAGCGTGGGCGACGACGATGAGTTCCCACGGGTCATCGACCCGCGCCTCCACGAGCAGCGGAACGTCGTAGACGACCACCGCGTCCGCATCCGCGGCGAAGGCCTGTGCGAATCGATCGGCGGATGCGGCTCGCACCGCCGGATGCACGATGGCGTTCAGGCGGTGCCGCGCCTCGTCGTCGGAGAAGACGATCGCGCCCAGCGCCGCGCGGTCGAGAGCGCCGTCCGCGCCGAGGAGCTCTGTCCCGAACTCGGCGGCGATCGCCGCAAGCACCGGCGAACCCGGCGCCTGCACATCGCGCACGAGCGCGTCGGCGTCGACGATCACCGCACCGTGCTCGGCGAGTCGGCGCGCAACGGTGGACTTTCCCGAGGCGATGCCCCCGGTGAGAGCGATGAGCGGCATTCCACGAGCATGCCACGCGCGGGGCGCCGCACCGATCCCGGCGCGGGACTCAGTCTCCGCGTTCGCCGATCGTCGAGGCGCCGCCAAAGAGCACCGACGACTCGATGCTCGTCGCGGCGATCTCGGATGCCTCACGGGCCGCCCAGAGCAACGCCTTCGGGTCGTAGCCGACCGTCTCGGTGAGACCGACCCCGACGCCGACCGCGGGGATGACGGCATCCGACACCCGGCCGAACGCCTCGAACAGCCCGCGGTAGATCGTGCCGGCCTGACGGCGAGCGTCGGCGGCCGTCGAGGCGGGCGCGATGACGAGCAGCGTGTACTCGCCGTCTTCGCCGACGAGCGACGCGGACGGCGCGAAGCGGCGTACCCCCTGTCGCCACGCGTGCGTCACGTCGCCGGCGACATCGGCGCCGAATGCCGTCCGGATCTGCGCGATCCCCTCCACTCTGACGGCGATGAGCGCGATCAGGTCGCCCCGCCAGCCCGCCCGCTCCACGACGTCCTCGAGCGCCGTCGTGATGGTGGATCCGAGCAGGATGCCGTCCGAGCTGGAGCCGACGCGGGTCATCCAGGAGTATCCGCGGAGTTCGGCCCGACCCGCGCGCAGCACCGACAACACCGCCACCGCGACGATCGTCAGCCCGATCGTGACGAAGTTCGCGATCAGCGAGCCGAACCAGACCTGGAACAGGTCGCTGTCGGGCCCGGCGGTGACGAAGACGATCGATCGGGCGAGGTAGAACACGCATTCCACGGCGAGGACGGCGGTCAGCACACGGGCCGTGCCGATCCTGCCCATCGGGTATCGCGTGGTCTCGACGGCCGCGAGAGCCGCGAACCCGACGAGCGAGAGCCCCATGACCAGCCAACCCGCCCAGTCCCCGCCGCTCGGCCCCTCGGCCAGAACGGCAGCCGCGACGAGGATGCCCGCCAACACCACGACGATCGCGGCCGGCCCCATCCGGCGCTCGTTGAACTTCCGCGATCCGAGCCACATACAGCCCGTGGTGTTGACGAACAGGGCGTTGCCGATGGCGATGGCCACGACACCACCGGCACCCGATGCCCACAGCGCGTAGGCGACGGTCGTCGCCATCCCGCTGAGAAACGCGATCGCCCAGATCCGCCCGGCGGCGTCATCGCGGCGCAAGAGGGTGTCGACGATGAACAGCACGCCCGCCACGTTCGCGACGAAAGCCGTCATGAGCGACGCGGTCGCCAGATCGAAGTTCACGTGCGCGCCTCTCCGGCGTCTCGTCGGGGCTCGTCCCCCGCCGCATCGGCGGTCGCTGCCGCCCGCGAGGTGGCCGGCAATCGCACGATAAACGTGGACCCCACGCCGCGCTCGCTCCGCGCCGTGATGTCGCCTCCGTGCGCGCGAGCGATGTCGCGGCTGATGGACAGGCCGAGGCCGGTGCCTTCGACATCGTTCCGGGCACGGAAGTATCGCTCGAACAGACGCTCCTGGTCGACGGGCGTCATGCCCGGCCCCGTGTCGCGGACGACGATCCACGTCGACTCGCCGTCGCTCGCGCAGCCGATGGATGCTTCGCCGCCGTCGCGGTTGTACTTCACGGCATTGCTCACCAGGTTGTCGACGACCTGCCGCAGCCGCAGCGGGTCGGCGAACGCCCGGGCCGGCTCGACATCGCCCGTGACGATCGTGACCGCCCGCTCGGCCGCGCGGGGCCGCCATGCTTCGGCGCACGCGCGCACGATGTCGGCGACATCCACGTCCTCCGGCGAGATCCGCATGTCCACCGACAACCGCGACGAACTCGACGCCGCGAGGATATCGGCCACGATCTCGAGCAGGCGTTCGCCGTTCCGCCCCGCGATCTCGAGGTCTTTCCGCACGGCCTCGGGCCGGTCGAGGTTGTCGAGCGCCAGATCGATGTAGCCCAGCACGGAGGTCAGCGGGGTGCGCAACTCGTGCGACACCGAGGCGACCAGGCGGTCCCGCGCTCGCAGGGCCGTCAGTTCGCGCGTCACATCGCGCGCGATCAGGACCGCGCCTGCATCGGCGCCGTAGGCGTCCCGCATCCGGCGCGCGGTCATGCTCATCGCGGTCCGTCGTTCGTCGGGGTGTCCGAACCAGACCACCTGGTCGTCGAACACCTCTCCCTGGATCGCGCGGACGAGGGGCCGCTCGTCCTGGTGGATCCGGGTGGTTCCGTCGGGACGGTAGGCGTTGTCGAGTTCGCGGTCCTGGATGCCGAAACCGGGGATCGCGTTCTGGAAGCGACCCAGCGCCTCGTTCACGACGGCGACGGTGCCATCGGGCGCGATGCGGAGCACGCCGAAATCGACGGCGTCCAGCACCTCGGTCATGAGCTCTTCTTGTCGTTGTGCGCGCTGCAGCGCTCCCGAGAGGAGCACGGCCTGGCGATCGAGGAGGCTCTGCTGCGCCTGCGAGCGGCGATTGCTGACGAACACGGTCGTGGCCACCGACATGATCACGACGGGCAGCAGCACCACCGCATAGGTCACGGTCGTCGTCGTTCCCGGCGAGGTGGCCACGATCGCCCAGTACAACACCGTGATCAGCACGAACTGCAAAGCGAAGCCGACCGCGCCGAGCGTCGCGAGCCAGATGGCGGGGAAGACCCACAGGAGCCCGAGACCTCCGGCCGGCTCCGCCATCCGCAGCAGCCCAATCGCGACGATGTCGATGACGGGGATGACCATCACACACCCCTGCGGTAGCTGCGACCACGGCACCACGAGCGCGGCCGCACCGCCGGCGAACACGAGCAGGACGGCCGCGAGGAAGAGCGTCCCGTTCGGATGCGAGCCGATGAACAACGCCAGGCTGCTGACGATCAGAACGACAGCGCACAGGAGCAGCTGGTTCAGCGCCGCGGATCGGCCGCGCACGGCTGCGGACCGCGAGTGCCGCTCGCCGAGGAGAGAAGAACGGAACGCCGCCCGGAGGCGCGTCAGCACCGGCCCCGTCTCTCCGTCGCGCCGTGCCATACCGTGCACGCTATCGCGTCGGCGCGTGCGGGATGGCGCGCGTGCGCACCGTCACACCCGATCGGCCGGGAACGGGTCCTCCGGCAGGCTGTGCACGGTGGCGAATACGACGGACGTTTCATCGCTCTCGGACGCGAGGACCGCCGCGATCGTGGCGCCCTCTTCCAGCGTCTCCGCGGCGTACCCGAGCGTCTGACTGAGCGCGACGCCCACACCGACTCCCGGAACGACGATGCGCGATTGTCCGACGTAGCTCTGCACCACGCCGCGATAGAGCAGCCCCGCCTGACGGCGCGCATCCGCGGGACTCGTCGCCGTCGTGGCGACCAGCACGATGTTCGGATCGGTCCCCTCTCCGACGATCGCGACCGGCGACGCGTACGCGCGGACCGCCGAACGCAGGATCCGCGTCGCCGCTTCCGCCACGTCCCGACCGAACGACGCCGTGATCGCCCCGACATCCTCGACGAGCACCGCGATGACGACCACGAGCTCGGTGCGGGCGCTGGCGCGGTGCAGCACGCCGCGAAGGGACTCGACGAACGCCTGGGGCGCGAGGACGTCATCGGATGCCGCCGTCTTCGCGCGCACGACGGACTCCCCCGCGAGCGTGGCCCGCAGCACGAAGATCGCGATCGTCGACACGACTCCGACGCTCACCAGGACCAGCGACGTGCCGACCTCGCCCCACCACTGCTGGTAAAGCACCTCGGCCCCCCAGAACACGACGACGGCGACGCGGATGAGCGAGAAGAGCGACCACACCACGAGGCATCCGGCGAAGATCCAGGCCATCGCGTACTCCCGCGTGCGTCCCGCCACGGCATGCCAGGCGGCGCCCAGCGACAGCACGGTGATCGAGAGGTAGGTGACGATCTCCCCGCCGCCCTCGCGCGGTCCCGGGGCGTCGATCGCGCACGCGGCGACGGTGAGGAACCCGAGCGCCACGACCATGAGCGCCGGGCCCTGCACCTCGTTGCCGCTGTAGGCGCGGAAGCCGAGGAGCAGGCATCCGATCGACACGACGACGGCGCCGTTACCGAGTGCGACCGCCCAGTTCGCTTCGATGGCCACCGCCGATGCGCCGGCGACGAGGTGGCAGAACACCGAGACGAGCGCCATGACCTGCGCCAAACCCCACAGCCGCGCCCCGGTCGACGCGAAGCGCGGTGCGAGCGCCGTCGCGATGAATGTGACCGCCGCGCTCGCCACGACCACCGAGGCGATCAGCGCAGACGTTGCGGGGTCGAGGATCATCGGCGAGCCCCGTTCCCCGGCCCGGTGCTCTCGTCCAACGAGACGGTCCGCGCCTCACCATCGGGGTCGTCGAGGCTGTCCGCGGTCGCCGGCAGGATCACGGTGAAGGTGGATCCCACACCCACGGCGCTCGTGACCGTGACTTCGCCGCCGTGGGCGCGCACGATCTCCCGACTGATCGAGAGTCCGAGACCTGTCCCGGTCGCCTCGTCGTCGCCGGCGCGGAAGAAGCGCTCGAAGACGCGATGGAGCTCGTCGCTGCTCAGACCGATTCCGCTGTCGGTGACGGTGATGCTCGTGGCGAGACCATCCGAGTGCACCGCGAGAGCGACGTAGCCGCCGTCGCGGTTGTACTTCACGGCGTTGCTGATCAGATTGTCGATCACCTGCCGCATCCGCAGCGGATCCGCGTACGCCGGCGCAGGACGGATCCCGTCCATATCGATCTCGATCGCGCGCTCGGCCGCGGTCGGCTCCCAGGCCTCACCGCTCGCGCGGAGCACCTCGGCGACATCGATGTCCTGCTGCGAGATGGTCAGGTCGGCCGACATCTCCGAGCGGCTCGACGCCGTCAGGATGTCGGACACGATGCCGAGCAGTCGTGCGGCGTTCCGCTCCGCGATCTCGAGGTTCTTCCGGGCGCGCGCGGGCACGTTCGGATCGTCGACCGCGAGCTCGAGGTAGCCGATGATCGATGTGAGCGGGGTGCGGAGCTCGTGCGAAACCGAGGAGACCAGCGAATCGCGGGCGCGGAGGGCGGTCAGTTCACTCGTGACATCGCGCGACACGATCACGGCTCCGCTGTCGGCACCGTCGACCGCGCGCGTCCTGCGTGCGGTGACGCTCAACGCACGACGCCGGGAGCCCTCCCCGCCGAACCACACAATCTGGTTGTCGAACACTTCACCGCGTGCGGCACGGGCGAACGGGATGTCGGCCCGGTCGAGCGGTGTGACGCCATCCGCGCCGTACGACGCACCACGCTCGTCGAGACCGGACGCCGCGGAGCGCGCAGCGCGCTGCAGGCGGGCGTGCGCTTCGTTCGCGACCGTGGTCGATCCGTCGACGGCGATGCGGATGACGCCGAAATCGATCGTGTCGAGAACCTCCGCCAGGAGCTCTTCTTGTTTCTGCGCACGCCGGAGGGTCCGCGCCATCGTGCCCGTCTGCCGGGAGAACAGCACCCGCTGCGCGGTCATCTGCCGCGAGAGCAGGAGGCTGATCGACGCCAGCACGAACGCCACGGCCGGCAGAACGATGATCGTGTAGGTGAAGGGTTGTGTTCCATCGATCAGGACGGTCGTCAGCACCGTGAGGGGCACGGCGACGACGCCGATCAAGTAGCCGAACAGGCCGTAGAAGATCGACAGCCAGACGATCGGAACCAGGAAGAGCGCGTCGAACCCGGCCGACGGCTGCGCCTGCCGCAGCAGCAGGATGCCGACGATGTCGATGAGCGGGATCGCGATGATCCACCAGGGCGAAAGCACGGCCCACGGAACCAGTACCGCCGCCCCTCCCGCGGCGAGCACGATGATCGCGCCGAGCCAGAACAGGCTCACGTCACCGCTGAGGGGCACGAAGACGACCACGACGACGAGAACGATGACCACCGCGCAGAGCGCGAGCTGCAGCAAGGCCGTCGTCCGGCCCCGGCCGTTCTCGAGGAAGGGGGGAAGTTCGAAGGATGCGGCCGCCTGCCGGATCCTTCGACGCAGCCCGGAGGAGTCGACGACACGATCCGCGACGGGGACTCCCGCGGTCTCTTCGTGGCTCATACCCCGACGTTATCGCCTCGGCGCGGATGCCCCCGCCCGCACGCCGCGGCGTCCCCCGAAGAGGGGACACGCTGTCACGGCATTCGGCAGCTCACGCTCATCCGATGTACCCGACCGCGAGAGCAGCGCTCTGCCACTGGGCGTATCGCGTCCACGGGTTCACGTCGCCGCGAAGCGTGTCGATGTGGGCGTCGAGCGCAGAACTGCGGACGAACCACTCGCTCCGCTCGAGCCGCTCGTCGGCGAACTGGGCGTGTCGCAGGTGCTCCCGCATCCGGTCGCCACGCTCGAACGCGAGCACCTGATCGTGGCGGATGGCCGCGAATCGCTGACGCGGATTCACCGTCGTTCCGATCTTCACCCGGTCGCGGAACCCGAGGTAGTAGACGATGTCGAGTCTCGGCGCCGGAAGCTCGCCGTCGACGACCTCGCCGTGGCGCCAGTCGCAGACCGCACAGATCCATCCCGATCGGAACCGCGCACCCAGCGGCGATCCGCATCGACGGCACGGTGCGGGGAGCAGATCGGTCTCGCCGTGCACGTCGGCAGACGCCTCCGCGGCGAGGGCGAGGTGGAGTTCGCAGAGCGGCAGCGGGGACGCTGCGGGCACGGGGCCGCCGCATCCGTCCGCGATGGCACAGGCACGTCGTTCATCGGGCACGCCCCGACGGTACGCGCCTCCCCCGACACACCCCGAGCGGATGCTTCCGAGAACGGCACAGGGGGCCGGAACCCGAAGGTTCCGACCCCCTGTGGATCGGATGCTAACGCTGAAGGATCAGCGGCCAGACAGCTTCTCGCGAAGCGCGGCGAGAGCAGCGTCGTCGGCGAGGGTGCCGGCGTTGCTGGAGTCGCTCGAGAAGGACGAGGAGCCCGTGCTCGAGTCGACCGTGCTCGGGTTCGCGGCCTCGGCCTCGGCGGCCTTGATGACGGCGGCCTTGTGAGCCTCCCAGCGACCCTGTGCCGCGGCGTACTCCTGCTCCCAAGCCTCGCGCTGGGTGTCGAACCCTTCCTTCCACGCGTTGGTCTCGGAGTCGAAGCCCTCGGGGTACTTGTACTCGCCGTTCTCGTCGTACTCGGTGACCATGCCGTAGAGGGCCGGGTCGAACTCGGTGCCGTACGGGTCGACCGACTCGTTCGCCTGCTTCAGCGAGAGCGAGATGCGGCGACGCTCGAGGTCGATGTCGATGACCTTGACGAAGACCTCTTCGCCGACCGACACGACCTGCTCGGCGAGCTCGACGTGCTTGCCCGACAGCTCGGAGATGTGCACGAGGCCCTCGATGCCGTCTGCGACGCGCACGAACGCACCGAACGGAACGAGCTTGGTGACCTTACCGGGCGTGACCTGACCGATGGCGTGCGTGCGGGCGAAGACCTGCCACGGGTCCTCCTGGGTCGCCTTGAGCGAGAGCGACACGCGCTCACGGTCGAGGTCGACCTCGAGGATCTCGACGGTGACTTCCTGCCCGACCTCGACGACCTCGGAGGCGTGCTCGATGTGCTTCCACGACAGCTCGGAGACGTGCACGAGGCCGTCCACTCCGCCAAGGTCGACGAACGCACCGAAGTTGACGATCGACGAGACCGTGCCCTTGCGGACCTGGCCCTTGTGCAGGTTGTTGAGGAAGTTGGAGCGGGACTCCGACTGCGTCTGCTCGAGGAGCGCACGGCGCGACAGGACCACGTTGTTGCGGTTCTTGTCGAGCTCGAGGATCTTCGCCTCGATCTCCTGGCCGAGGTACGGCGTCAGGTCGCGCACACGACGCAGCTCGATGAGCGACGCCGGGAGGAATCCGCGGAGGCCGATGTCGACGATCAGACCACCCTTGACGACCTCGATCACGGAGCCGGTGACAACACCGTCGTTCTCCTTGATCTTCTCCACATCGCCCCACGCACGCTCGTACTGTGCGCGCTTCTTGGACAGGATGAGGCGGCCTTCCTTGTCCTCCTTCTGGAGAACGAGGGCCTCGACAGCGTCGCCGACCTTGACGACCTCGTTGGGGTCGACGTCGTGCTTGATCGAGAGCTCGCGGGAGGGGATGACGCCCTCGGTCTTGTAACCGACGTCGAGGAGCACCTCGTCGCGGTCGATCTTGACGACGGTGCCTTCGATGAGGTCTCCGTCGTTGAAGAACTTGAGGGTCTTCTCGACCGCTGCCAGGAAGTCTTCAGCAGATCCGATGTCGTTGATCGCGACCTGCTTGATGGCCGGGGCGGTCGTTGCGGTAGTCATGTAGTGGGTTGTCCTTGTTGGGTTGGGGTCTCAGGCCTCGGCACGTGCGATCGTGATGTCACGATGCGGTGCCCGCCGGAACGACGGATGAGTCGAGCCGAGGCGAAGCGAATTGATTTCCTGCGATGTCACGCGCGCACGCCGAAACGGCGAATCAAACGAGTGACACCTCAGGTTATCAGAACGAGCTCGTCGCCGGTATGCGGGTGCAGAGCCGCCGTCATCTGGCGCCACGCAGCACCGATTCATGTGCATTCAAGGGAATAGGACCGGAGTGCACGCGCTTGCACGGGATATGGAAAGCTTCGGAACTCTCTCGTTCGGGCACTACGGCCCTCTCGGTGGCGGCCGCATCCTCACCGCCAAGGACTCGATGCTGCAGGCCATCGACCTCGGCGTCGGCATGGACGAGCTCGGCGTCAACGGCATCGCCTTCCGTGTGCACCACTTCGCCCGTCAACAGGCCTCTCCGATGCCGCTGCTCGCCGCGATCGCGGCGCGCACGAAGCGCATCGAAGTCGGCACCGGCGTGATCGACATGCGTTACGAGAACCCGCTGTACCTCGCCGAGGAGGCGGCCGCGGTCGATCTCATCAGCGACGGCCGACTCGCGCTCGGCGTGAGCCGTGGCTCACCCGAGTCCGTCATCGGCGGCTACGAAGCGTTCGGCTACACCGGTTCGAACGACCCCCGCGGCGCCGACCTGGCGCGGGAGCACTTCGACCTCTTCCTCCGCGCCATCGACGGGGAAGGGCTCGCCGAGCGCGACCCCGACAGCCCGTTCGGCGGCGGCACCGGTCGGCAGCAGATCGAGCCGCAGTCCCCCGGCCTGCGTTCACGGGTCTGGTGGGGCGCGGGAAGCCGCGACACGGCCGAATGGGCCGGCCGGATCGGTGTGAACCTCATGTCGTCGACGCTTCTGACGGAGGCAGACGGCACGCCGTTCGACCTACTACAGGCGCAGCAGATCGATGCCTTCCGCGCCGCGTGGAAGGACGCCGGTCACGCCGGCACGCCGCGCGTCTCGGTGAGCCGCAGCATTTTCCCGATCACCACCCGCGAGGACGCCATGTACTTCGGTGGCGCGCAGGGCGGTGACCAGATCGGCATCATCGACGGGATGCGGTCGACCTTCGGCAAGACCTACGCCGGCGAACCGGACGCTCTCGTCGAGCAACTGCTGGCGGATGAGGCGATCCGCTCCGCCGACACCCTCATGCTCACGATCCCGAGTCAGCTCGGCGTCGAGTTCAATCTACGACTCGTCGAATCGTTCGCGAAGTACGTCGCACCCGCGCTGGGGTGGAAGCCGAACACCGCAGGTCGCTCGCACGGCACACCGATCGGCGGCGGCGCTCGGAGCGCCGTCTGAGCGCGGTCACGGTCCGCGAGGCGTCGTTCCCCTGGGACGATCGCGAGCGGTTACTCTGCCTCGAGCGGCAGTGAACGACGACCGCGCGCGCGTCAGTCGATTGCGCGCCATTCCCGGACGAACTGCTCGACCGTCATCATGTCGAGGTCTCGTCGGGTCTGCGTGAGGACGCGATCCGCTTCCTGGAGATGACCGACGCGGGCCCGCAGTACCTCCGTGCCGGTGTCGCGCCGAGTGACGACGAGGTCGAAGCCCGGGAGCACGTCGTCGCCGCCCCCTCCGCCGGTGGCCACCGAGATCGCCAGCGCGGCGATACCCAGCCCGACGCGCTTAGCCGGATGCATCCGCGCGCGCTCGATCCGGGCTTCGAGCACAGCGCCGGCGCGGGTGCCGAACACCTCGGACATGCCGTCGATCGTCACCGTCTCCTCAGGATCTCTTCCGCTAGGCCGAACGATTCCTCGTCCGGCCGCGTCCCGCCCGCAGGAAGAACGAAGGCGCCATCGACGGCGGGCGATACCGCGACGACGATTCATTCTGACCCACTCACCGCACGCGCGGTCGCGGACCGAGCCCGGATCGGGGCGAGGAGCGGCGCGCCGCATCCGTAGGCTGGTCGGATGGTCACGATCCGCCCGCTCACGACGTCGGATCGCCACGACTGGCTCGCTCTTTGGAGCGGGTATCTGGCGTTCTATGAGACGGCGCTCGACGACGCGACCACGGACGCGACGTTCGCGCGTCTCGTCGATTCGGAATCGAGCATGCACGCGGCCCTCGCCCGCGACGAGAACGACACCGTGATCGGTCTCGTGCAGTGGGTCACGCACCCGGCGACCTGGTCGACCGGCGATTACTGCTATCTGGAAGACCTCTTCGTCTCCCCCGACGCGCGGGGAGGCGGAACGGGACGAGCGCTCATCGAACACGTGCGCGCCTGGGCCGCGGACGAGCGCTGCGCGAAGGTCTACTGGTTGACCGCCGAGAGCAACAGTGTCGCCCGCGAGTTGTACGACCGCGTCGCGACCCGCAGCGGCATGATCCAGTACCAGATCCGGCTGTGACAGCCGTCGCCCTGCGGCCGAGCACGGCGGCAGATCTCGAGTGGCTCGTCGAGCTCCGGGCCGTCGTGCTGCGGGACGACCTGGAACGCCTCGGCCGGTACGACCCGGTTCGGGTCAGAGAGCGGATGCGGAACGTCTTCGATGCGCAGAACACCCGCGTGGTCATCGTCGACGGCGTCGACGTCGGGTGCGTGTCGGTCCGGCCGGAGGTAGACGTGCGGTGGCTCGAGCACTTCTACCTGGCGCCGCATCTGCAGGGACGGGGAATCGGCGGTCGGGTGCTGCGCGACATCCTCGCCGACCCTGATCCGCGGCCGCTTCGACTGAACGTGCTGCAGGGCAGCGCCGCGCGGCGGCTCTACGAACGGCACTCCTTCGTCGAAGACACGTCCGACGACGTCGACGTGTACATGACGTATCGGCCCGCCTGACGCGGATTCGCCGGCCTCAGCCGAGGAACGCAGCCGGGTCGAACTCGTCGATCGGGATGACGCGGATGCGCGGCAACGGTGCGTCGAAAGCGCGGGCGTCGTACTCGAGATCGAAGAACGTGAGGCCGGGCAGAGCCGAGTAGGTCGAGCTCCGGAACTCCGCGAACGCCAGCACGCCGACGCGCCGTTCGCCGTCGATGAGCGACTCGACGTCCTCGACGAAATCTCCGTCGTGGCTGACCAGGACGACGTCGCTGTCGCGGTCGCGCAGCGCCTGCAGGGTCCGCTGGATGGCGATGTCGACGATCTTCGACTCGGGCGGGCCGGACAGCAGCACCGGCTCGTAGTCCATGGCCTTGAGCGCCTGCACGAACGTCATCGGCACGTTCGTGGTCGCGTTCAAGAAGAACAGACCGCGGGCCGGCTGCGACCAACTGCGCTCGACGAAGCTCAGGATGCGGTCCCAGCGCGGGCGCTCATCGGGCTGCGGGCGTCGGCCGAGGATCGATCCGCCGAGCGTCGCGTCGATGTTCTCGCCGTCGACGAGAACCCACGTGTTGGTGCTGCTGGAGTGCATGCGACGACCTTCCCGCGCAGCGCGCGTCGTGCTCGATCCTATGCGGTGCCTTCCGCGGGATCGGGTGTCGTCAGTACGTACCCGAGGCGACGCCGTCCTCGACGATCGCGCGAGTGCTGGACAGTCCGAGGCGGCTGGCACCGGCGGCGATCATTGCCTCGGCATCCGCACGGGTCCGGATGCCGCCCGATGCCTTGATCTGAAGGCGATCGCCGACGGTCTGCTTCATGAGTTCGACCGCGTGCACCGAGGCACCACCGGCCGGGTGGAAACCGGTCGACGTCTTGACGAAGTCCGCGCCCGCCGCCTCAGCGGCCTTCGAGACGGCGACGATCGCGTCGTCCGACAGCGCCGCGGACTCGATGATGACCTTCAGCACGATGGGGTGCGGCGCCGCATCCCGCACCGCACGGATGTCGGATTCGACCGCGTCGTAACGCCCCTCGATCGCCGCGCCGATGTCGATCACCATGTCGATCTCATCGACTCCCTGGGCCACGGCGAGCGAGGCCTCGGCGGCCTTGATCTCGGAGTGGTGCTTGCCGCTCGGGAATCCCACGACGACCGCGAGCTTCAGGCCCTCCGGAAGATCGACCGGAAGCACCGACGGCGACAGGCAGACGCTGTACGTGCCGAGGTCCGCCGCTTCCGCGATCGTGGCCGCGACATCCGCCGACGTCGCCTCGGGCTTGAGCAGCGTGTGGTCGACGTATCGCGCGATGTTCTCAGTCATGCCTTCTACTATCTCAGCCGCGACGGCCGCCTCAGGTCCGGCGACGCCCGATCGCGGTCGCGATCACCCGCCACCCGACCAGGAATGCGCTCGCGGCGCGGGATGCGGATGACCTCACTCCCCCAGCCTACGAACTTCGACCGGTCCGGCGTTCGCCGGCGTATCGTGGAGATCATGCATGAACGTGAGCTGCCCGTCGGGTGTGGGGAGGTCGTCGGCGCTTTCTGTGCCGGCGCGAGGTAGAGCGTCCGCTCCCTCCTTGTCCTTCCCTTTCCCGACCCCGACGGGTCTTCTCTTCGCCGGCCGATCCGGCGCTCCCTCGCAAAGGCAGAATCATGCTCCCCCTTTCCGACGCCCGCATCCGGGCTTCGTTCATCAACGCGTCCCGCAGCGAACGCGCCCACGTCCTCATTCCGACGGATCTCGCCGAGACCCCCTGGGACCGGCTCGACTTCTTCGGATGGCGGGACCGCAAGCTGCCGCAGGTCGGCTACATCGTGACCGAGCTCGACGGCGATGCGGTCGGCCTGATCCTTCGCGAGGCCGACACGAAGGCCAGGTCCCGACCGCAGTGCTCCTGGTGCAACGACGTCGAGCTGCCCAACGACGTGGTGCTGTTCACCGCGAAGCGAGTCGGCGACGCGGGGCGCCGAGGCGACACCGTCGGCACACTCGTGTGCGCGAATTTCGAATGCTCGCGCAACGTGCGGCGGCTCCCGCCCTCGGCCTACCTCGGGTTCGACCGGGAAGCCGCGCGGGACCGACGCATCGACGCCCTCCGAGAGAACGTGACGAATTTCGCGTCGAGTCTGCGCGACGGTCGTTGATCAGCCGTCGCTGATCAGCCGTCACTCGGAGAGCACCACGAGCCGCTCGGTGGCGCGCGTCATCGCGACGTAGCGATCGACCGTTGCGGTGATGCCGTCGCCCCACGAGTCCGGGGCGACGAGCACCACGAGGTCGAACTCGAGCCCCTTCGCGTCGACGGCGCTCAGCGAACGGATGCGGGGCGCCCCCGCGAAAGCCGGATCCCCGATGACGCACGCGACGCCATCGGGGTGCGCGGCGACCCATTCGTCGAGGACCGGATCACGATCCGCCCGCGGGCGACGCTCGACAGGTATCCCGCTCTTTCGGATCGACACCGGCACGTTCGCATCCGGAATCGCCGAACGGATCACCGGCTCGGCCGACGCCATGATCTCCGCGGGTGTGCGGTAGTTGATCGTGAGGCGGCTGACCCGCACATCGCGGAGGCCGACCCGGGCGAGACGATCCGCCCACCCATCGGTGAACCCGCGACGGGCCTGGGCGCGGTCGCCCACGATCGTGAAGCTGCGGGACGGACAGCGACGCACGAGCATCTGCCACTCCGCATCCGTCAGCTCCTGCGCCTCGTCGACGATGATGTGCGCGAAGGGGCCGGCGAGCGGGTCCCGTTCCGCATCCGGGATCTCACGGTCATCGATGAGGCTGTTCTGCACGTCTGCGGTCCGCAGCATCGACATGAGCAGCAGGTCGCCGTCGTCGGCGGCGATCAGGTCGTCGATCACGCGGTCCATCTGCGCGCGACGTGAGGCGAGCGCCGCCTCCTGCCGACGAGCGAGCTCGGGCACGCCCGGGTCACCGATGAGCGATCGCGCGAGGTCGAGCAGCGGCAGGTCGGACAGCGTCCACGCCCGCGGATCGGCGCGGACGAGCATCGCCCGCTCCGCATCCGTCAGCCACGGAGCGACCCGTCGGAGAAACTGCGCGTCCGACCAGAGGGTGGCCACGAGCCCGACGGGATCGAGGATCGGCCAACTGCGCGCGAACGCCCGGACGAGGGCGTCGTTCTCTGCCAGCGCCCGTCGTGCCTCGGACCGGGGAACATCGCGGTCGTGTCGCCGCGCCAGCAGCTCCACGAGCGACTCCCACACCTGATCCCTCGCCTCGTTGTGCGAGAGTCCCGACTCGGCCGAATCGAACGCCTCCGCCCAGTCGTCGGTGCCCAGCGGCAGATCGGCCCACGGCGTTTCGACGCGCAGCGCATCGGCGGGCGGTCGCTCGAACAGGCGCACCGCGCGCCGAAACGCGCTCGACCACTGCGCGGACGCCTTGAGCTCCGCGACGGGTTCGGGCTCCGAACCGGCTCGAGCCCCCTCGGGAACGAGGTCGCGCAGCGTGCGGATCTGCACGGTCTCCTCGCCCAGTCGAGGGAGCACGTCATCGACATAGGCGAGGTAGGCCTCGTGCGGCCCGACGAACAACACCCCGCCGCGTCCGGGCGCGAGAGCGGGATCGGCGTAGAGCAGGTACGCCGCGCGATGCAGGGCGACCACCGTCTTGCCCGTGCCGGGGCCGCCGTCCACGACGAGCGCCCCGCGCGACGATGCCCGGATGATGGCATCCTGATCCGCCTGGATGGTCGTGAGCACGTCCCGCATCCGGGGCGTACGCGCGGCGCTCAGGCTCGCGATGAAGGCCGACTGGTCATCGAGCGCCGCGTCATCCTCCTGCCCGTCGGGCGTGAACACCTCGTCCCAGTAGTCGCTGACCCGCCCGCCTGCCCAGCGATATCGCCGCCGACTCATCAGACCGCGCGGGTCCGCATGTGTGGCGGCGAAGAACGGCTCCGCCGCAGGCGCCCGCCAGTCGATGAGCAGCTGACGACCGTCGTCGTCGGCGAGGCCGAGCCTGCCGATGTACCGCGGCTCTTCGTCATCGGCCGGGCGTATGCGGCCGAGGCAGAGATCGAGCGAGAAGCGCTGCAACGTGTGCAGCCGGGCGGCGAGGCGGCGCGCCTCGAGATCACGGTCGACCGACTCCTGACCGGTCGAGGCTTTCGCGCGCGTCGTGCGGTCGAGGCGGCGAGCTGTCTCCTCGAGCGACCGTTCGACGCTGTCGTCGATGTCGGCGAACTGCTGCTCGTCACGGGCGATGAGGTCGGGACGGGACTTGCGGACGAGTTCGGCGGGAAGTCTAAAAGCGCTCGGGCGCGCTGAAGTCATGCGGAGATCTCCGATGCGAAGCGAGGGTGGGCAACGATTCTGCCCCCGCACCGGGGCCTTGCCGCAAGCCCCCTCCCGCTCCGTAGGATGGGAGGGGTAGGGAGCCGCACGTCCACTCGGAGCGGAGTGAGACGAATGCCCTGCTCGCCGGGCGCACCGCGTCGATCCGCGTTTCCGCCGTGTTAAGACCCGGAACAGCCTCTATCGCGCCGTGGGCCTCGTCTGCATACTGAGTTGGACATCTGTACAACTCAGGGAGATCGCATGCCGACGCACCTCCGCCGCACCCGGCCCGCCACCGGGTTGCGCTCCGATTGCTCCCCCGTATCCGATGCCGGGGGCGCCCGATGATGCGACGCATTCCCCCGTCCCAGCGCCGCGAAGAGCTCATCGCCGCCGCCATCCGGGTCATCGCCCGCAGCGGCGTGGCCGCCGCGACGACCCGAGCCATCGTCACGGAAGCGCAGATGCCGCTCGGCGCCTTCCACTACATCTTCGAGAACCACGACGAGTTGATGAGCGCCGTCGTCGAGACGGTGACCGACCAGGAACGGTTCGTCGCCGAGACGCGCTCGGTCGACGCGACCTCGATCGAGGCCGCGCTCCTGAGCGGTGTGAACGGCTACATCGATCTGCTCGCCGCCGAGCCCGAGCGGGAACTGGCGCTTCTCGAGCTCGGACTGTTCGCACGCCGGCAGAACGCGGACGGTCAGATGCGAACCCAGTGGGAGAGCTACTTCGGCACCGCGGCGGAGGTCCTGCAATACGCCGCGGAACTGACCCGCACCCGGTGGACGGCTCCCCTCCCCGACCTCGCCCGGTTGCTCGTCGCCTCCCTCGACGGGATCACCATGGGCTGGCTCGCCGACCACGACACCGCCGCCGCACGACGCACCGCCGCCTTCGTCGCGCGAGCGTTGGCCGCCCACGCCGAAGGTTCCGACGCCGACGGGCCCGCTACCGCATCCGGCGCCACCCGCGAACGCCACCCCGACGACGACTGACCTCCTGATCGTGTCCGCCGCGACGGACTCGGCCCCTCCTGCCCCACCCGCTCCACTCGACACACCAGAGATCCACACCATGCACCGTCTGCTCCCCCGCATCCACAGTCCGTAGCACCCCTCAGAGGAGTCGCCATGACGATCCGAGTACGCCGCACCTTGCCCATCGCCCTCACCGCCACCCTCGCTCTTCTCTTCACCCTGATTCCCGCCCAGGCCAGCATCGCCACCACAGAAACGCCCGCGAACGACCTGGACGGACGCTGCGTCGCCCTCCGGGTGACCACGACCGGAACGACCGCCGGTTCATCGAACTACCTCACCCGCGAAAGCGTCGGCTACGGCACCCGCGGCACCTCCGCGACCGCCGAGCCCTTCGCCATCGAGGCGACCGACCTCGGCCGTTACCGCCTCTACGACTCCACCGGCGCGATCCTCTACCTGAGCGTCGCGAACTGGGTATGGGCCGGCACCGAGTACGGCGATCGCGCAGACTGGACGATCTCGGTCGGCGCCAACGGGTACCGCATCCGTTCGACCCTGACCGGTGCGCTGATCGGGAGTCGGTCGGGGCAGTTGACGACATCGGATGCCTCGTTCGCTCTCGTTCCCGCATCCGGCTGCGCCCAGCCTGCCGCCGCGACAACCGGTGTGCTCAGCGGCCCGACCGAATCCGCGGTCAACGCCGATGGCACGATCAATGGCCTGATCGACGCGCACGCGCACCCCGCTGCGAGCGCGGCGTTCGGGGGCGAGCTGATCTGCGGCGCCCCGTTCGCGGAGGGCGGGATCGAGGACGCCCTCGCCGGGTGCCCCTCGCACGCCGCGGGAGCGGGGGCGCTGTTCGAAGCCATCATCGGCGGAACGGATCCCTTGGGCGGCGATGACGGCTGGCCGACGTTCACCGACTGGCCCACTCCCACGAGCCTGCTTCACGAGCAGGCGTACTACGGCGGAATCGAACGAGCCTGGCAGGGCGGGCTGCGCGTATTCAACGCGCTGCTGGTCGGAAACCGGGTGATCTGCGAGCTGTACCCCACCCGCGTCACCAGCTGCGACGAGATGGAGCAGATTCGCGCGCAGGCCGACCTGTTGCACGAGATGCAGGACTACATCGACGCCCAGTCCGGCGGCGTCGGTGAGGGGTGGTTCCGGATCGCCACGACTCCCGCGCAGGTGCGCGAGATCGCGGCCGAGGGAAAGCTCGCCGTCACGATCGGCGTCGAGATCTCCGAACCGTTCGGATGCCGCGAGATAGACGGGGTCGCGCAGTGCGACGAGGCCGATGTCGACGCGGGGCTCGATGAGCTCGAGACCATGGGGGTCAGCGGGCTCTACCCGGTGCACAAGTTCGACAACGCGTTCGGCGGCACGCGGTTCGATGCCGGCGTGACCGGAGTCGCGCTCAACGTCGGCAATTACCTCAGCACCGGCCACTTCTGGATGGCGCAGAGCTGCACGGGGCCGGCCGACAACACGCAGCCGATCACGAACGACGGGATCGCCGCGCTTCTGGCTGCCGCATCCGGGTCGGCTGCCGGGGCCGTGCTGCCCGTGTACCCGACGGGCCCGATCTGCAACGTACGAGGACTCACCGAGCTCGGGGAGTACCTCATCGAGCAGATGATGGACCGCGGCATGATCATCCACGTCGATCACATGGGCGTCGCCACGGCGCAGGCGGTGCTCGACATCGCCGAGGACGCGGGCTACCGCGGTCTGGCGGCGGTGCACACCTGGTCGGACCGCTCGCTGACGGCACGGGTCGCGCAGGATGGCGGCTTCGTGGCGGGCTACGCGTACGCCGCATCCGATGCCGGCAACGGCGAGCCCGACTTCCTCTCCGAGTGGAATGCCAACACGACCGCCGCGGGAAGCGGCGTGCTCACGTCGTACGGGTACAGCTCCGACGTGAACGGATTGGCCGCGCAACCCGGTGCACGGCTCGATGCGGCGTCCGATCCGCTCGGGTATCCGTTCACGGCTCCCAACGGTGCCGTCTTCGATCGCCAGGTGTTCGGGCAGCGCACGTGGGATCTGAACGCCGATGGAGTCGCGCAGTACGGCCTCTACGCCGACTGGGTCGCCGACATCATCCGCACGGCGGGGGCCGACGGCGCCGAGCTGAAGGAGCAGTTGATGAACGGCGCTGAGGAGTACGTGCAGATGTGGGAGGCGTCGCTCGCATGGTGACGGGAACGCACGAGGACGTCACCGCGGGCCCGCGGCGAGGGTGGATCGCCGCCCTCGTCACGGCGACCGTCGGGGTTGCGGTCGGCTGGTTCGGGCCCATCCAGATTCTTCTGCCGGCGCAGTCCGCGCTGATCGCCGTCGACGGCGGCAAAGAGGGGCTGCTGGCTCTCGTCACCGGCGCAGGTGCGGCCGCCTCGATGATCGCGAATCCGCTGTGGGGCGTGCTCTCCGATCGACTCCGCGCCCGCACGGGCAGTCGCGCGCCCGTGCTCCTGATCGGGCTCGGCGTCGGAGTCGCCGGTCTCCTGGTGCTGGCGGCCGCCGCATCCCCGCCCGTGATGGTGCTCGGCTGGGTGCTGACACAGGTGGGTCTCAACGGACCATTCGCGGTACTGGCCGCGCTGATCGCTGACCGGGTGCCCGAACAGCGGCGCGGGCTCGTCGGGTCGCTCTTCGGCATCGCGCAGCTCACCGGAACCATCGTCGGCACGGCGCTCGCCGTCGCACTCGGCGAGGGCGCGCTCGGCTACATCGCGATCGCCGTCGCGGTGCCGTTGCTGGTGGTGCCGATCCTGATCACGCGCCCCGGTGTGCCCGACGCCGCAGCGGAACCTCTCGCCACGGGCGCTGCGGCGGCGCCGCCGCGGCGCGGCTTGCGCGTCGACCGGACGTTCGTCGCCGCCTTCGGCCTGCGGTTCCTCTTGAACCTCGTCAGCGCGCTCGGATTGCTGTATCTGTACTACTTCCTCTCGGATCGAGCCCAGATCGACGACCCCGGCACCTGGATCCTCGTGCTCACCGCGTGCTATGTGGTGGTCGCCGGCATCGCGGCGGGCGTGGGCGGCGCGCTCTCCGACCGGCTCCGCCGTCGACGCGGAGTGGCCGCCGGCGCGGCGATCGTCCTCGCCGTCGGCGCCGTGCTGATGGCCTTCGCCGTCGACGTACCGCTCATCGTGACCGCGGTGCTGGTACTGGGCGTCGGTTACGGACTCTTCCTCGCCGTCGACGTCGCGATCGTGACCGATGCCCTGCCCGACCCGCGCACGCGCGCGACACTGCTCGGTGTCGCGAACATCGCGAGCACCCTGCCGCAGGTTCTCGCGCCGGTCATCGCCGCACCCGTCGTCACGAGCCTGGGCGGCTACCCGGCGCTGTACGCGGCCACCGCGGTCGTCGCAATGCTGGCCTTGTTCGTGCTGCCGTTTCTGGGCAGGATCCGATGACGGCCTCCATGTCCGCGACGGCGACGGATGCGGGCCGCCCCGCCTACGCCCGAAAGGCCCCCATGCCGCCGACTGCCGCCGACCTCCGGTTGATCGAGAAGGCCGCCCTGGTGAGCGGCGCGAACGTGTGGCAGACCCGGCCGATTCCGCGGCTCGGGGTTCCGCAGATCTGGCTGTCGGACGGCCCGCACGGCATCCGTAAGCAGCCGGGAGACGCAGATCATCTCGGTCTCGGCGGGAGCGAGCCCGCCGTCTGCTTTCCGCCGGCCGCGACGATCGCGAACAGCTGGGACGAGGATCTGGCGGCGGAGATCGGCGTCGCTCTGGGGCAGGAAGCGACCGCGCGAGGGGTGCACGTGCTGCTCGGCCCGGGCCTCAACATCAAGCGGAACCCGCGCGGCGGGCGCAACTTCGAGTACCTCTCCGAAGACCCCGAACTCGCCGGTCGACTCGCCGCGGCCTACGTTCGCGGCATCCAGTCGCAGGGTGTCGCGGCGACTCCCAAGCATTTCGCGGCGAACAACCAAGAGCTTCGGCGCCTCGTGTCGGACTCGGTGATCGACGAGCGGACCCTTCGCGAGCTGTACCTGACCGCGTTCGAGATCGTCGTGCGGGAGGCCGCGCCGTGGGCGCTGATGTCGTCCTACAACCTCGTGAACGGAACGTACGCGCATCAGAATCGGCATCTGCTCACCGAGATCTTGCGCGAGGAGTGGGGCTTCGACGGCGCGGTGATCTCGGACTGGGGCGGTGCAGACGGCCCGGCCGCCTCGATCGCCGCCGGCGGCACATTGGAGATGCCCTCCCCCGGCTTCGAATCCGCGCGCGAGATCGTGCGCGCCATTCAGACCGGGCGGCTGGACGAGGCGCATCTCGACGCCCGGGCGAATGAACTGCTCACGCTCGTCCGGCGGGTTACCGCCGAGGCGCGACCGACGCCGGCCGACCCCACCGAGGCGCACCACCGTCTCGCCCGTCGCGCCGCCGCCGAGAGTGCGGTGCTCCTGCGGAACGAGTCCACGATCCTGCCGCTGGCGCCGGGAGCCCGGGTGGCGCTGATCGGCGCATTCGCCGAGCACCCGCGCTATCAGGGTGCCGGGTCGTCGATCGTGAACCCCACTCGACTGACCACCCTGCTGGGCTCCATCGCGGATGCGGGTCTCGAACTCGTCGCGTACGCCCCCGGTTTCGCGCTCGACGGGCGGCCCGATGCGGCGCTAACGGCCGCGGCGGCGCGCGCGGCTGCGACCGCGGATGTGGCCGTCGTCGCACTCGGCTTACCGGATGCGGACGAATCCGAGGGCATCGACCGCCCCCATCTGCATCTCCCCGCAGCCCAGGTGGACGTGCTTCGGGCCGTCGCGGCGACGGGTACTCCGGTGGTCGTCGTGTTGTCCGGCGGCGGCCCGATCGAAACCCCCTGGCTGCATCTGACGACGGCGCTCGTGCACGGCTACCTCGGCGGCCAGGCGGGCGCCGAGGCGATCTGGGACGTCCTCACCGGAGCCGTCGAACCCGGGGGCCGGCTCGCGGAGACGATGCCGATGAGCGCCGACGACGATCCGACGTCGAGCGGCTATCCCGCCCAGGGCCGCACGGCGGAGTATCGCGAGGGCCTCTTCGCGCGGTACCGCTTTCACACGAGCGCGGGCGTGGCACCGGCATTCCCGTTCGGTTTCGGGCTCGGTTACACGCGGTTCGCCTACGCCGATCTCACCGTCGACGCGGACGGGGCGACGTTCACCGTCACCAACGTGGGCGCGGCCGCAGGCGTCGACGTTCCCCAGCTGTACGTACGCCGCACCGGTTCGAGCGCGGTGTACCGCCCGGATCGAGAGCTCAAGGGGTGGTCGAAGATCCGCGTCGCACAGGGGGAACGCCGCACGGTCACGGTGCCGTTCGGTGCGCGAACCTTCCGCTTCTTCGACGTCCGCTCGGGACGCTGGGAGATCGAGCAGGGCGAGTACGAGGTTCTCGTGGGTCCGAACAGCGCCGACCTGCCGCTGTCGGCCACGATCCACGTCGCGGGCACCGTGCCCGCGGGCACCCCCGACCCCGCTCTGGCGGTCTACGCACGAGGCGACGTGCGTGACGTGCCCGACGCCGCGTTCCGCGCACTGCTGGGTCGCGATCTCCCGGATGACGGATGGGCGGTGCCGCCGTTCCGGGTCAACACGCCCATCGATCGTCTCGGACAGTCGCCGAGCCGGCTGGTGCGATTCGCATTCGGCTTCCTCGAGCGGCGCAAACGGCGGGCGGATGCGGCGGCGCATCCGGATCTCGAGACACAGTTCATCTACTACGCGCCGTTCCGCACCCTCCACAAGATGACGTCGGCCACGCGCCCGGTGACGGATGCGGTACTCGAGGTCGCGAACGGCCGCGTGTTCCGCGGTCTGCGTCATCTCGTGGGGGCACTCGCGTCGGGTCGCCGAATCGAGCGCATCACCCGCGACGCCTTCGAACGATCGGCCGGAATCGAGCGGATTCGCCGCACTAGGCCGCCGCGGCGCCGTCGTCGACCGGAGTGATCTGCCGCACCCCTCGGTCGTGCAGCACGAACTGCACGCGCAGGTCCACACCGACGTCCGCCGCGGACTCGGCCATCGCTCGGGACCACGCGATATCGGTCGGCGTGAGCAGATCCGACCCCCGGCGCTCCCAGACGAGAACCACCGAGGCGAAGCCGATGAGCTCCCGCAGGCTGGCGACGCGGTGCGCCAGGATCGTCGGGAACGTTACGGTGCCGAGATCGTCGGTGCGGGCGGTGAGTGCCGGGTCGTCGGGGTAGTCGTCGCAGGGCACGATCGGGTCGAGCAGCACGTCGTCCTCACCGAGGAACAGCATCCAGAGCTGGCGCCGATTCGCCCCGTGAAGCAGGTCCGCGATCATCTCCTCGAGGTCGACGTCGGAGGCGAAGGCGTGGTCGCGCTCGAAGCGCACAGTGGGTTCGGTCATGCGCTCCACTTTCGTCGCCGCTGCCGGGGCCGCACCCGCCCGCACGCGCATCTGTGCACGTCTCGCCGGCTGCGGATGACTGGGGAGGACAGGACGCGACGCGACGTCAGCGCCACTCCTCCCGCACGACGACGGCGGACACCACGTCGTCGCGCACGGCATCGCGCAGACCACTCGGTGCGCCACCGCCCGCTCTCCGCGCGCGGGCCAGCACGGCGAGCCGGGCGGGGTCGTCCATCGCGTGAAGCAGGACCGGGCCGACCTCCCTGTTCCAGGCGCGGGCGAACGCCTCGGCATCCGCTCGGCGCCGGCCGATCGCCGTCGGTACCGGCAGGAAGTGGGCGGGACCATGGCCTCGAAGCACCGTCCGCACGAGCCATGACCTGCCTCCGCGGCCGGTCTCGAGCAAGAATCGCGGCGTGCGCACCGGGCCGAAGAGTTCACCGAGCGCATCGGCGAACGTCCGCTGGTCGGGCAGCGCAGCATCCGTCACCCACACGCTGATGGCGTCGAAGCCCGTCTCCGCGCGCACCGTGGCGGGACCGTCAGCCACCCGCCCCGCCGCGCGAAGGGCGTTCCACACGACGGCGCCGATGCGGCGATACGACTCCGCCCCGCCGGTCCGCAGTACCCGGGCGTCGCGCCACGACGTCCACACCGGAACGCCGAGCCACACCGCCGCCGCGAGGACGAGCGCATCGACGCCGATCGCCGCCGACGGTTCGATGACGGTCCAGGCCAGGCCGCTGACCCCGACCGCCGTGGCCACCAGTGCGCCGAGCGCGCCGCCCAGCGCGCGCGACGACGCGACACTCGTTCGGAACACGGGTGTCGACCGCCGTCGGGCGACGAGGGTGCTGACGCCTTCCGCATCCGCGTACGGCTGGCCGATCTGCCACTCGTTCCGCGTCGCCGACCGCGCCGGAATGACGAGGAGGTCGTTGAGGTGCGCGGCCGAGAGCCCGGAGCGGAGGCCCTCGCGCCGGGTGGACGACAACGCCCCCGTGATCCCCCGCACGACGCGCGACGGGTCGTCGACCTCTAACCCCCAGAGGCGAGCGTGCTTGCGGTGCAGGCGCGCGAGGTCGGGCGCCGCGGAGAGCGCGAAGCCGGGCGGAAGCATGGCCGTGACCGTCCAGTTGTGCGCGACCTTCTGCGACCACGCCGGGTCAAGACGCAGCGTGCGCCCGCGCAGTTGCTGCGTCGCCGATGCGGTCGCGACGGCCGTGAGATCGATCAGCGTGTTCACCGCGGGGCAGTCCCACCCTTCGCCGAAGAGCCCCCGAGTGCCCACCACCACGTGCAGGTCACCGCGGGTCAGCAGCGCGGATGCGGCCCGCACGAGCGACGCCGATGCGACACCGGGGGCGTGCACCTCCGATACCTGTGGCGAATCGACGAGCGGTGCGGCGGCGACCGGCACACCGAGCAGGTCTGTGAGCGCCCGCATGAGCACGTCGGCGTCCCGGGTAGCCACTCGTGTGCGGCTACCCGTGACGAGCAGGGAACGCAGTCCCGCCGTCGATGCATCCGCCGAGATCACGGCGAAGGTGCGGAGCGCACCCGCCGTGCCGACGAGCCCGCCCTGAGTGTTGCCGTGCTCGGCGTAGTCCGTGACGATCAGCGCCCGCAGGCGATCGTCGCCGAGCGCCGAGCGCTCGATGCGCAGAATGTCGCACGCGGCGTAGTCCTTCGCCAGCGACGAGGCGAGCATCGTGTCGACGGGGTCGCGAGTGCGACGCACGCCGCGGTCGGTGAGGGCGAAACCGAAGTCGGCGAGGGTGCGACGGATGCGTTCCCACCGCGGTGCGGCCGTTGGGTCGGGCAGCAGCCGATCGAGCGCGAAGCGCGCGAGCAGCCGCAGCGACTCGTCGGTCGTGGGCGGCCGGCGCGCGACGTCGGGCAGATGGGCGACGAGCGGATGCAGCGGCGCAACCGCCGAGAGCATGGCCGCGGCAGCCTCCGCCCCCGCGAAGTCGGCGGCGAATGCCGCAGCCAGTCGCGCATCCGTCTCCTCGCCGCGGGGCGGCGGCGCCGGCGGTTCGAGGTCGCCGCGCGCGCCCGGCGACGCTGGCGCGGGCTGCGGCGCGGGCTGCGGCTGTGGCGCGGGCTGCGGCTGTGGCGCGGGCTGCGGCTGTGGCGCGGGCTGCGGCTGCAGCGCCTCGAGGAGGAACCCGACCCCCGTGTCACCCGCGAACGTGTGGCGAAGCAGCACCGTCAGCCCCTCGGCGTGCGCGTTGAGGAACAGCAGCTCCTCGGCCGTCGGCTCGGTGAAGCGCACCAGATCGCGGAACGGCGCGAGGTTGCCCTCGCGGACGATCGCGGGCACGGGCACCTCGTGATCCACCTCTCCCAGAAGGGAGGTGTAGTTGTCGTACTCGTCGGCGTCGTCGGGTGAGGGCAGGGTCGCGGTGAGTCCGATCAGCAGCGGTTCGCGTCCGGCCGTGCGGACACGCGCCGCGAGGGTCGCCACGACGAGCGCCCAGTGGTCGAGCAGGTGGTGGCACTCGTCGAGCACGATGGTCTCGACCCCGTGCGCGACGAGACGGTCGATGAGCGCGAGGGCATTCGGATGCAGCGCTGTCGCCAGTACGCCCGCATCCTCCCGGATGAGCTGTCGACGCAGTGTGCGCGATCGACGCATGATCCCGGAGCGGTACGCCGCGGCATGAGCGGAGGCGAGCTCGTCGAGCCACGTGTTCGCGTTTTCGGCAGAGCGACCGTCGGATTCGAGCTCGTCGATCCAGCGCGCTCGGGCGAGTGCGGCGAACGGGTTGGCCGTGTCGAGCACGCTCAGCGACTGATACGTCAGCGCCGTAAGGTCGCCGAGGCGCTGGGGGTCTTCCGACACCGCTTTCGGATGCGGCGCGAGAGCGACCGCCTGCCGCGCCCACTGCTCCCGGATGGTCACGGTCGGCGCGAGCACGACCGCCCGGCGTCCGCGACGGGCCGCGAGCAGCAGGCCGAGCAGTGTCTTGCCCGACCCGGGCGGCGCCACGATGTGCAGCGACCTGCCTCCGTCGAGACCGACCGCCGTGTCGACACCCACCTCGGCGAGCACGTCGGCCTGGTACTGCCGGAGCCGACCCCCGAACTGCCACGAAGACAGCGGTGTGTGCGTCGAGGAAGGCATTCCGTCAGCCTACGATCTGCTCTCACTCGCACTCCGTGTGGCGGTGTTTTCCACGCTCGTGCCCTCGCGCTCGCCCGCGTCGGGGCGATGTCGGAGGTCGGTGCGAGACTTATCTCAGGTCGGAAGCAGCCGCTTTCGGTCCGTTTCATCGCCGAGTGCCCCGGCGAGCTGCGACAACGTCACCGCGTTGCCGCCGTCTCAGGAGGGGTGCCATGGGCCGCGACGGGGTCATCGGTTTCAGCGACGCCGACCAGGCGACGCTGAGCGAGATCGCGCACGCCGTGCAGCAGGCGGATGCGGTGATCGCGGTGGGCAAGGCCCAGCTGACCCGGGCGCTCGCTCGGGCCGAGGAGTTGGCTCGAGCGCAGAGCGCGAGTTCTCCGCGCCGGGTGCGCGACCACGACATGGCACAGCGCGCGATCGCTCTCGAACTCGGCGCCCGCTCACGGGTCTCCGACCGCACCATGCAGCGCCGGATGAACGCCGCCGCCGAGCTCTCCGAGAACTACCCGCAGACGCTCGCCGCCCTCGCCGACGGCCGCATCCACGAAGGGCACGTGCGCCTGATCGTCGAGACCGGAAGCGTCTTGCCGCCCGAGATGCGTGCCGCGTTCGACCAGGAGGCCGTGCGGCGGTGCGAGGCAGACACTCCCGGACGCGTCCGCGCCGGCCTCGAGATCTTCGCCCAGCGGCTGCATCCGCGCACCCTCACCGAACGTCACGCCGACGCACGAGAAGAGCGCCGCGTGTTCCTCACGCCGCTGGGCGACGGAATGAGCCAGCTCGGACTCATCGTGCCGACGATCATCGGCGAGGGCATCTACGACCGCACCACACGGATGGCTCGTGCGCTCATCGATCTGAGAGCACAGGCCGCCGACCGTCTGCGCGACTCCCGCGCCGCGGGGCTCCCCGATGACCCCGAAGACGCCGCCCACGCCGTCGACACCCGCACGATCGACCAGGTGCGGGCCGACCTCCTCGCCGACATGGCCCTCACCGCGCAGCCCAACGCCGATCCCACCCGCACCGACGATGGTCCAGGCACGCTGGGGGCGATCCGCGCGCACGTGCAGGTCGTCGTGCCCGTGCTCACCCTCCTCGGCACCGACGACTCCCCCGCCGACCTCGCCGGACGCGCACCCATCGACGCCGACACCGCCCGACGCCTCGCCGGCGGCTCCACCACCGGCTGGGACCGCATCCTCACCCACCCCGTCACCGGCCAGGTCCTCGCCGTCGACCGACGAGACATCCCCCCGATCCTGCGCCGACAGATCACCGGCCGCGACCAGCGATGCCGAGCACCCGGATGCGCCGCACCCGCCATCCGCCGCGAAATCGACCACGTCCGTGATTGGGCCGACGGCGGACCCACCCGCACCGACAACCTGCAATGCCTCTGCCAACGACACCACTCCATGAAACAATTCACCGCCTGGCGCGTGCAGATGCTCGACGACGGGGTCGTCGAATGGACATCGCCGCTCGGCGCGAGGTATCCCGACCCGTCGCCACCCACCGCGGTGCACTTCACACCCGACGACGAGCGGTCGCCCTACCGAGACGTCATGACGACGGCGCGACGAGACGACGAACCACCACCGTGGGAGAACTCCGTCTAAGTGGCATGCAGGAGTCGCACATCTCGGAACTGACCGGCATCAACAGCGCTGGCGACGCCGCATCCGCCTGTGGATGGCCGGGTTCGCGGCGCCGCACCGTGCGACACTGGCCGGAGGGGGAACTATGAGCATCGCCATGTCGTTCGACCAGCTGGACACCGCGACCGACCGGCTGCGCGCCGCCGCCGCCCTCACCGAGGGTTCTGTCGAACTGCCCACGGACGCCGGCGTCTACGCATCCGACGTCCTCGCGGCCGCCGCCGCGTCGTACGAACTCGCGATCGACCGGCTGCGCGCGCACGCCGCCGCACAGACCACTCGTCTGGCCGACGGGCTCGCCGGAGCGCGCTCCGACATGGCGTCCTTCGAACAGGGCGTCATCGATCAGCTCGCCACGGCCGAGGTGCCGAGCGCATGAGTGTGACGCAGACAGTTCTCCGTCAGGGCACGCAGTACCGCGGCGATGGGTTCCGCATCGGCTACATTTCGACCGATCTACGCCCGGCCGGTGACGGCGGTGGGATCACCGCCCGATTCGGCATCTCCCACCCCGACGGACGCTCGTCGCACACCCTCACCGAGGGCGAAGAGGCGCCGCTGCCGGGCGGGGGCACGCTTCGGCTGGTCGCCATCGCGCTCGAAGCGAACGGCTCGGATGCGTCCGCATCCGTCGAGATCCGCGTCCCCGACGCCAGCGACCGGTGATGGCCGGGCGCCGCACACCCTGGCGTCTGGTCGGGATCATCGCCGTCCTCGGCGCGGTCGCCGCCATCGTTTACGCCGGCCTCATCGGCGGCCAGACGGCCGTTCCTGCGGGTGCGCAAGCGAACGTCTGCGGGGTGCAGGTCGGCATCCTCGAGGCGAGCGACACCGCCGCCCTCGTGTGGGGAGACGACGGGCGTGCCACCCTCGCCGCCGGAGAACGCGTACGCATCGCACCCTGGTGCGTCATCGAGGTCCGATCGGTCGACGGCGAGTCCGATGACACCGAATCCGATGGCGCCGAAGACGGTGCCGGACCGACCGTCAACGTGGGATGGAGACTGTGGTGAGCACCCTCGGAAACCCCGACGCGATCGAGGCCGCGGCCGCCCGGCTCGACACTCTGGCCGAATCGACGCGCGCCGCGGCGCGCCGCATCCGAACGGCGACCGCGGACGAATGGGAGGGCGAGGCCGCTCGGGCCTACGCCGAGGCTCAGCAGACCGTGGAACAGGATGCGGACGAACTCGCCGAGACCTACCGCACCGGCGCCGCCACGCTGCAGCGCTACGCCGGTGAGCTGCGCAGGCACCGGGCCGCGTACGAATCGGCGGCCGCGTCGTTCGAGACGGCGCGACAGGCCGTGCGCGACAATCCCCTCGACGTCGGCGCGCTGCTCGATGCAGGCCGGGCGCGACTCGCGGCTCTCGGCGCCGCCGGCGAGATCCAAGCGGCCGCGGCCCGTGCAGCCGACGAACTCCGGGCGGCGATCGACGACGACGCCGACGGGAACGCCTGGTGGGATCCGTTCGGCTGGTGGACCCACGACGACACCGTGCCCGATCAGCCCGTCAACGAGTCGATCACCGACGAGAACGCCTTCGACGCCGACGACGTCGACCAAGGTTCGATCGGCGACTGCTTCATGCTGTCCAGCATCGTCGCACTCCTCGGCTCCGACGAAGGCGACGACTTCATCCGCGAGAACGTGCGCTGGGATGCGGAGAAGAACGGCTACTGGGTGACGCTCTACGAAAACGGCGAGCCCACAGAGGTCTTCGTCGACAAGGTCTTCGGCAACGGTGCGCGACAGTCCGACGGTGATTGGCTGCCCGGCGACAAGGCCTCGATCGCCGCGCTCTACGAGGCGGCGATCGAGAAGGAGTACGGATACGGCTTCCTCGACGGCGGGGAGCCGGAAGACGCGATGACGATCATCACCGGCCGCGACGTCGAGGTCGTGGAGAACGAGTCCCATGCGGGGCTGACGGAGAGCCAGATCGATCCGTTGCGCGAGAACCTCGCGAACGGCGGCCAGGTCGTCCTGTCGTCGCCGCGCGAGGGCGATCACACGATCACCGTCGAGGGTCCGGACGGCTCCACCCGCGAGATCGACATCGTCAACAAGCACTCGTACGCGGTGACCCGGATAGACGCGGATGGCAGCGTCTGGATGCGCAATCCCTGGGGTCCCGGCAACAGCGCCGACGGCGGCGGCGAGTTCAAGGTGTCGGCCGAAGACATCGCCGACCTCTTCTGGCGGGCGACCTACACCGACGTCACGGACTGACGCCGAACGCGGGTCCGATCTCAGACCGCGACCGCGATCACGCCGGTCACGATCAGAGTGAGGGCCGTGGTCCACAACGCGATCGCCACGCCCTGCCAGACGAGCACGCGACCCTTCGGCACACCGACACCGGTGAGCGCGGCAGCGGTGAAGTGCGTCGGCAGGAGCAGGGGGCCGAGCAGGCTCACGCCCACCACGCCGTAGCGGTTGAAGGCGCGCTGGAACTTCTCCATACGCGCAGACCGCGGCTTCGCCGGCGTCTTCCGTCGGCGCGCGATGGCCGCACGGATCTGCGCGCCGAGCAGCACGACGAGCGCGACCGCGACGAAATTGCCGAGCGCGCCCGCGATCGCGGCGGCCACCGGGTTCACGCCGCCGACGATGCCGATCGTCGCGGCCCCCTCGCCCTCGATGAAGGGCACGGCACCGGCGACGGCGACGATGAGGGGCTGGGCCCACTCCGGCAGCTGGGCGACGAGGTTCTGGAAGTTGAGGATGAGTTCGGCGAGTGGATTCATAGTGGTTCCATCTCATCGGCGGCGCCCGGTTCTCGGCAGTGTCGCGGTGTCACGACGAGCCGTGAGGATGCAGCATCCGACCCGTGACGAATGTCACGACCCGCCCCGCGCGCACGACCCGGCCACGCTCGCTGTCCTACCGTGGTGTCATGACCTCACCGATCCCGGCGCGCAGCGACGCCCCGCGTATCGGGGAGCGCGCCCTGGCGCGCAGCGTGACCGCGACCTGGTGGTACACGGTCGGGGGCATTGTGTTCTTCGGTGTCGTGGCGACGCTGCAGTGGCTCGTCTGGATCCTGGTGCGCCACGATGAGGGCGCGGGGCTCAGTTGGCGGCTCGCGCTCGCGGGTATCTCCCTGATCGTCGTGCACGCCGGTGTCGTCTTCCTCCTCCGCGGGTACCGCCCGGTCGTGCTGGCCGGGGGCGACGAGGAGCGTGGCCGGCTCCCCCGCCCGGACGCCATCGCCCTCGTGGGCGTGGTGATGGGAGGAGTGCTCCTCGGTCTCGCGGCGGGGTCGTGGATGGCGGGGGCCAGCATCTTCGCCTACGCCCTCAGCGTGCGTCCGTGGCTGCCGGGCATCCGGTGGCGTGTGATTCTCGCGGTGACCGTCGCCCTCGTCGCGGTCTGGGTCGCCGAGGCATCCTGGTCGGATCTTTCTCACGTCGAGCCCAACGGATTCTTCGTGCCGGCGTTGTTCGCCACGATGCTGCCGGTGATCGCCGCATCGTCGCTGTGGTGGTGGGACATCGTTCTGGAACTCGATCGGGCGCGGCAGGCCGAGAGCCTCCTCGCGGCAACGAGAGAGCGTCTCCGGCTGGCGAATGACGTGCACGATCTGCAGGGCCACCACCTGCAGGTCATCGCCCTGCAGCTCGAACTCGCCCAGCGGCTCATCGATCGCGACCCCGAAGCGGCCGCGGCCGAGATCACTCGCGCGCAGGCGGCGGTGGATGCGGCCCGGCAGGGCACGCGAGATCTCGCCGCCGCGTTCCGCGGAGTGCCCCTGCCGGACGAACTCGCGAACGCCGTCGACCTGCTGCGGTCCGCGGGCGTCGATGTGCACCCCGAGGTCGATGCGGCCGCCGTCGACGCGCCCGCCGATGTGCTCGGACCGATCGTTCGCGAGAGCGTCACGAACGTGCTCAAGCACGGGAGTGGACGCTGGGCCCGCCTGTCGCTGGAGCGCGACGCCGCGCAGTGGGTGTACCGGATCGCGAACGACGAGACCGGGGAGGACGAGACCGGTGACGGGTCGGGACTGGCCGGGATGACCGAACGCGCGAACGCCGTCGGCGGCGACATCCGCGTCGGACGGTCCGCCGACACCTTCGAGCTGACGGTGTCGCTCCCGGCGGCTCCGACCGAACGGGATTCGACATGATCCGCGTGCTCATCGCCGATGACGAAGACATGATCCGGACGGCTCTCGCCTCGCTGCTACGACTCGAGGATGATCTGGAGATCGTCGCCGAATGCCGCACCGGAACCGACGCAGTCGCCGAGGCGCTGCGGCTGTCCCCCGACATCTGCCTGCTCGATCTCGAGATGCCGGGCCTCGACGGCGTCGAGGTCGCGGAGCGCTTGCGCGGCAAAAGCACGGCACGTTGCATCGTCGTGACGCGGCACGCGCGGCCCGGCGTCCTCCGCCGGGCGCTCCAGGCGGGTGTCGAGGGTTTCGTGCCGAAGTCCCGCCGCGCCGAAGAGGTGGCCGACATCATCCGGCGGGTCGCGGCGGGGCGCCGTTACGTCGACCCGGAGATCGCGGCAGACGCGCTCGCCGACGAGCGGAGCCCGCTCACCGACCGCGAACTGGACGTGCTGCGGGCGGGCAAACGCGGCGAGACGATCGCGCAGATCGCGGCCACGCTGCATCTGTCTCCCGGCACCGTCCGAAACCACGTGTCGTCCGCACTCGGCAAGCTCGCCGTGTCCTCACGCCAGCAGGCGACGGTTCTCGCCCAGGAGCGCGGCTGGATCTGACGCCGTTACTCCCGTGCCCACGTCGAGAGCGCGGTGACAACGCTCTGCACGAGACGCTCGAAGCTGCGTTCCCGATCGACCGCCAGCGCGAACGCGCCACTCGTCTCGAGGGAGACGAAGCCGTGCAGTGCCGCGCGGAAGAACCGGGTCGCGTGCACCGCATCCTCGTCGCGCAGCTCGTACCCGGCCAAGACCGCGTAGATGACGTCGATCACGGCGGCGGAGGCGGCCGTGTCCTCGGCGTCGTCCGCCGCGGGAGCGCGCACGGTCAGCGCGTACTGTCCGGGGTGGGCGAGCGCCCACGTCCGATACGCCATAGACATCCCGGTGATCGCCTTGTCGCGCGAACGGCCGATCGCGGCCTGACCCATCGCCGCCCCGAGCTCGGCCTTCGCGCGCAGCGTGACCCCGCGGAGCACGCCTGGCATTCCGTCGATGTGCTTGTACAGCGACGGCGTCTTGACCCCGAGGCTCGCCGCCACGGCGGCGAGATTCAGGCCCTCCGCGCCCGGCGCGTCGAGGAGTTCCGCGGCACGGTCGATCACGACTGCCCGGTCCAGTCCCGCCCTAGGCACGGTGCGCCGCACGGCTGAGGAAGTCGACGATGGCGGATGCGGTGACCGCCGGCTGCTGCGAGTGCGGGTAGTAGCCCGCATCCGGGACCATCACGACCTCGCCCCCGAGCGCCGTGCCGATCCAGTCGGCCTCGCCCCGCTGGTCGGCGAAGTCCGGGTCCTGCTCTCCCATCACGATGAGCGTCGGCGCCGTGACGGAACCGAGCAGCGCTTCGGCCGGGGCATGGTCGGTGCGGGTGGTGAGGCTGAAGGCGCGCGCGTACCCGGGCCGTTTCATGGCCGCGATGGCCGCGTCCCGGTACTCCACGAAATCGGCGGGCTTAGCACCTGCGTAGAGGGTCGGCATGTAGGCCTTCCACGCCGCCGCAGCCCACGGCCGGGCCATCATGATCCGGAACATCAGGGTGAGCGCGGCATTGGCTTGGGGATTGCGGACGAACGGCCCGACCAGCACGAGCCCCGACACGAGATCCGGGTGCTCGGCGGCGACGATGACGGCGGCTCCCGCGGCCATGGAGTTGCCGACGACGACGGCCGGGCGGCCCAGCTCGCCGATCAGCGCCGCGATGTCGCCGGCCGTGTCGACGTCGCCGTAGCTCGTGAACGCCGCATCGCTGTCGCCGTGCCCGCGAAGATCGGTCGTCGCGACCGAGTAGCCCGCCGCGACGAGCGAGGGGACCAGGAAGCGATACGTCGACCTGATCTCGCCCATCCCGGGAACGAGCACCACCAGCGGGCCATTGCCCCGCAGGTCGTAAGCGATGCGCCCCTGGTTCGGGCGGGCGAGGAACGTGGTCTGCGGCTGATTCGTCATGTGGCTAACATACTTAGCCACAGCGCTACTGTCAATAGCTCTGGAGTCGCGGGGTGTCTCGCGAGCGGCGGCCGCATCCGCGGATACTCTCGGCCCATGGCACTCCCCCAGACGCGAAAGGCGCGAGCCGCGCGCCGGCGTACGCGGCGGGTCGCCGCATCCGGAAGCGACCTCACCGCCGCGGAGTGGTTCCGCATTCTCGACGCGTGGGCCGCGTGCGCCTACTGCGGCGCTGATGGCGCGGCGCTCCAGAAAGACTGCGTGCTGCCGATCTCGCGCGGCGGGCGTTACACGATCGAGAACGTCGTGCCGGCCTGCGGGTCGTGCAACGCGAGCAAGAGCAACGAAGAGGTCACCTCGTGGATGCGGCGGCGCCGCTTGGACGAGCCGCGCTTCCTCGTGCGCTGGGCGGAGATCATGAGGGAGTTGCGCGCCTCGTGAGACATCACTGGACACCCCGCGCCATCGTCTACCTCGCGCTCGCGCTCGTCGGTCTCGTGGGCACCTTCTTCTTCAACACGTGGACGATCGTCGCCGGACGCAACTACCTGGGCGACATCTTCGGCGGCGGCCCCGCGGTGTCGTCGATCGGCATCGACCTTCTCGTCGTCGCCGTCGTCGGAGCCGTCTTCATCGTGGTGGAGTCCCGTCGTCTCGGGATGAAGCGCGCCTGGCTCTACATCGTGCTCTCCGGCGTGACGGCGATCGCCTTCACCTTCCCCCTGTTCCTCGCGATGCGGGAACGCCGGATGCAGCACGACCGACGCGAACCGTAGACCGCACGATCATCGCCCGCGACCTGCGCAGGCATGGAATGCTGGGCAATCATGCGCGACACCGCCAGCGGCCCGTTCGTCGTCACTCTCGTGGTCGACATGCCGATCACGAAGCTCGACGCACTCGACGTCGTCGCGTTCGCCGCCGACTCGCACGTCGAGAATGCGGGAACCGCATTTCCGCGGGTGGGACTCGCCCCGAACGTCTGGGCCGAGGTGCAGATCCCGAAGTTCGCCGACCCGCCACCCATCGCCATCGACGTCTGCTCCGACTCATCGCTCGATCTCGCCCGTGAACACGCCCGGCGCCTGGCCGCCGCCCTGGCGAGCATGGAGTGGCGCGTGCGAATGACGTCCGACTGACGGAGCGTCCGGCCGGTGGCTACCGAACCTCCTCGCCGACCGCCGGGGTCAGAAGACCCTGCAGCCGGGTGCGGGCGCGCGCGTGCCGGCTGCGCACGGTCGCCGGGTTCATCGCGAGGAGCTGCGCCACCTCCGCGAGCGTGAATCCATCCCAGTAGACGAGCCGGATGATCTCCTGATCCCCCTCGTTCAGCTGAGCGATCGCCGCGCGGACATCGCCCGCCTCTGCGCTCTCCGGCGGGCGCTCGCTGTCGCGCAGGTAGTGGCCGAGTCGCTCGCTCAGCGCATGGCGCCGTCCGCTGGATCGGCGATGCTGCGACAGCACCCGGCGCGCGACACCGAACATCCACATGCGCGCCTCCGCGGCGTCCTCGGGCACGGCGCGTTCGCGACGCCAGACGATCACCAGCGTGTCGCCGAGGAGGTCCGCCGCATCCTCGCGAGACGACGTGCGCCGCGCGAAATAGTCCAGAAGCGACCCCGACTCGCGCCGCACGATGTCGGCGATCCGGGCCGCGCGGGTCTCGTCCGCGTGCCCGCGGCGGCCATCCGAGAGGCTCAATGCAGCTCACCGCTGCAGGTCGAGTCCGAGCCCATACCGCCGTCGACGAAGAGGCCGTCCGGCGCATTCGCCATGAGCACATCGTTTTCGGCCTGAGCCCACGGCGAGACGGCGCGCGTCGTTTCGTAGACGAGTGCCTTCTCGTAGATCTCCTGCCCGACCCGGCTCCAGTCCTGGCCGCGGAAGTAGTCGACCGCCTGGGTGTTCGTCTCGACGTAGTCCATCTCGCCGTTGAACAGCTCGATCGCGCAGTCGACCTGGCGCCCGGTGTCGGTCGTGTAGGTGACGGGGATGACGAAGTCGGGCGACATCCGCGGATCCGTGCCACCGGTCGTCATCAGCGAGAGCGCCGGAACGGCGATCACCGGCAGCGCCACCCAGCTCAGCCGCCGCATCCGCCGCCCGCGAACGGCGATCGCGCGCGATGAGACCACAGCCCGGTCGAGCTCGGCGCGCACAGCGGGATCGGTGGCGAACGCCGCAGGGGCGCTCGCACGAAGCATTTCGTCGACATGTGAATCGTTCACAGTTCCTCCTCGGTCCGTCGGTACACCCTGTTCATGGCCGGGACCGCGGAAAACGTTGCACGATCGCCTCCATCCCATACCGAGTGCCGCCCGCCCTCCGGGATCGACACGACCGCGCACATCGGCATAGGCGCCTATGTGCGAACGGTCAAGCGGCCTGCACGGGCAACCGAGCGGCATAGCGTGAAAAAACGACACCGAGGAGACGACGTGACCCGCGCTACGCCGCCACCCCCCTTTCTCACCACGACCGTGGTGATCCCCGTCAAGGACGACGCCGACGAACTCCGTCGCTGCCTGCGCGCGCTGGCACTCCAGACGCGCGCGCCCGATGAAGTGATCGTCGTCGACAACGGCTCCTCCGACGCTTCCGCGACCGTCGCCCGCGAGGCCGGGGCCGTCGTCGTGCGCTGCAACGCACCCGGAATCCCAGCGGCCGCGTCGGCCGGGTACGACGCCGCGACGAGCGACCTGATCCTGCGTCTGGATGCGGATTGCCTGCCCGCCGACTCGTGGGTCGAAGCGATGGAACGCGGCTTCCGTCGCCGGCCCGACGTCGCGGCGTTCACCGGCGGCGCGCGCTTCGTCGACGGGCCGCGTCCCCTCCGCTCGAGCCTGGCGGTTGCTTACCTCGGCGCCTACGCCGTCGCCGGCGTGCTCGCGCTCGGCCACCTGCCGCTCTTCGGCTCCAATCTCGCCATGCGCCGAACGGCATGGAGTCGGGTCAGCGCGACCGTGCATCGTCACGACACCGAGGTGCACGACGACCTCGACCTCGCGTTCCACCTTGGGGAACGGTTCCGCATCCGCTCCCTCCCGGGCGCGGCCATGGGCATCTCGATGCGCCCGTTCTCGGACGGCGTCGCGTTCGCGCGCCGACTGAAGCGCGGGATCCGCACCGTCGTGGTGCACTGGCCCCGCGACTTCCCACCCGTACGGTGGGAGCGGATGCTGCTGCGCCGGATGCGGCACGCCACCCGCACGCGAGAGGCCTACGAACGATGAGCGACGCCCTGATCGGCCCCGTCCCGCCGCCGGATCTGCACGTCATGACGTACAACATCCGACGCAAGATGAACGGGCCGCTCGTCCGCGCGGTCGACGAGTGGCGCGATCGCGAGCCGCGGATGCAGCGTCTGCTGCGGGCCGAGCGTCCCACGCTCCTCGGCACGCAGGAGGTCATGCCGGTGCAGCTGGGCGCCCTCACCTCGGCACTCGGGCCGACCTACCGGGTCATCGGGCACGGGCGCGAACGCGACGGACAGGGCGAGGGATGCCCCATCCTCTACGACACGGATCGCCTGGAGCTCCTGGCGTGGCAGCAGCTCGCCCTCTCGGATGAGCCGGCCACCGCTGGTTCCCGCTCCTGGGGCAATCTGGTGCCGCGCATCGCTGTCAGCGCGGAGTTCCGCGATCGCGTCACGTCGGCGCGGTTCCTCGCGATCAACACCCACTTCGACCACATCTCGCGGGCATCCCGCGTGCGCGCGGCGGAGTTCGTGCGCCGGCGGGTCGCCGCGCAGTCGCTTCCCGCGATCGTCACCGGGGATCTCAACGCGGACGACACTTCCCCCGCGCTTCGCGAGTTGTTCGCCGGCGATCAGCTCGTTGATGCGTGGGAGACCGCATCCGTTCGCGTCTCTCCGCAGCTCAGCACGTACACGAACTACCGTCCCCCGCGCCGGTTCGGCACGCGAATCGACTGGATCGCCGTGACCCCTCAGGTCGAGGTGCGCACGATCGGCATCAATGCGCACCGGATCGATGGTCGCTGGCCCTCCGACCATCTGCCGGTGCAGACCGTCCTGCGCTTCCCGACCGATCGGCCACCCGCGTGAGAAGGAACTTCCTCCGCCGGCCGCGCGGTATCGGCGAGTGGGCGGCGGACGCCCTCCGCGTCGTGGGGCTGGTGAGCGTTCTGATCGCCGCGGTCGTGTTCGAGCCAACGGATGCCGGCATCCTGGCGTTCTCGCTCCCCGCGCTGCTCGTGCCCCGCTTCGTCGGGGTGCGCTCCGGGTTCGACGTCGTCTACGGAGTAGTCGTGCTCACCGCCGCGTGGAGCAACGTCCTCGACCTCTACACGCGCATCTCCTGGTGGGACCTCGTCGTGCACTTCGCCTGCACCGGTGTGCTCGCCGTGATCCTCTATCTCGCGTTGTCTCGCGCGCGGGTCGTGCCCGACCTGCGCGGCATCTCGGTGCCCCGACGCGCGCCGCTCGTCCTCACCGCCGCCATCGGTCTGGCCATCAGCGCGCTCTGGGAGATGGTGGAGTGGGCGGGCTGGCG
The DNA here is from genome assembly GCF_020805625.1 of Microbacterium sp. cx-59. Classification (NCBI taxonomy): domain Bacteria; kingdom Bacillati; phylum Actinomycetota; class Actinomycetes; order Micrococcales; family Microbacteriaceae; genus Microbacterium; species Microbacterium sp. cx-59. Next base: position 203,253 of record NZ_JAJHGO010000004.1, read on the forward strand.
GTTCATCAGCGACGAGATCTACGTCGCGTACCAGGACTCCATCGGCGATATGGCGATCGGGGGTCTCGGGGCACTCGTGGGCGGGGTCATGCTCGCCCGCATCCGCCTCGACCGGGAGGATGCTCTCCCCCGGCCGTGACGGATGCGGAACGGCGGTGCGTCTTACAGGTCGAACTTCTCGTTGTCGGCCTCGAACTTCTCGCCCGTGACCTTCTGCTTGACGAAGGCGGCGATCGTGGCGACGCGGCCTCCCGGGCTGTCCCAGTACTCGCCGCTCAGCGCGTTCACGCGAAGCAGCGTCACGTTCGGGTCTTCCGGGCCGTTCGGGAACCACGCGTCGACCGCCGAGTTCCACAGCTGCGTCAGCTTCGCTGCGTCGTCGACGACCTCGGCCGAGCCGGCGAGCGAAAGCCACGAACTGTTCGAACTGAACGAGACTCCCACCATCGGGTCGACCTGCACGTGCTGCACGGCGGGCGCGTTGCGTCCGACGATGAACCACAGGTCGCCGTCGAACTCGCTCTCCTGAACAGTCAGCGGGTGCGCCGTCAGCGTGCCGTCGGTCGCGCGGGTGGTGAGCATCGCGAACCGGAAGTCCTTGAGCAGGTCGTTGAGCTTGTGCAGCTCTTCGGGTGTAGCGGTCATCGGAGGCCTTTCTTCGAGAGAACAGGTACTCATCGATCGAACGGCAGACTCCTCGGAAAGGCGAGCGCTTGACAGCGGCGCCCGTCGCAGTCAATGCCGACTCAGGCCTTCGCTGCCGTCTGGACCGCATCGACCAGCACACGCCACGGCCCCGAGAGCTCCGCATCCGGAATCTCCCGCGCGCACTCGCGGCCGGCGACCCGTGCGCGGATGGACCACGTGTAGAGATCGGCGCCCCGCCGAGCCGGCGCCGGATCGTCCCACGGGCAGCGCTCGATCAGCGCGACCCACCGAGACGCGACGTCAGTGGGCGGTTCGATCTGCCACGTGCGACGGATGCCGGCGATGCCGCCGGACCGCACGACGGCGACGGCGATCGGGCGATCAGCCGCCTGCTCCGCCTCGCTCATCGACCGCCACTCCCACCGTCGTCCACGCGGTCCGCACCGCCGCGGAAACCTCCGAGTCCTCACCGTACTGCGCCGTCGCCGCGGCGATCGTCGCCTCGGCGAACTCGGCGAACGTCGCGGTCGGACCCAGCCCACCGGTCAGCGCCCGATACCAGACGAGCCCGGCGCGTTCCCAGGCCGGCCCGCCGAGAGCGATCGCAGCAAGGGCGAACGCGCGATTGGGAATGCCCGAGTTCAGGTGCACGCCGCCGTTGTCTTCCGCCGTCTCCACATAATCCCGCATGTGAGCGGGCTGCGGATCGCGGCCAAGCTGGTCGTCGTCGTACGCCGTTCCGGGCTCGATCATCGACCGCAGCGCACGGCCCTCGACGGCCGCGCCGAAGATCCCGCCGCCGATGAGCCAGGTGGCATCCTCCGCCGTGTCGCCCCGCTGATACTGCTCGGTCAACGCACCGAACACGTCGGCGATGGACTCGTTGAGGGCCCCCGACTGACCCTGGTATTCGAGCCCCGCCGTGTGCTGGATGACGCCGTGCCCGAGCTCGTGACCGATGATCGAGACCGAGCCGGTGAAGCCGAGGAAGACCTCCCCGTCACCGTCGCCGAACACCATCCGCTCGCCGTCCCAAAACGCGTTGTCGTAATCGACGCCGAAGTGCACGGTCGCCTCGAGTGCCGCGCCCGCACCGTCGATCGAGGTTCGCCCGAAAGCCGAGAGCAGCAGCTCGAACGTCGCTCCGAGTCCGTCGTACGCCTCGTTCACGGCCTCGTCATCGACCGGCGGCTCGTCTTCTGTCCGCACGCGTACGCCCGGCAACGTCTCCGTGTTCTGTGCGTCGCTGATCGTGCGGTCCGGGGCGGCACTCACCTCCGCGACGAGGTTGCCGGACGCGTCGATCGACAGCTCGATGCGCGCGCGACGCGGCGGTCGTCCGATCGTGAGCGTCTGGCGCGCCGCATCCGCTGCGCGCGGAAAACGCGTCGACTGCGCCAGACGGTCGAGGAGGTACGACGGCACGATGCCCTGGTGGACGGCCGCGACGGACTCGGTATCGGATGTAGATCTCGCCATGTCGCGACCCTAGCCTCCCCCTCCGACGTCGTCACCGGGATGGCGCCGCACGTCAGAGCACGAGCGGCAGTTCGCGCGCCTGGTCCCACGGCTCGGTCCACCCGAGTCGATCGAACAGCGCGGCGAGCAGCATCGCCGTGAACCCCCACACGAGGTGCTCACCGGTGGTGTGCGCCACCCGGAATCCCGGCCCGCGGAACTCTCGCCCGTCACGACGGAGGACGGTCACGCCGCGATTCGCGGGGTCGAGTAGATCGGCCACGGGTGCCCGGAAGACATCCGAGGACTCGGCGGTGTCGACGACCCCGACCGGCGTCGGATGGCGCCACCAGCCGAGCACCGGCGTCACCACGTGGCCGGAGAAGGCGAGCGGAACATCGGGGAGAACGCCGAGCACATCGACGCCTCGGGGATCGAGCCCGGTCTCCTCGCGCGCCTCGCGCAGCGCCGCATCCACGGGACCGAGATCCTCCGGATCGAGGCGACCGCCGGGAAAGGCGACCTGTCCGGGATGCGCGCGCAGGGTCGTTGCGCGAGAAAGAAGCAGCACGTCGAGATCGCGAGAGACCGCGGACGCCTGGGTCTCCGCGGTGCTCGGCCGACCATCGAGCACGCCGAACAGGATGAGGATCGCCGCCGGGCGCGGATCCGGCACGGTCGGCAGATCGATCAGCGCATGCGCCGCACCCGCGAACCCGTCGCCGCGGGCCAGGTCGACGAGCTGCTCCCGCGCGGTGCGGAGGGCGGCATCTGACGGCATGGGATCAGGCTACGCCGACCCCGGTGCGATCAGAGCGAGACCATCTCCGCGCTCCGCTCCCAGAGCATCTTCGCCACCCCGGGGTCGTCGGCGACACGGGTCGTCTTCGCGAGCCGGTTGTTCGCGTAGTACTGACCCGGCTCCCAGTCGACCCCCGGCTTGCCGAGTGCGAGGAACGTGAGCCTCGCGCCACCGACCTCGGTCGAGGTGAGTAGGCGCGCCGTCAGCGGGTTCGTGTACATGAACTTCCATGGTCCGCTCGATGCTCCCGCGAACCCGCTCGCGACCGCCCCGGGATGGAACGCGACCGCGTGGACACCGTTCTCGTGGAAGCGCCGGTGCAGTTCTTTCGTGAACAGGATGTTGGCGAGCTTGCCGTTGCCGTAGGCCGTGCTCGCGGAGTACTTCTTCTCCGCCTGCAGGTCGTCGATGTCGAATCGCGAGAAGCGCTGCGCCGCGAGGCTCGAGGTCTGGATGACCGACGCCTGACTCTCGATGAGTCGGTCCATCAGGAGGTTCGTGAGGAGGAAGCCGCCCAGGTGGTTGACCTGGAAGGTGAACTCGTACCCGTCGACGGTCGTGACGCGGTCGCCGAAGATGCCGCCGGCGTTGTTGGCCAGCACATCGATCCGCGGATATGTCTCGAGCAGCGCCGCCGCCAGGTCCCGCACCTGCGCGAGGTCGCTGTAGTCGGCGATGAACGAATCCGCGCCGAGGCGTCGAGCCACCGCATCCGTCTTCTCCGGGTTCCGGCCGACGATGACGACCGTCTCGCCCGCATCCTGCAATTGGCGTGCGGATGCGGCGCCGATTCCGTCGCTTGCTCCGGTGATGACGATTGTGCGCGGCACGTTTCCTCCTGTGGTCGGTCCCGTCATCGTATGCACGATGCCTGGCGGTGGGCCCGGAATTGCGCCCACCGCAGAGCCGACACAACTCAAAGCCCGCTCCCAGGTTCGCGGGACCAAATCCAGAGCCGCGACCGTTGACCCCTAAGACGCCGCAGCCAGCGGTGGCGAACAAGGAGGACACCGTGAGCAACGACTACCGCAAGACTCCCGAGGCGCTCAGCCGCCTGACCCCGAACGAGTACCGCGTGACCCAGGAGGACAGCACCGAGCCGCCCTTCCGCAATCGCTACTGGGACAACCACGAGGACGGCATCTACGTCGATGTCGTGTCGGGTCAGCCCCTGTTCTCGTCGGCCGACAAGTTCGAGAGCGGATCGGGGTGGCCCAGCTTCACCCGGCCGATCGACTCCGACGCCGTGACCGAGAAGACAGACCGTACGCTGTGGATGAAGCGCACCGAGGTGCGCTCGGCCGGCGCCGACAGCCATCTCGGGCACCTGTTCGATGACGGCCCGCGCGAAGCCGGTGGCATGCGCTACTGCATGAACTCCGCCGCACTCCGCTTCATCCCCGTCGCCCAGCTCGAGGAGCAGGGCTACGGTTCTTACCGCACACTCTTCACCACCACGCAGGAGGACGTCGCATGACCACCGACACCGGATCCATCACCCGCAGCCCCGGCACCGAGACCGCCGTCCTGGCGGGCGGCTGTTTCTGGGGCGCCGAGGAGCTCATCCGCCACCAGACGGGCGTGATCTCCACGCGCGTCGGGTACACCGGCGGAACCAACGAGCACGCGACCTACCGCAACCACCCCGGTCATGCGGAGGCCGTGGAGATCGTGTTCGACCCCTCGAAGACCACCTACCGCGACATCCTGGCGTTCTTCTTCCAGATCCACGACCCGTCGACCCTGAACCGTCAGGGCAACGACATCGGCACCAGCTACCGGTCGGCCATCTTCCCGCTCTCTCCCGAGCAGGAGCAGGTCGCCCGCGACACGATCGCCGACGTCGACGCGTCGGGGCTGTGGCCCGGCAAGGCCGTCACCACGATCGAGCCCGCGGGCCCGTTCTGGCAGGCCGAGCCCGAGCACCAGGACTACCTGCAGCGCATCCCGAACGGGTACACCTGCCACTTCGTGCGCCCCGGTTGGGTGCTCCCGAAGCGCAGCGCGACCGCGTCGGCGTAACCCCGGAACGAAGACGACGGATGCGGCCTCGGCGCCGCATCCGTCGTCTTCTTCGTGCTCCGGCCTCACGCACCGGTGCGGGTGCGGATCAGTTCAGCGCGCGGGTACCGGCGGGGATGACGCCGTCGGCGTAGAGGCTCTTCGCGACGTCCTGCAGTGCGGTCAGCGCGACCCGCTGGGTGGTCGGTCCGTACGAGATGCGGGCGACTCCGAGCGCCTCGTACTCGGCGGCAGCCAACGCGCCGGGCAGCCCGATCACGCTGACCTTGCGCTCGCCGATGCCCTCGACGAGCTGACGGGTGACGTCGGCGTTCAGCACGCCGGGGACGAAGATCACGTCGGCGCCGGCCGACAGGTACGCGCGACCGCGCTCGATCGCGTCCGCGATCGACTCCTCGACCGGGCGGTCACCGCCACGCACGAACGCGTCGGTGCGCGCGTTCAGCGCGAACGGCACGCCCTCGGCGTGACCGGCGGCGACGATCGCCTCCACGCGGGCCGCGGCCTCGGCGAGCGGGCGGAGCCGGTCTTCGACGTTGGCTCCGACGATTCCGACGCCGATCGCGCGACGCACGGTCTCCCCCGCATCGGCGTAGCCGTCATCGAGGTCGGCGGAGACGGGCACGTCGCCCGCGACCGCGACGATGCGGCTGACGAGGTCGAGTGTCGTCTCGAGCGGGATGGTGCCGTCGGCGTAGCCGAAGGTCGCGGCAATGGAGTGCCCGGCGGTGGCGAGGGCTCGGGTCTCCGGAAGGTCGAGGATGGCCTTGGCCGAGACGACGTCCCAGACGTTGACGACGCGGAGGATCTCGGGGGCGGCATTCAGGGCCGACAGCGCCTGCGCTCGTTCGGCCTGGGTCTTGTTCTGGGCATTCGTGTGCTCGGTCATATCGCCACGCTAACGGAGCGGGGCCGGATGGCGTCAGTCCAGCCCGGTGACCGACATCCCGAGCCATTCGCCGAGTTCCGCGAGTTCGGCCCGCACCATCTCGGTCTCTTCCGGATCGAACGGCACGAACTCGTGGATGGCGCCGAGCCGCAATTCCTCCCGGGTACGGTCCACTTCGGCATCCAGCATCCCCACGAATCGGTCGCCCATCAGAATCGGATGCGCGAAGAAGCCGTACCGGCGTTGGGGCCTCGGCTTGAACTGCTCGAGCACGTAGTCGAACGCGAAGAGTTCGCGCAGGCGCGGGCGGTCGAACAGCAGGCTGTCGTAGGGGTTGAGGAAAGCCACCCGACCGCCGCGGTCGTCGTTCAGGGCGGCCAGCGCCTCCGGATCGACGCGGTACTTCCGGGCGCTGCCCTCGATCGTCGCGGGTTCCCCCGCCGCCCCGACCGGCGTCCACGGCGACTTCTCCTTGGCGATGCCGACGGCCTGGAGTCGGCGCTCCTCCCGCATCCGTTCGGCGTCATCGAACGCGTAGTCGGGCAAGTTCTGCGGGTAGACCCGCTCGGCGAGATCCCACCGCCGGTGACGCCCGGCGCGGCCGACGATCGCCACCTTGCCCTGGCGGCTCAGGAAGTCGAGCATGTGCGGAACCTGATTCGGCCCCGACCATCCGTCGGTGCCGCGCCGCGCGACCGCGGTGTCGGGAATCTCGCGGGCGAAGAGCGGGCCGCCGTCGCGAAGGCGCGCCAGCACGTCGTCGCGGAACGCGGCGTTCGCCTCGAGCCACTGGCGGCTGCTCTCGCGTTGCGGCCACCGACGCATGCCGGGCAGCATGAGCGGCAGCAGACTCATCGGCCGAAAGGCACCGTCGAACTCGAACAGCAGCCGGTCCTGCTCCACCGCCTTCGACAGCTGGCCCGGTTCGTACGACCATCCGATCCGCGACCAGAGCAGGGTGTGCTCCGCGGGCGCGATCGTGGCGGTGGGATCGATCTTGATGTAGCCGAGCTGCTCGGCCACCTCCACGACATCGCCGGGGCGATCGGCATCGAGCAACTGTGCTCGCACGGCGATCCGCCGAGCCTCATCTGCTGTCAACCGGTGAGTCACGCGGTCAGGCTACCGACGCGCGCGGGCGCCGCACCACCCCGCCGTAGGCGCCGCCCGCAGGCCTAGGCTCGCCCCGTGGATGCACACGAGGTGATCGTCGTCGGCGCGGGCCTGGCGGGGCTGCGCTGCACGAGCGTGCTGGCGCAGGCGGGCCTCGACGTCGTCGTACTCGAGGCGGCGGAGGCGGTCGGCGGTCGGCAGCGCACGGATGCGGTCGACGGCTTCCTCCTCGACCGCGGCTTCCAGCTGCTCAATCCCGCCTACCCGGCCGTCGGGCGGTGGGTCGATGTGCGTGCCCTCGGACTGCAGCAGTTCCCAGGGGGCGTGCAGGTGCGGCGCGACCGCGGGGTCGCGACCCTCGCGCACCCGCTCCATCACCCCCGACTTCTGCCCGCAACCCTCCGCAGCGGGCTGCTATCGGCGCGCGAACTCTCGGCTCTCGCGCGGTGGGCGGGGCCGACCATCGTGAGGCCGCGCACCGCGCTCACCGGCGCCGACGCGTCACTCGCGACCGGATGGCGTCGCGCGGGCGTGCTCGGCGCACTTCGCGCCGAGGTGCTCGAGCCGTTCCTCGCCGGCGTCGTCGCGGACGACACGCTCGAAACATCCGACGCGTTCGTCCGGCTGCTCATCCGCATGTTCGCGCTGGGTCGCCCGGGAGTTCCCGAGCACGGCATCCAGGCGGTCCCCGCGCAGCTCGCGAGCATGGCCCGACTGATGGGGGCCTCGATCCGACTCCGTCACCGCGTCACCGGGCTCCGGTCGGGCGCCCGCGGCACGGAGATCGCCGTCGCCGGTGCCGACACCCTCAGAGCGCAGACGGTCGTCATCGCGGTCGGCTCGGAGGCGGTGCCGGCGCTCGTCGGTGTGCCGTCCGCTCAGACCCGCGGTCTGCAGACGTGGTGGTTCGAAGCGGAGGTGCCGCCGACCGAATCCGGCATGTTGCGGCTCGACGGACGCCGCAGCGGCCCGGTCGTGAACACCGCGGTGATGTCGAACGCCGCGCCCTCCTATGCACCTCCCGGCCGGCACCTCGTGCAGGCGACATGTCTGCTGCCCTCGACCGGCGGCGGGCCGGTGGAGACGGTGGTGCGCCGCCATCTCGGCGAGATCTGGGGCGGGTCGGTGGCGGGCTGGCACCTCATCCGCCGCGATGACATCCCGCACGCGCTGCCCGCGCAGACGGCGCCGCTGCGGCCGACCCGACCCGCCCGCATCCGCGACGGTGTCTATCTGGCCGGAGACCACCGCGACACCGCGTCCATCCAGGGCGCGCTCGTGTCAGGTGACCGCATCGCGCGGGCCGTCCTGCGCGACCGTGCGGGTGCAGGCGCGCCGGGAGAGGTTACGCCTCCGGGGTGACCTTCTGGTGATCGGGGGCGGCCCGCCGGTTCTGATCGGCGACCCACGACGCCAACAGCATCAACGCATCCGCCGTGGGCGAGCCGGGCGCCGCGGTGTAGACGTTCATGACCAGCCCCGGCTCGCTGGGAAGCTCCATCGACTCGTAGTTCAGGTCGAGGTCGCCGACCACCGGGTGGTGGAGCCGTTTGATCCCGCTGCGGTGGTACTTCACGTCCCGTGACGCCCACCGCTGGCGGAAGAGTTCGCTCTGCGTCGACAACTCCCCCACCAGGCGGATGAGCCCCTCATCGTGCGGGTTGCGTCCTGCCTCCAACCGGAGCATCGCCGCCGCGTCGTCGGCGATCTGGTCGTAGTCGCGCCAGAACTCGCGCGCGGCGGGATTCAGGTACGTGAACCGGGTCGTATTGACCGGCCGCCGCGGGTCGTCGAAGACCGGCGCGTAGAGCGCACGACCCATGCTGTTCGCGGCGAGGATGTCGTGCCGGCCGTTGCGCACCCAGGCGGGAGCATCGGCCATCGCATCGAGCACCTGCCGGATCGCCGGCCGCACATCGCTCGTCACCGGCGGTCGACGCCGCGGCGCCGGTCCGGCGTTCCGAGCGAGGTCGAACAGGTACTGCCGCTCCGCCTCGTCAAGGCTCAGGGTTCGCGCCAGCGCGTCCAGCACGCTTTCGGAGGCTCCCGCGAGATTGCCCCGCTCCAGCCGCACGTAGTAGTCGACCGAGACGCCCGTGAGCATCGCCACCTCTTCGCGCCGGAGTCCGCTCACGCGCCGGTTGCCGCCGTATGCGGGCAGCCCGGCCTGCTCGGGCGAGATGCGCGCCCGTCGAGAACTCAGGAACTCTCGGATCTCCGCACGGGTGTCACTCATCCCTCCACGCTAATCACACTCCGGACGCCGTGGGAGGCCCTGCGACTACCCGCCTGCGGACTCGCTCGCCGCGCGCCGCGACCGCATCTGCGCGAGGGGCAGCGACATGCGGGGATTGCCCGCCAGCGCGTCTTCGTGCTGATCGAGGAACCGCCAGTACGCGTCCGTGAACGCGGACTCCTTCGCCTGCTGTGCCGACGACCACCACGACCCCATCTTCTGCAGATATGCCCCGCCGGAGATATACGGCTTCGTGCCGACCAGCCCGCCATCGGCGTACTGACTCATCCCGAACACGTTCGGCACCATCACCCAGTCGTAGGCATCGACGAACAGCGCCAAGAACCAGCGGTTCACCTCGGCGGGGGCGTAGCCCCGCAGGAGGAACCAGTTACCCAGCACCATCAGCCGTTCGATGTGGTGCGCATACCCCCAGCGGTGCACGCTCTCGAGCACCGACCGCACCGGCACCGGCACGTCGACCGGGATTCCCTTCCCCGTGTACCACCAGTCCTCGAGCGGCCTACTCAACCCCAACGCGTTCGCTCCGTCGAGTTCCGGATGCGCCCGGTACATGCCGCGCATGTACTCCCGCCATCCGATGATCTGGCGAACGAAGCCTTCGACCGACGCCAGCGGCACGTCGTCGCCCGCGGTCGTCGCGGCCGTGATCACCTCGTCGACCGTCAGCAGCCCGATGTTCAGCATCGGCGAGATCACCGAGTGGAACAGGAACGGCTGGTCGCGCGACATCGCGTCTTCGTAGCGCCCGAAATCGCGGAACCGTTCGGCGATGAACGTGTCGAGCCACTGGCGCGCCGCATCCGGGGTCACCGGGAGCCAGAACTGCGCCGCATCACCGGGATGATCGGCGAACCGCTCGTTCACCTCGGCGATCACACCGGCGGTGATCGGATCGGGCGACGGAAAAGGAAGCGCCGGCACCGTCACCCCGCGCTTCGGAAGCGGATGCCGATTATCGGCGTCGAAGTTCCACCGCCCGCCGACGGGCTGCTCGCCGTCCATGAGAATCCCCGTGCGATGACGCTGCCACCGCACGAACGTCTCCATGACGGGCGTCGGATGCGCGGCGAACCACTCGTCGGATGCCTCTGCCGGAGTGAGGAACAGCGCATCCGGATACACCCGACTGCGAAGGCCGAGCCGGGCGCACAGCGCGTGGATCCGTTCGTCGACTCCCCGATCGGTCGCGCTCATCCACGCCAGACCGTCGGCGCCGTGCCGGGTCGCCAGTTCTTCGACTCCGCGAGCGAACGAAAGGTCATCCTCGAGAGCGACGACACGCACGATGCGCCCGTCCGCGCGGAGCCTGTCGACCGTGTGCCGAAGCGCCGCGAGCAGCAGCACGATCTTGTGCCGGTGGTACGGCAACCGGGAGAAGCGCTGCGCGGACTCGACAACGAAGAACTCGTCGATGTCGGGATCGTGGAAGGCCGGGTGATCCTCGAACTGCTGAGTCGCGAGGATCAGGGCCGCTTTCACGCGCAGCGCCTCTCGTTCCGGATGCCGGGATCAGTTCAGTTCGGACGGGTGCGCGCCCACGCGGCCCGAGCCATCCTGCGGATCGAGTGCCGTGATCGCTTCGACCTCAGCATCGGAGAGCGCGAAGTCGAACAGCGCGAAGTTCTCCGCCATCCGCTCGCGATTCACGGTCTTCGGGAAGACGATGAAGCCCTTCTGCAGGTGCCAGCGCAGCACCACCTGGGCGGGCGTGCGCTCGTGCGCCGCGGCGGCGTCGGCGACAGCCGGGGTGCCGAACAGGTCGTACTTGCCCTGGCCGAGCGGACCCCACGCTTCGATGTGGACACCGCGAGACGTGCACCACTCGACGACCTCGCGCTGCTGGTAGGCGGGGTGGATCTCGAGCTGGTTCACCGCGGGCAGCGTGCCCGTGGCGGCCTCGAGCTGTGCGAGGTGCTCGACCAAGTGGTTCGACACGCCGATCGACCGCGCGAGCCCGGCCTCGTTCAGCGACACGAGCCTCGTCCAGGCGTTCACGTAGTTGCCGTTGGCCGGGGCGGGCCAGTGCACCAGGTACAGGTCGACGAACTCGAGCTGGAGCTTCTCGAGGCTCTCCTGGATCGCGGCGCGGGGTTCGTCGCCCGCCTGACGATCGTTCCAGAGCTTCGTGGTGATGAAGAGTTCGTCGCGCGGGATCCCGCTGGACGCGATCGCGCGGCCGACGCCCTCTTCGTTGCCGTAGATCGCTGCCGTGTCGATGTGCCGGTAGCCGACCTCGAGGGCCTCGGTGACGTACTTCTCGGTCTTCGCCGGGTCGACTTTGAAGACGCCGTAGCCGAGCTGCGGGATGGCGTGGCCCGAGTTGAGCGCCACGGTGGGAACGGAGGTGTGCTGATCTGCCATGACCCCAGCGTACGGAGGGCCACCCCCACGCGGCCTCGGCTTGACGCCGATCATCGAGTGCTACCGTGATCGCCGCCGCCCTTATCGTCGTGGCGGCTACCGCCTTCGCCGGTGTGGCAGCGGGAACGGATCCCTCCGCGACCCCTCGTCGCAGCATCGATGTGTCCTCTCCGCTCACGCAGAGCGATCCGGATGCGTCCGGGCACCCGCGCCCGCGAGCACCGGGCCACGCGGCCGTCGTCCTCTAGACGCCGCCGCGCAACGCTCCTTCTCTCCCTCGCCCCCGACCGGCGAGGATGCGGCGTTCCGTCGCGGCCGATCACCTTCCCGATCGACCTCGCAGAACGGATCCTTCCGTGGACATCTTCGCCTTCCCGCCCGTGACCGCCCTCCTCGACCTCGCCTACCGCGCGCTTCTCGCCCTTTCCTCTGTTCTCGAACCCTTCACCGGCGCCTCGGCTGCGGCCGCGGCGGTCATTCTGACCACGCTGATCGTGCGCGCCCTCCTCATCCCCGCCGGAGTCTCGCAAGCGAAAGCGGAGCAGACCCGCGCGCGGCTCGCGCCGCGTCTACGCCTCATCCAGCAGCGATATCGCACCGATCCCGAGCGCATGCAGCGCGAGACGATGCAGGTCTATCGCGACGAGCACGCGTCCCCGCTGGCGGGGTGCCTGCCGTTGCTCGTGCAAGCGCCCATCGTCGGCATTCTCTACGCGGTGTTTCTGCATCCGGTCCTGGCGGGGCGCGACAACGCGCTGCTGTCGGAGACTCTCGCGGGCGTTCCTCTCGGCAGCAGCCTCGCGGGGATCGTCTCCGCGGGGGCGCTCGATCCGGCGAGCATCGCCGTCTTCGGCACCGTGCTCCTGATGATCATCGCGGCCGGCGAGGTGACCCGTCGCGCCTTCCGACCGGTCGTGACGAGCGACGTCACCCCGTCGTTCGCGCTCCACGCACTCGGGTTCCTCTCCTTCGCCTCCGCGGTGGTCGCCGTCTTCGTTCCCCTGGCCGCGGGCCTGTACCTGGCCGTGACGGTGGTCTGGACGCTCGTGCAGCGCCTCGTCCTGCGGCGTCGGTATCCGCTGGGGTCGCGGAGTTCCTGACACGGCCGGATCCCGCATCCGCCCTGGTTTTTCAGATCGTGCTCATGAACTGGGGTTTAACGTGCTCTCCGGACAGAATCCCGGTGCGCTCGCATTGACTCGCGCTGTGGAGCACGTGAATATGGAAGCCACCCCGACACTTTCCACCGAGTGACTTCCCGTGATTCTCGGTGCGGCGAGAGGAGCTACGTGCGCGCACACACCCGCGTTGTCATCGTCGCTGCCGCATGCGCGGGCGCCCTCGCCGTGACCGCCGTCACCTCGATCGCGCTGAACGTGTCCGACGAGTCCGCGAGCGGCCGCACGGCCCAAGCAGCCGAGATCCTGAGTGTCACCGAGGCCGACTCCCCCGACGAGATGGAAGCGGCGATCGGCGTGGAGCCGCCGCTGCAGGTGCGCGAAGTCGATCCCACCGCACCTCCGACGACGTTCCGACGCTCCGTGAGCGAACCGTGGAAGCCGTTCGTCAGCTCCGACCCGGTGCCCGCTCCGGAGCCGGCGCCCGCCCCGGCTCCGGAGCAGCCGGTCGCACCTACTCCCACACCGGATCCGACGCCGACGCCGAAGCCGCCGACATCGACCCCCACGCCCGGTCCGAGCACGACGCCGATCCCGGGCGAAGAGCCGGGCGACGACGAAGGACTCCCGTCCGAGCAAGCACCAGCGCCCCTGCCCGCGCCACCGATCGACGACGCGCCGTCAGAGTCCGTCACACCCTGAAGCTCGCGCTCTAGGGCCGGAGCAGCACCTTCGTCGCCCGACGCTCGTCCATCGCGGCGTACGCCTCGGCCGCCTCCGTCAGCGGAAGCTCCAGGTCGAAGACCAGACCCGGCCGGACGGCGCCGGAACGGACGTCCGGCAGAAGTTCCTCGATGTAGCCGCGCACCGGCGCGACGCCACCGTTGACGCCGACGTTCGACCCGAACATCCGACCGATCGGAAGTTCGGGGCCGCCGTTCGGCACGCCCACGTATCCGACCATCCCGCCCGGACGCGCCGAACGGAGCGCCTGATCCATCGACTCCTTCGTGCCGACGCACTCGAGCACGCGGTCGGCGCCGATGCCGTCGGTGAGCTCGCGCACCCTCTCGACGCCCTCGTCGCCACGCTCCGCGACGATGTGCGTCGCACCGAACTCGCGGGCGAGCGCCTGACGTTCCGGATGCCGGGACATCGCGATGATCGTCGTCGCACCCAACCGCTTGGCGGCGATGATGGCGCAGAGCCCCACCGCGCCGTCACCGACGACGGCGACGCTGTCACCGGGCTGCACACCCGCCGACACCGCCGCGTGGTGTCCGGTACCCATGACATCGCTCAGAGTGAGCAGGCCGGGGATCTCCTCGTCGCCGATCGGCCCCGGAACCACCGCGAGGGTGCCGTCGGCGAGCGGAACACGAACGAACTGGCCCTGGCCGCCGTCGGCGAAACCGTCGTCGTGCACGTCGCCGCCCCACCATCCGCCGCTGAGGCACGAGGTGCTGACACCGTTGCGGCAGTTCGCGCACGTTCCGTCGCACACGTAGAACGGGGCGATGACGAAATCGCCGGGCGCGACGTTCTGCACGTCGTCCCCCACGCTCTCGACGATCCCGACGAACTCGTGACCGATGCGGTGCGGTCGGTCCGTCGCGGTGACGCCCCGGTACGGCCAGAGGTCGGAACCGCAGACACACGCGGCGACGACGCGCACGATGGCGTCGCGTCCGGTGGAGAGCTGCGGGTCGGGAACCTCTTCGACGCGGATGTCACGGGCGGCGTGGATGACGGTGGCGAGCATGCATCCAGCCTACGCAGCGCGCGAGGAAGAACGCCCGCGGGTCCGGATAGTGTCGAGGGCGTGGCAGACCGGAGAGGCGCGTACTCCGACGTCGCGGAGCGTCACCAGGTCGCGCTGTATCTCCTCGCGATCACCCTCGGCGCGGGCGTCGGGATCGCTGTTCCCGCGAACGCGGCGCTCGAGGTCGCCATCGAGCCCGCGCTCGGCGCCCTGCTCTTCGTCACGTTCCTGACCGTGCCGTTCCGCCGCATCCGTGACGCTCTCGGCGACCGTCGGTTTCTGCTCACCCTCGGACTCCTGAACTTCGTCGTCGTCCCGTGCGTCGTCTACGGGCTGTCCCGTTTCGTCGCCGGCGACCAAGCAATGCTGATCGGTGTGCTTCTCGTTCTTCTGACACCGTGCGTCGACTACGTGATCGTGTTCACCCGGATCGCCGGTGGGGCAAGCGACCGGCTGCTCGCCGCCGCTCCGCTCCTGACGGTCGCTCAACTCCTCCTTCTGCCCGGATACCTGTGGGCATTCGCGGGAGCGGATGCTCTCGCCACGATCGACGCAGCCCCGTTCATCCGCGCGTTCCTCGTGCTGATCGCGCTCCCGCTCGGGCTGGCGATCCTCGTGCAGCTGCTCGCCGCGCGCATCCCGGCGGCGCGGCGGGCCGAAAGCGGGCTGCCCTCGCTCATGGTGCCGCTCATGATGCTGACCCTCGGCGTCGTGGTCGCCTCTCAGGTGCGGGCCGTCGGCGCCAGACTGAGCGAGCTCTGGGGTCTCCTGCCGCTCTACGCCGCGTTCGTCGTCGTGATGATCGCGCTCGGCTGGGCTGCGGCTCGCGTGGTGCGAGCGGATGCGGGCGCCGCCCGCGCCCTGATCTTCAGCGGCGTCACCCGCAACTCGCTCGTCGTCCTGCCGCTCGCTCTCGCGCTGCCCCCCGACCTTTCGCTCGCACCTCTCGTCGTGGTCACCCAGACGCTCGTCGAGCTGGTCGCAATGATCATCATGGTGCGCGTGGTGCCGCGGCTCGCGCCCTGATCGATCGTCCGTGAGGTCTCAGGCGTCGCGGGGCGTGCGTCGGGAGCCTGTGTCGGCCTAGCGGCGCGGACGGTCGCCGGCGGAACGCGGCGGGTCGACGGACACGTCGAGCGGGTCGAGCCCGCGGTGGGAGGTCCAGATGAGCTCCTCGCCCTTCGCCGCGTGCTGCGACGCCCGGACGGCCCGCTCATCCGCCCAGCTGTTCAGCCGATGCCCGCTGTGCCCGCGGACGTGCTCGAGGATGACCGGCGGGAGTCCCGCCGCACGGCGCTCCTCACGGGCCTCCATGAGCTGTTCGAGGATCTCGCGGTTCGCGGTCGGCTTCTTCGCGCTCGTCAGCCAGCCCCGGCGCGCGTGGCCGTCCATCCATGAGCTGTAGGTGTCGATCGCGTACTTCGAATCGGCCTGCACCGTGAGGTTCGTGACGTGCGGGTGATCGCGGATCGCGTACAGGAGGCCGAGCAGTTCGCCGATGTTGTTCGTGCCCTCGGGAATCGAGCCCGCCGCCCACTGACCGTCCTCGCCGACCCACGCCCACCCGGCCGGCCCCGGGTTGCCCTTGCATGCGCCGTCGGTCGCGAGCGTGTAGGAATCGAGCTGCTGATCGGGTGCGGGAGGCATTGGTCCATTCTTTCAGGTCGCGGGTCGGGCGACTTGTCCTCCCCAGGGGCGGGTGCGGGGATGTTGTCCACGGATGTGGATTGTGCGGGTGATAAGGGTGTGGATGTCGGAGGTCTCCACTACGATTAGAACATGCGTTCGAATATCGAGGTGAGCGTCCCGGGCGGTGAGGATGCCGAACGGGCCGCGGTGGTGGCCGGTGTAATCGCCGCGGAGCGCGCGTTAGCGACCGCGCAGGCGGCAGCGGTGCGGGCTTTCGCGCGAGCCGGTGCGTACGCGGAGCGAGTGAGCCGATCGAACGCGGTGCGGGAGCGCGAGATGGCGATGCGGTCGGTGGCGGCGGAGATCGCCTGCGCGACCCGCCTGTCTGATCGCACCGTGCAACGCCGGATGAGCGATGCTGACACGCTCGTTTCCGGGTTCCCGGAGACGGTGACGGCGTGGGAGGCGGGCCGGATCACCCAGGGGCACGTGCGTGCCGTCGTCGACGCCGGGCTCCCCCTCGCAGGCGAGGACCGGGAGCTGTTCGACCAGGCCGCCGTCCCCGTCTGCGAAGCAGAGACCCCGGCCGGCGCGAAACACCTGCTCGGGATGCTGGCGGAGAAACTCCACCCCCGAACCCTGACGGAACGCCACCAGGAAGCCCGAGAAAACCGAGGCGTTCGCGTCGTGCCGCTGGAGGACGGAATGGCGGAACTCGTCGTCATCCTCCCCGCCCTTCTCGCGCACGCGATCCACGACCGCCTCACCCAACAAGGCCGCCTGATCAAGAACGCCCGCGAACGAACGCGCCGCCACGTCACGGATGATTGTGGCGCTGCGGTGGGCGTCGATGTCGCGAGCGCACGTGAGCGCGAGCGGCAGGAGGTGATCGCGTCCGATGACCGGACCGTCGACCACATCCGCGCCGACCTCGTCGCCGACATGCTCCTCACCAGCACGCCCGGCGCGGATCCGACGGTGACCGGGGATCAGCCTGGAGAACTCGGCGCGATCCGCGCGACCATCCAGGTCGTGGTCCCCGTCCTCACCGCCGCCGGCGTATCCGAGGACCCCGCCGAACTCACCGGACGCTCACCCATCGACCCCGACACCGCCCGCCGACTCCTCGGAAACAGCACCGCATTCGCCCGGGTCCTCACCCACCCCATCACCGGCACCATGCTCACCACCGACCGGTACACCCCCACCGCCGCCATGACCCGACACCTCCAAGCCCGAGACCAACACTGCCGATTCCCCGGATGCCGCACCCCCGCCATCCACTGCGACATCGATCACACCATCCCCCACGCCCACGGCGGCCCCACCCGCACCGACAACCTCGCCCACCTCTGCCGACGCCACCACACCCTCAAACACACCGCCTCCTGGACCGTCACCCAACACCCCGGCGGAACCCTCCACTGGACCACACCCCTCGGCCACACCCACACCACGACCCCACCCACAAGACACGGAGGGACCGCGCGGTTCACACCCGACAACGACCCACCACCCTTCTGACGGGCAGGCGGGTCATGAGGTCACCCGGGAGCGGCTATCGCATCATCCGGGAACGGTCGCGGCGTGGTCCGGGCACGGAACGGCGGCACCGGCGAGGCAGTCCTGGCAGAGCACCACCCGAACGCGGCAAGCGGAATCCGTGCAGTCGCCGATGCGGTCTCCGGGAGCGCCGCATCCGGCGCACGTGCCGAGGACTTCCGCGTCGGGCCCGAACGTGACGGCGCCTCGGCCGTCGAAGACGTAGAGCGATCCGTCCCACAGTCCGTCGTTGCCGAACGCCTCGCCGTATCGCACGATGCCGCCGTCGAGCTGGTACACCTCGTGGAACCCTCTCGCGACCATCAGGCTCGACAGCACTTCGCACCGCACGCCGCCGGTGCAGTACGTGACGACCGGGGTGTTCTTCAGGTGGTCGTAACGCCCAGACTCGAGCTCGGCCACGAAGTCGCGAGTGGTGGCCACATCCGGAACCACGGCATTGCGAAATCGGCCGATCTCCGCCTCGAAGGCGTTCCGCCCGTCGAAGAAGACGACATCATCTCCCCGCCGAGCAACGAGAGCATTGACCTCGGCCGGAGAAAGCGGAGTCCCCCCGCCGCGCACACCGTCCGCGTCGACCGTCAACTCGTCCGGAGCGCCGAAACTGACGATCTCGTCGCGCACCTTGACCGACAGCCGGGGGAAGTCGAGGCTCATGCCGAGGTCGTCGAGTCCCGAGCCTTCCGACCACTTCACGTCCATGTCTGCGAAGGGGGCGTACTGAAGCGTCTTCCGACGGTAGGTCTTCACCGCGTCGAGCTCGCCGCCCACCGTCCCGTTGATGCCATCGCGAGAAATGAGGATGCGCCCACGGAGCCCGAGCAGCTCGCAGAGATCGCGCTGCCACAACCGCACGGCCTCCGGATCGGCGATCGGGACGAAGCGATAGAACAGCAGGATCTTGGCGACGGACACCGGCCAATCGTAGGTCGTCAGACCGTGACGAGCGCCCAGACGCCGGCGACCGCAGAGACGACAGCGAGCAGCAGAGCGATGCCGATCAGCACCGCGTGCACGCGGAAGAACGCCGTCCGCTTGCCGGCGGCGTCACGCGCACGGGCATCTTTCGCGACCCGCTGGAAGAATCGCGGCCACACGACCACGTTGTAGATCGCGTTCACGAGCAGGAGCACGGCGAGGAAGATCTGCATCCCTCGAGCGTATTCTCCACAGCGCACACGCGCGGGCACGGCCGGAGTTCTAGGCTCGGACCACCCGCATCCGATCCCTGCGGCGAGGAGCCCCGGCATGAGCGACGAATCCGTCCCACCGCAGGCAGCAGAGCCGTCGCCGCCGACGATTCGTCCCGGACAGCGCTTCACGCAGCCGTATCCCGGCGCGGCCCCCGTGCTGATCCCGTCTCCGAGCCCGACGTACGCGCCGCCGTCCGCGCAACCGCGCGGACGCGACCCCCGCCCCGCATCCCTGGCGATCGTCGCCTTCTGCCTCGCGGGGGTGGGCGCCCTCGCGCTCCCGCTCGTGGCGGTGCTCGCCGTGCCCGCCCTCCTCGCCGGCTTCATCTGCGGGCTCATCGCCGTCATCGGCCGCAGCCACGGCGGCAAGGGATTCGGTATCGCCGCGATCGCGACCTCCGCGGGCGCCAGCGCGCTCGCTGTCATCGGCGTGATCTTCGCCGTGGCCATCGGTTCCGCGTTCACGGTCTCCGACCCGTTCGGATTCGCACCCCGCCCCTACGACGCGCCCTACACCGACGGTTTCCCGAACGATGGGGAATTCGTTCCCGACGGACCGATCGAATACGGCGCGGCGCTCGATCTGTTGGCGGGCGAGGTCGTCGTGACTCCCACGAACCTCGCCGAAGGGATCTGGAACTACGGCGTCGTGCTCGACAACCCCAACCCCGACGCGATCTTCGAAGACAGCATCATCCTGGTCGAGGGTCTCGACGCGAGCGGCACCGTCGTGGACACGCATGAGCAGTACCTGACGATCCAGCCCGGCCCCACGGCGATCGTGGGATCATTCCTCGACGCCGGCGACGCGACGATCACCGACGTCCGACTGCAGCTACCCGACAAGGCCGACGCGCGGATCCTCGGACCCGATGAGGCGGGAATCGTCACCGTCGAAGACGTGCAGCAGACCGACGAGTACGGGATCCCCGCCGTCACGGGCCGGGTCGTGAACGGCACCCCGCGAGATCAGCTCTATGCGCAGGTCATCGTCCTCACGCGCGACGCGGAGGGCACCCTGATCTCGGCCGATGGCACCTACGTCGACGAGCTTCCCGCCGGGGCCGAGCAGACGTTCGAGCTGAGTTTCTACGAGCCGCTGCCCGCGGGCGCCACGATCGAGGCGTACGTCACGCTGTAGTGGACGCGGGCATCGTGACGCTCAACGGCGACATTCAGCACCCCGAACACCAGCACGAGCAGCGCCGCGAGGGCGGGAAGCGCGAGGGCGAGCGGAATCGACACGGTCTCCGCGATCGACCCCGCCAGGGCTGACGACAGGGCCTGAGCGAGCGTCAACGACGACGCGAGCAACGTCATCGTGGTGGCCGAGCGCCCCGCCGGGCTCCGCTCCCCCGCCAAGCTGAAGATCGTCACGAGCGCCGGGCCCACGCCGAGCCCCATCACGAGAAGCGTGACGACGAGGCCGGACACCGCATCCGTCGCTGCGTACGCCGACGCCGACACCGCCATCACCGTGGCGAAGACGAGCCAACGCCAGCGCAATGCGAAACGTGCCGGCAGCACCGCGACGGCCAACGCGAGAGCCGCGGAACCGATGCCCATCAGGCCGTACAGCAGCCCCGCATCCGCGCCCGCGCCGCGGGATTCCATGAAGGCCGTGAGAGAAGTGAGCGTCGAGCCGAAGAACAGTCCGACGGCGAACGTGCCTCCCACCAGCACCAGCACGCGCGGGCTCAGGACGGCCGAGAACGGTGCACGGCGCGCGGTCTCGGATTCGCTCGATGTCGCGAGCACGCCGGTCGGGTGAAGTGCGAACGCCGTGACGAAGACGAAACTCAGGGCCGCGGCGATCGCGATCGGCGCCCAGGGGGCGATGAACGACGCGAAGATGCCGACGAGGAACGGGCCGATCACGAACGCCGTCTCATCCGCGGCGGACTCGTACGACATGGCGCGTGTGAATGTGCGGCCGCGGGTATCCGGATGCAGCCGGTCACGGATGATCGCGATCACACGGCTGCGACTCATCGCGGCGGCCTGAGGCGCGGTCACCCCGATCAGTCCCGCCACGATCAGCACCATCGCATCGGGCATCCCCGACAGCACGACGAGCGGGAACAGCGCGAGAAGCACACCGTTGATCAGACCGACCGGCACGAGCACCGTGCGCTGGCCGTGGTGATCGACGGCGTCACCGATGACCGGACCGGCGATCACGACACCGATGCCGACTGCAGCCGAGGCGAGTCCGCCGAGCGCGACAGAACCGCTCGCACTGGTCACGAGTGTCAGAACACCCACGACCATCATCGCGAACGGCAGCCGGGCGATGAACGCGATGGGAAAGTATCCCCACCCGGTGTGGTGGATCAAAGTGGATTGCTCGGGTGCCAAGGCACAACCTCCGCGCGGACTCAGCGGCGTGCCGCCTTGCTCCATCAGCAGGTAGTTGCACTCTCGGCGCCCGCGCCGGAAAGCGGCGATCGGGGGGCGGCATCGAGTCGTCGTCGCGGATGCTGCCACAGCCGTGGCGCGCTAGGCGCCTCCCCCAGTCTACGACAGGGGGAGGCGGAACCGGCCGGAGAGGACGGTCAGTGCACGCGCGAGTCGTCGCTGAGACGGTGCCAGGTGCGGTTGTGGTACACCAGCGCGTTGCCGTGCGCACCCGGCTCGACGTCGCGGTTCAGGCTGGACTGGAGCGCGTGCGCGGCGATCACGGTCGATCCGCCGGCGTTCATGCGTTCGATGATGCTGCAACGCACCCACGCGCGCACGCCGTTGTAGACGGGCTCGCCGGTGACGAGGCGGGTCCACGAGTCGTGGTCGGCGAACCGGTCGATCCCGCTCGTCGCGCCGAGCTTCGCGACGTCGATGTCGTCGCTGTCGAGCAGATGCACCACGACGGTCTCCGCCGCGAGGATGGCGGGAGCGGCAGACGAGAGTGCGGAGATCGAGAAGATCAGGAGCGGCGGCTCGGCGCTCACCGACGACACCGAGGTCGCGGTCAGGGATACCGGGCCGTCCGGGCCTTCGGCGGTGATGACCGCGACGCCGCCGGGGTGCCCACGGAACAGCGCCTTGAACTCGTCTGCAGACAGCGAAGCGCTGATCGCCCGTTCCGGGTCGAGCAGTTCATCCGGGGTGTGCGACGCGTGAATACTCATGATGCGACGGTAGATCCTTCTTGTTTCGATCAGGTCACGTGCGCGAAACATGGCGCAACGCAGGGGCCGGTGCGGCATCCAGATCCGCGACGATCTGCTGAACGGCCGCGCGGCCGGCCCGGTTGGCACCGACCGTCGATTGCGAGGGGCCGTAGCCGATGAGGAACAGGCGCGGTTCGTCGGTCGCCCGCGAGTTCTCGACACGGATGCCGCCCGCGGCCGTCCGCAACCGGAGCGGCGCGAGGTGGTCGATGGCGGCCCGGAAGCCGGTCGCCCAGAGAATCACGTCGGCGCGCACGAACGATCCGTCCGGCATCCGGACACCGTTCTCCTCGATCGCCGTGAACATCGGGTGGCGCACCAGCACCCCGCGCGCCTCGGCCGCGCGCGACCACGTCGTGTGGTGCATTCCGGTGACCGAGACCACGCTGCCCGGCGGGAGTCCCTGCCGCACGCGTTCCTCCACCCCCGCGATCGCCGCAACCCGCGCCGGGATGTCGAAGTCCTCCCGCGCCCATTGCGGCTCGTCGCGCGTGACCCAGTAGGTGCTCGCCACGTGCGAGATCTCGTCGAGCAGTTGGACCGCGGAGATTCCGGCACCGACGATCACGACGGTCTGCCCGGCGAACTCGGCCGCCGATACATAGTCGTGGACATGCAGCTGACGCCCGCGGAACCGGTCACGGCCCGGATAAGCCGGCCAGTACGGACGAGTCCACGTGCCGGTGGCGTTGATGACGTGGCCCGCGGCGTACACGTCGAGGTCGGTTTCGACGATGAGTCCCGCATCCGGCTCCGCGGTACGACGTACGGCACGCACGCGCACCGGACGCCGCACGTCGAGTGCGAACTCCTCCTCGTACTCGGCGAAGTACACCGGCAGCACGTCGCGGCTCGACGCGCGCGGGTCGGCCGGCGGAACGGGGAAGCCGGGCAGCTCGTGGATCCCGTTCACGGTCGCCATGCGCAACGATTCCCACCGGTGCTGCCAGGCGCCGCCCGGGCGGTCGTCGCCATCGAGCACGACGAAGGTGCGTTCTCCGGGGAGTGCACGGCCGACCGGGGCGAATCCTCGCCGCCGCAGATGGTAGGCCGCAGACAGACCGGCCTGCCCCGCGCCGATCACGACTACGTCGACGCGTTGTGCATTCACGCGATCGTCAACGCGCGCTCGGCGCGGGGCATTCCGTGTCAGGCGCGGAGGGCGTCTGCGATCGGAGTCTCGCCGGCGCCGAACCGGATGGTGCGCCGGGCGGTGCTGTCGTCGGCGAGCACCTGGGCGATGACCGCGGCGACATCGGCGCGCGACACGTCGCCGCTGCCCTCGGGCGAGGTCGTGATGGCGCCCGTCGGGGCGTCGAGAGTGAGCGTTCCCGGCCCGAGGACGGTCCACTGCAGGTCGGTGGCGCGGAGGTGCTCATCTGCGGCGAGCTTCGCGTCGGCGTACGCGTAGAACGAGTTGTCGGGGTCGACGCCGTGGTCGGGCGACGACCCGATCCACGACACCATCACGTACCGCGGAACGCCCGCGCGGACAGCGGCATCCATCGTCCGGATGGCGGCGTCACGATCGACGGCGTAGGTGCGTTCGGCGGTGCCGCCGCCGGCGCCGGCCGACCAGACGACCGCGTCATAGCCCGCGAGCAGCTCGACGAGCGCGTCGACGTCGAGCTGCTCGACGTCCGCGACCTTCGGGGTGGCCCCGGTCGCGGCGACCTCCTCGGAGTGATCGGCGTTGCGGATGACGGCCGTGACATCGTCGCCACGCTCGGCCAGCAGCGGCTCGAGCAGGAGAGCGACCTTGCCGTGACCGCCGAAGACGAGGATGCGGGACATGGAGACTCCTTCTGAGAGTGACGGGGGTACCCGTCCAGCCTAGAAACCTCGCGCCCGCTCGGCGCGCGGGTTGACAGGACGGCGCGGGCCGTCAGCCGATGACGCCGTCCAGATACCACCAGCGTCCGCTCTGCCAGACGAAGCGGCTGTCCTCGTGCAGCTCGCCGCGCTCGCGACCGGCGCGGTATCGGGCGCGGAACTCGACGCGGCCGCGGGTGTCTCCCGGCATCCCCTCGCGGGTGCCGAGGATCGAAAGACCGGTCCAACGAAGGGCCGGGTCGGGATCGACATCGTCCGGACGCGTGCCCGGATGCCACGTTTCCCGCAGATACGCGCCGTCGCCCACGACGAACGCGGTGTACCGGGAGCGCATGAGCGCCTCCGCCGTGGCCGGTGGGGTTCCGCGGAGGGCTGGGGCGCAGCATCCGTCGTACGTCTCACCGCTGCCGCACGGGCACGAGGCGTCGCCTGTCACGACGGGAAAGCCGGGCATATCGGCAGCCTAGGCGGTACCCGCCCGCTGCCGTGCGGTGAGTGGTTGACTGGGGCCATGGAGCCGGTCGCCATGTTCCCCCTCGGTACGGTGCTGCTGCCCGCCATGCCCCTCACCCTGCGCATCTTCGAAGAGCGCTATCGCGTCATGCTCGGACGCCTGCTCGACGACGAGACGCCGTCGTTCGGGGTGACGCTCATCGAACGCGGCCACGAGGCCGGCGGGGGCGACGAGCGATTCCCGTTCGGCACGATGGCGCGCATCGCCCGCGTCGCCCCCGGCGCCGACGACATCGTGATCGTCGCGTACGGGGATCGCCGCATCCGGGTCCGCGAGTGGCTGGACGATGACCCCTACCCGCGTGCGCTCGTCGAGGAAGTGCCCGAACTCGCCTGGAAAGACGAACTGGCACCGCTTCGCGACGAGGTCGAACGTTCGGTGCGCCGCGTGCTCGCACGGTCGACGGAGTACGCGGACGGCACCTGGGATGCGAGCATCCCGCTGTCGGAAGACCCCCTCACCTCGTCGTGGCAGCTGGCCGGCATCGCTCCGCTCGGCCCCCTCGACCAGCATCGCCTGCTGCAGTCCCCCACCACGGGCGCCCTGCTCCGACAGACCCTGGATCTCGTGATCGAGGCCGAACCGCTGCTCACCTCCGCGAGCACCGATGCGGCGTTCGACGCGGCCCTCGACGACCTCCTACGGGCGGACGACACCGGCCCGGACGATGACGAGGACACCGATGGCGACGCGTCGCCCGGCGCGGGGCGCGAACCCGGCGAATAGGCTGTGCGGGTGAGTGAAGATTCGTCCCGCATCCGCTTCGTGACCCCGCGCGGGCGCCTGTTCGCGCTCGGCGCCGTGTGTCTGGCCGCCGCGGTGCTCGGCGTGTTCGTGGTGCTCCTGAACGGCGACAACGTTCTCGCGCTCATCGCCGGTACCGCCGCCATCGGCATCTTCGGGGTCGGGGGCGGCGTCTCGATCATCAATCAGCTGCGGCACTCGACGATCCTCCGCGCGGATGCGGACGGCATCCGTGTCGCGAAGATCGGTCGCGCACCGTGGGCCGACATCGACCGGATCGGCACCACACCCCAGGGCGAGCTCGGTGTGCGGTTCCGCCGCACCGACGCGCTGCTCGCGGGCGGTGCGTCCGGCACGGACGCCGAGTCGCTGCGCGCCACTCGCCGCACCAGCGGCGGATACGACCTGACCTTCGCCGAGCGGGAGCTCGGCACCACCCCCGCGGAGGCGGCGCGGAAGCTGCGCGCCCGGCAACCCTGATGCGTCTTCCGGCCGCCATCCGCGCCGCGCAGCGCACTCCGCTGCTGCTGGTGGTGAAGTCCGCCATCGCGGTCATCGGATCCTGGTTGCTCTCGCAGTGGCTGATCCCGGGACCCCTGCCGGTGTTCGCCGCGATCGCGGCGCTGCTCGTCGTGCAGCCGAGCCTCAACCAGTCGTTCAGCAAGGCGGTGGAGCGGTCGGTCGGAGTGATCCTCGGCGTCCTGCTCGCCACGACACTCGGACTCTTCTTCGGCAGCGGCACCTGGGTCATCCTGACGGCCGCGGCCTGCGGTCTGCTCATCGCGTGGGCACTGCGCCTCGCTCCGGGGGCAGCCACTCAGATCGCGATCAGCGCGATCCTCGTGCTCGCCCTCGGCACCGCGACGCCGGACTACGCGCTCGACCGGGTCATCGAGACGATCCTCGGCGCGGCGATCGGCGTCGTGGTCAACGTGCTCTTGGTGCCGCCGGTGGCCCTGGCGCCGGCTCGTGAGTCGACGGCGCGGCTCGGCAGCGAGTTGTCGGCATCCCTCGACCGGCTCGCCGAAGCCCTCACGAGCGTCCGCACGCGCGGGCAGCTCGAGGAGCTCATGCTCGAAGCGCGCCTCATGCGCCCGATGCGCGACGCCGCCGACGCCGCGATCCGTGCGGGTTCGGAGTCCCTCACGCTCAATCCGCGGAGCGGTCGGCATCGTGCGGAGCTGGCGGAGCTCACCCGGACCGTCGAACTGTACACACCGATCGTGACGCAGGTAACGGGGATGACCCGCGCGGTCTACGACCACTACTCCCCCGATCTCGTCGACGAGCCGCAGGTGCGGGCGATCGCGGAGCAGCTCCGCCGGGCGGCCCACGATGTCGAGCGGGTCGGTCAGCCCCCGGCAGCGGTCGTCGAAGAACCGCCGGCCCTGACGACGCCGTTGCAGATCACGCGTCCGTCGGCCACGCACTGGATCCTGATCGGGTCTCTGCTCGAAGACCTGCACCGCATCCATCACAGCCTCGTCGAAGCCGGCCGTCGGTCGGACGCCGACTGACGCTCGCCGGGATTCAGCCCAGCGCCGC
The DNA here is from genome assembly GCF_020805625.1 of Microbacterium sp. cx-59. Classification (NCBI taxonomy): domain Bacteria; kingdom Bacillati; phylum Actinomycetota; class Actinomycetes; order Micrococcales; family Microbacteriaceae; genus Microbacterium; species Microbacterium sp. cx-59. The sequence goes on from NZ_JAJHGO010000004.1 coordinate 229,877, forward strand.
GCAGGTCACGCACATCGTCGCGGTGGGTCGCACGCGCAGCCGATCGACCGGGATGGAGCGGCCGCAGCGGATGCAGATGCCGTACGTTCCCGCGTCGAGCCGGGCGCGCGCCGCGTCGATCTCCGCGATCTCGCGCACGGCGCCGATCCGCAGTCCCTCGAGGCGCGACCACTCGTCCGACAGCGTCGCACCCTCGGGGTCGTGCTCGTCGTCCGCGCCGGCCGGGTCACCGCGCGCGGCGAGGACGCCGCCGAGCGCGTCTCCGCGCGTGATCGCGTCACGCACCGCCTGCGCACGGAGCGCCTCCAGCCGGGCATCGAACTCGGCCCGAAAATCCGCATCCGTCATCGCAGGCCACGATAAGCCCGTCGGTCAGTCGACGGCTCCGCGTGCGTTGTACACGATCGAGTCGCTGTCGCCGTAGGCCGCGAATACCGCGACGGCCTCATCGTGACGCGTGCCGATGGAGACGCGGATGCCGCGGGCGTCGAACTGCGCCGCCCAGTCCGCCACGACCGGGCCCTCGTCGAACTTCGTGAGCTCCTCGAGCAGCGGACCCTCGCCCGCGACGACGAGCGATCGGACGCCGCTCCACATGGTCGCGCCGTAGCACATGACGCACGGACGCCAGTTGACGACGAGCTCGAGATCAGCGCCCTCCGCGCCGAGGTCCCAGCGGCCGAGGGCCGTCTGCGCGAGGCTCAGCGTCGTCACCTCGGCGTGCATCGAGCTGAGACCGGACGCCAACACGACGTTCACCCCCGCCGAGACGAGCGCGCCGGTAGCGGCGTCGACGACGATCGCGGCGAACGGACCGCCGCTGCCCTCGCGCCAGTTGCGATCCGCGAGCGCGTTGACGAGGTCCATTCGGTCCTCGAGCGTCGGCAGTACGGCGGGCAGGTCGTCGAGCTCACCGAGGAGCCACGCGGGCAGGGACGCAGAAAGAGAGGACGCGAGGTGCATTCCGCCATCTTCGCCGGTCCGTGTGTCGGCGCTGTTACGGCGCCTGTGGATAACGGCTGCGGCGCCGGATGCGGGACGGTTACGGTGTGCGTGTGATCCGTCGTCCGTTCCGCGCGCTGGTGGCCACCCTCGCGGTGGCCGGGATGATGACGCTTGCCGCCTGCACGACACCCGCGCCTGCTCCGACGCCGAGCGCCACCGGATTCACGGACGAGGCAGAGGCGTTCGCCGCCGCCGAGGAGACCTACCGCGCTTATGTGGACGCCCTGAACCGACGACGCGAGGACCCTACCGGCAATCCGACTCCTGAACAGTTCTTATCGGGCAACGCGCTTGATTCCGATGTGGACTCTCAGCGCCAGTTAGATGAGGCTGGACTTCGTATCACTGGAGCGTCATCTGTAGAGCGAGTGCTACCTAGCACCTTCGAGCTTCCGGACCAGGTCTCCATAGTCGTCTGTCTGGACTCTAGTGAGACTCGCGTGGTTGACGATTCAGGACAAGACAAGACTCCCGCTGATCGGGCAACAGTGAGTCGGCTAAGCGTCGATCTTGTTCGCGATTCCGATGTGTGGCTGATTTCGGACAGCCAGCTGATCGGGGAAGACCAGTGCTGAGCTTGGTTCTGACTCTGGGAATTCTCACGGCAGTATCCGCCGCGACAAGTTGCAGTCCAGACCTGGTCGCGGTGGGTGCGTGTTCCGTCGAGAATTCCGGCTCGCAGATCGATATCGGTGCGCAAACCGGCGGCGGCCCCGGCCGCGGTAACACCGGCCCGGGCGCCAACAACGGCGGCAACAGTAACGGCGGCAACAACGGCGCTCCCGTCGATCCCGACGCCCCGCGTTACGACGAGAACGGCAATCTGCTGCGCCCGGGGTGCGAGACCGTCCTGTGCCGGGGCAACTACACGGCGGTCGGGCTCCCCGACGTGACGCTCGCGGACATCGCGTCGTTCCGGCCGGCTGCGCCGTCTCTGGCGAGCGAACCCGCCGGTATCGGCATCGTCGGGATGCCGACGAACCTGGTGTCGGCCGCATCCGCGCAGAGCATTCCGGGCACTCTGTTCGGATACGACGTGGTCGTGCGGTTCACCCCCATCGGCTACCGCTTCGCGTACGGCGACGGTGCGACGCGGACCGCGGCGTCCGGCGGAGCGTCCTGGACCGCGCTCGGTCAGGCGCAGTTCACGCCCACCGGCACGAGCCATGCCTATCCGGCGCGCGGGGACTACATCGCCGCGGTGACGGTGCAGTACGCGCCCGAGGTCAGCTTCGACGGTGGCGGATGGCGCGAGATCGACGGCATCGTCGAGGCGACGACCGGCGGCCACCCGGTGCAGATCGTCGAGGCCCGCACGGCGCTCGTCGACCGCACGTGCGTGGAGAACCCGACCGGGCCCGGATGCTGACGCCACGCCGATCGCACGACGCACGCACTAGGTGAGCAGCGGCGCTAGCCTCTCGGCCGCGCCGTGGAGAACCGTGAGCACCTCTTCCGGCTCCTGAGCCCGTCGCAGCGGTCCGGAGAAGCCGATCGCCGCGGCCAATCTGCCGTCCACATCGCGGATCGGCCGGGCGACGCATGCCGTGCCCGGCGTGGTCTCGCCGAGCTGCCGTGTCGCTCCGTAGCGGGCGAGATCGGCCGCGGCCGCGCGGGTGATGTCGTCGTGCGCCCCGCTCTCGAGGTAGGCAAGACGCCCGAGCGCGTACCGTGCGGGTTCGCGGACGAGGCGCAGTTCATCGCTCAACGGAAAATCCGGGTCCGCATCCGCGACCATCACCCGGCCGTGGTCGTAGAGCACGAGATGCACACCCCCGCGAAGCGCCGAACGCGTCTCCGCGAGCACCAACCGGGCCGCCGTCGTGATGCGAACGGGAGACGCGACTGCTGCCAGCTGCGTCACCTTTGCCCCGAGCGCGAACCCGGCAAGATCCGGGGTCCGCACGAGGTACTCGTCCTCGACCAGCAGGTTGAGCAGCCGATAGGTCGTCGCGCGCGGCAGCTTCAGGGCATCGGAGATCTCCCGCGCCGTGACACCGGCGCCGAGGGCGGCGACGCACTCCAGCACGGTAAGCGCGCTATGGATCGCGCGGGGCTGGCGCGCGGTGAGGGTCGGGACGGCCGGAGCGGACTCGCGCTCAGCCACGAACGGTGTCACCACCCGCCGCCTGATCGGCGCGGGGAACTCCGCCCAGCACCTGCGTCGCGATCGGCTCGTCGTAGGTGCCGATCCGCTCCGGGAGGCGGCGACCTCCGCGAAGCCGCCAGGCGATCGCCCCGGTCGCGGCCATCGCCACGGCCACCGCGAGCCAGACCACAGCGCCGCCGCCCGCCGCATCCACGATGAAGAACGCCGCCAGGGCGGCGGTCAGGGCCGCGGCGCTGAAGAGCGCCATGAGCGCGCCGCCCACCGTCAGCTCACCGATGCGTCGAAGGAACACGGGAGCCGCCACGCACACCAGGACGTACGCCACGATGTACCCCGCGCCACCCAGGGCGATCGTCACGTGCATCGCGGCACGGATGTCGACCCCGGCGAGCACGAGGGCGAGCGGGACGAGCACGATGACGGGCAGGCACACGATCAACGCGCCCGTCGGGGTGCCCCAGCGCCGATGCGTGCGGCCGATGGCTTTCGGCACGACGCCGTCCCTCGCCATCGTGAACACGACACGAGTGAGCGCCGTCGCCGAGCCGATCGCGCAGGCGAGGAAGGATGCAGCGATCCCGACGTCAGCCAGCACGCCCCATCCGCCCAGCCCGAACGCCGCGCTCAGCTCGTTGATGGGTGATGCGCTGTCCGCGATCGAGCCGTCGATGGCGGCGAAACCCGCCACCTGGGTCACGGCGGCGAGAAGGTACAGAACCGCCGAGACCAGCACGGTCCAGGCGATGGCGCGAGGGACGGTGCGAAGCGGGGTCCGCGCCTCGACCCCGAGCGTCGCGGCGCTCTCGAAGCCCACGAATGCCGTCAGCGCCACGAGTGCGCCCGCCCCCACGGTCGCGAGCGATACGCCGTCCGCCGGCAGCAGGACCGACGGATCGATGGGCCCCATCCGCACCAGCAGCGCCACGAGGAGAGCCGCGATGATCGCCACGGACACCGCCTCCACCACGAGCGCGACACGCGAGGAGATACGGATGCCGCGCACCAGCACGAGCACCAGCAGCAGCGCCTCCGCGAGGAGGGTGCCCGCGATTGCCCCCGGTCCGTGCACCGCGGGCCAGAGCGCACCGAGCAGCATCGATGTGTAATACGCGCCGCCGAGCAGGGCGAACATCGCGATCGCGGCGTACCCCACGATGATCGCGGCGCCGGCGGCCAGGCCGGGCACCGGGCCCAGTCCACGCACCGCGTAGGTGTACAGCGCTCCCGTGGCGGCGAAACGGCGCGCGAACTGCGAGACCGTCTGCGCGACGAACAGGCTCAGGATGCCGGCCAGCAGCACGGCCGGCACGGTCGCCGACGGCTCGACCCCCGCGACGAGGAGCACCACGGTCGTGGCGGCCGCCGACGGCGCCACAGCCGATACGGACTGCGCGAGCACGTCGAAGAACCCGACGCTCCGCCGCGCGAGGCCGTGCAGCGGCGAGCGCGATCCGAAATCACTCACCGGATCCGGGCGCGCTATCGCTCGTTCGAGAGCGGTCATGGGTCACCTCCGGATGCTGCGCCGACGCTATCCGGTGCGGATTGCCCCGTCGCGACGTCGGTGTTTCCGCGACGTGACACCCGAATGAGACAGGGGACCGCGGGTGTCCCGTTCGGCGCGTACCAGGTCTTCTTCGCGCGGTGACGGCAGGGCAACGGCCGACCGGAAGGCTCGCTCCCGAACCGTCCCGCTCCCCGACCACGTACCCGACAAGGACTCTCATGACCCGGATCGAATCTCCCGGCGTCGCTTCGGCGCCGGCCCGCAGTCTTCAGGGATCGCTCGGGGTGACCGCCATCATCTTCATGGTCGTCGCCGCCGCATCCCCCCTCACGGTCGTCGGTGGCGCGGCCCCCCTCGGGATCCTGCTCGGCAACGGCGCCGGGTTCCCCGCCCTGTACGCGATCAGCGCCGTCATCCTGTTGTTCTTCGCGGTCGGCCTCGCGGCGATGACACGGCACGTGCCGAAGCCGGGGGCGTTCTTCACCTACGTCGGTTACGGTCTCTGCCGATCGACGGGCCTCGCGGCGGCATGGACGGCGATGCTGACCTACACGACCATCCAGGTCTCGGTGTACGGCTACGTCGGCTACATCTTGAGCGTCACGGTCACCTCGCTCGGCGGCCCCGCGATCGCCTGGTGGATCTATTCGCTGCTGACCGTGGCCCTCGTGGGGGTCCTCGGTTACCGGCACATCGACCTCTCCAGCAAGGTCCTCGGCGTGCTCCTCGTGGCCGAGGTCGGCATCGTTCTCGTTCTGGTCGCCGCCGTGGTGTTCTCCGGCGGCGCCCAGGGACTGAGTCTCGCGCCGTTCGCCCCCGAGAACGTCGTCAGCGGTTCCCCCGGCGTCGGCCTCATGTTCGCGATCGCGGCCTTTATCGGGTTCGAGGCGACGGCCATCTTCCGAGACGAGGCCCGTGACCCGAACCGCACGATCCCGCGCGCCACGTACGGCGCCGTCATCGGGATCGGCGTGTTCTACACGCTCGCCTCGTGGGCGCTGGTGATGGCGTGGGGACCGGATGGCGTCCTCGACGCTGCGGCGGAGAACCCGGGAACGCTGATCCTCCGGACGGTCGCGCAGTATCTCGGCATCGTCGGCGAGGTCACGGTCAACGTGCTGCTGATCACGTCGATGTTCGCGTGCGTGCTGTCGTTCCACAACGTCCTCACTCGCTATCAGCACTCCATGGCCGGTGCGGGCGTCATGCCCGATCGCCTGGGCGCCGTGCACCACCGTCACCTCTCCCCGCACGCGTCGTCGCTGGTCCAGACGATCACCTCGGTCGTCTTGATCGCGGTCTTCGCCGTGTTCCAGCTCGACCCGGTGCTGCAGGTGTTCACCTGGTTCGCCGGTGTCGCGACGCTCGCGATCGCGCTTCTGATGGCCGTCACGTCGATCGCGGTGATCGTGTACTTCGCGCGGACCCGTCAGGATCGCCGGATCTGGAACACGGTCATCGCCCCGGCCCTAGGGTTCGTCGGGCTCATCCTGTCGGCCGCGCTGATCGTCGTGTACTTCCCCCTCATGGTGGGCGACGTCGATGCGGAGGGCACCCCCGTCTTCGGCGCCGTCAGCTGGTTCCTGCTGGCGCTGGTCGTCGTCTTCCCCGTCTTCGGCTATCTGCAGGCCGTGTGGATCCGCCAACGCCGCCCGGCCGCCTACACGAAACTCACCGACTCGATCGCGTGACCCGCTTCCCTCCCCCGCTACACCGTCAGGAGATCTCCCCATGAGCACCCTCGATACCGCCACCTCGTCCGAATACACCGCGCCCGAAGCCCCGCAGCATCCGCTGTCGTCGCTGACCGGCGCCGAGATCGAGGCCGTGCGCGGCATCGTGCTCGGCCGCCCGGATGCGACCCCGACGACCCGCTTCGCCTACGTCGGCCTCGAGGAGCCGTCGAAGAGCCTGATCGCCCAGTGGCAGGCGGGCGGGCCCGTGCCGGAACGGACGGCGCGGGTGCAGCTGCTCGACATGGCCACCACCCGATCGCTCGACATGATCGTTTCGATCGACGCCGGCACGGTGCTCTCACAGGTCGAACTCGACGGCAGCGACGGGCAGCTGCCGATCCTGGATGCGGAGTTCGAAGAGGTCGGGATCATCGCGAACGAGAGCGCCGAATGGGTCGCGGCACTCGCCGCCCGCGGCCTCACCGTCGCCGACGTCGTGCTCGTGCCGTTGAGCGCGGGCAGCTACGGGTACGACGACGAGGTCGGACGCCGCATCCTGCGTACCTTCGCGTTCCGCCAGGACTACCCGGCCGATCACCCGTGGGCGCACCCGGTGGATGGTCTCACCGCCTACATCGACGTCGCCGATCGTCGAGTCATCCGCATCGTCGACACTCCCGGATTCGAGATTCCCGCCACGAGCGGCAACTACGACGACCCGGAGCTGCAGGGACCGCCCCTGGAGGGGCTGAAGCCGATCATCATCACGCAGCCGGAGGGATCGAGCTTCACGGTCGATGGGGAACACCTCACCTGGGGCGAGTGGGACCTCCGTATCGGGTTCGACACCCGCGAGGGGCTCGTGGTGCGCCAGCTGGCGTTCGCGGGCAGGCCCGTCATGTACCGCGGATCGATCAGCGAGATGGTCGTCCCCTATGCCGATCCGGCGCCGAACCGCTTCTGGCAGAACTACTTCGACACCGGCGAGTACCTGTTCGGGCGGTACACGAACGAGTTGGAGCTCGGCTGCGACTGCGTCGGCGACATCAGGTACCTCGACGTCACCATCGCCGACGAGCTCGGGCTGCCCCGCACCGTCCGCAACGGCGTCTGCATCCACGAAGAGGACTTCGGCACGCTCTGGAAGCACACCGACATCTTCACCGGAGCGAGCGAGGTGCGCCGGTCGCGTCGGCTCGTGATCTCGTTCTTCACCACGGTCGGCAACTACGACTACGGGTTCTTCTGGTACCTGTACCTCGACGGCACCATCGAGTGCGAGGCCAAGCTCACCGGCATCCTGTTCACGTCGGCGTACCCGGGTGCGAACGACGACGGCTCGCCCTACCCGTACGCCTCCGAGGTCGCTCCGGGACTCGGCGCCCCCTACCACCAGCACCTCTTCTCCGCCCGGCTCGACATGACCGTCGACGGCACCGCCAACGTCGTGAACGAGATCGACGCGGTGCGCCTGCCGATCTCCTCCACCAACCCGGCGGGCAACGCCTTCACGAAGCGCGTGACACCGATCGAATCGGAGGGCGTGTCGGGTCGCGTCGCGGACGGCGCCGTGAACCGCGTGTGGCAGATCGCATCGACCGAGAAGTCGACGTCGATGGGCCAGCCCACGTCCTACGTGCTGTTCCCGACGGAGACTCCGGTACTCCTCGCCGATCCCGACTCCTCCATCTCCGCACGCGCGGCGTTCGCGACCAAGAACCTGTTCGTCACGAAGTACGACCCTGCGGAGCGTTACGCCGCCGGCGACTTCGTGAACCAGCATCCGGGAGGTGCGGGGATTCCCGCCTTCATCGCGGGCGACGAGCCCCTCGTCGGTGAGGACGTCGTGCTGTGGCACACGTTCGGTCTCACGCATTTCCCACGCAACGAGGACTGGCCGGTCATGCCGATGGACTACGCCAAGTTCACGCTCAAGCCGTACAACTTCTTCGAGCGGAGCCCCGTGCTGAACGTGCCGGCACCGCAGAGCGCGCACTGCGCACCCGGCCACCACGATGCGCACGCCCACGGTCATGGCCCGGAAGCCGGGCTCGATGATCACGGCTCGCACGCGCACCACTGAACCGTGAACGAGGCCCTGCACGTCTGGGCGCTCGTCCCCGCTGCCGCGTCGGCCTGCTGTGTGGCGGCCGACCGGCGGCGGGTCCGTGTGCCCGAACTCGCCGCATCCGTCATCATGCTGCTCGCGATGGTGGATGCGGCGCTCCTCGGCATCGTCCCGCGCCCGTACTGGGCGGCATTGCTGATCGTCGGCGCGGTCGGGCTGGCGGCACTGCGGAGCCCGCGCCGCCGGCACCGGCCCCGCTCCGACGACGACGCCCTCATGACGGTGCACGCCGCGCTCGGACTCGTGGCGATGGCGGCGCTGCTGCTCGCGATGGCGCCCGCCTCCGCTGCTGCTCCGGCGCATGCGCACGGAGTGGGCGCCGGGGGCACGACGGGCCTGTTCGTGGTGGCATCCATCGCGTACGGGGCGTGGTCCGCGATCGCGGCGCAGCGCGCGCACGGACGACTCGTGCGCGCGCAGTTCGGCGCGATGGGGCTGGCGACCGTGGTGATGGCCGCGGCCATCGTGGTGTGAGCGGTCAGCGCTCCCGGACGAGCCACTGGCGCACCCGATCCAGCGGCCAGGTCGTGACGATCCGCTCCGCGGGAACACCCGCCGCCTCCGCACGGCGCGCGCCGTGATCGAGCAGGGACAGTTGGCCGGGCGCGTGCGCGTCGCTGTCGATGGAGAACAGGCATCCCGCCTCGAGGGCGATCGCGATCAGTTCATCGGGGGGATCCTGCCGCTCCGGACGCGCGTTGATCTCGACCGCCACGGCGTTCTCGGCGCATGCTGCGAAGACCGCGGGCGCATCGAAGACGGATGCGGGGCGCGTCCCCCGCGCGCCCTCCACGAGTCGTCCCGTGCAGTGGCCCAGCACGTCGGTGTGCCGGTCGCGGATTGCGGCCAGCATCCGGCGGGTCATGGCGGGCGACTCCATCCGGAGTTTCGAGTGCACACTCGCGACCACGACGTCCAGGCGATCGAGCAACTCCGGCTCCTGATCGAGGGCCCCGTCGTCGAGGATGTCGACCTCGATTCCGGTGAGGAGCGTGAATCCGTCGCCCGAGAACCCGCCGACGAGGTCGATCTGCGCCCGCAATCGCTCGGCGCGCAGGCCGTTCGCGACCCGGAGCCGCGGTGAATGATCGGTAAGGGCGAGGTACTCGTGGCCGAGCGCGCGTGCCGCATCCACCATCTGATCGATCGGGGTGAGCCCATCCGACCAGTCCGAGTGGGCGTGCAGGTCGCCCCGGAGCAGCGCGCGCAGGCCGCTCTCGACGGCCGCGACCCCGGCGCTCCCCCGGAGCTCGACCAGGTAGTCCGGAACCCCGCCCTCGATCGCCTCGCGGATCACCCGGAACGTGGTGTCGCCGATGCCCTTCGTTCGCTGGATGCGGCCGAGGTCGGTTCGCGCCGCCTCCGGCAGCTCCGCGAACGCCTTCGCGGCGGCACGGAACGCTTTCGAGCGGTACCGCGACGCCCGTTCGCGTTCGAGCAGCGCCGCGATCTCGTTCAGGGCATCGAGAGGGTCCATCCGCCCAGTCTGCCGCGCGCCGAGCCCCCGTGACAGGATGAGCGCGTGACCGACCGACTCATGCTCCTCGACAGCGCCTCCCTGTATTTCCGCGCGTTCTACGGAGTGCCCGAGAAGGTCACTGCCCCGGACGGCAGCCCGATCAACGCCGTACGCGGTTTTCTCGACATCATCGCGAAACTCGTCAGCACGTACCGCCCGACGCACCTCGTGGCGTGCTGGGACGACGACTGGCGTCCGCAGTGGCGCGTCGACCTGATCCCGAGCTACAAGACCCATCGCGTGGTCGAGGCCGTCGCGGCGGGACCGGATGTCGAGGAGGTCCCCGACCCGCTCGAGCGTCAGGTGCCCCTCATCCGCGAGGCGCTCGGGCTGTTGGGCGTCGTGATCGTCGGCGCGGCCGAGCACGAGGCCGACGATGTCATCGGCACGCTGGCAACGGATGCGGGCATGCCCGTCGACATCGTCACCGGCGACCGCGATCTCTTCCAGCTCATCGACGACGAGGCCGATGTGCGCGTCGTGTACACGGCGCGAGGGATGAGCAACCTCGAAGTGCTCACCGATTCCTCCGTCCAATCGAAATACGGCATTCGCGCCGCGCAGTACGTCGACTACGCGGTTCTCCGCGGTGATGCATCCGACGGTCTTCCGGGGGTGGCCGGCATCGGGGAGAAGACCGCGGCGACCCTGCTCGCCGCCCACGGCGACCTCGCCGGCATCATCGCAGCCGCCGAACGCGGCGAGGGAATGGGCGCGAGCGCCCAGGCCAAGGTGCAGGCCGGCGCCGACTACCTCGCCGTGGCACCGACGGTCGTGAAGGTGGTCCGGGACCTCCCCCTCGACGTCCCCGATACGGCGCTCGCACCGTTGACGGCGGATGCCCGCGGCGCGGCCGCATCCTTCACCGCTCAGTGGGGACTCGGGTCGGCCTTCGATCGCGCAGCGACCGCCATCGCCGACGTCAGCGCGACGGCGTAGAGCACCGCCAGCCCCAGCATCCCCCACAGAGCCACGTCCCACCCTCCCGTCGCCTCGTGCAACGCCCCGGCGATGGGTGCGCCGAAGGCGCCGATGCCGTAGCCGCCGCCCTGCACGAGGGCAGACATCGTGGTGGCCTCGGCATCCGTCCGCGCAACGCTCACCAGAGCCGAGAAGATGGCGACGAACCCGCCGGAGTGCGCGATCGCACCGAACGACAACCAGAGCCAGGTGAGCTCCGGCGCCGCCAGCATGCCGCCGGTCAGCAGCAGCCAGCTGGCGCTGATCACGAGGGTCGGCACGATGCGCGGGGCGACGCGGGCGAGCAACGGCACGACGAACGAGCCGAGCACCCCGACGCCCTGGAAGATCGACGCGAGCGCGCCCGCCGTCGCCGAGTCCAGGCCGAGGCGGTCGGCTCCGAGGGTCGGCAGCCAGGTCGAGAGCGCGTAGTAGATCGTGACCTGCAGGGCGAAAGCGATCAGCAGCAACCACGACGCGGGGCGGAGGAAGACCGACGATGACGCCGGCGCGACGATGGGCAGCGGCCCCGTGATCGTCTCCGGATCGAGATCGGTGCGGTGCGGCCGGGGCTCCGATCGCACGATCGGAACGGGATGGGCGGCGCGACGGCGTTCCCGCCTCAGGTGGGCGCCCCAGACCGCCACTCCCGCGAACGAGAGCACCGACCAGGCGACGAGGGCGAGGTTCCAGCCGACCACCTCCGCCAGCGGCGCCGTGAGCAGCGAGGTGATGAGCGAACCGACGTTCAGGGTCGCCGCGTACGACGCCGTCACGATGCCGACGCGTTCCGGCGGAACATCGCGGCGGATGACGACGGGGATGACGACGTTCCCGATCGTGATCGCCGCGCCGATCACGATCATCCCGACGAGCATCGAAGGGAACCCGGGGAGCGCGCGGATCGCCGTGCCGACCAGAACGCCGAGCAGCGTCACGAGAAGGGCGATCTCCGCACCTGCCCGACGGATCACGATCGCGGCGACCGGCGTCAGGAGCGCGAACATGAGCACGGGCGCGGTCGTCAGCAGGCCTGCGGTGCTCGCGCCGATACCGAGATCGGTCTCGATGTCGCGCAGCACCGGTGTCGGCGCGACGATCGGTCCGCGGAGGCTGAGGGCCGCCACGAGAACTCCCACGACGACGAGCCAGGGGAACGCGGCTCGGGATGCGGGAGGGCGGATCACCGATCCAGTCTAAGAAGGGCGAACGCGGACGGCGGGCCCGCATCGATGCGGACCCGCCGTGAGGAGGCGGTGGTGCGGGGCGACCCGTGACCTCAGCTGCTCGATACCGTGGCGCGCTTCACGATCACCGGAACGGACGCGAGGCGGTGGATCGCCGCGCCGAAGATGATCGAGAGCACACCGATGCCCATCGCGAATGCCGCGACGCCGAAGGACACGACCGAGGTGAACAGAGACGCCCGCAGGAACGACGCGTTCATCAGCGTCGCCCGCACCGGGTCGTCCTGGTCGAGCTGGGCGTAGGTCTTGCCATCGGATGCGGCCAGCGCGTGGTGCTGGATGATATCGGCCTGCACGTACGCGGTGAACGGACCCGCGACGGTCTGCCCCTGGAAGGCGGCGGCATCGTCGGGCACGGTGATGTTCTCGGCGCGGAGCTGCGAGGAGACCATGATCCAGACGACCAGGCCGACGAAGATCAATGCGATGCCGCCGAGGATGCCGAGGATGCCGGCGAGCTTGACGAGGCCTACCTTCTTGGTCGGGGTGTCGATGACATCGACGGTGGGTGCGGTGGTTGCGGACATGAGCGTTCCTCCTGGGGATCGCGGGCTGTTGATGCTCACGTTAGAGGTCTGACCACTTCACGCCCGCGACACCGCGCCGTGTTTAATCGAAGTCGCCGATCAGGCAGAGAGCTCGGTAGTCGTCGCCACCCAGTGCGCGAGCTTCGCCTCGGCCGCGCCGCTGTCGACGGCTGCGGCGGCCGCATCCTTCGCCTCGGCGAGGCGTTCGACGATGGAGCGCTGCGCCTGCGCCGGATCCTGGAAGAGGCGGAACGACACGATGCCCGCCGCGGTGTTCAGGAGCACGATGTCACGGACGGGCCCGCGCTCACCGGCCAGAACCCGACGGACGACCTCGGCGTTGTGCTCGGGGCCGCCGCCGATCAGGTCCTCGATGCGCGCGAGCGGAATCCCGAGGTCGCGCGGGTCCAGGTCGTGCTCGTGCACGTCACCGCGGGAGATCTCCCAGATCCGGCTGTGCCCGGTCGTCGTGAGTTCGTCGAGGCCGTCGTCGCCGCGGAACACGAGCGCTGTCGCACCCCGCGTCCGGAAGACACCCGTGATGAGCGGCACGCGATCCAGATGCGCCACGCCCACCGCGTTCGCCTCGGCCCGCGCCGGGTTGCAGAGCGGTCCCAGGAAATTGAAGACGGTCGGCACCCCCAACTCCGCCCGGGTCGGTCCCGCATGCCGGAAGCCGGGGTGGAACGCCGCCGCGAAGGCGAAGGTGATCCCCGTTCGGGCAAGAGTTTCCGCCACCGCCTCGGGCGACAGCGCCAGGTCCACACCGAGGGCGCGCAGCACGTCGGAGGACCCCGACGACGAGCTGGCCGCCTTGTTGCCGTGCTTGACCACCGGGATACCGCTGGCCGCCGCGACGATCGCCGACATCGACGAGATGTTCACGGTTCCGAACCGGTCGCCGCCCGTGCCGACGATGTCGAGCACGTGGGAATCGACCGGCAGCGGCAGCGCCGCTTCGAGGATCGCGTCGCGGAACCCGACGATCTCGTCCACCGTCTCGCCCTTCGCGCGGAGGGCGATGAGGAATCCGGCGAGCTGCGAGGGCGTCGCCGCGCCGGCCATGACCTCTCGCATCGCCCAGGTCGACTCGGAGATACTGAGGTCGCGTCGAGCCAGCAGCCGGGTCAGAATCGTCGGCCAGTCGTGAAGGTCCACCATGACTCCGAAGCCTATCGACCGCCCGCGGTTCGGGCCGCACCGGGGCAAAGTCCCGGTAGGACGCGACTCCCCGCGCACTCTGGCCTATTTCTTAGGTTCCCCTAAGCCGCGACGCGGCTTCCGCACAGGTACGCGGTGCGAGAACAGGCAGCCGATATCGGTCATAATGGACACTGTGACGACCCCAGCGACGTATTCCCAGGCCCTTCGCAAGGTTAAGAGGCCAGACCCGGTCGCCGTCGGCACCATCGTCTGGCTCGGCAGCGAAGTGATGTTCTTCGCCGGCCTGTTCGCGATCTACTTCACGCTGCGCAGCACCTCCCCCGAGCTGTGGGCCGACGAGTCCTCGCTGCTGAACGTCCCCTTCGCCACCGTCAACACGATCATCCTCGTGCTGTCGTCGGTCACGTGCCAGATGGGTGTGTTCGCCGCCGAGCGCTACCAGCCGTACCGCACCGACAAGAACCCGCTCAAATGGGGCATGGTCGAGTGGTTCTTCCTCACCTTCTTCCTCGGCGCCGTCTTCGTCTCCGGTCAGGTGTGGGAGTACGCCCAGCTCATCGCCGAGGGCATGCCGATCAGCGCCAACTCGTACGCGTCGGCCTTCTACATCACCACCGGCTTCCACGCCCTGCACGTGACGGGCGGACTCGTCGCGTTCCTGCTTGTCATCGGCCGCGCGTACGCCGTCAAGAACTTCGGACGCAAGGAGATGACCACCTCGATCGTCGTGTCGTACTACTGGCACTTCGTCGACGTGGTCTGGATCGCCCTGTTCCTCGTCATCTACTTCCTGCGATAGAGCGGAGCCCCACGAACTCATGGCACGAGAGAAGAAGCGTCGGCAGTCCGGTCGTCGCAGCCCCCTGGCCGCCGCTGCCCTCATCGGCATCGGCCTGCTGCTGACGGGCGGCGTGTACGCCGGCGCATCTGCCGCGATGGCCGCAACGACCGACACGTCGGCTGCGGCATCCACGCTCACCGTCGAAGACGGCAAGAAGCTGTTCCAGGCCAACTGCGCCACCTGCCACGGACTCGACGTCCAGGGCACGGAAAGCGGACCCTCGCTGTACGGGGTCGGCGAGCTGGCCGTTCACTTCCAGGTCTCCACGGGCCGGATGCCGCTGCAGGCGCAGGCGCCGCAGGCACCGCAGAAGCCGGTGCAGTTCACGCAGGACCAGATCGACGCGATGGCCAGCTACGTGCAGTCCATCGCCCCCGGCCCGACCTACCCGGCGGCCGAGGTCCTCGACGGTCAGGGCGACGTGTCGGAGGGCGCCGAGCTCTTCCGCATCAACTGCGCCATGTGCCACAACGTCGCGGGCGCCGGCGGCGCTCTCACGGAGGGCAAGTACGCCCCGAACCTGCACACCACGAGCGCACTGAACATGTACGCGGCCATGGTCACCGGCCCGCAGAACATGCCCGTGTTCAACGACATGAACCTCTCGGCCGAAGACAAGCGCGACATCATCTCCGCGCTTCTCTACATGCAGGACAACGAATCGCCCGGCGGATTCTCGCTCGGGTCGCTCGGTCCGGTATCCGAGGGCCTTTTCATCTGGATCTTCGGGATCGGCGGACTGATCGCCATCACGGTGTGGATCACCGCGAAGTCGAACTAACCGTCCCCCACGAACGAACGCACGAGGAGCACCATGGCACACGAGGGCGACCCGCTAGAGCACGAGAGGGCTTCCTGGAAGCCGTCGAGTGGTCTCGCTGTGGCAGTGTCCGACCCGGTGCAGAACCCCGGTCTTCCTGACCACAGGGAACGCATCACGGACAAGGACCCGGCGGCGATGAAGCGCGCCGTACGCACGGTCTACACGCTCTTCTACCTGTCGGTTGCGGCATCCATCTGGGCCGTCATCGCGTACCTGATCTTCCCGATCGAGAGCGGATCGCTCGCCGCGATCCGCGACAACAACCTCTTCATCGGCCTCGGTATCGCCTTCGCGCTGCTCGCCATCGGCGTCGGCGCGATCCACTGGTCGAAGGCCGTCATGTCCGACAAGGAGTTCATCGAGCCGCGCCACGCCACGCGCGGTCGGGACTCGACGCGCGAAGCCGTCATCGCGAACTTCGAGGTCGCGAACGAGGAGTCCGGATTCGGGCGCCGCACGATGATCCGGAACTCGCTGTTCGCCGCACTCGTCGCCTCGGTGATCCCCGGCGTCGTCCTCTTCCGCGGTCTCGCTCCGCAGAACAGCGCCGCGAACCCGTACGCGGGCGACCCCGTGCACCTGCTCAGCCACACCATGTGGACCGAGGGAACGCGCCTGGCGCGCGACCCCAGCGGCGAGCCGATTAAGGCATCCGAAGTCACCCTGGGTTCCGCGTTCCACGTGATCCCCGAAGAGCTCGCCGGCGTCAGCCACCACGACGGGTACCTCGAGGAGAAGGCCAAGGCGATCGTTCTGCTGATGCGCATGCCGCAGGAGAAGCTGATCGAGGCCGAGGACCGCAAGGACTGGTCGTACGACGGCATCGTCGCCTACTCCAAGGTCTGCACGCACGTCGGTTGCCCGGTGGCGCTCTACGAGCAGCAGACCCACCATCTGCTGTGCCCGTGCCACCAGTCGCAGTTCGACGTCGCCGACGGCGCCAAGGTCATCTTCGGCCCGGCCGCGCGTCCCCTTCCCCAGCTGCCGATCACCGTCGACGCCGAGGGCTACCTCGTCGCACGCAGCGACTTCACCGAACCCGTCGGCCCGAGCTTCTGGGAGCGTCATTGAGTACCGTCACCCACCCCACGGAGAACGTCACGACCGAGCCTGCCTCGGGCGTGACGACGGCTCCCCCCGCGGGTCGCGACGGTAAGCCGCTCGGCGGCCGTTTCGTCGGCGCTGCGGCGAACTATCTCGACGAGCGCACCAGCCTTTCGGGGCTCGTGAAAGAGCTGGGTCGCAAGATCTTCCCCGACCACTGGTCGTTCATGCTCGGTGAGATTGCCCTGTGGGCGTTCGTTGTCGTGCTGCTCTCGGGCACGTTCCTCACGTTCTTCTTCCAGGCATCCATGGTCGAGACGCACTACTTCGGTGCGTACGAGCCCATGCGCGGCATCGAGATGTCTGCGGCGCTCGAGTCGAGCCTGCACATCTCCTTCGACGTCCGCGGTGGTCTGCTGGTTCGCCAGATCCACCACTGGGCCGCCCTCGTCTTCGTGGCGGGCATCGGCGTGCACATGCTCCGCGTGTTCTTCACGGGTGCTTTCCGCAAGCCGCGCGAGCTCAACTGGGTCATCGGCTTCATCCTCTTCATCCTGGCGATGGCCGAGGGCTTCACCGGGTACTCCCTCCCCGACGACCTGCTCTCGGGTAACGGCCTCCGCATCATCGACGGCATGGTCAAGGGCATCCCGATCGTCGGCACCTGGATCTCGTTCCTCCTCTTCGGCGGAGAGTTCCCCGGAACCGACATCGTCGGCCGCCTCTACACGCTGCACATCCTGCTGCTTCCGGCGATCCTCGTCGCGCTCCTTGCGCTGCACCTCATCCTGATGATCATCAACAAGCACACGCAGTTCGCCGGTCCCGCCCGCACGAACAGCAACGTCGTGGGCTACCCGATGATGCCCGTCTACATGTCGAAGATGGGTGGCTTCTTCTTCATCACGTTCGGTGTGATCGTGCTGATCGCGTCGCTCGTGACGATCAACCCCATCTGGAACTACGGACCGTACGACCCCTCCCCGGTGTCGGCCGGTACCCAGCCGGACTGGTACATCGGATTCGCGGATGGTGCGCTGCGCCTCGTTCCGCCGCACCTGGAGACCGTCTTCCTCGACCACACCTGGTCGTGGAACATCATCCTGCCGCTGGCAGTCCTCGGCCTGTTCATCGTCCTCGTGCTGATCTACCCGTTCATCGAAGCTTGGGTCACGGGCGACAAGCGGGAGCACCACATCGCTCAGCGTCCGCGCAACGCGGCCACCCGCACGGCGATCGGCGCCGCTGGCGTGACGTTCTACGCGGTCCTGTGGGCAGCGGCATCCTCCGACATCATCGCCACGCACTTCTGGGTGACGATGGAGGGAGTGATCCACACGCTGCAGGCGCTCCTGATCATCGGCCCGATCATCGCCTACTTCGTCACGAAGCGGATGGCTCTCGCGCTGCAGAAGAAGGATCGTGAGATCGCTCTGCACGGTTACGAGTCCGGTCGCATCGTCCGCCTCCCCGGCGGCGAGTACATCGAGGTGCACCAGCCCGTCGACGAGTACGAGCGCTGGAAGCTGGTCGACAACGAGGTGAACGAGCCTCTCGTGGTTCGTCCGAACGCCCAGGGGCGCATCCCGTGGCACGAGAACCTCCGCGCGTCGATCTCGCGCTGGTTCTTCGAGGACCGTCTCGTACCGCTCACGCAGGCCGAACTCGATGCCGCGGTCGCTCACCAGCACCACACGCTCGACCACATCGACTCCGAGGAAGACGCCGAGATCGCCGGCGCCACGGATCGCGCGGAGAAGGAGGGTCGCCCGACCATCTCGCTGCACGACAAGGCCGAGGTCGAGTTCCCGTCACCGAAGCGTCTCGAAGAGCTGAACGCTCCGAAGGACGACGAGCCACGCAGCTGAGGCTGTGACACCGAATGCCCCGGCAGACCGCCGGGGCATTCGTCATTTCCGTAGCGTGCGATGTTGGTGGCTGTAACATCGCCGTGACAGCGCCCGGTTACGGTAACGGAGTGCGAGTCATCATCATCGGCGCAGGTATCGGCGGAACGAGCGCGGGCATCGCCCTGCAGCGACTCGGCCACGATGTGCGCATCTACGACCAGATCCGTGAGAACCGTCCGGTGGGCGCAGCCCTCTCACTGTGGCCGAACGGCGTCAAGGTCCTGAACTGGCTGGGTCTGCGCGACGAGGTCGCGGCGCTCGGCGGCCACCTCGACACCATGGCCTACGTCGACGGCCACACCGGCGACACGATGTGCCGGTTCAGCCTCGACCCGGTCACCGATCAGACCGGTCAACGCTCCTACCCCGTCGCCCGCGCCGACCTGCAGGGCCTCCTGATGGACACCGTCGGTGCCGACCGCATCCATCTCGGGATGCGGATGCAGTCGATCTCGCAGACCGACGACGAGGTGACCGTGACCTTCGAGAACGGTCAGACGGCGACGGCGGATCTCGTCATCGGCGCGGATGGCGCGCGGTCGCTGACACGCGACTACGTCCGAGGCACTCCGACCGAACGCCGCTACTCCGGCTACACGAACTTCAACGGGCTCGTCCCGATCGACACGCGCGTCGGACCGGTCGACCAGTGGACCACGTACGTCGCGGAAGGAAAGCGCGTCTCGGTCATGCCCGTCGCCGGCGATCGCTTCTACTTCTTCTGCGACGTACCCCAGCCGTCCGGCATCCCCTACGACCGTTCCACCGGGATCGCACCCCTGCGCGAGGCGTTCGCCGGCTGGGCCCCGGGCGTGCAGACACTTCTCGATTCGATCGATCCGGCGACATCCTTCAACCGGGTCGAGATCTGGGACGTCGACCCGTTCCACACCTGGACGCGCGGTCGTGTGGTCCTGCTGGGCGACTCCGCGCACAACACGGCCCCCGACATCGGTCAGGGAGCGTGTTCGGCGCTCGAGGACAGCTACGTGCTCGGCCTGCTCTTCGCCACCACCTCACTCGGCATCGAAGACACCCTGCGCCGCTACGAGCACGCCCGCACGCAGCGCGCGGCCGATCTGGTTCTGCGCGCCCGCAAGCGCGCCGCGGAGACGCACGGTTTCGAGCCCGACGTGACCGAGGCCTGGTACGACGGCCTGCGGCGTGAAACCGGCGAGAACGTCATCCGGGGAATCGTGGGCAACATCGCCGACAGCCCCGTTTCGATCGGCGGGCTCCTGGCCTGATCCGGCAGGAATCCGCCGACGGGCGTCTGCCTGATCAAGGTCGGCGGCGGTACGCCCGGCCTAGGCTCGGACGATGACCGACGCCCTCGACTTCTTCTCGACGAAACTCACCCACGAGACCGACCCCTCCGACGTGTACGCGGCTCAGAAGAACGGTGAGCACGTCGTGCTCATCGACGTACGCGGCGATGAGGCGTGGGCTCAGGGTCGAGTCGCCGGTGCCATACACATGCCGTATCGGCAGATCGCGGAGCGGGCGCCCGTCGAGATCCCCGCCGGTACCGCCGTGGTCGTCTACTGCTGGAGCCCGGGATGCAACGCCGGCGCGAAGGGCGCCCGCGAGTTCGCGCTTCTGGGGTACCCGGTGCGCGAGATGATCGGAGGGTTCGAGTACTGGGCGCGCGAGGGACAGCCCACCGAGAACGACCGGGGAGCGCTCCCCCGCACCTTCGACCCGCTCGTCATGGTCGTACGGGACCCGGCCTGACCCGAAGGGATCATGCGATGACGTCGAGCTGCTCCTGGAACCGCTCCGCGGCCGAACCGGCGAACGCGGCTCGTTCGTGCAGATCGGCAAGGCCGTCGACCACGTCGCAGATGACCGCGGTCACATTGTCGCGAGAGCCACTCTCGAGAGCCAGGGCGACGAGCGCCTCAGCGGCGGGCCCGACGTCGCGGTGACGGAGGAGCGTGAGCCCGATCTCTTCATCATCGAGGTAGTCGCTCACTCCATCGCTGCACAGCAGCCAGCGATCCCCCACCACGGCCTCCCGCTCTGCGACGGAGACGACATCCTCTTCCCCGCCGCCGAGAGACGCGGTGATGATGTTGCGACGAGGGTGGGATGCGGCAGCCTCCGGAGCGAGCAACCCGCTGTCGACCAGCGCCTGCACGTAGGAGTCGTCGCGCGTCTGCCGCAGCAGCTGGGCGTGGCGCAGAACGTAGGCGCGCGAGTCCCCCGTGTGCGCGAGGAGCAGCCGGTCGTCGGGCGTCACGAAGATCCCGGTGAACGTCGTCGCCATTCCCTGCAGGCTGGGGTCGCGGCGCACGTGTGCGCGCAGGTCCCAGTTCGCCTCACGGATGCGGGCGAGCAACTCCTCCGGCTCGGTGATCCGCATCGGGCCGGGCACCAGCCGATGGACGAGCGCGGCCGAGGCGAGGTCGCCCGACGGACCGCCACCGACGCCGTCGGCAACCGCGGCTCCCCAGGACGCGGTGAACGCCGCGTCCTGATTGGAGGCACGATGGGGGCCGATGTCGGAGACGACGGCCGGATTCAACCGGATCGACACGGATCAGCGCGCGAAATACCCGCGGTAGTACTCGAACACCCAGCCGACGATGGCAATGGCGAAGACCGCGAATCCGATGGGCACCATCCACGTACCGACCGCGAGGCCGATCGCGGCGATGGCGGCTGAGGCGGCGAGCACGATGGGCCACCAGGACCACGGGCTGAATTCGCCGAGCTCGGGGTCGCCGTCATCAATGTCGGCCGTGAGGGTGTCCTCGGGAAGCTCGCCGCCCTGCGCCATGTAGACGCGCTGGGTGTAGAAGCCGATCATGGCGGCCATCAGCGCACCGAACAGCAGCGCGATCGAACCCACCCACTCGATCGCCTTGTACCAGGGCTGAATCTCGGGATGCGCCAGCACGCTCCATCCGATGTACACGACATCGATGAAGACGAAGAAGCCGACCAGGATCCACCAGATCGTGGTGTTCGTGCGCACGTTACTTGACCTCTCCCTCGGCCGTGTCGACAACCGGGGCATCGGGGGCATCCTTCGCCGGACCCACGCCGACCGGCACGGCCGCTTCAGGGTGGTTCAGATCGAACGCGGGGCGTTCGCTGCGGATGCGCGGGATGGACGTGAAGTTGTGACGCGGCGGCGGGCACGACGTCGCCCACTCGAGCGATGCACCGTATCCCCAGGGGTCGTTGACCGTGACGGAGGGGGCCTTCCGGGCCGTGATCCACACGTTGAAGAGGAAAGGGATCACGGATGCGGCGAGGATCATCGAGCCGATGGTCGACACCTGGTTCTGCCAGGTCCAGCCGTCGGCGGCCGAGTAGTCCGCGTAGCGACGCACCATGCCATCGACGCCCAGCCAGTGCTGGATGAGGAAGGTCATGTGGAAGCCGATGAACAGCGTCCAGAAGTGGATGTAGCCGATGCGCTCGTTGAGCATCTTGCCGGTCCACTTGGGCCACCAGAAGTAGAACCCGGCGAACATCGCGAACACGACGGTACCGAAGACGACGTAGTGGAAGTGCGCGACGACGAAGTACGAGTCCGACAGGTGGAAGTCGAGCGGCGGCGACGCCAGGATGATGCCGGTCAGACCACCGAAGACGAAGGTCACGAGGAATCCGAGCGCGAACACCATCGGCGTTTCATACGTCACGGAGCCTCGCCAGAGGGTGCCGATCCAGTTGAAGATCTTCACGCCCGTGGGGACCGCGATCAACATCGTCATGAAGGCGAAGAACGGCAGCAGCACCCCACCCGTGACGTACATGTGGTGCGCCCAGACGGCGACCGACAGCACGGCGATGGCAATCGTGGCGTAGATCAGCGTCTTGTATCCGAAGATCGGCTTCCGGCTGAACACCGGGAAGATCTCCGACACGATGCCGAAGAACGGCAGAGCGATGATGTAAACCTCGGGGTGACCGAAGAACCAGAACAGGTGCTGCCAGAGGAGCACGCCACCGTTCTGCGGGTCGTAGATGTGCGCACCGAGCACGCGGTCGGCGGCGGCCGCGAAGATCGCTGCGGCCAGGATCGGGAACGCGAGCAGCACCAGGATGCTGGTGACCAGCGTGTTCCAGGAGAAGATCGGCATCCGCCACATGGTCATGCCGGGGGCACGCATCGTGATGATCGTGGTGATGAAGTTCACCGCGCCGAGAATCGTGCCGAAACCGCTGATGCCGAGGCCCAGCATCCAGAGATTGCCTCCGGCGCCGGGTGTGAACGACGCACTGGCCAACGGTTGATACGCGAACCACCCGAAGGATGCCGCGCCCGCGGGGGTCAGGAAGCCGGCGACCGCGATGGTCGAGCCGAAGAGGAAGAGCCAGAAGGCGAATGCGTTCAGACGCGGGAACGCGACGTCGGGAGCGCCGATCTGCAGCGGAAGGATCGCGTTGGCGAATCCGGCGAACAGCGGCGTCGCGAACATGAGCAGCATGATCGTGCCGTGCATCGTGAAGAGCTGGTTGTACTGCTCTTTCGTGGGAACGATCTGCATCCCGGGCTCGAACAGCTCGGCACGGATGATGAGTGCCATCACGCCGCCGAGCAGGAAGAACAGGAACGACGCGATCAGGTACATGTACCCGATCGTCTTGTGGTCAGTGGAGGTGATCCACTTGACGATAATGTTGCCCTTCTGCTCGACGCGCGTGGCGCTGAGCAGGGCGGCCTGACGAGGGGGCAGCGTCGTCGGTCGGGACGAGCCCTTCTCCTGGAGCGGAAGCGTCGTCGCCATGATTACTCGTCTCCCTCGGCGTTCGTGCCGCCGGTGCCCGGGTTGTTCCCGAGCCGGTCGTAGGCGTCCTGGATGTCGCCCGTCTGCCCCTTGTCGCGGAGGGAGTCGAGGTACTGCTCGTACTCGTCCTCGCTGACGACCTTCACGTTGAAGAGCATGGCGGAGTGGTACTCGCCGCAGAGCTCGGCGCACTTGCCGGCGTAGGTTCCCTCACGGGTCGGCGTGAAGGACCAGAAGTTGTCCCGCCCGATGTACATGTCCTTCTTGTAGAGGAAGTCCACGATCCAGAAGGAGTGGATGACATCGCGCGACTCGAGCTGGATCTTGACGCTCTTGTCGACGGGGAGGTAGAGGGTCGGCAGCTGCGCCTGGTCGACGTTGCCCGCGGCATCCGTCTGCGCCTGGATGCCCATGGACCAGACCGGCTCGTCGCTCGGGGTGTCATCGTTGCCGTACTGGAAGTCCCACGCCCACTGCTTGCCGATCGCCGTGATCGACACGTCGGGGTCGTCGTACTGGGTCTCGAGGATCGTCTGGTCGCGCGCCGTGAAGGCGAAGAAGCCGACCACCAGGATCAACGGCACGACCGTGTAGAAGATCTCGATCGGCATGTTGTAGCGCAGCTGCACGGGCAGGCCGGTCTGACCCTTGCGGCGGCGGTAGGCGATCATCGCCCAGAGCATCAGGCCCCAGGTGACGATTCCGACCGCGAGCAGCACGATCCATGAGTTGACCCACAGACCGGCGACCATGTCGGTGCGGTTCGTGGTGGGAGTACCGTCCTCGACGAAGCCGGGAAGGAAGCCGTGCAGCTCGGACGTACTGCATCCGGCGAGGATGACAGCCGACGCGATCCCCAAGGGGAGAACGGCCCAGCGGATACGACGTTTCGAGGGCACGGCGCACCTTTCAGATTGCGGATGAAGCTTCCTTCAGTCTAGGGCAAGGTCTCACCCTATTCAGGCCATCCGTCCAGGCTGCATATGCCAATCGGCGCGGCCGAACCGCCGAAATCCGGGGCCGACCGCGCCGATTGCGCGAACTGAATTGAAGGTCAGTGGAAACTGTCGCCGCAGGCGCAGGAGCCCGAAGCATTGGGGTTGTCGATCGTGAACCCCTGCTCGGAGATCGTGTCCTTGAAATCGATCGTCGCGCCATCCAGGTACGGAACGCTCATGTCGTCGACGATGACCTCGACGCCACCGAAATCGACCGTCTGGTCGCCATCGAGGTAACGCTCGTCGAAATAGAGCTGGTAGATCAGGCCGCTGCATCCGCCGGGCTGGACGGCGACGCGCAGACGCAGATCGTCACGGCCCTCCTGCTCGAGCAGGTTCTTGACCTTGTCGGCGGCGGCATCGCTGAGCGCCACACCGTGGGGCTGGGTGGCCTGGTCGGTCGACAGTGCGGTGTCGGTCATGACTCTCCTTCGGTGCGGGCCCGCACGACGCGGGACTTCTCGATTCTACGACGCGTCTCGGGCCTGGGCGCCGGTGATCCTCAGATCGTTCGCGAGTCCAGGTTCTCGAGCAGCAGCGCCTCGGACAGCACGGCGCGGCGGAATGTCGCAAGATGGAGCGATTCGTTCGGGCTGTGCGCGCGCGTGTGCGGGTCCTCGATGCCGGTCACCAGGATCTGTGCGCCCGGAAACTGCTCGATCAGGTCGGCGATGAACGGGATCGACCCGCCGATGCCGACGTCGACCGCGTCTACGCCGTAACCGACGCTGAGCGCGGCACGCGCTGCCTCGACCGCCCATCCGCTGGTGTCGACGAGGAACGGGTCACCGCAGTCCACATCCGTGAACGTGAGCTGCGCCCCGAACGGCGCGTGCGCGCGCAGGTGCGTCTCGATCGCCGCGTACGCCTCCTCGGCGCGCTGGCCCGGAGCGACCCGCGCCGAGATCACGACGGATATCTCCGGAGCGAGCGTGTTGGAGGCCGCTTCCACACTCGTCGCGTCGATACCGGTGATGGTGATCGACGGCTTGTTCCAGATCCGGCTGAGGATCGAACCGCGCCCGACCGGCGACACGCCGTCGGGAAGGCCCGCCTCGTCGCGGAGCGTGGCCTCGTCGTACGGGGGCGTTTCCGCGTCCCGCTCGAGCAACCCGTCGACAGCGACCGCGCCGTCGTCGTCCCACAGAGTCGCGAGCAACTTCACGGTGGCCATGAACGCATCCGGCACCGCTCCCCCGAACATGCCCGAGTGCGACGCGTGATCCAGCGTTCGCACGGTGAGCGTGAATCGCGCGTTGCCGCGGAGCGAGACCGTCAGCGCGGGGGTCTCCGCATCCCAGTTCCCCGAGTCGGCCACCACGATGACGTCGCTGCGGAGGGCGTCCGCGTTGTCGCTCAGGAACTGTCCGAAGGAACGGGACCCGTACTCCTCCTCGCCCTCGATGAACAAAGCGACGCCCAGGGAGAGGTCGTCGCCGGCGATCTCCTTCAGCGCGCGCAACGCGGCGATGTGCACCATGACGCCGGCTTTGTCGTCGGCGGCGCCGCGCCCGTAGAGCCGGCCCTCCCGCACGGTCGGTTCGAAGGGCGGGGTCTCCCACAGGTCGTCGTCGCCGGTCGGCTGCACATCGTGGTGCGCGTAGAGGAGCACGGTCGGTCGCCCGTTCCGTGCGGCGCGCGTCGCGAGCACGGCGGGCTGCCCGAACTCGTCCGTCCCCGGGATCCGAGACCGCGTGACGTCGACCCGATCGAACACGCCCGTACTCGTCGCCAGCGCGGCGACCGCATCGGCGCTCCGCTCCAGGGCGGTCTGATCGAACGCCGGCCAGGCGATCGAGGGAATGCGCACCAGCGCACCGAGATCGGCCAGCGCGGTGGGGATGCCGGCGGCGACAGAATCATGCACGGCGGAATTTCGGGGTGTCTCCGAGGTCATGCGGGTAATCTTAAGTCGAACCCCCATCCGCTTCCCGAGGGAACTCCCGTGGCCAAGATCACCGCTGACTCCGCTCCGCTCGACGCCGAGCCCACTTCCGCGAGCGGCAAGGGGCGCCCGACGCCCAGCCGCGCCGAGCAGGAAGCCGCACGCAAGCGTCCCCTGGTCGCCGACACCAAAGAGGCGAAGGCGCGCGCCCGCGCCGAGCTCGCTGCCCAGCGCGAGAAGGCGCGGATCGGTCGGGCCGCCGGCGACGAGCGCTACATGCAGCCGCGCGACAAGGGGCCGCAGCGGCGCTTCGTCCGTGACTACGTCGACTCGCGCTGGCACATCGCCGAGATGGTGATGCCCGTGATGGTCGTCGTGCTGCTGCTGATGTTCGTCAACATCCCGTTCCTGCAGTTCTACTCGTACGTGCTGCTCTGGGTCTTTATCGTCGTCGCGGTGCTCGACATGGTGCTCACGTCGTTCCGCGTGAAGAAGGCGACCCGCGCCAAGTTCGGCGAGGACCGCGTCGAACGCGGGCTCGGCTGGTACGGCGCGATGCGCACGGTGCAGATGCGCTTCATGCGCGAGCCCAAGGCGCAGGTGAAGCGCGGCCAGCGCCCCGCCTGAGCGCACGCGCCCCCATCGCCCATACCCGCGAGACTGCAATTTCGCGGCGAGACATCGGCTTCGAGCCACTGTCTCGCCGAGGGACTGCGGTCTCGCGGTTTTTTCAGCGCCGGGCGGATGCGGCGGCGAGGCCGCGGTTGATCTGACGCGCCCAGAGCGGGCCGCGGTAGAGGAATGCCGTGTACCCCTGCACGAGCGTCGCGCCGGCGGCGAGTCGCTCCTGCACGTCGGTGCTCGTCTCGACACCGCCGGCGGAGATCACGCAGAACTCGGCCGGGACGACGGCTCGCACCAGACGGAGCGCCTCGAGGGCTCGTCCCTTGAGCGGCGCCCCGGAGAGACCGCCCGCGCCCGCGGCCTCGACGACGGCGTCGGAGGTGCGGAGCCCCGCGCGGGAGATCGTGGTGTTCGTCGCGATGACTCCGGCCAGCCCCAGCTCGACGGCCAAACGCGCGACGGCTCGGATCTCATCGTCCTCGAGGTCGGGGGCGAACTTCACGAGGAGCGGAGTGGATCCGGATGCCGCGTGCACCGCCTCCAGCAGCGGGCGAAGCGTCTCGATCGCCTGCAGCCCCCGCAGCCCAGGCGTGTTGGGCGACGACACGTTGACGACGAGATAGTCCGCGAGCGGCGCGAGCAGTCGCGTGCTCCGCACGTAGTCGTCGGTCGCGTCCGCCACATTGACGACTCGGCTCTTGCCGATGTTGACGCCGAGCACCGCGCGCCGGGAACGGCGGCGGAGCTTCTGCAGCCGCACGACGGCAGCGGCCGCTCCGTCGTTGTTGAACCCCATCCGGTTGATGACCGCACGGTCTGGGATGAGGCGGAACAGTCGCGGGCGAGGATTTCCCTCCTGCGGGACTGCCGTGATGGTGCCCACCTCGACGTGACCGAACCCGAGGGAGTGCAGCCCCGCGGCGGCGACGCCGTTCTTGTCGAACCCGGCCGCGACACCGAACGGAGACGCGAACTCGAGCCCGAGGGCGCGGGTGCGGAGCGCCGGGTCGGGCTTCGTGAGGGCGCGGGCCGCCCAGGAGAACGGCGGGAATGCCAGCATCCGGATCACGAGGACGGCGGCGTGGTGAGCCGTCTCCGGGTCCATGCGGGAGAGGACGTGGCGGAACATGAGCGGATACATCGCTGCCCAGGTTACCGCCGTGCGGCCTCGCTCTTCGGCGCGTCAGTCCGCGGGCTCGGCCGACAGTCGCCGCGCGCGGTCCTCCCGCAGCTGGCTGATCGACGCTTCGAAGTCCTCCAGCGAGTCGAAGGCCTGGTAGACGCTCGCGAAGCGCAGGAACGCGACCTCATCCAGCTCGCGGAGCGGGCCGAGGATGGCCAGCCCGATCTCGTTGGTGTCGATCTGCGACGAACCCGTCTGCCGCACGGCCTCTTCGACGCGCTGCGCGAGGAAAGCCAGGTCGGCGTCGGTGACCGGTCGCCCCTGACACGCTTTGCGCACGCCCGACATGACCTTCTCGCGACTGAAGGGCTCGATCACCCCCGAACGCTTGATGACGTTCAGGCTCGCGGTCTCGATCGTCGAGAAACGCCCTCCGCATTCGGGGCACTGACGACGACGACGGATGCTGAGACCGTCGTCGCTCGTGCGCGAATCGATGACACGGGAATCGGGATGGCGACAGAAAGGGCAATGCATGGCAGCGACAGGTTAACTCTCGAAACGGGCGTCGACGGCCTCGCCGTGCGCGGGAAGCGCTTCCGCCTGGGCGAGAGTCACGATCGCGTCGCGCACCTCGGCCAGCGCCGCGCGGTCGTATTCGATGACCTGCTGGGGACGGAGGAACGTGGCGGCAGACAATCCGGGTGCGTACCGCGCCTGTCCCCCGGTCGGCAGCACGTGGTTACTGCCGGCGAGGTAGTCGCCGAGACTCACGGGCGTCTGGTCTCCGACAAACACCGCGCCGGCGTTCACGAAAGTCTCGGGCCGCGGATCGGCGAGATGAAGTTCGAGGTGCTCGGGTGCGTAGGCGTTGCTGAAGGCCGTCGCCTGCGCGAGGTCGTCGACGAGCACGATCGCCGACTGCGGCCCGTCGAAGGCGGCCGTCACGCGCACCGAGTGGCGCGTCCGCGCGACACGTGCCGCGAGTTCGACGCGCACCGCGTCGGCGAGCTCCGGCGAAGTGGTGACGAGAACGGACGACGCCTGCTCGTCGTGCTCGGCCTGACTGATCAGGTCGGCCGCGACGATTCCCGCATCGGCGGTCTCGTCGGCGACGATGAGGATCTCGCTCGCGCCTGCTTCCGAGTCGGTGCCGACCACACCGGCGACGGCCCGTTTGGCGGCCGCGACGAAGTTGTTGCCGGGGCCCGTGACGACGTCGACCGGATCGAGGCCGAGCGCATCGATCCCGTAGGCGAAGGCACCGATGGCCCCCGCGCCGCCCATGGCGTAGACCTCGTCGATGCCGAGGAGACGCGCCGCGGCCAGGATCGTCGGGTGGATGCGACCGTCCTGGTCGCGCTGCGGCGGCGAGGCGAGCGCGACGACGTCGACGCCCGCCACCTGGGCGGGCACGACGTTCATGATCACGCTCGACGGGTAGACCGCTTTGCCACCCGGCACGTATACCCCGACGCGGCGCACCGGCTGCCAGCGCTGAGTGATGCGGGCACCGGGGGCGAGCTCGGTCACGACCGCGGGTGGTACCTGGGCGGCGGATGCGGCACGCACGCGGGTGATCGCTTCTTCGAGCGCCGCACGGACACCGGCATCCAGTGTGTCGAGTGCCTCATCGAGATAGACGCTCGGAACGCGGATCGCGTGACCCGACACACCGTCGAATCGCTCGGCCTGCTCGCGTACGGCGGCCTCGCCGCGAAGCGCGACATCACGGACGATCTCGGCAGCGGTCGTGAGAGCGGTGTCGCGGGCGACGCCGGCCCGCGGAACGGCGGCCAGCAGCTCGGCCGCAGAGAGCGTGCGGCCGCGGAGATCGATGGTGCGGAGCATCCGTCCAGGCTACCGGCTGCGCACACGGGAACGCGGCGGCCGGGTCGCCCCGGGCCGCCGCGTTCGCAGGTTCGCGGGTCAGCCGCGCGTCACGTCCGTGACGTCGTGCAGGTAACCGATGCGACCATCCTCGTGGCGCACGACGAACACTTCGCCGCGATCCTCGATCACGAGCGCCCACGCTGTCGGTCCGATGACGAACAACGGTGCGCCGCGCTCGTCGAGCACTTCGCGTTCGACCGGAGCGAGCGCCCAGAACGGCTGCTGCGCGGCGGGCTCGGCGACGGGCTCGGGATCCGGGTCGATGGTCTGCTGAGCGCCGGTCTCGACGAACGCGTCGCCGAAGGGGCGGAACTCGCCCGTGTCGTACACGGCCGTGGCGTTCTCCTGCGTCGCGGCGAACGCCGGCTGAGCGCCCGTCGCGTTGTCCGCGGCCGGGTATGCGCCCGTCGCGTACTCGGGAGCGGGCGCGGGAGCCGGAGACGGAGCGGGCTGACGCACCGGGCGAGGTGCCGCCGGGCGTACGGTCACGGGGCGCAGCGGCCGGGCGTTCCGGTGCGCGACGATCTCTGCGCGGTAACGGAAGTCCTCACCGATCCCGGGCACGAAGGGGGCGAACACGGTGAAGACGACGCCGGCGGTCATCAGCACGAGCTCGACCCACACCACCCAGCTGTAGGGGGTGACGCCGTTGTCGGCGAGCGAGGTGACGGATGCCCAGACCATCTGCAGCCAGAGCACGGCGGAGACCGAGAACGCGACGGACGCGAACTGGTCGATACCGAGCGATCCGACGCGCCGGATGCCGCCCGGCGACAGGCGACGGAGCACGATCAGGAAGACGGCGACGGTGGGCGTGCCGATCGTGAGCACCCACGTGAGCCCGCTCGTCCAGACCGATTCGAAACCCGGCGAGAAGATCGAGAAGAAGGAGAAGAGGAACCCGAGCGCCCAGATCCCGGCGAGGACGACCTCGCGGATCGAGAACGGTCCGACCCCGTACTGCGGCGGTTCCGCCGTCTCTGTCGCGGACGTCTCGGGCACGGCACCGTCTTGCAGAGCGGCGTCGTCGCGGGGAGCCGAGACGTCGTGCGACGCGTCGTGCTCGGGGGCATCGGGGTCGAACTCCGTCACGGAGTTCGCCGGGGTGTGGTCATCGGTCATGTCGCATCCTTCCGGGCGCGGGCCCGATCGGGCCGGGGGGAGGTCGGGTTCGATACTAATCGCGGCAGGCCACCGCGACCATGGCAGGCTCAGCCGAGGCAGTTCGGGCCGAGAAGTCCCTTCAGGTCGCCGAAGAGATCGGCGCTGACGGTCACCGGATGCGGAACCTCGAAGACCTTCGCGATGCCATCGCGGTGCAGCTTCAGGACGACTTCGGTGTCACCGCGGTGGCGGGCGAGCACCGCCGCGAGGTCTTCGACCACCGACTGGGTCGCCCGCTGCTCGGGAACGACGAGCACGAGGTCGCTGGAGGCGTCCACCGCCCCGAGATCGGGCGAGAAACAGCTCTGCGCGTGCAGGTTCATGCCGTCATCGCGCCGCGATACCCGCCCGCGGACGACCATGATCGAGTCCGCGACGAGTTGCGACTGGAACTCCGTGTAGGTCTTGCCCATGAACATCACGGTGATCTCGCCGTTGAAGTCTTCGACGGTGATCATGCCGTAGGGGTTGCCGCTCGCCTTCGCCACCCGGTGCTGCACGCTCGTGACGAGCCCGGCCACGGTCACCTGATCGCCGTCGGCGATGTCTTCTGCGGCCAGCAGGTCGTGGATGCCGATCGAGGCGTGCTTCGCGAGCGGGATCTCGAGCCCGGCGAGCGGATGATCGGACACGTAGAGCCCGAGCATCTCGCGCTCGAACGCCAGCTTGTCTTTCTTGGTCCACTCGGGTCGCTCGGGCACCTTGGCCGGCATGATCTCTTCGGCCTCGTCGTAGAGGCTGTCGAAGTCGAACCCGATCGCGCCAGTCGCGGCCTTCCGCTTGGTCTCGACGGCCGCCTCGGTCGCGTCCTCGTGGATCTCGAGGAGCGCCCGACGGGTCGATCCGAGCGAGTCGAATGCACCCGCTTTGATCAAGGATTCCATCGTGCGCTTGTTGGCGACGTGCAGCGGCACCTTCGTCAGGAAGTCGTGAAAACTGACGAAGCTGTCATCGGCACGCGCGGCGATGATCCCGTCGACGACGTTGGCGCCGACGTTGCGCACGGCGCCGAGGCCGAAGCGGATGTCTTCCCCGACGGCGGCGAAGTACCGGATGGACTCCCCCACGTCCGGAGGCAGCACCCGGATCCCCATCCGGCGGCACTCGTTCAGGTACACCGCCATCTTGTCTTTGGAGTCCCCCACGCTCGTCAGGAGCGCCGCCATGTACTCCGCGGGATAGTGCGCCTTGAGGTAGGCCGTCCAGTAGGAGACCAACCCGTAGGCGGCCGAGTGCGCCTTGTTGAAGGCATAGTCGGAGAACGGCAGCAGGATCTCCCAGAGCTTCTGCACCGCTTCATCGGAGTAGCCGTTCGCGTGCATACCGGCCTGGAACCCGGCGAACTGCTTGTCGAGCTCGGACTTCTTCTTCTTACCCATCGCCCGGCGCAGGATGTCGGCCTGGCCGAGGCTGAACCCGGCGACCTTCTGTGCGATCGCCATGACCTGCTCTTGATAGATGATCAGGCCGTAGCTGGTGTTCAGGATCTCCGCGAGCGACTCCTTGAACTCGGGGTGGATCGGGGTGATCTCTTGCTGGCCGTTCTTGCGCAGCGCGTAGTTGATGTGCGAGTTGGCGCCCATCGGACCCGGACGATACAGCGCGATGACCGCCGAGATGTCTTCGAAGTTGTCGGGCTTCAGGAGCCGGAGGAGCGATCGCATCGGCCCGCCGTCGAGTTGGAACACGCCGAGCGTGTCGCCGCGCGAGAGCAGATCGTACGAGGCCTGATCGTCGAGGGTGAGGTCTTCCAGAACGAGCTTCTCGCCGCGGTTGGCCTCGATGTTGTCGACCGCGTCGTTGATGATCGTGAGGTTGCGCAGCCCCAGGAAGTCCATCTTGATGAGGCCGAGCGACTCGCACGCGGGGTAGTCGAACTGGGTGACGATCTGGCCGTCCTGTTCGCGGCGCATGATCGGGATGATGTCGATCAGCGGGTCGCTGGACATGATGACGCCGGCCGCGTGAACGCCCCACTGCCGCTTCAGGTTCTCGAGGCCGACGGCCGTGTCGAACACGGTCTTCGCCTCGGGATCGGTCTCGATCAGAGTGCGGAACTCGGATGCCTCTTTGTAGCGCGGGTGATCGCGGTTGAACATGCCGTCCAACGGCATGTCTTTTCCCATCACCGCGGGGGGCATCGCCTTGGTCAGCTTGTCGCCCATGCTGAACGGGAAGCCGAGCACACGACCCGCGTCCTTCAGCGCCTGCTTCGCCTTGATCGTGCCGTAGGTGACGATCTGCGCGACGCGTTCGTCGCCGTACTTCTCGGTCACGTACTGGATGACCTCGCCGCGACGGCGGTCGTCGAAGTCGACGTCGAAGTCGGGCATCGACACACGGTCGGGGTTCAGGAACCGCTCGAAGATCAGGCCGTGCTGCAGCGGATCGAGGTCGGTGATGCGCATCGCGTAGGCGGCCATCGAACCGGCACCGGAACCACGCCCCGGCCCGACGCGGATGCCGTTGTCTTTGGCCCAGTTGATGAAGTCGGCGACGACCAGGAAGTAACCCGGGAATCCCATCTGCACGATGACGCCGGTCTCGTACTCGGCCTGCGCGCGGACGGTGTCGGGGATCCCCGCCGGGTAGCGGAACTCGAGACCCTTCTCGACTTCTTTCACGAACCAGGATTCCTCGGTCTCGCCATCCGGCACCGGGAACCGGGGCATGTAGTTCGCCTCGGTGTTGAACTCGACCTGGCACCGCTCGGCGATGAGCAGCGTGTTGTCGCAGGCCTCGGGGTGATCACGGAAGATCTGGCGCATCTCCGCCGGCGACTTGATGTAGTACCCGTCGCCGTCGAACTTGAACCGCTTCGGGTCATCGAGGGTCGAGCCGGACTGCACGCAGAGAAGCGCGGCGTGGCTCGTCGAGTCGTGCTGATGCGTGTAGTGCGAGTCGTTCGTCGCGACCAGCGGAATGTCGAGGTCCTTCGAAATACGCAGCAGATCGGTCATCACCCGGCGTTCGATGGACAGCCCGTGATCCATGATCTCGGCGAAGTAGTTCTCTTTGCCGAAGATGTCTTGGAACTCCGCGGCCGCCGCGCGCGCGGCATCGTACTGACCCAGGCGGAGGCGGGTCTGCACCTCGCCCGAGGGGCATCCGGTCGTCGCGATGAGGCCACCGGAATAGGTCTGCAGCAGCTCGCGGTCCATGCGCGGCTTGAAGTAGTAGCCCTCGATGCTGGCCCGGGATGAGAGGCGGAACAGGTTGTGCATGCCGCCGCTCGTCTGCGACCACAGGGTCATGTGCGTGTACGCGCCCGACCCCGACACGTCGTCGCTCGACTGCTCGGGACCGCCCCAGCGCACGCGGGACTTGTCGGAGCGGTGCGTCCCCGGCGTGACGTAGGCCTCGATGCCGATGATCGGGTTGATGCCCTCGGCTTTGGCCGTCTTGTAGAACTCGTACGCGGCGAAGGTGTTGCCGTGGTCGGTGACGGCGATGGCCGGCATCCCGAGACGCGCGGCCTCTTGCACCATCGGCCCGATCCGGGCCGCCCCGTCGAGCATCGAGTACTCGCTGTGCACGTGCAGATGAGCGAAAGAGTCGGCTGCCACTCGTCGAGTCTACGTTCGGACTCCGACACTCGCCCCGGTCGGCGAGTCGCGTGCGGCGGCGCGGACGGATGCGGCGTCGCCCCCTGCTCCGCTAGCGTCGAGGCCATGCCCACACCCGACTTCGTCCTCGACCTGCGCCGCTTCGTGGGCACCCGCCCGCTCCCCCTCAGCGGTGTGACCGCCGTCATCATCCGAGGCGGCGAGGTACTCCTGGGGCGGCGGAGCGACAACGGCGCACTGACGCCGATCACGGGCATCATCGACCCCGGCGAGGAGCCCGCGACGGCCGCCGTGCGCGAGGCCGAGGAGGAGGCGGGCGTCCGCATCCGCGTCGATCGCCTGGCCTGGGTGCACCAGATCCCTCGGGTCACCTACGAGAACGGCGACCAGAGCGACTACCTCGATCTCACCTTCGGGTGCAGTTGGATCGAGGGCGAGCCGTACCCGGCAGACGGCGAGATGACCGAGGTGGGCTGGTACCCGCTCGATGACCTGCAGGGCGTCTCCGACGAGATGCGCGCGCGCATCGCCGCGGCGCGCGAAGACGGACCGACCCGCTTCGAGGGCGGACGCTGAACCGACGAGACGCGTTCAGTCCCCGCGGAGCACCTCGAGCGCGTGCGCCAGGTCGGCCGGGTAGGCCGAAGTGAAGGTGACGCTCTCACGCGTGGCGGGATGCGTGAAACCCAGCTGATGCGCGTGCAGCCACTGCCGGGTCAGGCCGAGCTTGGCCGCGATCGTCGGGTCGGCCCCATACAGCGGGTCGCCGACACAGGGATGGCGGTGCGCCGCCATGTGCACGCGGATCTGATGTGTGCGCCCCGTCTCGAGGTGCACCTCGAGCAGCGCAGCGCCGCGGAACGCCTCGAGCGTCTCGTAGTGGGTGACCGAGTCCTTGCCCTCGGGCCGCACCGCGAACTTCCACGAGTGCGAGGGGCTGCGCCCGATCGGGGCGTCGATCGTGCCCGCGAGCGGGTCAGGATGCCCCTGCACCACCGTGTGGTAGATCTTCTCCACCTCGCGTTCTTTGAACGCATGCTTGAGCGCGGTGTACGCCGACTCCGTCTTCGCCACCACCATGAGACCGCTCGTGCCGACGTCGAGCCGATGCACGACCCCCTGGCGCTCGGCAGCACCGGTGGTCGCGATACGGAAGCCGGCCGCCGCGAGAGCGCCGAGCACCGTCGGCCCGTCCCATCCGAGCGACGGATGCGCCGCAACTCCCGCCGGCTTGTCGACGACGACGATGTCATCGTCGTCGTAGGCGATGCCGAGATCGGGCACGGCCATCGGAACGATCTCCGGTTCCCGCTTCGGGGTCCATTCGACCGACAACCACCCGCCCGCGCGGAGCCGATCCGACCGGCCCAGGCCGCGACCGTCGAGGGTCACCCCGCCGGCATCGGCGACATCCGCGGCGAAGGTGCGGGAGAACCCCAGCAGCTTCGCGAGGGCGGCATCCACCCGGACGCCCTCGAGCCCGTCCGGGACGGGAAGCGAACGCGATTCCACGTCAGGTCCGGCGCGGTTCGTCCGCACGCGGCGGGGCGCCCGCATCCGGGTCTGCAACGGGGAAGAGCGGGTCGCGCGCATCAACAACTGCGGGGTCTGTGGCTGCGTCGGAGTCGCCCTCGGGCGGGGCGTCGGAGGCATCCGCATCCGTCGAAGTGGACGCGCGGTCACGCGTGCCGTCGAACCGCAGTCCGATCAGCACGAGGATGGCGACGCCGATCATCATCGTCACGATGAACATGTCGGCGACGTTGTAGATCGCCGGCATCATCCACGGTGTCGAGATGAAGTCGACGACATGACCGACGGCGAATCCCGGTGCGCGAAGAAGCCGATCGGTCAGGTTGCCCAGCACTCCGCCGAGCAGAAGTCCGAGGATCACGGCCCACGCACGCGAGTGGATACGCCGCGCCATGATCACGATGGCGATGGCGACCGCGGCGAGGGCGATCGTGAAGACCCAGGTCACGCTCTCACCAAACGAGAATGCGGCGCCCGGATTGCGGATCAGGTAGAAGACCAACGCGTCCCCGATGACAGGAACGGCCTGCTCACTGGGCAGGAAGGCGATTGCAAGGAACTTCGCGAACTGGTCGGCGGCCAGCACCAGCACCGCCAGAGAGGCGATGATGACGCCGGCCGCCGCCGTCCGCAAAGGGGGTCGAGCCGTCAACGGCCGACCTAGAGGCCGATAGCCGAGACCGGGGTGTTGCCGGTACCGCTCGAGGAGGACTCGAGGTCACGCAGGTGGCCCTCGATGAAACCGCGCAGCTGCGAGCGGTAGTCGCGCTCGAACTGACGGAGCTCGGTGATGCGGCTCTCGAGAACGGTGCGCTCCTTGTCGAGGCGGGCCATCTCTTCGCGACCCTTGGCCTCGGCCTCGGCGACGATGGATGCGGCCTGCGCCTGAGCGTCGGAGATGAGCTGGTCGCGCTGCGCCTTGCCGTCGGCGACGTGCTCGTCGTGCAGACGCTGAGCGAGCTCGATGATTCCGGCCGTCTGGGCGGTGCCGCCCTCACTCGACACAGGAGCCGGGGCGGGCGTCTCGACGACGGCCTCTTCGACGACGACCTCTTCGACCTCGGGCGCCTTCGCGGGTGCCTCGGCGGGAGTCGCGTCACCGGACTCGAACGCGGCGAGCTTCGCCTTCAGTTCGTCGTTCTCGGCGATCGTCTTGCGCCACTCGACGACGATCTCGTCGAGGAAGTCGTCGACCTCGTCGGGGTCGAAACCCTCTTTGAAGCGAACGTGCTGAAACTGCTTGGTGACGACGTCATCCGGAGTCAATGCCATGATGATTCCTCTTTCGGGGCGTGGCGGCATGCCGATATCAGGGGGATGCCCGCGGACGGGCCGCTTCGAACAGCATAGTCGGGGACGAATCAGCCCGCGAGGGACCGCGTCACCGACAGCAGGACGAAGCAGATCAGCATCGTAAGGGCGAACGCGAAATCGATCGCGACCGGCCCGATGCGGAGCGGGGGGATGAAGCGACGGAGCAGCCTGATGGGCGGGTCCGTGACCGTGTAGACGAGTTCTGCGGCCACGAGTCCCACGCCACGGGGACGCCACTCACGGTTGAAGATGGGAATGTAATCGAGGATCAGGCGCCCGAGCAGCACCAGCACGTAGATCAACAGCAGGACGTTCGCTACCGATGCGACGAGGCGGACGATCTCCACGATCGATTACGGCTGAGTGAAGGGGGCGGCCTCAGGATCGGCCTGAGCGACCGCTCCGTCTCCCGACACCGCGACGTTCTCCGGCGACAGCAGGAAGACCTTGCTGGTCACGCGCTCGATACGCCCGTAGAGACCCAGGGAGAGCCCGCTCGCGAAGTCGATCAGCCGACGCGCGTCGGCGTCGCTCATCTGCGAGAGGTTGATGATGACCGGCACGCCATCGCGGAAGTTCTCCGCGATGATCTGCGCGTCGCGGTACTGCTTCGGGTGCACCGTGAGGATCTCGGTGACCGCACCCACGGCGGGCTGACGCACGACCGCCGGACGATGCAGCGGCGTGATCGGCGCAGCGACCTTCTCGACGGCCTGCTCGCTCTTGCGCACGCGCGTGGGAGCCGGCTCCTCGTAGACCTCTTCCTCGTCGGCGAGGCCCAGGTACACCATGGTCTTCTTCAGCGGGTTCGACATCGCATCCTCCGTTTGCTGCTCGTCAGTTCGAGGCTATCCGCGCAAGGGGCGCGGACCCGTTATTGCCGAGCCGATCCGCAGGTGTGTCGCGCCTGCGTCGATCGCCTCGATGAAATCGCCGGTCATTCCGGCAGAGATCCAGCGCGCGTCGGGAACGATCGCGCGCAGTCGTTCTGCGTAGCCGTGCAGCCGGGCGAACGCTCGGGCGGGCTCTTCGTCGAGGGGGGCGACGGCCATGATCCCGCGGAGGCGAAGGGTGCGGCATCCGGCGACGTGCGCGGCGAGGGCGTCGAGCCCCTCGGGCGAGACTCCCCCGCGGTCCGCGTCGTCCGTGAGGTTGACCTGCACGAGCACATCGAGCGGATCGTCGCTCGGCTCGGCGGCCCGATCGAGAGCATCCGCCAACCGGGCACGGTCGACCGTATGGACGACGGATGCAGCGGCACGCACGGCGCGCGCCTTGTTCGTCTGCGCCTGACCGATGAAGTGCCAGCGAAGCGGGCCCGCGGGCCGCACCTCGCCCACTTTCGCGGAGAGTTCCTGCTGGCGATTCTCACCGACGTCACCGACCCCGAGAGCGGAGAGCTCATCGACGAGCGACGCGGGGTGGAACTTGGTCACCACGATGCGGGTGATGTCATCGGCGTTCCGGCCGGCCGCCCGGGCGGCGTCGGCGATCCGCTCGTCGATCATCGCGAGACGCTCGGAGAGCGGCGCGCTCGGTGCGTCGGTCACGGATCCTCCTGCGGGGCGGAACGGGCGGGATGTGGTGCGGGCGAGCCCGCCGACGACCTGGCCGGCGGGCTCGCCCGCGTGGGTGTCTCGGACCTACTTGAGGAAGTCCGGGATGTCGAGGTCGTCATCACCGAAGGCGGAGTCGTACGACGTCGGCTCGGCGTTCGCCGCGACCGGCACGGCCACCGGCTTCTCGACGGGCACGGGCGGCGCAGGCTTCTCGGCGATCGGGGCCGGGTCGGGCGTGGTCAGCGGGTTGACCGCCGGGCGCGCCTGCAGCACGGGCTCGAGGCGGGGAGTCGGCTCTCCGCTGTCGAAACCGGCGGCGATGACCGTGACGCGCACCTCGTCGCCGAGAGTGTCGTCGATGACCGTACCGAAGATGATGTTGGCCTCCGGGTGCGCGGCTTCCTTCACCAGCTGCGCGGCATCGTTGATCTCGAAGATTCCGAGGTTGGAGCCACCCTGGATCGAGAGCAGCACGCCGTGCGCGCCCTCGATCGAGGCTTCCAGAAGGGGCGACTCGACCGCGAGCTCGGCGGCCTTGATGGCGCGATCGGCGCCGCGCGCCGAGCCGATGCCCATGAGCGCGGACCCCGCCCCCTGCATCACCGACTTCACGTCGGCGAAGTCGAGGTTGATCAGACCGGGCGTCGTGATCAGATCGGTGATTCCCTGAACACCGGCGAGCAGCACCTGGTCGGCGGTCGCGAAGGCCTCGATCATCGAGATCCCGCGGTCGCTGATCTCCAGAAGACGATCGTTCGGCACCACGATGAGGGTGTCGACCTCTTCTTTCAGCTTGGTCACGCCCGCCTCGGCCTGGCTCTGACGACGGCGGCCTTCGAAGGAGAACGGCTTGGTGACCACACCGATCGTGAGTGCACCGATCGATTTCGCGATCCGCGCGACGACGGGAGCGCCACCGGTTCCGGTACCGCCACCCTCACCCGCGGTGACGAAGACCATGTCGGCGCCCGCGAGCGCTTCCTCGATCTCCTCCGCGTGGTCTTCCGCCGCGCGACGGCCGACCTCGGGGTCGGCGCCAGCGCCGAGTCCGCGGGTCAGCTCGCGTCCGACGTCGAGCTTGACGTCCGCGTCGCTCATGAGAAGAGCCTGCGCGTCGGTGTTCACCGCGATGAACTCCACACCTCGCAGACCCAACTCGATCATGCGGTTGACAGCATTCACGCCGCCACCGCCCACTCCAACGACCTTGATAACCGCAAGGTAGTTCTGGTTCTGGCTCATGCCGGCCTCCGTCTCATCCCGAACCCGCTGTGGAACCGAGGCTGAA
Organism: Microbacterium sp. cx-59; assembly: GCF_020805625.1. Classification (NCBI taxonomy): domain Bacteria; kingdom Bacillati; phylum Actinomycetota; class Actinomycetes; order Micrococcales; family Microbacteriaceae; genus Microbacterium; species Microbacterium sp. cx-59. Next base: position 270,030 of record NZ_JAJHGO010000004.1, read on the forward strand.
CTTTAAACCTCAGCTAGAAGTTTAAAGAATTACCCGGTATGCAATTCCTGACTTGAAGGTATGCGGCGCCACCCCGCCGACCCCGCGCATCCTGGGCGTGTCGCCCAAGTCGCGCACGAATTGGCACCCCCGGTGCTCACGTGTCGCCATCCGCGCCCCCGCCCGCGCCCGACCGATTGCGCCACGCGAGCGCCGCACGAACGTGCTCACCTGTCGCAATCGGCCGCCGTGCCCGACAGATTGCGACACGTGAGCCCAGCACGAGGGTGCTCAGCAGCAGGAAGGTGCTCACGTGGCGCAATCGGTTGCCGTGCGAGCGGATTGCGACACGTGAACGCAGCAGGAAGGTGCTCACGTGGCGCAATCGGCTGCTGTGGACGACAGATTGCGACACGTGAGCAGCCCGTAGCGCGCAGAAGTCGCGCCAGAGCGGAGCAGGGAGCGAGGCGGAGCGCGAAAGCGGAGCGCGAGAGCGGGAGCGAGGCGGGGAGCGCGAGAGCGGGGAGCGAGGCGGGGCGCGAGAGTGGAGCGGAGCAGGGAGCGCGGAGCAGGGAGCGCGGCGCAGGGAGCAAGGGTGCAGGTCAGCGGACGACGCCGGCCTCGGGCGAGGACACGTCGTACTCCGAAACGGTGTCGGCGGGGCGCGCGACCATCAGCGCCTGCAGCACACGGGCCTTCTGCGCAGAGTCGTCCGCGCTCCCCCACACCACCTTCGCATTCGCCGCACCGAGGGTCAGCGTCACGTCATCGGGCGTGGATGCGGTGACCACCGTCACCTGCGCACGGAGATCGGCGGGCAGGGTGCGCATCACCCGACCGGCGGCCGCGAAGGCGGGCGATCCGACTCCGCCGGAGACATCCATGATCGCGTAGCCGGCGGGCGCGTCCGGGGTCGTCGACAGCGCAACTCCGGCGGCATCGACCAGCGTGTAGCCCGACGCCGACGAGAACACACCGACCGGCGTGCGTTCCACGATCCGCACGATCAGCTCGTGTGGCGGGCGCGCCTCGACCGTGTACGACTCGACGAGCGGGAACTGAACGAGCGCGGACTTGATCGCAGATTCATCGATCGCAGCGAGCGGGGTGCCGATCTGGCCCGACAGCGCCTCCTGCACGTCGGCGGCCGCGAGTTGCTGAGTGCCGACGACCTCGACCTGCTCGACCGCGAAGAGCGGACTGTAGGCGGCGCCGACGGTTGCCACCGTCACGATCACGAGGGATGCGGCGACACCGAGCCACAGCATCCGCCGCCGCCGCTGGCGCACCGTGAATCGGCGCACCTCGGCGCGCAGAGCACGTCGCCGCGCGCGGGCGGCGCGCCAGACGTCCCGGATGCCCACTGGCTCCGCCTCGGTCGGCGCGCCCGCGGCGCGACCGGTGCCCGGGTCGACGGGGCTCGCGCCGGGCGTCGTCCGTGGGAGCACGAGCGGCGCGATCGGCGCCGTGATCTGCGCGTCCCCGTCGAGCCCCGCGTCATCGCCAGCCCCGGCACCGACATCGGAGTCCGACTCGGCGGCTCCAGCTGCTCCGAAGAGTTCGTCGGCGTCGGGCGAATCCACCCGGGCGTCACCGCGGGCAGTCTCCGCGGCGGTGCGGCGCTCGACCGATCGGCGCGCGGAATCGTCGCGGCCGCCGGACGAGGATGCCCCCGCGGGCGGCGGAAGCGGCGACGGTCGGCGCATCGTCTCAGTGGCTCCCGGGCGCGGCGGACTCACCGAGGGCCGTCAGCACCTGCGGGATGATCCGGTACACGTCGCCACACCCGAGCGTGACGACGAAGTCACCCTCGCGCGCAATGTTCGCGGTGTACTCGGCCGCCTCCTGCCAGTCCGAGACGAACCGCACGCGGCTCTCGTCCACGAAGGCATCGCGGACGAGTGCACCCGTGACGCCCGGAATCGGATCTTCGCGGGCACCGTAGACATCGAGCACGACGGTCTGGTCCGCGAGTTCTTCGAGCACGTGCGCGAATTCTCCCGACATCAGCTGGGTGCGCGAATACGTGTGCGGCTGGTGCACGGCGATCAACCGGCCGTCTCCGATGACGGTACGAGCGGCCGACAGCGCCGCCGCGACCTCGGTCGGATGGTGGGCGTAGTCGTCGTAGACGCTCACCCCGCGTCGGACACCGTGCAGTTCGAACCGCCGGACGGTGCCCGCGAATCCCTCGACGGCGCGCGCAGCATCCGCGAACGCGAAACCGAGGGTCACGAGAGCGGCGATCGCTCCCGTCGCGTTCACCGCGTTGTGTGCTCCGGGCACGGCGAGCTGCACACGCGCGCGCTCGTCGCCGCGCGCGACCTCGAACGACACCGGTCCGTCCGTGACGACGTCCGTGATGCGGATGTCGGCATCCGCGGCGAAGCCGAAGCGCACGATGTTCGCGTGGCCGAGGCGGCCGGTGACTTCGCGTGCACCCGGGTCGTCGGCGGAGATCACGACGGCCTCGGTGGCCGCATCCGCGAACCGCGCGAAACCGTCGTAGAACGCGTCGTCGGAGCCCCAGTGATCGAGGTGATCGGGGTCGACGTTGGTGATGAGGGCGATCGAGGTGTCGTAGAGGAGGAACGTGCCGTCGGACTCGTCGGCTTCGATCACGAACAACTCGTCGGCGCCCGTTCCGCTCGAGGTTCCGAGCTGCGCGACGACCCCGCCGTTCACGAAGTTCGGGTCGGTTCCGAGCGCTTTGAGCGCGGTGACGACCATGCCGGTCGACGTGGTCTTGCCGTGGGCGCCGGCGATGGCGACGAGGCGGCGTCCGCCGATCAGCCAGTGCAGCGCCTGGGACCGGTGGATCACGGCGAGGCCGCGCTCCTTCGCCGTCACGTATTCGGGGTTCTCGGGCCAGATCGCGCCGGTGTGGATCACGGTGTCGGCGTCACCGAGATGCGCCGCGTCGTGGCCGATGTGGACGTCCGCGCCGGCGGCGGCGAGCTCGCGCAGCACCGCGCTATCGGCGCGGTCCGACCCCGATATGCGGATGCCCCGCGCGAGGAACATGCGCGCGAGCCCCGACATTCCGGACCCCCCGATGCCGATGAAGTGCGCCGCGTCGATCGAGGCGGGGATGGGGAGGGTGAGGTCGGGTCTGATCATGGCCCGACAAGTCTAGGTTCGCTCGCGTCGCCGATCGCCGAGGGCGCGCCCAGACCGATTCGCGGATCGTCCGCCGCGACGCCCAAGCCGTCGACGCCGCCGCCGCGCCAGCGACGTGCGGCGATGCACGCCAGACTGGGCAGATGCCGCCTCTCCCCCTGCGTATCGATTCCTCGAGCTCCGTCGCGCCGTTCGAGCAGTTGCGGTCGGGAGTGATCGCGGCGATCGCGGCGGGCACTCTGGCACCCGGCGAGCGACTCCCCACGGTCCGCGCGCTCGCCGAACGCCTCGATATCGCGCCCGGCACGGCCGCTCGGGCGTATCGGGAGCTCGAGGGCACCGGGGTGATCGAGACCCGTGGCCGGGCCGGTACGTTCGTCAGCCTGGCCGCCGACCCGGCCCTCCGGCAGGCGCAGGCGGCCGCCGCGGATTTCGTCGCCCGCATCCGCCTGCTGGGACTCACCGACGACGACGCCCGCGAGCTGCTGGCCGCGGCCCTGCACGCCACGCGCGACTGAACGCCGACCGCGACCGCGGGCCGTCCGCGCCGCGTGCCGTCCGCGTCAGCGCGTGAGCGCGCGGTCGATCAGGTCCACGACGTTCTCGGCACCGCGCCGGATGCCGACGGATGCGGCGGCGCTCCGCATCCGCTCGATCCGGGTCTCATCGGCGAGCAGCGGCAGAATCTCCGCGCGCACGCGATCGGGGGTGAAGTCCGCGTCGGGGATGATGATGGCCGCTCCGGCGGCGACGGCGGACGCGGCGTTCAACCGCTGCTCCCCGTTGCCCACCGCGTACGGCACGTACACCGCCGGGATGCCCAGGGCGCTGATCTCGCTCACGGTCGCGGCCCCGGAGCGGGACACGATGACGTCCGCCAGCGCGAAGGCGAGATCCATCCGGTCGACGTAACGCCGGAGCGCGTATCCGGGGACCCCGGGATCGGTCAGGTCCGACCGCTCCCCCGTGATGTGGATGAGCTGCCATCCGGCCGCCCGCACGTCACCCCACGAGCCCGCGAGAGCCGTGTTGAGCCGGAGCGCGCCGAGGGAGCCCCCGAACACCAGAAGCGTCGGCTTCTCGGCGTCGAGCCCGAAGAATTCCGCGGCCTCCGCGCGAAGAGCGTCGCGATCGAGATCGACGATCTCTCCGCGAAGCGGCATTCCGACGACCTCGCCGCGACGGAGCGGCGTTCCGGCGAACGCGACGCCGACCGCCGCGGCCCGACGGGCGCCGAGCACGTTCGCGAGTCCGGGCTTGGCGTTCGCCTCGTGCACGACGAACGGCACCCGCTCGCGACCGGCGGCGATGTAGGCCGGAGCCGACGCGTACCCGCCGAACCCGACGATCACGTCGACGTGACGCTCCCGGATGTGGGCGCGCACCTGCGCGATCGCTCGACGGAACTGGCCCGGAAAGCTCGCAGCGGCACGGTTCGGGCGACGCGGGAAGGGCACTTTGTCGACGAAGAGCAACTCGTAGCCGCGGGCCGGCACGAGTCGCGCTTCGAGCCCCTCACGCGTGCCCAGCACCAGAACGTCCGCGTCGGGCTCGCGGGCGCGGAGCGCATCGGCCACCGCGAGCAGCGGGTTGACGTGGCCGGCGGTTCCCCCGCCGGCGAGAAGATAGGTCGTCACCGGGTGATTCTGCCACGCACCGGAGCGGCGGCAGCGACGGGGCCCGGTCTCGGCAGGGTGCGCGCGAACGACAGGAGCACACCGCATCCGATCAACACCGACATGAGCGAGGTGCCCCCCTGCGACATGAACGGCAGCGGCACACCGAACACGGGGAGGAGGCGCAGGACGACGCCGACGTTCATGAGCGCCTGTCCGACGATCCAGATCGAGATCGCGCCCGCCGTGATGCGGACGAAGGGGTCGTTGGTCTTGCGGACGATGTGGAACGCGCCGACCGCGAAGAGCCCGAACAGGAGCAGCACGACGATGCAGCCGATGAGGCCGAGCTCTTCGCCCACGATCGCGAAGATGTAGTCGTTGGCGGCGGCGGGCAGCCAGCTGTACTTCTCTTTCGAGTTGCCGAGGCCCAGCCCGAAGATCCCGCCGCCGGCGAGACCCCAGATGCCGTGCAACGGCTGGTAGCAGTCGCCGTAGTAGTCGGCCAGGCAGTCCTCGTTGATGAAGCTCATGAAGCGCCGCATCCGGTCGGGACTGTTGATCGCGAAGTAGGCCACCGCACCGACCGCCAGGAGGACGGGGAGCAGGAAGACGCGGAGCTTCACACCGGAGAAGAACAGCGCGGCGAGCATGATGAGCACGAGGATCATCGCCGTGCCGAGGTCGTGGCCGGCCATCACGGTCGCGATCACCGCGATGCCCACCGGCACGGCGGGGATGAAGACGTGCCGCCAGTCGGCGAGCAGGGTCTTCTTGCGGTACAGCACGTAGCCGAGCCAGAGCGCGAGGGTGACCTTCAGGAATTCGGACGGCTGAGCCTGCAGCCCCGCGATACGGATCCAGTTCTGGTTTCCGTCGTTCTCCACGCCCAGCGGCGTGAAGACGAGCATCTGGAACAGGATCGCGAGGATCAGCGCGGGCCAGGCGATGCGCTTCCAGAACGTGAGCGGCATGCGCGAGGCCAGGAACATCAGCGGGATGCCGATCATCGCGAAGACGCCCTGTTTGAGTACCGCGTCGTAGGGGCCGCCGCCGGCATCCTCCGCGGTCGCCGACGTGGCGGAGAGGATCATCACGAGCCCGAACCCGGTGAGCAGCAGCGCCGTCGAGGCGATCAGCAGGAACTCGCTCGGCACTGGCGCGAACACACGGCCGAGCGAGACGCGTGCCGCGAGCCCGCGGCGAGAGCCGGGCTCAGGCTCCGGCGGGACCGGTCTGGTCCTCGTCGTGTCGACCACCCGCATCCCTTCCGATCCGTCGCTGCACCGCCTGCGCGAAGAGCCGGCCGCGGTCGGCGTAGGAGGCGAACTGATCGAAGGATGCGGCGGCGGGGGCGAGCAGAACCACGTCCCCGTCACGTGCGATCCCGATCGCCAGTTCGACGACCTGCGCCATGACGTCCTCAGTCTGCGTGGCATCGACTTCGAACACGGGCACCTCGGACGCGTGTCGCGAGAACGCCGCGAGGATCTCGCCACGCTCCGCTCCGATCACGATCGCCGCCTTCGCGCGGCTGCCGCGTCCGGCGACGAGCGCGCCGATGTCGACGCCTTTCAACAGGCCGCCCACGACCCAGATCGCCCCCGGATACGCCGCGAGCGAGGAGTCCGCGGCGTGCGGGTTCGTGGCCTTCGAGTCATCGACCCAGGTGATCCCCTCGGCGACCGCGACGACCTCGATGCGATGCGGGTCGAGACGGAACTCCGCCAGAGCGCGGCGGATGTCGACGGGCGACACCCCGAGCGAACGGGCGAGAGCGGATGCCGCCAGGATGTTCGCGACGACGTGCGGGGCGCCGAGCCCGCGATCGCGGAGGTCGGTGAGCGTCGTGAGCTCCAGGGCGCTCGTGTGGCGGTCGTCCAGGAACGCGCGATCGACGAGGATGCCGTCGACGAGTCCCAGATCGCTCGGCCCGGGCACACCGAGATCGAACCCAATCGCCCGCGCACCCTCGATCACATCCGCATCCTCGACCATCACGCGGGTCGCGTCATCGGCCTTGTTGTAGACGCACGCGACCCGGGTGTGCTGATAGACGACGGCTTTGGCGTCGCGGTAGGCCAGGGCCGAGCCGTGCCATTCGTAGTGGTCCTCCGCGAGGTTCAGGCACACGCTCGCGTGCGGCGACAGTGGCTGGGGGCCGGTCTGCAGCGAGAGGTACCAGAGCTGGTGGCTGGAGAGTTCGACGACCAGCACGTCGAATCCCGCCGGGTCGCGGATGGCGTCGAGCACAGGCACACCGATGTTCCCCACGGGTGCCGCACGCAGGCCACCGGCGACGAGCATGGTCGCCGTGAGGCTCGTCGTCGTGGTCTTTCCGTTCGTACCGGTGATCAGCACCCAGTCGGCCGGCGTGCCGTCCGGCCGCAGGACCTTATCGCGCACGCGCCAGGCGAGTTCGATATCGCCCCAGAGCGCGACCCCGGCATCCTGCGCCCACCGGATCACCGGATGCGACGGAGCGAAACCCGGTGACGCGATGACGAGCTCGGGGCGGTGCGCGAGGATCTCCGCCGGCACCGTGTCGAGCGCTCCCGTCCACAGGCTCGCACCGATGACCGGCAGGAGCCGCGCGTATTCCTCGTCGGCGCGCTCGCTGACCACGAGCACGTCGGCGCCGAGCTCGGCGAGCGTGTCGGCGACCGAGAAGCCGGTCACCGAGAGGCCGAGCACGACCACCCGGAGCCCGGCCCAGTCCGCGTGCCAGCTCGTCAGCGCGTCGAGGCGCTCGGCACTCATGAGCGCACGAGCCATTCGACGTAGAAGAGCCCGACGCCGGTGAGGGCGAGCAGCCCAGCGATGATCCACATCCGCACGACAATCGTGATCTCGGGCCAACCGCGCATCTCGAGGTGGTGATGGAGCGGACTCATCAGGAACAACCGCTTGCCTCGGGTCAGCTTGAAGTAGAAGCGCTGCAGGATCACCGAACCGGAGGCGACGACGTAGACACCCGCGATGACGGCGAGCAGCACCTCGGTGCGCGTCAGGATCGCGAGCGCGGCGATGACGCCGCCGATCGACATCGACCCGACGTCGCCCATGAAGACCTTCGCCTTCGGCGCGTTCCACCACAGGAAACCGACGAGCGCGCCGATGAACGAGGCCGCGATGATCGCCAGGTCGAACGGGTCGCGCGTCTGGTAGCAGGCATCCTGCAGGCCGCGCTCGATCGCTTCGAGGTCGCAGGGCTGTTTGAACTGCCAGAACGAGATCAGGGCCTGGGCGCTGATCACGAAGATCGCCGCGCCTCCGGCGAGGCCGTCGAGGCCGTCCGAGACGTTCACGGAGTTCGAGGTCGCGACGCCGAGGAACGCGATCCAGGCCAGGTAGAGAATCCATCCGACGACGACGCCGAGAGCCATGAACGAGAGCACCGGGATGTCGCGGAACAGTGAAACGTACGGACTCGCCGGCGTCTGCTGAGCAGCGTTCGGGAAGTTCAGCGCGACGATCCCGAACGGCACCACGACGAGCACCTGCCCGACGATCTTCCGCCAGCCGCTCAGACCGAGGCTGTTCTGACGGCGCACCTTCATGTAGTCGTCGATGAACCCGACCAGGCCGAAGCCGATCATCATCCAGATGACGAGGAGCCCCGAGATGGTGGGCGGGCTGCCTCCGGCGTACGTCCCGATGAAGTAACCGACGAGGGTACCGACGATGAAGATGACGCCGCCCATCGTGGGCGTTCCGCGCTTCGCACCGTGATTGGGGTTGCGGACGTCATCGGGGGTGCGGATGACCTGACCCCATCCCCACTTGCGGAAGAGCCGCAGGATGACGGGGGTCAGGAACAGGGTGAAGGCGAGCGAGATCGCCGCCGCGGTGAGGAGTGATCTCATGCGTACAGCTCTCCCAACCGGTCGCCCAGGAACCGGAGGCCGGCCGAGTTGGAAGACTTCACCAGTACCCGGTCACCGTCCCGCAGCTCGCCGCGCAGGTACTCGAACGCCTGGTCGGCATCGGGGAAGAAGACGGCCTCGTCGCTCCAGGAACCTTCGGAGATGGCCGAGATGTACATGCGACGGGCGTCCTGACCGATCACCACGATGCGCGGAATGCGCAGCCGCACGGCCAGCTCGCCGATCCGGTCGTGCTCGTCGCCCGCGTACTCGCCGAGTTCGCTCATCGCGCCGAGGACGGCCACCATCCGCTCGCTCGGGCCGGTGATCTGGGCGAGGGTGCGAAGCGCCGCCGTCATAGAGTCGGGGCTGGCGTTGTACGCGTCGTTGATGATGCGGATGCGGTCCGACCCGAGGGGCTGCATCCGCCACCGCTCGGCGATCTCCACCGTCTCGAGCCGGGCCACGCAGTCCGCAATCGACACTCCGAGCGTCGTCGCCGCAGCGACCGCCGCCAGGGCGTTCATCACGTGGTGCGCCCCGAGGACGCGCAGCGACACGGGCAGCGACTCTTCGCCGACGGTGAGGACGAAACGGGTTCCGGATGCCGACACCTCGACGTCGCTGGCCCGCACGTCGGCGTCGGCGCCGAGGCCGAACCAGCGAACGGAAGCCCCGTGCTCGGCCGCGATCGGTGCCATGGCGGCCACGCGGGGGTCATCCGCGTTCAGCACGGCCAGCCCGCCCGGACGGAGCGCTTTCACGAGCTCGGACTTCGCGTGGAAGGTTCCCTCGATCCCGCCGAAACCGCCCGCGTGGGCCATCCCGACCATCAGGACGACGCCGAGGTCGGGCTCGACGAGACCGGCGAGCTGCGCGATCGCACCCGGGGCGCTGGCCCCGAATTCGCTGACGAGGAACCGCGTCTCGGTCGTGACGCGCAGCATCGTGAGCGGCGCACCCACTTCGTTGTTGAACGACGCGCGGGGCGCGACGGTCTCCCCCTCGTCCTCCAGGATCCGGGCGAGAAGGTTCTTCGTGGTCGTCTTGCCGTTCGAGCCGGTGATGCCGACGATCCGAAGATCGCCGCCGGCACGTACCTGCGCGACGACGTCGCGGGCAAGATCGGCCAGAGCCGTCACCGCGTGCGGCACGACGATCTGCGTGATCTGCTCGTCGACGGGCCGCTCGACGATCGCGAGAGCCGCGCCCGCGGAGCGGGCGGTGCCGACGAACACGTGTCCGTCGGTCACGTCGCCCGGCTTCGCGACGAAGATGTCGCCCGGACCGATCTGCCGGGAGTCGGTGTCGACCGATCCGGTGACGAGGGTCTCGGGTGTGTCGGTGCCGGCGAGGCGGAGTTCGCCGCCGAGCACGTGCGTGATGTGGGAAAGAGTGAGTGCGATCATGTCTGGTGCGGGCGCGTGGCCGGTCAGCCGGTCTTCGGCAGCAGCACGGGCTGCGAGTCGGAGGGCATCACCCGGTAGGTCTTGAGGACCTGGGTCATCGCCTGCTGGAAGGCGGCCGCGTTGGCCGCTGACGACCTTACCGCAGTGGGCTGATCGAGGGTGACGGCGACGATGTACTGGGGGTCGTCGATGGGCGCCATTCCGATCATCGTCGTGAAGTACACGCCGTTCTTGTAGGCGCCGTTCTCCGAGATCTCGCCGGTACCGGTCTTGATCCCGAGGCGGTAGCCGTTGATCGCGATCGCTCGCGCGTTACCGCCCTGGACGGCGACGTTCTCGAGCATCTCGCGCACCTGCTGGGCCGTCGACGCGCTAACGACCTGCGTGGAGGCGCCCGAATCCGGTGTCTCGACCGTGCCGTCGGCGTGCGTGCAGGACTGCACGAGCGAGAGCGGCACCTTCACGCCGTCGTTGGCGATCGCCTGGTACGCGCCCATGAGCTGCGGGAGCGTCGTCGCGACGCCCTGTCCGAACGAGGTGTTGTAGAACGTCTGGTCGTCCCAGTCGGACACCGGCCGGAGCTCGCCGTCGGCCTCCCCCGGGAAGCCCACGCCGCTCACCTGACCGATGCCGAAGCGCTGCAGATAGTCGTAGCGCGTCTCGACCGGAACCTTCTCGGCGAACTTCGAGATGCCGACGTTCGACGAGTCGATGAGCACGCCCGCGAGCGTGTAGTTCGTCGGCCCGTGCGAGATCGCGTCCGTCACGCGTGCGCCGTTCGGGAAGGTCTCGCGTCCGGATGCGGTGACCGTGCTCGTCGGCGTCGCCGCTCCCGTGTCGATCGCGGTCGCCGCGGTCAGCGCCTTGAACGTCGAACCGGGCTCGAACTCGCCGCGGAAGATGCGGCTGCTGCGGTCGGCCTCCGGGGTGGCGGAAACGTTGTTGGGGTCGACGGTCGGATACTCGGCGGCCGCCTTGATCTTGCCCGTCTTGGCCTCGACGACCATGATCTGGCCGTGCTGCGCGCTCTGGTTCTGCGTCTGCTCGGCGATCAGCTGCTGCAGGTACCACTGCAGGTCGCGGTCGATGGTGAGCGAGAGCGTGCCGCCGTCGACGGCCGGGGTGATCTGCTCGGTGCCCGGGATGACGACGCCGTCCTTGCCGCGCTGGTAGATGCGTTCGCCGTTCGTGGACGTCAGGCACTGATTCTGGGAGCTTTCCAGCCCCTCCAGCGGCTCACCGCCGCTGCCGACGAAGCCCACGAGGTTGCCGGCGACGGCACCGTCCGGGTAGGTCCGCGCGGGATGCTGCTTCATGTAGAGGTACGGGATTTCGAGGTCTGCCAGCGCGCGGTACTTCTCGGTGGACAGCCCCTTCGTGAGTTCGGCGTACTGCGAGTCGGGGTTCACCGCGAGGGCATCCGCGACGATCTTCTGCACGTCTTCCGGCGTCTGCCCGGTGATTGCACCGATCTCGGCGGCGAGCGTCGGCCAGTCCACCTCGACCTTGGCGCCCGTCGCGTCCGTCCGTGTGATCGGACCGACGTTGCTCGGGTCGAGTTCGGCGTCGTACTGCAGGATGCTGCCGGCCAACGTCTGCCCGTTCGTATCGACGATCGACCCGCGCGTGCCGTACAGCGTGGTCGATGCGCCGATGCCCATCGCGAGCGAGTCGTCGACGTGCTCGCGGGCGTTCACCACCTGGATGTCGACCAGCCGGACGACGAAGACGACGAGCACCGCCAGAACCACCGCGAGAGCGACGACGGTGCGGCGGCGAGGGCTTCGAGTGCTTCGCGTCGTCATGGTCTCAGTGTGTCGTGGGGGTGGGCAGTCCGTCGGTCAGCGCCGGGGGTGTCGCCGGATCGGTCGCGGTCGGGTCGGTCGTCGCCGGATCGACGGCGGGCGCCTGCACACCGTCGATCGTGGCGTCCGGGGCGGTCACGAGTGGCGTCTGCGCGATCAGGGCGTTGGCGACCGCGCCGCGACCGAGAGCATCGATCGACGACGTGTAGACGGATGCCTGCTGGCTGCCGAGCACGGCTCCATCGCTCAGCCGCAGGTAGCTCGGCGACTCGTTGATGACCATGCCGAGCGCCGTCGCATTGGCCGCGAGGTACTGCGGAGAGCTGAGACCTGCGACCTCGTCGTACAGGATCTGCTTCTGCCAGGTGAGCTCCCGCTGCTGCTGGGTGAGCGCGGAGAGTTCGAACGAGCTCTGCGTGGACAGCACGGAGAAGAGCATCTGTGCGCCCGCGATCGCGATCGCGCCGGCGACCGCGAGGATGCCGTAGGCCAGACGCGGGCGGCGCCGGCGCACCGGCTGCTCGAGCGGCCGGAGGCCGCGACCGGGGTCGCGCTGTCCGGTCTCCTCCTCGAACGGGATCGCGGAGACGAAGTCCACGGGTGCGGCGGCGACGCTCATACGATCTCCCTGATGCGTTCGGCCGCGCGCAGGCGCACGGGGATGGCGCGCGGGTTGCGCGCGCGTTCGGCGTCGTCCGCGAGTTCGGCGCCCTTGACGAGGAGCCGGAAGCGGGGCGCGTGCTCGGGCAGCTCGACGGGCAGGCCCGCGGGCGAGGTGGATGCGGAGGCGCGGGCGAGTTCGCGCTTGACGAAGCGGTCCTCGAGCGACTGGTACGAGAGCACGACCATGCGACCGCCGACCGCGAGCACGTCGAGCGCCGCCGGGATCGCCCGGTCGAGGGAGGCGAGTTCGCTGTTCACTTCGATGCGGAGCGCCTGGAAGACGCGCTTGGCGGGGTGGCCGGCGTTCTTCAGCGCGGCGGGCGTGGCCGCATCCAGAATCTGCACGAGTCGTCCGGATCGCTCGATGGGCGCCTCGTCGCGCGCCGCGAGGATCGCGCGGGCGTACCGTCCGGAGAGCTTCTCTTCGCCGTAGCGCTCGAAGATGCGGCGCAGCGCGCCCTCGGAGTAGGTGGCGAGCACGTCGGCCGCGGTCGTTCCGCTGCTCTGGTCCATCCGCATGTCGAGCGGTGCGTCCTTGGCGTAGGCGAACCCGCGATCGGCCTCGTCGAGCTGCAGCGAGGACACGCCGAGGTCGAAGAGGATGCCGTCGACGCGCGGCACACCGGCCCCGACGACCGCGTCCGCGATGCCGTCGTAGACCGTGTGGACGAAGGTGGTCCGATCGGCGTAGGGCGCCAGGCGCTTCTCCGCGATGCGAAGCGCGTCCGTGTCGCGGTCGAGGCCGATCACGTGGAGTTCGGGGAATCGCTCGAGGAACGCTTCGCTGTGTCCGCCCATGCCGAGGGTCGCATCGACGAAGACGGCGCCGGGCGCACGGAGGGCCGGAGCGAGGAGCTCGACGGTGCGCTCGAGCATGACCGGGGTGTGAATGTCGCGGAGAGTCATGATGAGGGGCCGGATCCCTCGGCCCTGATCCCCATCCGCTCGCCTACCTGACACGGGGGAAGTGCGTCAGGGCGGGGGCGGCTGGGAGTCAGGACCGAGGGGCTCAGAAGAGTCCCGGGATCACCTCCTGCTCCAGTTCGGAGTAGGCGGATTCGTTGGTCTCGGTGTAGGAGTTCCACGCGTCGGCGTTCCAGATCTCGGCGTGCGCGCCGACACCCGTGAGGACGAGCTCGCGGTCGAGTCCGGCGTAGGCGCGAAGCGCCGGCGGGATCGTCACGCGGTTCTGGCCGTCGGGCTTCTCGGCGCTCGCGCCGGAGAGGAACATGCGCAGGAAGTCGCGGGCCTGCTTGTTGCTGAGCGGGGCCTCGCGGATGCGCTCGTGCACCCGTTCGAACTCGGCCTCGCTGAAGACGTAGAGGCAGCGGTCCTGACCGCGGGTGATCACGACGCCGGCTCCGAGGTCGTCGCGGAACTTGGCCGGGAGGATGACGCGACCTTTGTCGTCGAGCTTGGGGGTGTGAGTTCCCAGCAGCATGTGCGCATTCCCCCCTCCTTCGTCCGGCCCACGTGTGAGGTGATCACCACTTTACTCCACTTTCCTCCACTTCACTACTCATTCGTTGGCCGATCTGGGCGGATCCTCCCCGCGCACGCAAAAAAGCGCCGCCCCGAGGGGGCGGCGCTTTCATAAGCGGTGTGTGCGGGTCAGCGGCCTTCTTGGCGGCGGTCCCAGCGATCGTTCATGCGATCCATGAAGGAGGCATTCGTCCGAGCTTTCGGCGTTCCGGTCGCGGGGGCGGCGGACGCCGGGGCACGCAGGGATCGCGTCGGGGTGACGGCGAGGATGACTCCACCGAGCATCAGGACGAACCCGACGACTCCGACGACGATGAGCTGAGTGGACAGGCCGACGATCAAACCACCGAGTCCCGCGAGCACGAGGATCGTGCCGTAGACGATGTTTCGGTAACTGAGCGAGCGACCGTCCTGAGGAGCGCTGACGACGTCGGCGTCGTTGCTCATGAGATGGCGTTCCATCTCATCGAGCAGGCGCTGCTCTTGTTCGGAGAGAGGCATTCATCCCCCTTGGGTGACGGTTATGCCGAAGTCTACGCGTCGGCGCTCTGACTAGGCTAGGCCCGTGTCGAGGATGTCAGATGCGATCGAGGCGGTTTCCCAGCGTCTGGACAACTTCTTCGTATCCCAATCGCGGGATACGACGGAGATGGGTTCGGATGCGGGCGATTTCGTCACCGCTACCGCAGGAGCAGTACAGGGCGGAAAACGCCTCCGCGCGCGTTTCTGCCTGACCGGATGGCGCGCCGTCGCCGAGGCTCGATCGCGCGATGTCGAGATCCCCGAGAGCGTGATCGCCGCCGCGGCATCCCTCGAGGTCTTCCACGCCGCCGCGCTCGTGCACGACGACCTCATCGACAACTCCGACACCCGCCGCGGACGCCCCGCGGCGCACCGGGCGTTCGAGGCGCACCACCGCGGCCGGCAGTGGGCCGGCGACGCCGAGTCCTTCGGGCGCTCGTCGGCGATCCTCGCCGGCGACCTGCTCGTCGCGTGGAGCGATGACCTGTTCGAGGCGGGGCTGCGGGGGTCATCGCCGGAGGCGGCGGCATCCGCCCGCACCGAGTACGCGCGGATGCGGCGCGACGTCACGGTCGGGCAGTTCCTCGACATCGCCGAAGAATCCGCGTACTTCACCGAGGGTGACGAGCGGCACGCGGAACGAGCGCTCCGCGTCGCCTCGCTCAAGTCGGCGCGCTACAGCGTCGAGCAGCCGTTGCGCATCGGCGCGGCGCTGGCGGGGGCGGACGAGGGACAGCTGTCGACTCTGAGCGCCTTCGGGCATCCGGTCGGGATGGCCTTCCAGCTGCGCGATGACGTGCTGGGGGTGTTCGGCGATGAGGCCGAAACCGGGAAGCCGTCGGGCGACGACTTGCGCGAGGGCAAGCGCACCGTGCTCGTCGCGTACGCCCGCGAGGCATTGCCCGCGGGCACCCGCGCCGTTCTCGACGAGCTCATCGGAGATCCCGCGCTCGAGGTCGCGCAGATCGAGGCGCTGCAGCGCACGATCATCGACAGCGGTGCCCTCGAACGAGTCGAGCAGTTGATCGCGGATTTCGCCCGTCAGGCCGACCGTGCGCTGTCGGGCGCACCTCTCGGCAACGCCGCGGTGGGCGAACTCCGCGACCTCGCGCGCGCGGCCACGGCCCGATCGGCCTGACCGCCCGCGCGGTGACGCAGGGCCGTCACCGTTCCGGACGGGTCAGAGGGTGCGCGCGACCCGGCGCACTTCGCTCTTCCGGCCCTGCAGCAACGACGTGATCGGCGCCTGTCCGATCGCCTCGTCGTGCTCGAGCAGCCAGTCGATCGCCTCGTCGTCGGTGAGACCGGCATCCCGGATCGCGATGATGGTTCCGCGCAGCGAGCTCAGCGGCACTCCGTCGACGAGGAAGATGGCCGGAACCTGGAACGGGCCGTTGCGACGCGAGCCGATCAGGTACGCCTCGTCGATGTACCTCCGGACGCGACTGAGCGATTCGCCGGTCGCCTCCACGAGGTCGGGCATGGCTAACCAGTCGGTGGGGATTCGGGTGTCGTTGTCGCCGGTCACCCCTCAACTATCTCACCCGCTGCTGCGCTTCCCCACGCGGCAGCGGATCCGCAACGACACGCGCGGGCATGGCACCGCGGATGACAGTTTTCTCATCTGTCACATCCTTCACATCCGTTGACACCGTTATCGACCGATGTCAGGGTGGCCGAACCCCCGGAAGGACGATCCACCATAAGGAGGACGCCCATGTCTTCGCACGCCCTCGTACGCCCCCGCACCGCCGCGCTTGGCCTCTCCGCCCTCGCCGGCGGTGTGGCTCTGGCCCTGCACCCCGCGATCGGTCATGCTGCCGAACCGCGGACGCTCGCCTCACACGACGCACGCCCGCTTCCCACCGCGCTGCCCGCATCCGTCGCTCCCCCGGCGACCCACACGGTCGTCTCCGGCGACACCGTGAGCGGCGTCGCCGGCCGATACGGACTACGCACGGCCGATGTGCTGGCCTGGAGCGGCCTGGGGTGGGACTCGGTGCTCCACCCGGGCGATCTCCTGCAGCTGCAGGCCCCCGTCTCTGCGCCAGCTCCGGCGCCGCCGTCCGCGACGGCCGCGCACACCGTGCAGGCCGGTGACACGATCAGCGGCATCGCGGCACGGAACGGAACAACGGCGCAGGCCGTGCTCGCCGCGAACGGTCTCACCTGGGACTCGATCATCTACCCCGGGCAGACCATCGCCCTCCCGACCGCGGCGGCGCCGTCCGCACCCGCCGCAGCCGCCGCCCCCGCACCCGCTGCCGCCGCTCCGGTTCTCGAGTTGGACGCCGAGCAGATCGCCAACGCGCAGCTCATCATCCGGATCGGTCGGGAACTCGGGGTGTCCGACCGGGGCATCGTCATCGCGCTGGGCACGGCGATGCAGGAGTCCTGGCTCCGCAACCTCGACTGGGGCGACCGCGACTCGGAGGGACTGTTCCAGCAGCGACCGGCGAGCGGATGGGGCACGGCCGACCAGGTCCGCGATCCCGACCGGGCGACGCGCGCCTTCTTCGGTGGCGCGGGAGATCCGAACGGAACGCTCACGCGGGGGCTGCTCGACATTCCCGGCTGGGAGTCGATGTCGTACGCGGATGCGGCGCAGTCGGTGCAGATCTCCGCCTACCCCGACCGCTACGCGCAGTGGGAGCAGCCGGCGACCACCTGGCTGAGCGTTCTCGGCTGAGCCGGGAATTCCCCGCGTTGGGGGCGAGCCGCTGCCCGGGCTCACAGTCCCGCATCCGTAGACTCTGAGCGTGAACACGGGCCAGCGCGCGGATCCGCTGATCGGCCGTTTGGTCGACGGCCGCTACCGCGTGCGCGCGCGGATCGCCCGCGGCGGCATGGCCACCGTGTACGTGGCGACCGATATGCGGCTCGAGCGACGTGTGGCGCTGAAGGTCATGCACGGCCATCTGAGCGACGACACGGTCTTCCAGAGCCGGTTCATCCAGGAAGCACGCGCCGCGGCGCGCCTCGCGGACCCGCACGTGGTCAACGTGTTCGACCAGGGACAGGACCACGACATGGCCTACATGGTCATGGAGTACCTGCCCGGCATCACGCTCCGCGACCTCATGAAGGAACATCGACGTCTGTCGATCCCGCAGACGATCACGATCATGGACGCGATCCTGTCGGGCCTCGCCGCCGCCCACCGCGCGGGCATCGTGCATCGCGACGTCAAGCCGGAGAACGTCCTGCTCGCCGAAGACGGCCGCATCAAGATCGGCGACTTCGGCCTGGCCCGCGCGACGACCGCGAACACCGCGAGCGGCCAGATGCTGCTGGGCACGATCGCGTATCTCGCGCCCGAGCTCGTCACCCGCGGCAGCGCGGATGCGCGCAGCGACATCTACGCGCTCGGCATCATGCTCTACGAGATGCTCACCGGCGAGCAGCCGTACAAGGGCGAGCAGCCGATGCAGATCGCCTATCAGCACGCGACGGATTCCGTGCCCCGGCCGAGCGCGAAGAACCCGGGTGTGCCCGAGCAACTCGACGAGCTCGTCCTGTGGGCGACCGAACGCTCCCCCGATGCCCGTCCGGTCGACGCCGACGAGATGCTGCGACGCCTACGCGACATCGAGCGAGAGCTCGGCGTCGCACCGCAGGTCGCGCGGACGCTCGCCGTCGGCACGGCTGTCGCCGAAGAGGGCTACGACTCGGGTGAGCTCACCCGGGCCATGCCGGCCTCGCTGACCGGGCCGACGGCCGTCGCCGACGACACCGACAACGCAACGCTCCTGCGACGCCGCGCGCGTCGGCGAACGGCAAAGGGCGGGTGGCTCTTCACCCTCGTCATCCTGCTCGCCGCGATCGCGGGCGGAACCGGATGGTGGTTCGGCTCGGGTCCGGGCTCTCTCGTCGCAGTTCCGGCGGTGGAGGGCCTGAGCTACGAGGATGCCAGCGCCGCCCTCCTCTCGGAGACACTGATCGCCGAACGGGGCGAGGAGTACAGCCTCAGCGTCCAAACCGGTCTCGTCATCCGCACGGAACCCGGGAGCGGCGATCGGCTGGACAAGGACTCGACCGTCCGCGTGATCGTGTCGATCGGTCCTCAGCCGCACGACCTCGGCCCGCTGACCGGCACCACCCTCGACGCGGCGACCGCCACCCTGCAGCAGGCGAAGGTGACCGTGTCCGACCCGGCGTATGTCTTCACCGGCGCGGCCGACGGCACGGTGGTCTCGGCATCCGTCGCCCGGCCCTCCGGCGAAGCCGTCGACTGCACCAACGGCTGCACCGTCTACGAGGGCGACACGGCCTCGCTGCTCGTGTCCCGCGGCTCCGTGCCGGATGTGTCGGGCCTCAAGGTGCAGGACGCGGTGCGAACCCTCGAGGGGGTCGATCTCGTCGTCTCCGCCGACCGGCAGTCGCAGTTCTCGAACGACGTCGACAAGGGCAACGTCATCGGCATCGCCGGACGCGACGGCGGGGGCGACTGGCGCCCGGGCGACACCGTGACCCTCATCGTCTCCGAAGGCCCGGAGCTCTTCCGCGTTCCGGATGTCGAGGGCCTCACGCGCGACGAAGCGAAGAGCACGCTCTCCGCCGCCGGCTTCAGCGCCGACTATCTCTCGACCTGGGACCTCTTCCCGAACGGCTCGACCGAGGTCGAGGCCCAGGACCCGGGCGCGGGAGCGATGGTCGAACGCGGCACGCGGATCTCGCTCCGCTTCAACGTCTCCGGCTGACACCTGGCCACCCCTCTGTGGTTTGGGGCACGATTCTGCGTTTGGGGCGCGATTATCCCGCCCCAAACGACATTTCGTGCCCCGAACCCGCCGGGGCCGGGGGCCGGGACGGGCAGATCGGCCGGGTGTAACCGCTAGCGCGAGCGGGGCGGCTGTTCCGTGTCGTCGAGTTGGGCGAACGCCGTCCGGAGCAGCTCCCGGGGGCTCCGCGCCTCATCCGCCGCGCTCCAGGCCGAGAGCGCGGAATCGAAGCAGGCGATCGCCGCCCGGACGATGACACGGGCACGAAGGGGCTTCTGCGAACCCGTCAACCGGGTTTCGACCAGCGGAGTGAGCATCGCCTCCCACAGCAGATGCTTCTCGAGGTGTCGGGCGCGCAGCGAGGCTGTGCTATCGAGCACGCGCAGGCCCCGCTTGTGCTCTTCGCCCTGGTGTCCGCCCGTCTCCAGCAGCGCGTCGAACGACGCGTGCAGCGCCGCCCAGATCGGGGCATCCGCCGGCCGCGCCGCGAAGTCGTCGCGGAGGAACTCGCCCCACGGGGTCGGATCGCCGATGACCGCGTCCTCCTTCGCGGGGAAGTAGCGGTGGAAGCTCCGCGCCGAGATGCCTGCCGCATCCGCGATCTCCTCGACCGTGACCTGGTCGAAGCCCCGCTCGGCGAACAGGTCCATCGCGACCGCCGCGATATGGGCGCGCACGGATTCGCGCGCGACACTGCGCAGCGGGTTCGAAGAGCGAGTCGGTGAGGTCACAGGTCGAGCTTACCGCGACACAACTGTCAGAGTCTGCCATATGAGGCGTATAGTGACACCTCCACCCCCGAAAGGACATCACATGCAGACGCGCACTCTCGGACGTCAGGGCTTCCAGTCGTCGGCCATCGCCTACGGCGCGATGGGAACCGCCATCGGCTACGGCCCGAGCGACGACACCCAATCCATCGCCGCCATCCGGCACGCACACGACCTCGGCGTCACCCACTTCGATACTGCCGAGATGTACGGATGGGGCGACGGCGAGAAGCTCCTCGGCACCGCCCTCGCCCCCATCCGGGACCGGGTGACGATCGCCACCAAGTTCGGGTTCACGCACGACTTCGGACGGGACTCTTCCGCCGACCATATCCGCACGGTCGTCGACACGAGCCTCGCGAACCTCGGGACGGATCACATCGACGTCCTCTACCAGCACGCCCCCGACCCGTCCGTGCCGATCGAGGACGTCATCGGCGTGATGGCGGAGCTTGTCGCCGCCGGGAAGGTCTTGTACCTGGGCCTGTCCAACACGGACACGGACGATATCCGCCGCGCGCACGCCGTGCACCCGATCTCCGTCATGCAGAGCGAGTACTCGATCTTCTCGCTGGACTCCGAGTCGCTGCGCCCAACCCTCGACGAGCTCGGAATCGGCCTCGTGGCTTACTCGCCGCTTGCCCGAGGATTCCTCACCGGAGCCGTGCAGCCCCGCGACGCCTACGACGCCGGCGACTTCCGCCGCGGCGTCGGCTGGTGGGCGCCGGAGAACTACGACGCCAACGTGTCGATGGTCACGCGTCTCACCGAGCTGGCATCGGAGAAGGGCACCACGCTCGCCGGACTGGCACTCGCGTGGCTGCTCGCCCAGAGCGAGAACATCGTGCCCATCCCGGGTTCACGGAGCGTCGGTCGAGTCACCGAGAACGTGTCCGCCGCCGACGTGGTCCTCACCGCCGATGACCTCGCCCGCATCCGGCAGATCGTCCCCGCGGGCGGTATCGGCGACCGCGGGATGTGATCCCGAGGAGGGAGGCCGACCGCCTCCCTCTCCGGGTTCGCCTCAGTGCCGCTCGAGCTGCTCGAGTTCCTCGGCGACGAGGAACGCGAGTTCGAGCGACTGCATGTGGTTCAGGCGCGGGTCGCAGAGCGACTCGTACCGAGTGGCGAGAGCGGCCTCGTCGATGAGTTCGGATCCGCCGAGGCACTCCGTCACATCGTCGCCGGTCAGCTCGACGTGGATGCCGCCGGGGAACGTGCCCACCGCGCGGTGGGCCTCGAAGAAGCCGCGTACCTCGTCGACGACGTCATCGAAGCGCCGCGTCTTGTATCCGCTGGGCGTCGTGATCCCGTTGCCGTGCATCGGGTCGGTGACCCACAGCGGAGTCGCGCCCGAGTCCTTGACCGCCTCGAGAAGCGGCGGCAGGGCGTCGCGGATCTTGCCCGCGCCCATCCGGGTGATGAAGGTCAAGCGGCCCGGCTCGCGGTCGGGGTCCAGCTTGTCGATCAGCGCGAGCGCGGTGTCGGTGGAGGTCGTGGGCCCGAGCTTCACGCCGATGGGGTTGCGGATCTTCGAGAAGTAGTCGACGTGCGCGCCGTCGAGGTCACGCGTGCGCTCACCGATCCAGAGGAAGTGCGCCGACGTGTTGTAGGGCGTGTGCGTGCGCGAGTCGATACGCGTCATCGGGCGCTCGTAGTCCATCAGCAGGCCCTCGTGGCCCGTGTAGAACTCGACGTGACGCAGCTCGTCGAAGTCGGCACCGGCCGCCTCCATGAACTTGATGGCGCGGTCGATCTCGGTGGCGAGGCCCTCGTAGCGCTGGTTCGCCGGGTTCGCCGCGAACCCGCGGTTCCAGCTGTGCACCTCGCGGAGGTCGGCGAACCCGCCCTGGGTGAAGGCCCGGACGAGGTTCAGCGTCGACGCGGCCGTGTGGTACCCCTTCAGCAGACGCTGCGGGTCGGGCTGGCGGGAGGCTTCGGTGAAGTCGTAGCCGTTGACGATGTCGCCGCGGTAGGCGGGCAGCGTCACATCGCCTCGGGTCTCGAAGTCGCTCGATCGGGGCTTGGCGAACTGTCCCGCCATCCGCCCCATCTTCACGACCGGCATGGATGCGCCGTAGGTCAGGACGACGGCCATCTGCAGCACGGTCTTGATGCGGTTGCGGATCTGTTCGGCGGTGGCCCCGGCGAACGTCTCGGCACAGTCGCCGCCCTGGAGGAGAAACGCCTGACCGGATGCGGCGCGCGCGAGGCGTTCGCGAAGGCGATCGACTTCACCGGCGAAGACGAGCGGGGGAAGCGTGGCGATTTCCGCGGACACCGCCGAAACGGCGTCGACATCGGACCACGACGGCTGCTGCTTGATCGGAAGGGAACGCCAGTGATCGAGCGGGTCGAGCGAGGTGAGCATCCCGTCAGTCTACTGAGGGCAGAGCCGCCTCCGGCGCGCGTGACGAGGCCGCCCGATCCTTCACCGTGGAGGCGTAGACATCGTCGTACTGCTGCGCCCCGATGCGCTGCAGCGCGACCATGATCTCGTCGGTGACGGAGCGCAGCACGTAGCGGTCGCCCTCCATCCCGGCGAAGCGGGAGAAGTCGAGCGGCTCGCCGATCACGATGCCGACGCGGCCGATACGCGGGATGCGCTGCCCGATCGGCATCACCGTGTCGGTGTCGACCATGACGACCGGCACGACGGGAACGCGCGCCTCGAGAGCCATGCGTGCGAGCCCGGTGCGGCCGCGGTACAGCTTGCCGTCGGGGCTGCGGGTGCCCTCCGGGTAGATGCCGAGCAGGTCACCGCGTCCGAGCACCTGCAGGCCCGTGTTGAGGGAGGCTTCGGAGGCCTTGCCGCCCGAGCGGTCGATGGGGATCTGGCCGGTCGCCTTGAAGAACAGACGGGTCGCCCACCCGCGGAGACCGCGGCCGGTGAAGTAGTCGCTCTTCGCGAGGAACGACATCCGCCGGTCGATCATCAGCGGCAGGAAGATCGAGTCGGCGAACGACAGGTGGTTGCTCGCGAGGATCGCGGCGCCTTCGGCCGGAATGTTACGTCGCCCGACGATCCAGGGCCGGAAGACGCCCTTCACGATCGGTCCGATCACGATGTACTTCATCAGCCAGTAGAACATCGGTCAGTTCCCCCCGAGGTACCGCCGGCGCGCGAGGTCGGCCACACCGATCACCCCCGCGTCGTTGGTCAACCGGGCGACGGCGAAATCCGCCATCGGACGTGAGGAACCGGAGGCGGGAAGTGCCGCGGCGAAGGCGTCGCGCATCGGCGCGAGCAGCACCTCGCCGAGCTGCGACACTCCGCCGCCGATCACGAACCGCTGTGGGTCGAGGATCGCCGCGAAGCTGCCGCACGCGGTTCCGACCGCGACCGCGATCCGGCGGAGGGCTTCTCGCGCACCCGGATCGTCCGCCTGCACGAGCTGCGAGATCACGGCACCGGTGAGACCCTCGGGCCGCCGCGCGGCGTCGGCGAGAGCCTGGCCGATCCCGAACTCGGCGTCCTGTGCGATCTCTCGGGCCTCGAGCTGCAGGGCGCGGCCCGAGCCGTAGACCTCGAGGCAGCCGCGCTGTCCGCATCCGCAGGTACGGCCATCGGGGATCACGCGCATGTGGCCGAGTTCGGCAGCGCTCCCCTGGCCGCCGCGAAGAAGCGTGCCGTCGACGACGACGGCTCCCCCGACGCCCGTGCCGAGGGTGAGCATCACGACGTCGCTGAGGTTCTCGCCGGCGCCGTAACGGTATTCGGCCCATCCGGCGGCGTTCGCGTCATTCTCGATCAGGACGGGAATCCCGGTCAGTGCCTCGAGGCGGTCGCGCAGCGGCTCATCGCGCCAGGCGATGTTCGGGGCGAAATACACCTTCGATCGGTCGCGGTCGATGAATCCCGCGGCGGCGACGCCGGCGACGGCCTGCTCCCCCGCGGCGAGATCGGTCACCATCGCGGCGACGGCGGACTCGATCTCGGCGATATCGACCGGCGTCGGCACCCGGATGCTGCGCACCATGGTGCCGGATTCGTCGACGATCCCCCCGGCGATCTTGGTTCCGCCGATATCGATTCCCACTGCGAGCACGCTGGTGTCCTTCCGCGACGTGAGCCTCCAGAATCCTATTGCGTCGGGACACGGCAGCCCTACCGGGCCCGGACTGTGGGACTCAGTGTCACCCCTGCGTAGACTTGCGTTTCATAAGTGCGACCCGCACGGTATCGAAGGAGCTGCCGAAAATGAGCGCCGTAATATCCGAAAACCCCGCGATCGTCCCTGCCGATCCGGATGCCAACGTCTCCGACCTGCTGTTCGACCGGGTCGCTGCGACGCCCGATCGTCCGCTGTTCGCCGTGCCCGACGGTGACGGATGGCGAGACATCTCCGCCGTCGAGTTCGAACGCCAGGTCGTTTCGCTCGCGAAGGGCTTCGTGTCGGCCGGCGTCGAGCCCGGCGACAAGATCGGGTTCCTCGCCCGCACGACCTACGACTGGACGCTCGTCGATTTCGCGCTGTTCTACGCCGGAGCCGTCATGGTGCCGATCTACGAGACGAGTTCGTCGAGCCAGATCGAGTGGATCCTGTCGGACTCGGGCGCCGTCTCGGTGCTGGTCGAATCCGCCGAGCACGCCGAGCGGCTGAGCGAGGTTCGAGCGAACCTGCCCCTCATCCGCACCGCGTGGGAGATGCACTCGGGTGACCTCGACGCGTTGGTCATGGCCGGAGCCTCCGTCTCGAACGACGAGATCACGCGCCGTCGGGGGCTGGCGAAATCCGCCGACATCGCCACGCTCATCTACACGTCCGGTTCCACCGGGCGGCCGAAGGGATGCGTGCTCACCCACGGCAACTTCGTCGAGCTGTCGCGCAACTCCGCCCGGTCGCTGCACGAAGTGGTGGAGGTCGAGGGCGCATCCACCGTGCTGTTCATCACCACGGCGCACGTGTTCGCGCGATTCATCTCCATCCTGAACATCCACGCCGGGGTGAAGACGGGCCACCAGCCCGACACCAAGCAGCTGCTGGCGGCGCTCGGCTCCTTCCACCCGACCTTTCTGCTCGCCGTGCCCCGCGTGTTCGAGAAGGTCTACAACTCCGCCGAGCAGAAGGCCGAGGCCGGCGGCAAAGGCAAGATCTTCCGCGCGGCCGCGCACACGGCGATCGAGCACTCCCGTCTCCAGCAGGAGGGCGCGAAGGTACCGCTCGCGATGCGGGTGAAGTTCGCACTGTTCGACCGGCTCGTGTACTCCAAGCTCCGCGAGGCGATGGGCGGCCGCATCCAGTACGCCGTGTCGGGTTCTGCTCCGCTGGGTCCGCGACTCGGGCACTTCTTCCACAGCCTGGGCGTGCACATCCTCGAGGGCTACGGCCTCACCGAGACGACCGCGCCGGCGACCGTGAACCTCGCCACGAAGTCGAAGATCGGCACCGTGGGTCCGGCGCTGCCGGGGGTCGGACTGCGGCTCGCCGATGACGGCGAGATCGAGGTCCGCGGGATCAACGTCTTCAAGGAGTACTGGCGGAACCCCGAGGCCACCGCCGCCGCGTTCGACGGCGATTGGTTCAAAACGGGCGACATCGGCTCGTTGGATGCCGACGGGTTCCTCACGATCACCGGACGCAAGAAGGAGATCATCGTGACCGCGGGCGGCAAGAACGTCGCCCCGGCCGCGCTCGAGGACCCGATCCGCGCGAACCCGATCGTGGGTCAGGTCGTCGTGGTGGGAGACCAGAAGCCGTTCATCTCCGCGCTCGTGACCCTCGACCCCGAGATGCTGCCCACCTGGCTGCAGAACAACGGCGGTCGTCCGGCGATGTCGCTCGCGGAAGCCGCGAAGGACGACGCCGTCCGCGCCGAGGTGCAGAAGGCGATCGACCGGGCGAACGCGACGGTCTCGCGGGCGGAATCGATCCGCAAGTTCACGATCCTGTCCACGGAATGGACCGAGGCGAGCGGGCACCTGACGCCGAAGCTGTCGATCAAGCGCAACGTGATCATGGACGACTTCGCCGACGACGTGGCCGCGCTCTACAGCGTTCCGGAGAACACGGCGAACATCTCCCTCGCCTGACCCGGACGAAAGGCCCGCATCCGACTTCCGGATGCGGGCCTTCTCGCGGTCAGAACCAGTCGCTCTCGCGCACTTCGCGGAGCGCGACCCGGCGTCGCTCTCGGTCGAGCCGGTCGAGGTACAGCTTTCCGTCCAGGTGATCGGTCTCGTGCTGGAGCGCCTGGGCCAGAAGTCCGTCGCCCTCCAGGACCACTTCATTCCCGTCGAGATCCGTGCCGATGGCCTTCGCGTGCGGGTACCGCACCACGTCGTGCCAGAGACCGGGCACCGAAAGACACCCCTCACCGGTCAGCTCGGGCTCCCCCGACACCTCCACGAGCACGGGGTTCAGGATGTAGCCGATGTCACCGTCGATGTTGTAGCTGAACGCGCGCAGGCCCACACCGATCTGCGGCGCCGCGACACCGGCGCGTCCCGGCAGCTCGACCGTGTCGACGAGATCTCGGACGAGTGCCCGGATGCCGTCGTCGACGGCGTCGATCGGCGCACTCGGTGACTTCAGCACGGGGTCGCCGAACAGGCGGATGGAGCGAACGCTCACGCGGCGCCCACCGCGGGCACCGAACCGATGCCCGCCACGACCACAGCGGCGAGTTCACGCGCCGCCTGACGGGTCGCCGGCTGCAGATCACGGAACGTGATCGCGCTGCCCGTCGCGATGCGCGCGTCGTAGGGCAACCGCACGACGGCGCGGACGCGACTGCGGAAGTGCTCTTCCAGTTCGTCCTGACGCACGAGCGGCGTGCCCGGACGCGACGTGTTCAACACGACGACCGCGGCACGCGCGAGCTCGGGATACCCGTTCGTCTCGAGCCAGGTGAGAGTCTCGGACGCCAGGCGCGCCTCATCGACGCTGAGACCCGCGACGATCACCAGCGCATCGGAGGCTTCGAGCGTCGCGTTCATCACGGAGTGCACGATGCCGGTGCCCGTGTCGGTGAGCACGATGGAGTAGTAGTGCGCTGCGAGGGCCGCGACGTCGCGATAGTCGGAGTCGTCGAACGCTTCGGAGATGTGGGGGTCCGCATCCGACGCCAGGACGTCGAGGCGCGTCTCGTCGCGAACGACGATCGAGGAGATCTCGTTGAAGCCGTGCACGCGCGTGCGCGACCCGGTCAGGTCGCGGACGGTCTTGCCGCTGGGCTGCCCCACTCGCTCGGCGAGCGTGCCGCGGTCGGGGTTCGCGTCGAGAGCGATCACCCGGTCTTCCCGCGCGTCGGCCAGGGCCATCCCGAGAAGTGCCGTGACGGTCGTCTTGCCGACGCCGCCCTTCCGGGAGAGCACAGCCACGAACCGGGCGCCGCCATCGAGCGGTGCGGCGATCCGGGCGTCGAGGGCACGGCGATCCCGCGCGCGCTTGCTGTCGGCAAGCCGGATGCGGCCGCCGCTCAGCGCGTAGACGAAGTGCGGCCACGAACCCTCGGGTTCGCGGCGCGGCAGGCGGTCGCGCTGCAGCAGACGGTCGGCCGTGAGCAGATCGGGGGTCTCCCGCGTGGCGTCGCGTTCTTCCACGCGGCGGGCGGCGAGGGTCACGGGCGCAGGCACGAGCGGTTCCGCCGCGCGGGCCGGGGCGGGCTCGGCCGGACGGGCGGAGGCAGCAGGCTCTGCCGGGGGCAGATCGGGGCGGCGGAACAGCACCGGCTCCGAAACCGGTGCGACGTCGTCGACGATCGGCAGCTCGGGCGCATCGACTGGCTCGGCGATCTCCTCGTCGACCTCGTGCGCGTGCTCGACCCGGGTCTCGCTCTCGACCGGTGCGACAGCGTCAACGTGCGGCGCGGCGTCGTCGTGCTGTTCGATGTCGTCCTCGTGCACAATGTGCACGTCGTCGACGAGGACGTCGGGGCGAGCGGACGGCGCGGATGCCGCAGCATCGAGCGCGATGTCGTCGGCCAGCACGTCGTCATCGACGAGGTCGTCCTCATCGTGTGCGGGCAGGGCAACGGCGACCTGTGCGGTCTGCGTGCCGAGGATGTCGAAGCCGGTGGTATCGACGCTGACGGGTTCGTCGATGATGTCGTCGGACTCGCCGTCGACCCGGTTCTGATCGTCGCGATCAGGCATTTCTGGAACTCCCTACGGGTCACCGGTTCGCCGGCGCCCGGTCCAGGCTAATGCGCGGGCCGGACGACGACCAAAAGGTCGCCGGCTTCCACCTGCGCCGTCGCGCCGATCGCGAGCCGTTCGACGACCCCCTCGACCGGACTCGTGATCGCGGCCTCCATCTTCATCGCCTCGATCGACGCGAGGGTGCCGCCCGCACGCACCTTGTCGCCCACCGCCACCTTGAGCGTCACGACGCCGGAGAACGGCGCGGCGATCTGGCCCGGCCGCGCGGTGTCGGCCTTCTCCGCCTGGCGTGCTTCGACTTCCACGCTGCGGTCGCGGACGAACACCGGACGGAGCTGTCCGTTGAGCGTCGTCATGACGGTCCGCATCCCCTTGTCGTCGGCCGCGCCGATGGCTTCGAGCCCGAACCAGAGTTGCACCCCGCGCTCGATCTCGACGACGTGCTCGACGCCCGGGGTGAGTCCGTAGAGGTAGTCGTCGGTGTCGAGCACAGAGAGGTCGCCGTAGGTCTCGCGCGCCTCGTGGAAGGTGCGGGTCGGACCGGGGAACAGCAGCCGGTTTAGGGCGTTCCGTCGGGTCGCCGCGTCGGCGTCGAGCGCCGCCGCGTCGTCGTCGGAGAGGTCGGCGACCGGCGGTCGCACGGTGCGCCCCGCCAGCACCTTGCTGCGGAAGGGCTCGGGCCATCCGCCCGGCAGGTCGCCGAGCTCGCCGGCCATGAAGCCGACGACCGACTCGGGAATGTCGTAGTTCTGCGGGTTCTGCTCGAAGTCCGCCGGGTCGGCGCGCACCGCCGCCAGGTGCAGGGCGAGGTCGCCGACGACCTTCGACGACGGAGTGACCTTCGGCACCCGTCCGAGGATCTTGTCGGCGGCCGCGTACAGGTCTTCGATCAGTTCGAAGTCCTCGGCGAGCCCGAGCGCGATGGCCTGCTGGCGCAGATTCGAGAGCTGGCCGCCCGGGATCTCGTGGTGGTAGACCCGGCCGGTCGGGCCCGGAAGACCGGACTCGAAGGGTCGGTACTGGTGACGCACGGCCTCCCAGTACGGCTCCAGATCGGCGACGGCCGAAAGCGGGATCCCGGTGTCGCGCTCGGTGTGCGCGAGAGCGGCCACGAGGGCGGAGAGCGAGGGCTGGCTGGTCGTTCCCGACATGGGCGCGGCGGCGGCGTCGACCGCATCCGCCCCCGCCGCGCTGACCGCGAGCAGCGTCGCGAGTTGTCCGCCGGCGGTGTCGTGGGTGTGGACGTGCACCGGCTGATCGAACCGTTCACGCAGCGCGCTGACCAGCCGCGCACCGGCCGCGGGCCGCAGGAGTCCCGCCATGTCCTTGATGGCGAGCACGTGCGCGCCGGCCTCGACCATCTGCTCGGCCAGCCGCAGGTAGTAGTCGAGCGTGTACAGCGACTCGGCCGGGTCGAGGAGGTCGCCCGTGTAGCAGAGCGCCGCTTCGGCGACCGCTGTTCCGGTCTCCAGGACGGCGTCGATCGCGGGCCGCATCTGCGACACGTCGTTCAGCGCGTCGAAGATGCGGAAGACGTCGACCCCGGATGCGGCCGCCTCGCGGACGAAGGCATCGGTGACGGCCGTCGGGTACGGGGTGTAGCCGACCGTGTTGCGACCACGCAGCAGCATCTGGATCGCGACGTTGGGCAGCGCACCGCGCAGCGAGTCGAGCCGCTCCCAGGGGTCCTCCCCGAGGAATCGGAGCGCGACGTCGTAGGTCGCGCCGCCCCACGCCTCGACGGACAGGAGCTGGGGCGTGAGGCGCGCGACGTACGGCGCGACCGCCAGCAGGTCCTTGGTACGCACGCGCGTTGCGAGCAGCGACTGGTGGGCGTCGCGGAAGGTCGTGTCGGTGACGGCGAGGGCCGTGGCCGCGCGGAGGTCTGCCGCGAATCCGGCCGGTCCGAGCTCCTGCAGCCGCTGACGCGAACCGGCCACCGGAGCCGCACCGAGATCGATCGCCGGGAGCTTCGAGCGGGGATCGACCGACAGCGGGTTCTCCCCGTTCGGCTTGTTGACGGTGACATCGACGAGCCAGTTCAAGATCTTCGAGCCGCGATCCTTCGACTCGCGGCCGCGCAGCAGCTGCGGGCGCTCATCGATGAATGCCGTGCTGACGTCTCCCGCTACGAACGCCGGGTCATCGAGGACGGCCTGCAGGAAGGGGATGTTCGTGGAAACGCCGCGGATGCGGAACTCCGCCAGCGCACGCCGAGCGCGGGCGACGGCGGCTTCGAAGTCGCGGCCACGGCAGGTGAGCTTGGCGAGCATGGAATCGAAGTGCGGGCTGATCTGCGATCCGGCGGCCGTCGTGCCGCCGTCCAGGCGGACGCCCGCGCCACCCGGCGAACGGTACGTCGTGATCTTGCCCGTGTCGGGCCGGAATCCCTGCGTGGGGTCCTCGGTCGTGATGCGGCACTGGAGAGCGGCACCGCGCAGCCGAAGCTGCGATTGGAGGAGTCCGAGCTCTTCGAGACTCTGCCCCGCGGCGATCCGCATCTGCGACTGCACGAGGTCGACGTCGGTGACCTCTTCCGTCACGGTGTGTTCGACCTGGATGCGGGGATTCATCTCGATGAAGACGGCCTCGCCGGTGCGCGGGCCCGCCGTCTCGAGCAGGAACTCCACCGTGCCGGCGTTCTGGTACCCGATGGATTCGGCGAACGCGACCGCGTGCCGGTGGAGCGCCTGGCGCACGTCCTCGTCGAGGTTCGGCGCGGGGGCGATCTCGATCACCTTCTGGTGGCGGCGCTGCACTGAACAGTCCCGCTCGAACAGGTGCACGGTCGTGCCCTGGGTGTCGGCGAGGATCTGCACCTCGATGTGGCGCGGACGCTGCACGGCTTGCTCGAGGAACATCCGCGCGTCGCCGAACGCGCTCTCCGCCTCGCGCATCGCCTCCGCCAGCGCCGGTGCGAGTTCCTCGGCCGTCTCGACGCGCCGCATCCCGCGACCGCCGCCGCCGGCGACGGCTTTCGCGAAGATCGGGAACCCGATCCCCTCGGCCTGCGTGAGAAGCTCCTCGATGTCGTCGGAGGCAGGGGTCGAGCGGAGCACCGGAACGCCCGCAGCGATCGCGTGCTCCTTCGCCGTCACCTTGTTGCCTGCCATCTCGAGCACGGAGGCCGGCGGCCCGATGAACGCGATACCGTTCGCGGCGGCCCGTTCGGCGAGGTCGGGGTTCTCCGACAAGAATCCGTAGCCCGGATAGATCGCGTCGGCGCCGCTGTCTTTGGCGACGCGAATGATCTCGTCGACGTCGAGGTACGCCCGCACCGGATGGCCCTTCTCGCCGATCTGGTACGCCTCATCCGCCTTCAGACGGTGCAGCGAGAAGCGATCCTCGTAGGGATACACCGCGACCGTTCGTGCACCGACCTCGTAGGCGGCGCGAAACGCGCGAATCGCGATTTCGCCCCGATTGGCGACCAGGATCTTCCGGAACATGGGGCCTCGCATCCGTCTTGTGGCGGTGGCACACCGGCATCGGCGCCGCAAGGGCACAGGGCCGAGTGTGTTCACAGCCTAGGGGACGGTAACGTTAGGGATCGTGCATGTCCTTTCCGTCAGCTCGCTCAAGGGAGGGGTCGGCAAGACGACCGTCACACTGGGTCTCGCGTCCGCCGCGTTCGCCCGGGGTGTTCGTACGCTCGTCGTCGATCTCGACCCGCAATCCGATGTGTCGACCGGTATGGACATCCAGGTCGCCGGTCGCCTGAACGTCGCGGATGTCCTCGCGAATCCGAAGGAGAAGGTGGTCCGACAGGCCATCACCTCCAGCGGCTGGACGAAGGTGCACGCCGGCACGATCGACGTGCTGATCGGCAGCCCTTCGGCCATCAACTTCGACGGTCCGCATCCGAGCGTCCGCGATGTCTGGAAGCTCGAAGAGGCCCTCGCGACGGTCGAGGCCGACTACGACCTCGTGCTGATCGACTGCGCACCCTCGTTGAACGCCCTCACGCGTACCGCGTGGGCCGCGAGCGACCGCGTGATCGTCATCACCGAGCCGGGGCTCTTCTCCGTCGCCGCCGCGGACCGCGCGCTTCGCGCGATCGAGGAGATCCGCCGGGGTCTCTCGCCGCGCCTCCAGCCGCTCGGCATCGTGGTCAACCGCGTTCGACCGCAGTCGATCGAGCACCAGTTCCGCATCAAGGAACTGCGCGACATGTTCGGTCCGCTTGTGCTCTCCCCCCAGCTGCCGGAGCGCACGTCGCTGCAGCAGGCGCAGGGCGCGGCGAAGCCACTGCACATCTGGCCGGGAGACTCCGCTCAGGAGCTCGCCGCTGACTTCGACGCGCTGCTCGACCGGGTGATCCGCACCGGACGCATCACGTCGCCCGAGGAATCCCCCACCGCCTGACCCGGCCTCCTGCGCCGATTCCATCCGCGAGACGGGATCTTCGCGCCGAGACGTAGGGGTTACCCCACGGTTTCGGCGCGAAGATCCCGTCTCGCGGTGCTGGAGTGCGCGCGAGCGGGTGCCGCTAGGGCGTCGAGCGGCGCGGGTCAGACCGGCCGGGGTCAGGCGGTACGGCGGACGCGGCGAGCGGCGAGCTCGTCGGACGGGTCCGGCGACTGGGCGTCGAAGTCGACGAGCGTCGACTCGACCTCACGGAGAACCTTGCCGACCGCGATCCCGAACACGCCCTGGCCACGGCTCACCAGGTCGATGACCTCGTCGTTCGAGGTGCAGAGGTAGACGGAGGCACCATCGCTCATGAGCGTCGTGCCGGAGAGGTCGCGGATGCCGGCAACCCGGAGCTGTTCGACGGCCGTGCGGATCTGCTGGAGCGAGATCCCGGTGTCGAGCAGTCGCTTCACGAGCTTCAGCACGAGGATGTCGCGGAAACCGTACAGGCGCTGCGAACCGGAACCGCTTGCACCGCGAACCGTGGGTTCAACGAGCTCCGTACGAGCCCAGTAGTCCAGCTGACGGTAGGTGATGCCGGCCGCGCGGGCGGCGACCGCGCCGCGATAACCGACTTCGTCGTCCATCTGGGGAAGACCGTCCGTGAAGAGGAGGTCCGCGGCGAGCGGGATGTCGCCGAGCAGGTCACCTGCGGTCATGCGGGTGCCTCCCTTCCGAAGCTGTGTGTTTCCCACGCTAGATGAGCGAGGGGCCGCGAGCAACGACATCCGTCGTCGGCCTTCGGCGTGTCGGGTGATCAGGTGTCGAGTCGGTCGAGCGCCGCGCGGATGAGCGCCTCGCGGACGTCGCTGATCCGACGCGCGAGCTCGGGAGCCAAGTCGGCCGCCCTCCCCCGCGAATTCGCGTCGACGCGACGGCGAAGAGGGGCCAGAGCGGACTCGACGAGCGCGACGTCGCGCTCCGCGCTCTGCTTGAGCTGACGGAGATGGCGGGGTTCGATGCCGTGGCGGTCGAGCGCGACGAGGGCGCGCAGCATCCCGAGCGCCTGTTCGTCATACGTCTCGCCGCCGACGATCAGCCCCGTGCTGAGCGCATCGTTCAGCAGCTGCGCTCCGGCACCGGCCGTGTGGAGAAGCTCGTCACGCCGGTAGCGGCGCGCGGCGGGAACGATCGAGCGCGGGACCGTCTCGGCGGGCGGGGCGGGGTTGCGGCCGGCGTCCACGTCGTCGAGATAGTCGCGGATGACGCTCAGCGGCAGGTAGTGGTCGCGCTGCAGGGTGAGCGCCAGGCGCAGCCGCTCGAGGTCGGCGGGCGTGAACTTGCGGTACCCCGACTCGGTGCGACGCGGTGTGACGATCCCCTGCACCTCGAGGAAGCGGAGCTTGCTCGAGGTGAGCGCCGGGAAGTCGGGGGTGAGGCGGGCGAGCACCTGACCGATGCTCAGCAGCCCCGCAGCCTCGTGACGGCCGCGGGCGGAAACAGCCGCCATCACGCGCCCGCGGGCGCGGGAAGATCGACGGGAGAAACGAAGAAGTTCAGGCGGAACTTGCCGATCCGCACCTCGGCGCCGTTGGTCAGCGTCGCGCGGTCGACCCGCTCGCCGTTGACGTACGTGCCGTTCAGGGAACGCTGATCGACGATCTCGAAGCCGCCGTCCACCCGGGTGATCTCGGAGTGGCGGCGAGAAACGGTCACATCGTCGAAGAAGATGTCGGCGTCGGGGTGACGACCCACCGTCGTCACGTCGGTGTCCAGCAGGTACCGGGCTCCGGCCGTCGGACCGGAACGCACGATGAACAGCGCGGATGCGGTCGGAAGGGCCTCGATGGCCTCCAACTCGGCGTCGCTCAGCTCGCTCCCAAACGGCACGAACGAGAGGTCCGAGTCGTGCCCGAAGGTCTGGGTCGTGTCATGGGCCGGCGTAGGCGCATCGCCGGGACGCCGAATGTCATCGGGTCGGTGTGTGTAGTGCTCGTCCACGTCGTCCTCCTCGCCGATCAGCCTAACGGATGCTGCGGGGCGTCCCACATCCGATCGGTTCCCGGGCACGCCGTTCTCCCGAGCGCCCCGCGGGTGCCCGGGCACGCGAGATGACGCAGCCCCCCGATGTGAATCCGCTCTAATCGAACACGTCAACCCAGGGAGCCGGAAGGGCGCACGATTAGGCTCGGCGGGGTGAACGCATCCGGCACCTTCTCGTCTGCACGTCGCCTTTCCGCCGCTGTCCTCGCAGGACTCGTCCTCGCCCTCGGCATGCTCTGGGCGAGCGCTGTGCCCGCCTCCGCGCACGACGAGCTCTCTTCGTCCGATCCGGCGGCCGGGAGCACGGTCGACGTCCTGCCCGCCCAGCTCGTCCTCACCTTCAGCGCGGAGCTGCTCTCCGACGGATCGTCGACCGTGATCCAGGTGACGGATGCGGCCGGCTCCGCGGTCACGGATGCGGCACCCGTCGTCGAGGGCACGACGGTCACCCAGTCGCTCGGCGGATCGGCGACCGGCACCATGACCGTTCTCTGGCGCGTCGTCTCGAGCGACGGCCACCCCATCTCCGGCGAGTACACCTTCGACGTCGCGGCGGCCCCCGCGCCGATCGCGTCCACGCCGGTGGCCTCCCCCTCGGCGACCGCCACGCCGTCGCCGGCGACCGACGCCGTAGCGCCCGCGCCTTCGCCGTCGGCATCTGTCGTGCCCGCCGATCCGGCCGGCGCCGACCCGCTCCCGTGGATCATCGGCGCGGTCGCGCTGGTCGTCGTGATCGGCATCGTGGTGTGGCTGTTGGGCGCGCGAGCGCGTCAGCAGAAGGAGGTCGCGACCGAGCGCACGGCCGGTCGGGACGTCCCGCGCGAGCGATAGGCTGGAGCCATGCCTCATTACGACGTCGTCATTCTCGGCGCGGGCCCCGGCGGATACGTCGCGGCCGTCCGAAGCGCCCAGCTCGGCCTTTCCACCGCAGTCATCGAAGAGAAGTACTGGGGCGGTGTGTGCCTGAACGTGGGCTGCATTCCCTCCAAGGCGCTGCTGCGCAACGCCGATCTCGCCCACACCTTCCACGCCCAGGCCGATCTGTTCGGCATCTCGGGCGATGTGTCGTTCGACTTCGGCGTCGCGTGGGATCGCAGCCGCAAGGTCGCCGACACGCACGTCAAGGGCATCCACTACTTGATGAAGAAGAACAAGGTCGACGAGTACGACGGCCGCGGCACCTTCGTCGACGCGCACACCATCACTGTGACGAAGGCCGACGGTTCGACCGAGCAGGTCACTTTCGACAACGCGATCATCTCGACCGGTTCGACCGTTCGGCTGCTGCCGGGCGTCGAGCTCAGCAAGAACGTCGTGACGTACGAGGAGCAGATCCTCAACCGCGACCTGCCCAAGAACCTCGTCATCGTCGGCGCGGGTGCGATCGGCATGGAATTCGCGTACATCATGAAGAACTACGGCGTGAAGGTCACGATCATCGAGTTCCTCGACCGCGCGCTTCCGAACGAGGACATCGAGGTCTCCAAGGAGATCCAGCGCCAGTACAAGAAGCTCGGCGTCGACATCCTCACCTCCACGAAGGTCGAGAGCGTTGTCGACGGCGGCGACAAGGTCACCGTCACGTACACGCCGAAGGATGGCACCGCGACGACCATCGAGGCCGACCGCGTGCTCATGTCCATCGGCTTCGCCCCGCGCGTGGAGGGCTTCGGGCTCGACAAGACCGGCGTCGAGCTGACCGACCGCGGCGCGATCGCCATCGACGACTACATGCGCACGAACGTTCCGCACATCTACGCGATCGGTGACGTGACCGCCAAGCTGCAGCTGGCCCACGTGGCCGAAGCGCAGGGCATCGTCGCGGCCGAGACGATCGGCAAGGCCGAGACGCAGACGCTCGGCGACTACCGGATGATGCCGCGCGCCACGTTCTGCAACCCGCAGGTCGCGAGCTTCGGCCTCACCGAGCAGCAGGCCCGCGACGCCGGCTACGACGTGAAGGTCGCGAAGTTCCCGTTCTCGGCGAACGGCAAGGCGAACGGGCTCGGCGAGCCGATCGGTTTCGTCAAGCTCGTCGCCGACGCGGAGCACCTCGAACTCCTCGGTGGCCACCTCATCGGCCCCGATGTGTCCGAGCTTCTGCCCGAGCTCACGCTCGCCCAGAAGTGGGACCTCACCGCCCTCGAGGCCGCGCGCAACGTGCACACCCACCCGACGCTGTCGGAGGCGCTGCAGGAGGCCTTCCACGGTCTCACCGGGCACATGATCAACATCTGACCCCGAGACAACTGACGAAGGGCTCCTCCCGGGAGATCGGGAGGAGCCCTTCGTACGTTCGTCTGGCGTGCGCCAGAGTACGGCGGAGCGTCAGCGGCCGAGCGTCAGCGGCCGAGCGCCCGACCCAGCTTGGAGTCGGATGCGGCCGGCCGGCCTCCGGAGGTGGCGACGAGCCGTGCGACGGCGGCGAAGAACGCCGCGCGCCAGCGCTCGTCCCCCGGTGCGGCGGGGCCGAGTTCGACCTCCCACTCCCGCCAGCGGGTCACCTGACCCGTTCGCTCCGCGGTCGCGGTGACGTGATCGTCGACGACCTCGGCCACGAGACCTCCGACGACGTCCGTGAGCGCGTACGCCACCCGTCGATTCCGGATGCGGGCCAGCGGGGTGAACGGCGGACGGGCCCAGGGGGCGACCGCCGCGACGACCGCATCCGGGAGCTTGTCGGTATCACCGAGCGGCCAGTGCAGCTCGTGCCGCCCCTCGGGGGCCGAGCTCTTGACGTGCCAGCCCTCGTCGGGGCCCCCCGTCCGGCGCCGGAGCGCGACCCGGGCTCGGCCGAGTGCGACGTCTGCCGTGTCGAAGTAGCGGGCGTCGAGCTCGCGCACCTCCGCCTCGCCTATCGCGTCGATGTCGTCGAGCGCGGTCCAGTCGGGAAGGGCCGCCGCGTCGTCGACGTCGAACTTCTCCTCGACCTCGACGGCGCGGGTCGGTTCATCCGATGCGTGCGCAGCGCTCACGCGTCGGGAACGTCATCCAGCTCTGCGGCGGTGACGGTCAGCGGCTCGGTCGAGTCGGCGTAGATGAAGCTCGCCTCGGTCGGGCCGTCGGACGCACCCGTGTTGACGTCGTCGCCGGCGCGGCGGTAGATGATCTGCCCTTCTCCGTAGGACGCGATGTACTCGTCGCCCACGATGTCGTCGAGGGGAATGATCTGCCCGTCGAGCGGGCCTCCGGAAAGTCGTGCGATAGCCATGCCCTCAGCCTAACCACCGCGCCGACACCCGGTCTGAGGCGCGTACAATTCCCGGGTGCTGCCGTTCGTGCTCCTCGCCACTCGCGCCGAAGACGTGCCCGCCGACGAAGAGTACGAGCTGTTCCTGCGATACAGCGGCCTCGACGAGCGGATGCTGCGCCGCATCCGGCTCGAAGCGGGACCACTGCCGGCCCTGGACCTCGAGTCGATCTCGGGGGTCATCGTCGGCGGCGGGCCGTTCAACGCCTCGGACCCCGCCGCGCGCAAGTCCGAGACGCAACGCCGTGTCGAACAGGAGATGGCGACGCTCCTCGACGAGGTCGTCGCGCGCGACTTTCCCTTTCTCGGCGCCTGCTACGGAGTCGGCACTCTCGGCGCGCACCAGGGCGCGGTGATCGATCGCACGTACTCGGAGCCGATCTCGATCGTGCCGGTCAGTCTCACCGACGAGGGCCGCGCCGATCCGCTCTTCGCCGGGATGCCGGATACGTTCGGCGCGTACGTCGGCCACAAGGAAGCCGTCCACACGCTGCCGCCCCATCTCGTGCGACTGGCCGGCTCGCCGGGGTGCCCGGTGCAGGCGTTCCGCGCCCGCACGAACGTGTACGCGACGCAGTTCCATCCGGAGCTCGACGTGGACGGGATCTCGACCCGCATCCGTGCCTACGCGGACTACGGCTATTTCGCCGACGGAGAGCTGGATTCCACCCTCGACGCGGTGCGCGTATCCCCCGTCACCGAACCCGCCCGCCTCCTGCAGACGTTCGTCGCACGCTACGCGCGCTGAGCCGCGCGTTCCTTCTCCTCGGCGACCCGCGCGTCCTCGAGTTCGGCGACGGCGGCCGCCACGGCGTCCTCCGCGCGCTGCACACGGCGCTGAAGGAACGTCGCCGCTCCGAAACGCGCGCGAACGCGATCCTCGTGCTCCCGGGTCATCGTGATGATCACGGCGCTCGAGATCAGGATGACCTGGGCGGAGAGGTTGATCCACAGCAGCAGCGCGATGAGCGTCGCGAACGTCGCGAGCAGGGGGTTCGACGACGCCCCGCCGACGAAGAGACCCGAAAGCTGCTGGAGGACAAGCAGACCGAAACCGCCCAGGGCAGCGCCGCTCCAGAGCGCGCGGGCGGGCGGGCGCACCCCCGACAGCGCGACGAACATCAGCACGATGACGACCGTGTCGAGCAGGAAGACGATGACGACGGACACCAGGTAGGTGAGCACCAGGACCGGAACCGAGTCCTGCGGCAGCCCCAGCCAGCCGGTGACCGTGCCGATGGAGGCGGATGTGAGGAACGTGGCGATCGCCGAGACGAGCAGGAGTCCGCCGATCGCGATGGCGAGCAGCAGGTTGCGGAGGAGGACGAAGACGAAGAAGGCGTCGGCGCCGACCTTGTCGGCCAGGATGCGGAGCGAGTTGCGCAGCGACCCGACGGCGCCGATCGCCGCACCGACGAGCGCCACGAGCGAGATCACCCCGGCGATCGTGAAGCCCTCGGGCGCCTTGATCTCGGATGCGTCGATCACGGCACCCTTGCCGTCGCCGACGAGTCCCGGGATGGCGGAGTTGACCGTGGCGATCAGGGCGTCCCACGCGTCGGGATTGCCCGACAGCCACACGGCGGCGGCCGAGAACACCAGCAGCACGGCCGCGAACACGCTGAACAGGGTGCGATAGGTGATGCTGTCGGCCAGCTGCGCACCGCGATGTTCGGCGTAGAGCAGGAAGCCGCGGACGAGCGTGCGCTGCAACGCCCAGGACGTCGCCCGCGGGAGGAGACCGGGAGACGTGGGGGCAGATTCCGATGCCGACATACGCCCAGATTAGTGAGCGTCGGAGCGCGCGGCCCGCGCCTTGACAGCGCCGCCCCGTCAGACTCCCGCGAGATGCGCCGCGATGCCCACCCACGCGCCGAGCAGCATCCACGGCCCGAAGGGAACGGCGGTGCGCCGATTGGCGCGTCGACGGGCGAGCAGTACCGCACTGTAGAGACCCCCGCCGAGGAATCCCGCGAACAGTCCGATGACGACGGCGTCCCACCCGGCGAAGCCCAGCATGATGCCGATCACCCCGGCGAGCTTCACGTCGCCGCCGCCCATGCCGCCGCGCTGCAGCATCCGGAGCAGCAGATAGAACGCGAAGAGGATCGCGCCCGCGAGCAGCGCGCGCCCGAGCGCCCACGGATCCGGCCGGAGGAGTGCGGCGATGCCGAACAGGACGATGGCGACCGGGTAGCCCGGCAGCACGATCCGGTTCGGCAGCCGGTGGGTGCGGAGGTCGATGATCGCGAGTACGACGCTCTGCACGGCGAACACCGCGTACGCCACCGCCACTGCCCCGTCTGCCAGCATCTGCTCCCCCCTCACGATCGATCAGCCGTCGAGAACGGTCAGCGCGACCCGGATCGCGTCCCCTTCACCCGCCGCCGCACGCTCACGAACCGCTCGCTTGATCGGGAGCGAGTACGCGCCATCCGCCTCTCCGGGAAAGATCGACGTGCGCCAGGTGAGTCCCGCGACCTCGGCCTCGACCCGCACCGCGCCGAACCCTCGCGGTACGCGCGGGATCTGCCGGATCTCGTCCGAGAACTCCCGCGGCACCGCGACGAAGTACCAGGACGAATCCGCTCGGGCAGCCCAGCGATAGAGCTCCGCATCGAAGACGAAGTGCATGCGCCCAGAGTAGGACCCGGCCGCTCTCCGCGGCGGACGGTGATCGACCCTGGGGATGCGGGAACGAAGACGACGGGCTACGAGGCGCGCACCGTCAGGGTCGGCGCCGTCGGAGCGGCGGACGAGGCGACCTGAAGCCCCACCCGTACCGACTGCCCCGCCGCGAGCGAACCCGCCCACGCCCCACCCGTGCAGGTGACGCGTTCCGCCTGCACCGTGCAGTCCATCCCCCAGCTGTTCGTCACCGCCGCCGCACCCGGGGAATCCCAGGAGACGGACCACGATCGCACCGGGCCGGATGCGGTGAGCACCAGCTCGGCGACGTACCCCTCGCCCCACGCGCTCTGCAGAACCCACTCCGCCGCGAGCTTCGACCCCGCGGGGGTCGTCGGCGGCGCCGGGCTGGCGGGCGGAGCGGGTGTCGTCGTCGGCGCGGGCGTCACGGGCGGAGCGGGGGTGACGGGCGGCGACGGCACCGGGAGCGTCGGACGAGGGACGGGAACGGATGGCGCGGCCGGCGGCCCGAGGAGGGGACGGAGCGCGGCGAGTTTCTCCTGCTGCGGAGTGCGCCAGTCGTCGGCGACGATCCCGCCCGTGTCGCCGCTGTTCGGGTTGAACGACCAGTAGGCGAAGCTGATGCCGGTGCGCTGCAGGTACCCCACCAGGGCCTGCAACCACTGCCGGTCGCTCTCGCTGCGATAGGTGGTGCCGAACTCGCCGAGCAGGACCGGCGCGATGCCGCGCGAGGCGATGTAACCCCAGTTCCGCTCCCAGACGGACTCGAGGTTCGCGGGATAGTCGGCGGCCGAGAACCAGGACTGCGCGTACACCGACGCCGGATAGTCGTGCGGCGAGTAGACGACCCTGTCGGGTACCGCGAGCTCGACGGGCGCGTCGGCGACGCCCGCCAGACCCCCGCCCCACCACGTCGACGTGCCGTCGGGCTGGCGTTCGACACCCTCGACAATCACGAGCAGGTTCGGGTTCACCTCGAGCACCGCGTTGCCTGCCCGCGTGGCCGCCGCGTGCCAATCGGTGGCCGGGTCGCCGCACGACCAGCACGCCGCACCGTGCGGTTCGTTGTGCAGGTCGACACCGATCACCGTGGAGTCGTCGCGGTAGCGGGCCGCCAGCATCCGCCAGTCGGCGATCCACCGCTCCTCGCTGTACTGCGCGGTGTACCAGAGCTCGGACTGCCCACCCGAGTCGGGGCGGTGGCGGTCGAGGATGACCGAGAGCCCGGCCGTACGGGCGCTCGCGATCACGGCGTCGAGCAGATCGAGGGGCGCGAGATCCGCGAGTTGCGGGTTCACCGTGCGGTCGATCGAGCTGCTCGCCGTCGCGGCGAGGCATTCGTTCGAGAACGGCACGCGCACGGTGGTGAAACCGAGCGACGCGATCTGGTGCATCCCCTCGTCGAGCGGGATCGTCCAGAGGCCATGGGGTGCGCAGTTCGAGGTCTCGAGACCGAACCAGGAGATCGCCTTGATCGTCACGGGAGTGCCGTCCGCGCGCACGATGTCAGCGCCGGAGGTGTGCAACCAGCCGCGCTCGTCGGCATCCGTGGAATTCGGCACGAGCCCCCCGATGAGTCCGGTGACGACCGAGAGCAGCATGCCGAGGGCGACGAGACCGTGCCGGGTAACCGGTCGCGGAATGCGGATCATACGGCGCGCTCCCCTCGTCCGATCGGCGCGCTCGCCGTCGTCCGACGCGGCGCTGTGGCCTCGCCGTCGTCCGACGCGGCGCTGTGGCTCAGTGTAGAGGGAGGCCGCTCAGCCGGTGACGACGACCGGAGTACCGAGCGGCAGCTGCGCCAGTCGGTCGATCGCCGCGGCATCCAGCCGCAGGCACCCGTTCGAGATCGCGCCCGAATGAGCGTCGTGGTAGTGGAACGCGGTCACGGCGACGGATGCGCCGGAGAAGCCCGCGAGCGTCGGCGACTGCACCCCGAGGTACACGAGCGGGTGACCACGGGT
The DNA here is from genome assembly GCF_020805625.1 of Microbacterium sp. cx-59. Classification (NCBI taxonomy): domain Bacteria; kingdom Bacillati; phylum Actinomycetota; class Actinomycetes; order Micrococcales; family Microbacteriaceae; genus Microbacterium; species Microbacterium sp. cx-59. The sequence goes on from NZ_JAJHGO010000004.1 coordinate 312,346, forward strand.
GTACCCGAAGGACGGCACGACCGCGGTGTGCATGATGAAGGTGCGTCCGAGCGGGGTCGGCGTCGCCGCCGCTCCCCATCCGAAGTCCGTCGCGATCGTCTCCGTCCCGGCCGGGGTGACGATCGAGACCGTGCGGGCCGAGAGGCTGACGTCCACGCGCGTGGCGTCTTCGGTGAGGGTCACGTCGCTGGCGCGCAGCCACCCCGACAGCTGCGCCGGGTTTCCCCCGGGAGGCGTTCCCTGCCGTCCCGACACCAGAACGCGCACCCAGTTCGTCTGGCGCTCGACGACCGGAACCGTGGTTCCGCCGTAGGTCTGCGCCTGCGGAAGCTGGGCGACGGGGGCCTCGCCGGGAGCGGCGAAGACCGGAATAGCGGCGCTCGCCGGGGTGGCGAGCAGACCAGGCAGGGCGGCCCCCGGATCCGCGTCGACCGGCAGCGCCGGGATCACGGAGTACACCTCGGCTGCGGGAAGCCCGGAGACGTCGTAGCTCGTCGCGTCGACCGGCGCGCCGGTCTCACTCGGCGTCGGAGTCGGAGTCGCGGTGGGCGTCGCCACCGGGCTCGCGGGCGCCGCCGCGGGAGTCGCGGGTGTGCGATCCATGCCCATCACGAGCACCAGCACGAGGGCGGCAGCGACGAGGGTCGCCGCCGCGATGGCGAGCGGGAGCCAGCGACGGCGGGCGGATGCGGGGGGCATGGTTCCATGGTCGCTCCCGGGCGCGCGACGCGCAACGCGGGTGGCGTCTGCGGCGGGCGTTACCAGTGCGGGTGGATGTCTGCGCGCAGGCGCCGGTCGTAGACGTCGCGCACGACCGCGTCGAAGGCGTCGAGTTCGAAGCCGCCGTCGAGGAGCGCCGCCGCATCCGCGTTCGCCGTCGCCTGACGGGTGTTACGGGCTCCGGGAATCACGCTCGTGACGCCGGGCAGCGCCGCGATCCACGCGAGCGTCGCGGCGGGCAGCGAGACATCCTCCGGCAGCGCGGCCGAGAGCTCGGCGACCGCGGCGAGGCCCGCCTCGAAGTCGACTCCCGAGAAGGTCTCGCCCCGGTCGAACGCCTCGCCGCGCCGGTTGTACGAACGGTGATCGTCGGCGCTGAACGTCGTCGCTGCCGTGTAGCGGCCCGACAGCAGCCCCGATGCGAGCGGAACGCGGGCGAAGATCGACACGCCCGCATCCGCGGCCGCCGGCAGAACCTCGTCGAGGGGCTTCAGCCGGAACGGGTTCAGGATGATCTGCACGTTGGTGACGTTCGGGCGCGCGATCGCCGCGAGCGCCTGCGCCGTGGTCTCGACCGAGACGCCGTAGGAGGCGATCGCCCCGCCCGCGACGAGATCGTCGAGCGCGTCGTAGGTGGCCGCGGACTCGATGACCGCGGTCGGCGGGCAGTGCAGCTGCACGAGGTCGAGCGTGTCGACGCCGAGGTTGCGGCGGGAGCGGTCGGTCCAGGCGCGGAAGTTCTCCTGGGTGTAGTTCTCGGGCTCCTGGTCGAGACGGCGCCCCATCTTGGTCGCCACCGTGATGCCGTGTCCGGGCCGACCCGCGAGGAACCGGCCGATCGTCTGCTCGCTCCGACCGTCGCCGTACACATCCGCGGTGTCGAACAGGGTGACTCCCGCGTCGACGGATGCGGTGAGCACCGCCCGCGCTTCGGCGTCGTCGACTGCTCCCCAGTCGGCCCCCAACTGCCAGGTTCCGAGTCCGATGGCCGAGACGGTGCGGCCGGTAGCGCCGAGCGGGCGGGTCTGCATGGGAACTCCTGTGGTCGAGACGGTGACCGGCTCAGCCTAGACCGGGCGAGCGGGTGCGTCGCAGGGTGGCGGATGCGGCCGCAACGAGTGTGCCGATCGTGACGCCGATCAGTGTGTCGAGGAGACGGTCGCGCACCAGCACCGTCGGATCGGTCGGCGCGGCGAGTTCGACCATGAGGAGCGCGAGGGGCGTGATGAAGACCATCGCGATCCCGTAGTTTCGTCCGACGAACATCTCCGCACCCGCCTGCAGCACGACCGCCACGAGGATCGTGAGGACGGGCGGCAGGTGCAGCCCCAGGATCGCTGCGGCGACGAGGACGCCGACGAGCGTGCCGGCCAGTCGCTGCACGCCGCGCACGATCCGCGCGGTGACGTGCGCGCCGCCGAGCGCCGCGACGGCGCCGACCATGGCCCAGTACCAGTGCGTGCCGACGAGGAGCAGACCCGCCAACCCCGCGAGCAGGGCACCCACTCCGACCGTGAGCGCCATCTCGCCGGCGAGGTTGCCGAGGGGACGGCGTTCTCGGTGCACCGGCGCCGCCGAAGGGCGAGCGCCCCGCCGGATCAGCGCCAGCGACGCGGTCAGCCCGATCCCGAAGGCGGCGCTCGCACCTCCCACCACGAGCACCGTCGCGAGGGTTCCGGGCTGAGCCGGCAGCGACGCGGTCGTGCCCGCCGCGAACACGGCGAACAAGGCGCCCGGCGGATGCCAGCGTCCCGCGTAGGCGATGAGGGTCACGCCAGCGGCGATCACCGACACCACGATCACCCGAACCGCGAGGGGAGCGCCGACCACGACGAGCGACGTGCCGAGGAGCATCGCACCGAGCAGTACCGCGGCCGCGGCCGCCTGCATCCGGATGCGGTCGGCATACGTGTCGTGGCGGCCGTACAGGGCCGCGAAGGCCCCGAAGCTCGCGTACACGCTGAGGTCGAGTCGCCCCATCGCCCACACCACCAGGAGCGGAACGGCGACGCTCACCGCAGCGCGAAGAGCGACGCGATGATCCCCCGCGCGAGGGCCGACGGCGACGAGCCCCGTCCACACCCGTCGCACCGCATCCGTCACTTCCCCAGCGTACGAGCGCGGGCTCGGTGCGAGAATTCGGGCTCCCGGTCGGTGGGAGCGGATCGATCGCGCGACGGCCGCGAGCGCGCGATGCGCCCGCGACCGCGCGTCGATCATGCGTGGGCCGCGAGGCCTTCCACGGTCTCCTCGAGCACGACCTCGACCGCGGGGCGCCGCTGATCCCGGATGAGGACCGCCGCCAGCACCGCCACGACGAGCGCGACGATCGCGCCGGTCAGCAGTGCCGTGTGGAAGCCGTCGAGGAACGCCGCCTGCGCGACGATCGTGTCGGCACCGGTGGTTCCCTCGGGGAGGATGCCCTGCGCGAGGGAACCGCGCTCGGTCTCGGTGAGGTCCAGCGCGGACCCCGCGACGCTCGCGGACACGATCGCGGAGAACACCGCGGTGCCGAGAGCCCCGCCGAGCTGCAGCATCGTGGACTGGACGCCGCCCGCGACGCCGGCGTACTGCACGGGGGCGCTGCCGACGATGGAATCCGCGCCCGCAGTCATCGTGAAACCGACACCGAACGAGAGCACCACGAACGCCGCCGCCATGGCGAGGTACGGCGAATCGACCGTGGTCGTCATGAGCGCGAAGAACGAGGCGGCGATGGCCACGAGCCCGATGATCATGGTCCAGCGCGCGCCGATCCGGCTCACGACGATCGCGCCGATCGGCGAGGCGACGATGGAGACTCCGGACAGCGGGAGCAGCATGACGCCCGCGACCAGACCGTCGATCCCACGCAGGTTCATCAGGTAGAGCGTGAGGAAGAACGTGACGCCCAGGAGCGCGAAGAAGTTCGTGCCGATCGCGAGTCCGCCGATCGAGAAGCGCGGGGAACGGAACAGTCCGAGCGGCAGCAGCGGATTGCGGACGCGGGCTTCGACGATCACGAAGACGACGAGGAACACCACGGCCAGAGCGAAGGCGCCGATGGTCGACGCACTCCCCCAGCCCCAGGCTTCGCCCTGCACGATTGCTATCACGAGCGCCGCGAGGCCGAGCGCGAGCAGGACCACCCCGAGCACGTCGAAGCGGCCCTCTTGACGCTCAGCGGTGGACTCCGCGAGCGCGAACGCGGCGAAGACGATGCCGATCACGGCGATCGGCGCGTTGATGTAGAAGATCGACTGCCAGCCGAGAACCTGCACGAGAGCGCCGCCGACGATCGGTCCGGCCGCGATGGCGACGGACGAGACGCCGCCCCAGATGCCCACGGCCATGCCGAACTTCTCTCGCGGGAACGTCGAGCGCAGCAGCGATAGCGTCTGCGGCATCAGAAGCGCCGCGCTGGCGCCCTGCAGGGCGCGGAAGAAGATGACGCCTTCCACCGAGCCGATCAGCCCGATCGCGACCGACGTGATCGCGAACGCGGCGACGCCGATGAGGTACATCCGGCGACGACCGAATCGGTCGCCGATCTTGCCGCCGAGGATGAGGAAGACGGCGAGCCCGAGCAGATACACGTTCGTGATCCACTGCAGCTCGGTGAAGGACGTACCGAGGTCGGCCGCGATCGCGGGGTTGGCGATCGAGACGACGGTGGCGTCGAGGCCGACCATGAAGAGGCCGAAACAGACCGCGACCAGAGTCGCGATCGGGTTGCCGCGGAAGACGCGGGCGGGCGGGCGGGGTGCGGACATCGTGAAGTCACTCTCTCGTCGTGGGGGGCACGCGCGACGAGAGTCCAGTCCGGTTCTCGCGAGGTGCGCGTGTGCGCAAGGACCGAAAGTGGCAGGAACGACTGCACGAGTCACCGCGTCCTCGACCGACGGCGACTCCCTTGTGTGTATGAAATCTTACACTAAGGTGGGAGCATGGATGGCAACGATGCACCGGACGAACTCGGACTGATCGCTTTGGCGGACGCGGTGCTCGCACTCGCTCACCAGCTCGAGCGGCGCGGCCCTGCCGCCCGCGACCTGGAAGCGCTCACGAACACCGAGATCACGGTGATCCGCGAAGCGCATCGCGAACCCGGCGTCACCGCCACCCGCATCGCCGCCGCGACCGGACTGCAGCGCAGCTATGTGAGCGCGAGCGCACACGGATTGGAGGCCCGCGGACTCCTCACCCGCGGCGAACCCGCCGAGGGCCAGCGCGGGGTGGGGTTCCATCCGACGCCGCAGGCGGATGCTGACCTCCTTCGGATCCAGCGCGGATGGGTTGAGCTCCTGAGCGCGTCCGCCCCCGAAGTCCTCGCCGGCGCGGCCGCCGCGGCGGCCGCGCTCGACGCGACCGCCACCGCGATCGGCCAGGCGCGCGCCGCGGGAGATGCCGCATCGTCGCAGCCCGCCGCCGAATGACCGCGGGCGCCGCACCGCCGATCCGTGTGGGCCTCCGCGGGGCGCCGCTCCGCACCCCGCCCTCGCCTGGACTACCGTTGCAGAATGAGCATTTCTGAGACCCCCGCTCCCGCCGAGACCGAGCCCGCCGTCGAGACACTGTCCTTCGCCGACCTCGGCCTCGACGCTGCGGTACTGAAGGCGTTGAAGGATGTGGGTTACGAGACCCCCTCCGCCATCCAGGCCGCCACCATCCCCCCGCTTCTCCAGGGTCGCGACGTCATCGGTATGGCGCAGACCGGTACCGGTAAGACCGCCGCGTTCGCGCTGCCCATCCTGTCGCAGCTCGATACGACCAAGAGCAAGCCGCAGGCCCTCGTGCTGGCCCCGACCCGTGAGCTCGCCCTGCAGGTGTGCGAGGCGTTCGAGAAGTACGCGGCGCACATCCGCGGCGTGCACGTGCTGCCGATCTACGGCGGTCAGGGGTACGGGACCCAGCTGTCGGCTCTGCGTCGCGGCGTGCACATCGTCGTCGGCACCCCCGGTCGCATCATGGACCACCTCGAGAAGAAGACGCTCGATCTCTCCGAGCTCGCGTTCATGGTGCTCGACGAGGCCGACGAGATGCTGAAGATGGGCTTCGCCGAGGACGTCGAGACGATCCTCGCCGAAACGCCCGCCGACAAGCAGGTCGCCCTCTTCTCCGCGACCATGCCCGCCCAGATCCGTCGGATCTCGCAGCAGTACCTGCGCGACCCGGAAGAGATCACGGTCAAGAACAAGACCGCGACATCGGCCAACATCACGCAGCGCTACCTGAACGTGTCGTACCCGCAGAAGGTCGACGCCCTCACCCGCATCCTCGAGGTCGAGAACTTCGAGGGCATGATCGTGTTCGTCCGCACGAAGAACGAGACCGAGACCCTCGCGGAGAAGCTCCGCGCCCGGGGATACACCGCATCGGCGATCAGCGGTGACGTCGCTCAGGCTCAGCGCGAGAAGACCGTCAACCAGCTGAAGTCGGGCAAACTCGACATCCTGGTCGCGACGGATGTCGCCGCCCGCGGCCTCGACGTCGACCGCATCAGCCATGTCGTGAACTTCGACCTTCCGATCGACACCGAGTCCTACGTGCACCGCATCGGCCGCACGGGTCGCGCCGGCCGACAGGGCGACGCGATCAGCTTCGTCACTCCGCGTGAGCGACGGATGCTGGCAGCCATCGAGAAGGCGACGCGCCAGCCGCTGACCCAGATGCAGCTGCCGAGCGTCGACGATGTCAACGCCACGCGCCTCACACGCTTCGACGAGGCGATCTCCGGCGCCCTCGAGCAGACGGCCCGCATCGACCGGTTCCGCGACATCATCGCGCACTACGTGACGCACCACGACGTGCCGGAGGCGGATGTGGCGGCAGCGCTCGCCGTCGTCGCGCAGGGCGAGACTCCTCTCCTGCTCGACCCGGCGGACGAGCGTCCGGTGCGCGTGGACCGCGACCGCACGGACCGCCCGGAGCGCGACTCGCGCGGCGGCGAGGACCGGCCCGAACGCCGTGCCCGCCCGTCGCAGTCCTCGCTCGTGAAGTACCGCCTGGCCGTCGGCCGACGCCACAAGGTGGAGCCGCGTCAGATCGTCGGCGCACTCGCGAACGAGGGCGGCCTGCGCCGTGAGGACTTCGGACAGATCGACATCCGTCCCGAGTTCACGCTCGTCGAGCTGCCGGCCGATATGCCGGGCTCGGTGCTCGACAAGCTGAGCGGCACGCGCATCGGCGGGAAGCTGATCGAGATGCGTCTCGACCAGGGCGCCCCCGGCGGACGTCGCGACCGCGACCGCAAGCCGCGCCACTGACCGGGGACGCACCGGGCAGGACGGACGAGCGGGTACCCGACGACCGTCCGCGTCCCACGCCGCTCTGGGCGCTGCTGTCGCGGTGGCTGCTCGCCCTCGAGGCGTGGCTGCGCTCGCACGGCGGCGCCCGGTTGCAGCACACCATCCGGGGTTTCTGGGCGCTCGTCGCGGTTGGCGGGCTCGTGCTGCTCGTCGGCCCGGTGATCAACCCGCCCCTCACGCTGGACGACATCACCTCCTCCGCCTCGAACGCGACCGACCGGTGGATCGCCCGCGATTTCGCCGTCGACTACACGGTCACCCGCGACGCGGACGGCGTCCTGCGCGCGCAGGTGCAGGAACGGATCACGGCGTTCTTCCCCGACGATGTCGACGAGCAGGGCATCGAGCGCGTGCTGGCGGTCGAGTACCAGGGGCATGCGCTCGATCCGTCGGACATCCGAGCGACGGTCGACGGCGCGCCGGTCGAGGTCGGGCGGAGCGCCACCGCCGATCGACTGACGCTCTCCATGGGCACCGGCAGGCGGTTGAGCGGTGATCACGAGTTCGTCCTCGACTACACGCTGCAGGACCTCGCGTACGTGACGACGGATGCGGCCACCGGCGCCCCCGTCGACCTTCTCGAGTGGGACGTGTTCGGGCCGTCGTGGCCGCAGGGCGTTGCGTCGATCGACGTCTCCGTCACGTTGCCCGACGATCTCGATGCGCAGCTCGAGCGTCCGCCGCGAGGCGCCATCGCCTGGACCCTGATGAGCGCCGGGGAGTGGCTGGAGCCGGAAGCGGGGAGCCCGCCCGGTCAGGTGACCTACGCGTTCACGAACGATCAGAATCTTCCCCCGCACGCGCAGGCTCGGTTCACACTGGTCTTCGCGCCCGCCACGTTCACGATGCCGCCCCTGACGCCGTTGTTCTGGCTGCAGACGTTCGGGCCGCTCCTCCCCCTTGCGCTCCTCGCCCTCACGCTGCTTCTCGCGCTCGCCGCGCGAGCGGTCGCGTGGAGCGACGAGCGCGGGCGAGCGTGGTACGTCGCCCAGTACGATCCGCCGAAGGGTGTCTCCGCGCGCCTGGCGGCGCAGCTGCTGCGCACACCGCGGTCGGCGGAGCTGGCCGGTGCACTCACCGCCGCGCAGCAGAGCCCGAGCGCGGCGCGGCCGGAATGGTTGGTCGCGGCGGTTCGTGCGGCCCGACGCACGGGCCGGGTCGGCGATGCACCGCGGGCCCTCGCCGCGTACCTGGCGATGCCCGAGCGGCGCGAGCAGCTGCGGCGCGGCCTGCGACGGATCCCCCGCGGCTTCGTCCGCGATTACTTCATCGCGGCGCCCCTGGCGCTCACCCTCGCCCAGTGGGGTCTCATCCGGCAGCTCTCGCACCAGACGACGCTCGCCATCGTCTGGTGGCCGGTCGCGTTCGTGATTGCCTCGTCGGCGATCTCCGCGGTCGTGCTCGCGATCGCGTTGATGGCGCGCCCGCTGACCCGCGAGGGAGCTCTCGTCGTGCAGCACCTGCGCGGGATCGGACTGTACGCCGAGCGCACGGATCTGCTGAGCCGCACGACGGCACGCGATCGACTGCTCCCGTACGCCGTCCTGCTGGCGCCGCCGCGGGCCGCGGGGCGCCGGGTGACCGAGGTTCTGACGCAGGCGATTGGCGATCGGACCGCGGGCCGCGGGTGGCGCGCACCCGGGTTCGTGACGTGGCCCGCCCTCGCCGCGCGAGCTTTCGCCTTCTTCCTCGTCGCCGGGGCGATCGCCGTGGTGGCGTTCGTGCCGAACCCGTACGCGGGAACGCCGGACTACGCGACGCACTACGGCGACGTGCCGGGAACGCTGGCCACGACGTTCGAGTCGACCGCCGTGTCGGCGGAACTCAGCCGGACGCCCGACGGGCGCGCGCGCATCGCCGTCAGCGAGACGATCCAGCTCTCGTTCGATGAGGAGTCCGCGCAGGTGCCGCAGTTCGCCCAGCAGTGGCGCGACCGCATCGACGGTCACGACCTCGGACTCGTGGTCGAGCGGGTGACCGTCGACGGTGAAGACGTGCCCTTCGTCACCGAGCCGGATGCAGACACCACGCTCATGCGCACGACGATGAGTGAGGTGCGCAGCGGCCGGCACGAAGCGCGCATCGACTACACGCTGGAATCCGCTGCGTTCGCCGCGGATGAGGACGGGCACCTGGTCAACCGTGTGCGCTGGGCGGCGCTCCTCGAGCACTGGCCGTCGTACGGCCAGTGGAACAGAGATGCGGTCGATCCGCAGCGCGTGGAATTCCGTGTCTCCTCGGAACTCGCCGCTCAGGCGACAGCATCCGGGTGGATCACCGAAGACACCGGCTCCGCCGACAGCGCGCGCGATTGGCAGGAGGCCGTGGTGCCGTTCGGAACGGTCGCCGAGGTGGTCGCACCGATCGGAGACCGGGTTCCGGATCCGGGCACGGTGACCACCGAAACGCAGCGCACAGTCGCGGGCGACGACGTGCACACCCTCGAGCTCCGACGCGACGATTACGACAGTTACCCGTTCGATCTGACGGTCTCCGATACGGGCGTCCAGTGGGATTTCCCGGCCGGCACGTTCGTCGGACCTGACGAGCAGGAGCTTCGCGAGGTGCAGTACCTCGCGGCGGCGCCCGCGGCCGTCACCGGCGCGCTGGGCGCGGTCGCCCTGATTCTCGGCGGGATCGGGATGCTGCTGCGCCGCGCTCGCCCGGAGATCGTGCAGCGGGCGGGCGCACCCCGCGATGGCGTGCGCTGGCTCGGCACCGGATCGGCTCTGGCGACCCTCATCCTGTTCGTCGGGGTGACCGTGGGGATGCCCGGCGATGATCCCACGTTCGCGGTGTTCGCGGTCGCCGCCGGCGCCGCGCTCACGGGTGGGATCCTGTCATGGCTGTCTACCCGGCACCGCCCGGGCAAAGAAAAAGCCCCGACCATTACCACGAGGCCGGGGCGAGACGAATGAGAGTTCGCCTATCGAGGTCAACTGTACCCCACATTCGGGGCCCCCGGAACCACGGGATGCGATTCGTCGCTTCCGCCGTCTAGGACAGCCATCCCGAAACCGTGTCGATGACGAGATTCACCAGGCCGAAGAGCGCGAAAGCGGCGCCCAGCACCCACCACCAGTCCTGCCGTACCGATAGCCGTCGGCCCTGCTGCGCGACCCCGCGCCCCGTGCCGGGTCCGACGATACTGCTGGCGACGAAGGGCAGGGCATCGGTCCGGATCCGATCGTCTCGCCAACGCTCCCACCGCAGCACACGCTGCGACAGGGTTTCCGTGGTCGCCAGCAGGCGTTGCCAGAGCTCGGGGTCGAGCGTCGAGAGCTGCCCGGGGAAGTAGAGGAACAGGTAGTCGTCGACGAGTTCAACATCCAGCCGCGCGGCGTCATCGACGAAGATCGCCATCGTGTCGGGTGAGAAGAGATATAGCGCGTCCGTCTCGTAGCCCTCGGGGCAGTACAGCGTGAAGTGGCGATCGAAATCCCCCTCCAGCGACAGGCGCTGGTCGCGCGCGAAAGCGATCGGCAGGGCGGGCCGGCCGATCGAGTTATTCCCCCGGGCGTCGAGCACGATGTGGGGAAGAGCAACCGGGAGCCGGATCGCCGCGTAGCCCCAGCGGTGGGTGGTCGTGTTCTTCCCGGACCCGGTGGTGCAGGTGTGGTTGCCGATCTCCAGCGCGTGCCCGGAACGTCGACGCAGGACATCCGTGACGAACGACGAGGACTGCGCCGGGCGGGTGAAGACCATGCCCGGAAGAGCCGGGGCCGGGGCATACGGCTGGTGCGTGAACCCGTTCGCCTCGGCGAAATCGTGCAGACGGAACTGGCGAACTCCCGACCGCCGCCGAACCGCGCGCACGAACATCACGATGCCGATGACGGGCGGGATCGCGTAGGGCACGAGGATGAGCGTCAACGCCCAGTCCCACTCGCCATCATCCGACACCGTGTCGCCGAGGACCGTCAGCCAGGTCACGAGCAGCGCCGTCGGAAAGCCGGTCAGCAAAAGAGCGCGTCCCAGAATCCCCGCCCACGGCGGGCGCACCGCCGTCGGAAGGGAGCGACGGTAATCGCGCAGCCGGCGGCGATCGATCCGGTCCGTCAGCGGATGCGTCTGGACCGTCACCCGCGCAATCCTAGGGCGACGCGCACTCATCCACAGATTCGCCGCCGCGGACCTTCGCGCCCCGCGCACCTCGATACCGTGGCAGAGGCTCTGCACCGAGGTTCCCGACCCGCGGCCGAGTCCGAAGCCCCACCGAACGGAGATCGTCGCGCCATGCCCGCATCCGCCCGCCCTGTACTCACCCTGACCACCCCGGGGCTCGCGACCCTGCTCCTCCTGGCCGGATGCACGGCGACGCCCGACCCGGCGGAGACCCGAGAAAGCAGTGCCCTACCGTCGGCGACTCCGAGCGGGCCGGACGTGGCTCGCGTGGCGGGGTACGACGTCGGCGACTTCCCGCCCGTTCCGCTCTTCGCGCTCCCCGATCTCTCGCTCCTCGACACCTCCGCATCCGCGTTCACCATCGCCACCGGCGAGGAGTTCACGGGGGTTCCCGGTGTGAGCGTCCAGCCGGCGCACTGCGACGGCGCCGGAGTGCCGTCGGGGCATGGCACCGCCTACCTGTACGGCGACGGCTCCGGAAACTACATCGGCCCCGACGGGACCGTGCAGAACTTCGGCGACGGCTCCGGCATCTCCGTCATCGACGGCGTGACGATTCAGAACTTCGGCGACGGATCGGGCACGTACACGAACGGCACCGTGACCATCCAGAACTTCGGCGATGGGGTCGGCAACTACACCGACGGCTCGTTGACCGTGCAGATCTTCGGCGACGGCTCGGGAAACTTCACGGACGGCTCGACCACGATTCAGAACTTCAGCGACGGCATCGGCAACTATACCGATGGCGACGTCAGCATCCAGAACTTCGGAGACGGGTCGGGAACCTACACCGACGGCACGGTCACCATCCAGAACTACGGCGACGGCACCGGGATCGTCAACGGCGTCCCGATCGAGGTCGAGCCCATCGCTCCGGTGCCCGAGCTCGGAGTGTTCCCCCCGATCGCCGCTCTCGCGCCCCTCTCCTCGTGCGGGACGACGATCACCTTTCGCGACGGGGTGCTGTTCGACTTCGGCAGCATCGACATCCGACCGGATGCGACAGCCACCCTCGCGACCGTCGCTCGAGTTCTCTCCGATGCCGGTGTGACCGACGCCCAGGTGTCGGGCCACACCGATGCCATCGGTTCGGACTCGGCGAACCAGGCACTGTCCGAATCCCGAGCGGCCGCCGTCGTCGACGCGCTGTCGGGGCAGGTCGACACTCGCCTGACCGCCGAGGGTTTCGGCGAATCGCGTCCCGTCGCGGCGAACGAGATCGACGGCGTCGACAATCCCGCCGGACGCCAGCTCAACCGCCGCGTCGAGATCTTCATCCCGACGGCACCGTGATCCGGCGCCGTCATCGCCGCTGAGTAACGAAAGCAGGAGAGAGCCATGAGCGACGACCAAGGAATTCTGCTTTTCCTGGCGGCGGGTATTGCCGTCCTCGGCCTGATCGCCGTGATCGGCATCGTGTCGTCTCGCCGCCGCCGGGCCTCGGGTGCCCCAGTCTGGACGGCGAGCATCGACTATCTCGGCGATCAGCCATACGTGGTGTCGTCGAATGCCGAACTCGGGGACGCAGCCCAATGGCAACTCTTCCGAGAGCGCTTTCCGGTCGGCTCAGAGGCCACCATCCCCGCCGCGCCCGGGGAAGACGGAACGCGAACGCTGCACGTGTCGGCCGTGAAACGGAGCCTCCGCGCGGACTGGCCGACGGCCAGGGTCGGATTCACGGCGTACTTCGCCGAGTACGACCGCACCGAATTCCCGGCCTCGTACACAGCCTCGGGGTCGAAGCAGGTGGCCGGAGTAGACGCGGATGCGGAGGGGCTAACGGTCCGAGATTCCCGCGGCGCGTCGATCTGGTCCTCTCCGTGGACCGCGCTGACGTTCTCGAACGGCAACGACCTCATCCTGAAGAACGCCGGCAGCACCATCCGGATCGACGCCGCGGTCGCCGACGGCGTTCCATTGGAAGAGCTCGTGATCAAATACGGCACATTCGTGCAGATGCACTTCTGAACGTGCGTCAGCGTCCGGAGGTCGAGTGTCGGTTCGGAAGCGCCGCGAGGGCACGCACCAGCAGACCCAGCCAGATCCAGCACACCCCCGTCACCGCGCACAGCTGGAGGAACAGCACCGCCCCCTGCACCACGGCCGATCGGCCCGCGTCGGCTGCCGCGCCCCCGACGACACTCCACGCGGCGAGCGATGCGCCAACGAGCGCGACGACGCCGTGCACGAGGAGACCTCGCCACGCGGGCCGCATCCGGAGCGTCGCATTCACGACCCATATGCCGGCGAGCCACCCCGCCCCGAGCGCGAGGAGGAAGGGGCCGAAGTCCAGCCCCTGCCCGACGAGGAAGAACGGCAGCGCCACGGCCGCGCACACAACTGACCAGACGCCGGAGTTGCCGAGCAGGCGTCGCCAGAGTGGCGAGCGCGGCGGATCCTCGGGCGATGTCATGACCTCTCGATGCTAGGGCGCGTGAGCATGCCCGCGAATCTGTAGGATCCGGGTCGTGGCCGAAAAGAACGAACCGATCTCGGCCCGGGCCTGCGCGATCCTCAGCGTGGTGATCGCGGGATATTCGATCTGGGCCGTCATCGCGACGGCGCGTGACGGGGGCAGCTGGATCTTCTCCGTGCTGGCGTCTTTCGTACCGCTGCTGTTCGCGGCGCAGGGACTTCGGATGAGTCGACTACCCGGCGCTCGCTGGGCGCTCTTCAGCCTCGTGACGTCGATCGTGGGCGCGGCGCTCGGTCTGGTGTCGCTGATCGGATTCTTGTGGCTGTACTCGATCTCGGGGTTCTGAGTCGCAACCATCAGAGCGCTGTCTTCCACGGCGATCCTCCTGTCCACAGGCGTGATCTGAGCACCGCGCCGAGTCTCTACGATGAGGTTCGATCGCATCGCCGAACCGAAGGATGCCCCATGCCCGACCACGCCCAGATCGCCGCCGCACTGAGTTCGCCCGAGGCTTTTCTCACCTACAGCGACGAACCGAAGGTGTTCGGAGCCAAAAAGCAAGCGCAGGCGGCCTTCGACCTGTGGAACCGCGCCGACCAGCGTTACGTCGGTTCGTATCGCGGTTTCCGAGCCCCCGGAGGTTCGGGCACGGGATTCGTCATCCGGACATTCTGGGACCCGGCCGCGACCACGCCCGACTTCGCGGCGATTGCGGTCGCGATCGACACGGCGCTTCCCGTCGATCTGATTCGCGCGGACGAAAAGGCGACGTACAAAGCGCGTGACAAGAAGCAGACGACCTTTTTCTGTTGGCAGGGGATGACCGCGCGGCCGCTTTCGCACTGGTTCGAAGAGCGCTTCGGCGTGAGCGCGTGCGTCACCCAGCTGTTCGATCGTTCGGACCTCACCCAGAATGTCGCTGTCGTGGCCGTGGAGAACGGCATCGACCACCTCTGGTCGCTCACCGCGCCAGAGTGAATCTCTTCGACGGCTCCGGCCGGCCGCAGCCCGGTGACCGGCTGCGTCGCGCGGCGCTGAGCAGCCTCGGCTGGTTGCTCGCTACCGTCGGCGTGCTCATCATCCTGTCCTTCCTCGCCGGCGGCGCGCCGGAGTGGGTATCCAACGGAGCCGTTGCCGCGGTGGCGATCGCGATCGGTGTGAGCGCACTCGTTCCGGTGGGACTCGGCATCGCGTATCGGTTGGTGCGTGCCCGGCTGCGGGCGGCGGAGGCCATCGATCGCGACTCTCCTGCCGCACCGCGCGCACGGGTGGCGCAGACCGTTATCGCGACGCTGCTCGACTCGGTGCACTCGGCGTCCGGAGATGTTCTCGGCACGGGCCACCTCGTCGACGCGGATCGTATGCGGTTGACGGCAGCGACGGTCGGCGAGTTCGGTGATCGTCGCGAGGCTCTGGCGTTCATCTGGGTCGTTCGTCCCTCTCAGCGCGCCGACTTTCCGGAAAGTCCGCAGTTCCGGGGCCTACCCGACTGGGCCCGGCACGCGGTCGTGCTGCTCGACCTGCGGCGCGCCATGGCGTTGCAGGGGGACGTCGCGGCGCTCACGGCTGCGTCCGGTTTCTATCGGCATCCGTTCGAGAGGATGCTGCTCGCCGCCGGTGCGACCGGTGATGACGAACTCGGCGCCGCCCTGCGCGTTGCGCACACCGCCGCCGAGCACAGCGACACTGGGCCCGAGGGCGAAGCCGCCTTCGGGCGACTGCGGGATCTTCTCGACGACATGCGCGTCTGGGCGCGGATCCTCGACTGACATCGCCACGTCGACGTGCTGCTGAGGTGCTGCCACAATGGCGCCATGCGGAGCCACCACGTCAGCCGAGTCGTTCGGGCCGCCCCCGAGGTCGTCTACGCGTATGCCGCCGACATCGATAACCTCCCCCGGTGGGCGGCGGGCCTCGCCCGAGCGAGCGTTACTCGCGTCGGCGACGACCTCGTCGTCGATTCACCCATGGGCGACGTGCGCGTCCGCTTCGTCGACCGCAACACGCTGGGCGTCCTCGACCACGATGTCGTCCTTCCCTCGGGCACGACGGTGACGAACCCCATGCGCGTCGTGCCGCATCCGGACGGCTCCGAGGTGATCTTCACGGTGCGCCAGATCGAGCTCACCGACGACGAGTTCGCCCGCGATGTCGCGATGGTGGAGGCGGATCTCGAACGGCTGGCGGCACTCGTGACGGCGCCGAGCTGACGCCGCTCCGGATGGCGTGACATCTGTCATCTCCCGTCGTGACGCTGCGACACTTCTGCGCTCCGGCGCTCCCGGGTTGGCTGGGAAGCACGCCGACGCGACCGCCGGGTCGGCGCCCGAGATGAGTTGTCATGCGAAAGCCCTTCACGATCGCGATGGTGACGGTCGCCGTCGTCGTCGCCCTCCCCGTCCTTCTTCTCACCACGACGACCGTGGTGAACCTCGTCGCGACGCAGTCCGAGCGCGCGTCGATCACCGCGTACGGCGAACGCGTGCCGGTCGACGGCAAAGAGATGAACGTGGTCGTCAGCGGCGACGGCCCGGAGACGATCGTGCTCCTCCCGGGTCTCGGCACCGCCGCGCCAGCACGGGACTTCCAGCCGCTCATCGCCGAACTCGACGACACGCACCGCGTGATCGCGGTCGAACCATTCGGCACGGGCCTGAGCGATCAGACCGACGTCCCCCGCACCGCGGAGAACATCGTGTCGGAGGTGCACGAGGCGGTCCACGCCCTCGGGGTCGACCGGTACGTGCTGATGGGCCACTCGATCGCGGGGATATACGCGCTGGCCTACAGCGCGGCGTACGCCGACGAACTGATCGCCTTCGTCGGCATCGACAGCAGCGTGCCTCAGCAGCCCGGCGGAGAAGAGCCGATCCCGACCGAGGGCATCGGGGCCCTCCGCGATCTCGGCATCCTTCGCGCCCTGTCCTGGCTGAGCGGCGAAGACCCGGCGCCCGGCGTGTTCGACGCCGCGACCGCCGAGCAGATGCAGCTGTTGAGCACGCAGAACGGGACCGCTCCGACGATGCTCGACGAAATGGCGCACGCCGCCACGAACTTCTCGGCGGTACGGGATGCGGTGTTCCCGCGAACGCTGCCGGTTCTGCTCTTCGTCGCCGACGATAACGGCGACGTCGAGGGGTGGCTCGACCTGCACCGCGGTCAGGCCGCATCCGTCGATCAGGGCCGCGTCGTCGTGCTCGACGGCGACCACTACCTGCACCACACCCAGTCTGCCGCCATCGCCCGGGAGACGGACGCGTTCCTGGCGACGGTCTCCGCTCCGGCACCTGCGGCGGAGTGACAATACGTCAGCGCCTGCTGTATAGTCACTGCATGCTGACCACTTCTTCGCGTCTGGATGTGATGAACCGTCTGGGGCGGGCGATGGCCGACCGCACGCGGTCCCGGATCCTCGTCCGCCTTCTGGACGGTCCCGGCCACCCCGCCGAACTCGCCCGCGACCTCGACCTCACCCGCACGAACGTGTCGAACCACCTCAGCTGCTTGCGCGGTTGCGGCATCGTCGTCGCGGTGCCGGAAGGACGGCAGACGCGGTACGAGATCGCCGACGCACACCTGACGCGAGCGCTGGAATCCCTGATCGACGTGGTTCTCGCGGTCGACAGCGACGAGACGTGCACGATCGACGGTTGCGAATGCGGCGCATGACGAGTCCCCTCCGGACGGCGGTCCTTCGACGCCGCATCCGCTGGATCGTGGCCGGCACGATCGCGTACAACGTCGTTGAAGCCGTCATCGCGCTCGCGGCGGGGACGGTCGCGTCATCGGCCGCCCTGATCGGGTTCGGCCTGGATTCGATCGTCGAGGTGCTCTCCGCGGCAGCCGTCGCGTGGCAGTTCGCGTCTCCTAACCCCGAGGCCCGCGAGAAGGTCGCGCTGCGTGTGATCGCCCTCTCGTTCTTCGGGCTCGCCGCGTACGTGAGTGTGGATGCGGTTATCTCACTGGTCGGCAACCGGGCACCCGAGCCCAGTCCCGTCGGGATCGTGCTGGCCGCGGTGAGCCTCGCCATCATGCCGTTCCTCAGCTGGGCCGAACGACGCGCCGGCCGCGAACTCGGGTCGGCGTCCGCGATCGCCGACTCGAAGCAGACCCTGATCTGCACCTACCTCTCGGCGGCACTTCTCGTCGGACTGCTCCTGAACAGCCTCTTCGGGTGGGCGTGGGCGGACTCGATCGCGGCACTCGTGATCGCGGTGTTCGCGGTCCGCGAGGGCATCGAAGCGTGGCGCGGCGACGCGTGCAAGGAGCCGATCAGCGTTCTGACCGGCGAGCGCGCCGCGCACGAGCACGAGCACTAGGGCACGTTGAGGCCTCGAAATGGTCTAGCGCGCAGGGGTAACGCGGCCACGAGTGACTTGCCAAAGACCCTCAGCGACGGTCCACGAACGTTCCCACCGTAGGCGCGTTTCAATCCGTTTGCCGTGGTCGATAATCGTCACGTCAGCGCCGAGAACCGTGCGACCACCAGCCTCGGAGGGCACTATCTCCCGCTCGATCTCCTCAATTCGTTCGAATCGGGTTGTCCCTGTGCGATGCGCATCCAGATCAGCGGCCTTGCTGATCTGGCTACCATCCGGGCCGATGAAAATCAGGTCGTCGGAGATCAAAAGGTCCAAGGCCGAAACGTCGCTGACGAGCATCGCCGCCTGAATCGCTGTCTCTACGTCATCAAGCGAACGACCAGACGCATCACGAGAAATCACTCGCCAACGCTACAAGATCGAGAATGAGACTCGAGGCGAGCCGGCAAGGCGATGCTCCCCGAACACACGAGTTCCAGACGCGTCACGTCTGATTCAGCCGAGATCGATTCGAAGGCTAATCGCCTCCGCGTCGAGCGGGTGCGACTGTGCCGCCGCCCAGCTGGCGAGCAGTCCGAGGCGCTCCGCGCTCGCCGATCCGGGTTCGGCGGTGTAGATCATGAGGATGCAGCCGGGGTCGGCGGTGATGACGAGTTCTTCGTACGCGAGCACGAGTTCGCCGACCACGGGATGATGGAAATGCTTCGTGCCCGATCCGTGCGTGCGCACATCGTGCGATCCCCACAACTGTCGGAACGTGTCGCTGCGCATCGCGAGCTCGCCGACGAGGTCGTGCAGTCCTTTGTCGTGCGGGTCGCGGCCTGCCTCGGTGCGCATGATCGCGACGCACATCTGCGCGAAGGCATCCCAATCCGGGTAGAAATCCCGCGAAGCGGGGTCGAGAAACTGGAATCGGGCGAGGTTCGGGGTCCGACCGCCGTCGCCGATCAGCGGCGAGTAGAACGCGCGTCCGAGCGCATTTGTGGCGAGCAGATCCTGCTGCGAGTTGCGGACGAACGCCACGCCGGTCGTGATCGTGCTGAGAACCCACTGCAGACTCGACCGCGGGGCGGCCGATCGCGCGGCACGTCGTCGCGGACGCCCCGACGCCGGAATGCCGTCGGCGGCGCGGGCCAGATCGAACAGGTGTGTGCGCTCGGTGTCATCGAGCTGCAGCGCAGCGGCGATCGCGTCGAGCACCGACGACGATGCCCCGCCGATCGCGCCGCGTTCGAGTTTGGCGTAGTACTCGACGCTGACGCCCGCGAGGACGGCGACCTCCGTTCGGCGGAGACCGGCGACGCGACGATTCGGTCCGGCCGGCAGCCCCACCTGCTCCGGTGAGACCTTGGCGCGACGGGACATGAGGAACTCGCGTACCTCGGAGTTGTTGTCCATGCCGTCGACAGTACGGCGAGCGTGCCCGTGATGGGGTGCTCTCCGGGTACATCCCCTGACGGGGTCTCCCCCGCGCGGAGCGGCACGCGTTGACTGGATCGCACCATGACAGCGACCACGACCTCCTCTCCACCGTCCGGCTCGACCCGAGTCCCCCGCCGACTCCCCTGGGCGACACTCGTGGGCCTCGCGTGCATCGGCTTCGTGCTCGTCGCGATGGAGACGATGCCGGCGGGCCTGCTGCCCCAGATCGCCGCCGGTCTCGGCACCGGGGAAGGCATCATCGGTCTCTTCGTCAGCGCGTACGCCCTCGGGACGGTCATCGTCTCGATCCCGGCAATCACTCTGACACGCGGCGTCGCACGCAAACCGCTCCTGCTCGGAACGCTGATCGGTCTGATCGTCGCGAACACCGTCACGGCGATCTCGAGCGACATCGTCCTCTCCCTCGCGTCCCGGTTCGTCGCGGGCGCGTTCTCCGGGGTCATCTGGGGCATGCTCGCGGCATACGGGAGGAAGATCAGCCCGCCGTCTCGCGCCGGCCTCTCACTGGCCATCGTCTCCGTGGGCGCGCCGCTCGGATTCGCTCTGGGCACGCCGCTGGGCTCCTGGATCGGGATGACGTTCGACTGGCGCTGGGCGTTCGCCGGTCTGACGGCGGTCGCGGTCGCCGCGGGCGGTGTGATCGCCGTGATCGCGCCACCCGCCCCGGGCCAAGCCTCACGATCTCGACTCCCCCTCGGGCGGGTGATCCGCATCCCCGGTATCGCCGTGATCCTGGCGGTCATCTTCACGTGGATGCTCGCGCACAACACCATCTACACGTACATCTCGCCCTATCTGCGGGCGGCGAGCACCGCGCTCACCCCCGACGTCGAGTTGCTCGTCTTCGGGTTGTCTTCCGTCGTCGGCATCGTCATCGTCGGGGCGTTGTTGGATCACCATCCGCGCCCGCTGCTGCACGGCAGCCTCGTGCTGTTCATCATCGCGGCGGTCGCGCTGCTGGTCGGCCATGCGTGGACTCCCGCCGTCATCGTCGCGACGGTGCTGTGGGGCATGACGTTCGGTGGCGCCTCCGCGCAGCTGCAGGGCGCACTGACCACGGCGGGAGGAGACGATTCGGATGTCGCGAACTCGTTCCTGCCGGTCGCTTTCAACCTCGCGATCTTCACGGCCGGAATCCTGGGCGCGGTTCTGCTGGGCCCGTTCGACGGTCTCGTGCTCACGGTCGTGATGATCGTCTTCGGGACCATCGCGCTCGCGCTGACCTTCTACGGACGGCGTCACGCCTTCCCCGCGCGGCTCTGAGCGCGGCGGTCATCGCCGGGTTCCGCGCGCGAAGATCGAGAATGTTAGGGTCGCCTTACTACGCTTTCGTAGCTGAGCCATCCCCCTCTCAGAAAGACGATCCGTCATGCCCTCACGCGCCCGCCGCCGCTCCCGCGCGCTTCTCGCCGCCTCGGCCTGCGCTCTGCTCCTGCTCTCCGGATGCGCCTCCGCATCGCCCTCGGAAGAAGGTGCGGCATCCGAGTCCTCCGGCACCCACGACGTCGAGCACGCTCGCGGCACGACGGCCGTACCCGACGATCCGCAGCGCGTCGTCGTCCTCGAGCCGCTCGAACTCGATACGGCGGTCGCCGTCGGCATCGTGCCCGTCGGCGCGGCCGTCGCGAGCAACGTCGCGGGAACCCCGGCGTACCTCGATGTCGACGGAGTGGAGGCGGTGGGGACCGTGCCCGAGCCCGACCTCGAGGCGATCGCGGCGTTGCAGCCCGACCTCATTCTCGGCACCGAGGCCCGGCACTCCGAGCTCTACGACCAGCTCTCGTCCATCGCCCCGACGGTGTTCATCGCGACGCAGGCAGACCCCTGGCGCGACAACGCCGAGCTCATCGGCGAGGCCCTCAACCGGCAGGACGAGGTCTCCGACCTGCTGTCGGCAGTCGACGAGCGCTGCGCATCGCTGGCCGACGAATACATGGTCGACGGCCAGACGGCCCAGCTCATCCGGCCCCGCGATGAAACGACCCTCAGCCTCTACGGGCCGGTGTCGTTCGCAGGAAGCCTTCTCGAGTGCGTCGGGTTCACCATCCCCGAGCAGGACTGGGCAGACGGGCTGCAGGCCGATATCTCGCCCGAGAACGTGCTCTCCGCCCGCGCCGACCACGTGTTCATCACCGCGACCGACGTGGATGACGATGCGGAGATCCCTGCCGCCATCGCTCAGAACGCGGATGCCTTCCCCTCGGTGACGTTGGTCGACACGAGCTACTGGGTGTCGGGCGTCGGCCCGAAGGGCGCTCAGGCCGTGCTGGATGACATCGAGGCGTTCCTCGCCGCACGTCGGTGACAGCCACCCGCGCCGACGGCCGAGCGCGCGTCACCGACGGCCGAGCGCGCGTCACGCAGGGCAGAGTGCGCGCGGTCGGGGGGACGTGGATCCTCCTGGCCGTGCTCTCGCTCACCGTCGCGCTCTCGCTCGCGATCGGCGCCAATCCGCTGTCGCTGGATGCGGTGTGGAGAACGCTGCGGGGTGAGGGCAGTCCGGAGACCGACTACGTCGTGTTCGATCTGCGCGTCCCGCGCACGCTGGCGGGTCTGGTCGCCGGCTCCGCCCTCGGGGTCGCCGGCGCCCTCATCCAGGCATTCACACGCAACCCGCTCGCCGACCCCGGCATCCTCGGCGTGAATGCGGGGGCCGCACTCGCGGTCGCTCTCGGCGTGAGCTTCCTGGGGCTCCGGGATGTGTCGCAGTTCGTGTGGCTCGCGTTCCTCGGCGCGCTCATCGTGACCGTCGCGGTCTATCTCATCGGATCGTCCGGGCGGGGCTCGGCCGATCCCCTGCGGTTGACGCTCGCCGGTGTCGCGCTCGGCGCCGTCCTCTCGGGCATCACGACGGGACTGGCGCTCAGCGACCCGGATGCGTTCGATTCGATGCGTAGCTGGAACGCCGGATCCCTTCTCGGACGCGGGTTCGACGTCATCGTCCCGGTGGTTCCGTTCGTCGTCGCGGGATTGGTTCTCGCGATGGTTCTCGCACCGGGGTTGAACGCCGTCGGGCTCGGCGAGGACGTCGCCCGGGCGCAGGGGGCGAACATCGTCGGCATCCGGATCGGTGTCATCGTCGCGGTCACGCTCCTCGCGGGCGCCGCCACTGCGCTCGCCGGCCCGATCTCGTTCCTCGGGCTCATGGTGCCGCACGTGATCCGGTGGACGTTCGGAGTCGATCAGCGACTGATCCTGCCGCTGTCCGCCGTGCTGGCACCCGTCGTCCTGCTGCTCGCCGACGTGCTCGGCCGCATCATCATCGCTCCGGCCGAGGTGCCGGTGGGGATCGTGGCGGCGTTCGTCGGCGCGCCGGTGCTGATCCTCCTCGCCCGCCGTCGCCGCGTGAGTGCGCTATGACCGCGCCCGCCGCATCCGGAGTCGGTTACCGACGCGTGCTGCTGCGCATTGGTCCGCTGCGGATGCCGGTGCGCGCGCGCAGCATCGTCGTCGGGCTCGCAGCCGTCGCGGGGCTGTGCGTGCTCGGCGTTCTCGCGCTCGGGCTCGGCACCTATCCGCTCACGCCGCCGGAGGTGATCCGCGCGCTCACCGGCGGAGGCGGGGCGATGGACCGGACGGTCGTGCTCGACTGGCGGCTGCCGCGGGCTCTCGCCGCGATCACCGTCGGCATCCTCCTCGGCATCGCGGGGGCGCTCTTCCAGACCGTGACCCGCAATCCGCTCGCGAGCCCCGACGTCCTGGGTCTCTCCAACGGCGCCTTCACGGGGATGCTGCTCGCGCTGGTGTTCGTCTCGAGCAGCGGGAGCGCCCTCATCGCGGGGTCGCTGCTCGGGGGCTTCGTGACCGCGGCGCTCATCTGGCTGCTCTCCGCGCGGGGCGGGATGCAGGGCTTCCGTCTCATCGTCGTCGGCATCGGTGTCTCTGCGATGCTCGCGTCGCTGAACACGTGGATGCTGCTGCAAATCGAGCTCGAGACCGCAATGTTCGCGTCCGCCTGGGGAACGGGGTCGCTGAACGGCGTCACCGCGGGTCCGCTTCTCGGCGCGCTCCTGTGCGCTCTTCCGTTCGTCGTGGCCGCGATCATGCTCGTGCCTCGTCTTCGGCAGCTCGAACTCGGCGACGACATGGCCGCGTCGACGGGTGTGCGGCCGTCGGCGATCCGCGCCGCGTCGCTGCTCATCGGCGTCGTCCTCGTCGCTGCGGCGACGACGGTCGCCGGTCCGGTCGCGTTCGTCGCGCTCGCGGCCCCGCAGGTCGCACGGCTCGTCGCTCGCACGCCGCATCTCTCGCTCGTACTGTCGGGCCTGTTCGGCGGGGTGCTGCTGCTCGGCGCAGACCTCATCGCGCAGCACGTGCTGCCCACCGCTCTGCCCGTCGGCGTCGTCACCGTGTCGGTCGGCGGCGCCTACCTCGTCCTTATGATCATCTGGGAGATCCGCCGCCGTGCCTGAATCCTTCACCGCACCGACCTCGCGCCTGTCGGCCGAGGCGATCAGCCTGTCGTACGACCGCACCGAGATCGTGCACGACCTGTCGGTGTCGGTGCCGCCGGGCGGCTTCACGGTCATCATCGGGCCGAACGCGTGCGGAAAGTCGACGCTCCTGCGCGGTCTCTCGCGGTTGCTCGCCCCGTCGAGCGGTCGCGTCGTTCTCGACGGTCAGGCGATCGGTTCGTATCCGGCCAAAGAGGTCGCCCGCCGGCTCGGTCTGCTTCCGCAGAGCGCGTCGGCGCCGGACGGCATCGCGGTCGCCGACCTCGTCGCCCGCGGCCGCTACCCGCACCAGAACCTGGTGCAGCAGTGGTCGGAGGCCGACGAGCGCGCCGTGACAGAAGCGTTGGCGGCGACCGGCACGTCCGACCTCGCATCGCGGCCCGTCGATGCGCTCTCCGGCGGGCAACGGCAACGCGTGTGGGTGGCGATGGTGCTCGCGCAGGAGACGGACCTGCTGCTGCTCGACGAACCGACCACGTTCCTCGACGTCGCCCACCAGGTCGAACTCATGGAACTGTTCGCCGCGCTGAACGCGGAGGGGCGCACGCTGGTCGCCGTGCTGCACGACCTCAACCACGCGGCCCGGTACGCGACACACATCATCGCCATGCGCGACGGTCGCATCGTCGCCGAGGGGCCGCCGGAAGAGGTCATCACGAGCGAGCGCGTGCACGAGGTGTTCGGACTGGCGAACGTGGTGATCCGCGACCCCGTCACGGGCGGCCCGCTCGTGGTGCCGCTGCGGGGGTCGGCGCCGGCCCGGTTCCGCTCGTGACGGCGGGCGAGACGGCATCCGCGCCGGCGGATCGCCCCTGGGCTTACAGCGCGTTCCCGGTCGAGGTGCGTGCGCGCGTGATGCTCAGCCCGCGCTTCGTGCGGGTGACGCTGGCGGGCGAGAGCCTCCGTCATTTCGCCGCCTGGGGGCGGGATCAGCGCATCAAGCTCGTGCTGCCGCTGCCCGGTGGCCGCTTCGCCGATTTCGGTCTGCTCGACGAGCCGACTCCGCATCCGTCCGACTGGTACGCCCGGTGGCGGGCTCTGCCGGAAGACGAGCGGAACGTGCTGCGGACGTACACGCCGGCCGCGATCCGGCCCGACGAGGGCGAGATCGATGTGGATTTCTTCCTGCACGAGCCGGCGGGGCCTGCATCCGCGTGGGCTGCGGCGGCCGTTCCGGGTGATCGCGTCGTCATCAACGGCCCGGACTCGCGGATGGGATGGACCGGATACGGCCTGCACTGGCAGCCCGGCGACGCCCGTCGGTTTCTGCTGGTCGCCGACGAGACGGCCTTCCCCGCGGTGCGCGGCATCCTGGATTCGTTGCCGGTGGATGCGGATGCAGACGTGGTCCTCGAGTGCGCGGATCCCGCCGACGATGTGGTGTCGGCCGGCGTCCCCGCGCCCGTGCGGGTGCGGCTCCTGCACCACGGATCACCGTCGGTGGACGCGGCCGTGCGGAAATGGGGTCTCGAGCACGGTGCGGCCACCCGCGAAGACGACGGCTTCTACGCCTGGATCGCCGGGGAGGCGGGGGCGACGACGGCCGTCCGACGGTACCTGGTCAGCGAGGTCGGCATCGCGAAGGAGCGCGTGTCGTTCCTCGGCTACTGGAAGCGCGGCGGCCCGCTCATCAGGTAGGCACACGGGCGCAGCTCCGCAACGGCGGCGCCTACCGAGGCGACGGCCTTTTTGAGAACGTTCGGTGCAATAATCGTTCTCGTGGGCGATGCGGGCGGAGGAAACCATGTCTCGACACAAAGAGTTCAACCCGGCCGATGCGCTGGAACAGGCGATGTTGGTGTTCTGGGACCTCGGGTTCGACGGATCATCGACAGCCGAGCTGAGCACCCGCATGGGGATCGGCAAGCGCAGTATGTACGACACGTTTGGCGACAAACGCCAGCTCTACGTCGCGGCATTGCGCCGTTACATCGACTCCACTGACGCCGCGCGCGATCACGCCGTGTCCGTCGCTACCTCCCTGAATGAGGCGCTGAGCGCGCTGCTGGCACCGCCGCCCGGCAACGACGCTCACCCGCGAGGCTGCTTTGCGACCGCCGCCGCAGCCGCGACGCCGGCGGATGATGCGGAGATTGGCGCGATTCTCGACGGACATATGGCACGAGGACGGGCACGGATCGCGGCTCAGATCTGCCGATTCACCGCAACGCCGAAATCACGAGCGGTGGAGATTGCGCACTTTGCGCAAGACGCAGCCACGGGGCTTCGAGTTCGGGCTCGCGCCGGCCTCACTCAACCCGGCGACGTGACACGCCTGGTCACTGTCGTGAACACGCTCGCGACTGCCGCCTGACCCGAACAGCGCAGCGCGCGCCTTCCCTGAAGCGCTCAGTCGAAAGGATTCTGCATGCCCCTTGCACCGCGGCCCGAACTCACCGAGGAGCGGGTCTCCGAGACTCGGTCGCACTTCGTCGTCGGGCCGCTCGAGCCTGGCTTCGGTTACACGATCGGCAACGCGCTGCGCCGAACCTTGCTCTCCTCGATCCCGGGCGCGGCCGTCACCAGCATTCACGTCGTCGGGGTACTCCACGAGTTCAGCACCATCCCCGGCGTACGCGAGGACGTCACCGAGATCGTGATGAACATCAAGCAACTCGTCGTTTCCAGTGAGCATGACGAGCCGGTTCGGGCGTACCTGCGCAAGACCGGCTTCGGCCCGATGACCGCCGCGGACATCTCGTCTCCCGCGGGCATCGTCGTGCACAATCCCGAACTGGTCATCGCAACCCTCAACGACACCGCGACGTTCGAAATGGAGATGACCATCGAGCGCGGCCGCGGGTACGTCTCGGCATCACAGAACAGAAACGATTTTGCCGAGGCCGGCCAGATTCCCATCGACTCGATCTACTCGCCGGTACAGAAAGTCGCGTACCGCGTGGAGGCGATTCGTGCGGGCGATCGAACGGACTTCGACAGACTCATCCTGAATGTCGAGTCCAAGGCGTCCATCTCTCCGCGCGACGCCCTGGCCTCGGCCGGCCGAACCCTCACCGAGCTGTTCGGCTTGGTGCACGATCTCAACGGCGAGGCTGACGGCGTCAGCCTCGGTCCGACGCCCGATCTGACGGTCATGACCGAGCCCTCCGTACTGATCGAAGAGCTCGATCTCACCGTCCGATCATTCAATTGCCTCAAACGAGACGGCATCCACACGGTCGCGGAACTGGTCACTCGGTCTGAGGAGCAGCTCATGAGGATCCGCAACTTCGGCCAGAGATCCGTCGATGAGGTGAAAGACAAGCTCGCGAATCTCGGGCTGTCACTCAGGGAAGCCGTTCCCGCGTTCCAGAAGGCGCGTTTCTAAGCAGTACGCCGCGCCTCCGGTCAAAGACCCCATCCCCCACGCAACGAACAGCATCGAAAGAGCGGAACCCTCCGGTGAACACCGAACCCCTTGCCTCACCTAAGAGCGCGCCCGCCCAGGACCCACGGCGGTTGAGCTACTCAACCCTGGGAATCGCGCTGGGCCTCGCGGGCCTGGGCAGCGTCTGGGCAGGCGCAGGAGAACTCTTCGGCGTGTCGCCGGCCATAGCCGAGGTACTGTTCGCGGCATCGGCAGCCTGGTGGATTGCCGTACTGATGGCACGACTGCCGGTGACACGGCAGCGACTGCGGGATCTGCGCGCGGACGTTCGCCATCCGACGACCGGTCCATTCCCGGCATACGTTCCGGTCGTCGGACTGCTGCTCACGAGCCACTACGCGACGTACCTCGCACCCGAGCCGGTCCAGGTACTGACCTTGCTCTGGGTGGCCGTACTCGGCGCCATGTCCGCGCAGATGCTCTCGTTCTGGTTGAGCGGCGCGCTGCAGTTGAGCCAGATCCACCCTGGCTACGCGCTGCCTGTGATCGCGGGCCCGTACATCGCAGCGATCGCCCTGAACATCGCCGGATACCCCGCGCTGGCCATCGGCACGATCGGCGTCGGGACATTCTGCTGGGCCACGATCGGCACGCTCATCATCGTCCGACTCGTCGCGTCTGCACCCTTGCCTTCTCCCATGCTTCCCACGTTGGCGGTGCTCGTCACACCGCCGATCACGGCGGGACTCGCCTGGTTCGCAGTCCGCGATGGTGAAATCGACGTGGTGCAGTTACTGCTCTCCGGAATCACTTTTCTCATGGTGTTGACTCAGGTCTTCATGATTCCGAGGTATGCGTCTGCCTCGTTCAGCCTGGCGTTCTGGGCGTTCACATTTCCTGCCGCCGCGCTGGCGGGCTATCTGCTCCGGTGGGCAGCTGTCGTCCCCGGAACGACGACGACTCTCGTGGCGGGCATTGCCGTCGCCCTGGCCACGCTCGCCGTTCTGACGGTGGCGATCATGTCTGTCGACTCAGCGAGGCGCGCCCGCCGCCGCCGCTGAAGCGGCGGGCGCCGTATGGTCACGGCATCAGAGAGAGAACATTCCGGATTCCTTGGATCAAGATCGCGTCGGAAAGGTCGGGGTCGCTGACCGCACGCGCAATCTGGAGCGTGCCCGACATCGCTCCCAAGATAGCCAGAGCGGCCGCTCGGCCATCTTGGTCCTCGTCGCCGATGTTGGCGGCAAGCGGTCCGAGGCTATCGAGCACTCCGCGCGTGTAGGCACTTCGCGTTTCGCCGGCACTGCGGCCGATCTCCGCAACGAGAGTCGCGGTGGGGCATCCATGCGCGGGGTCGTCCCTGTGCCCGGGCGACAGGTACTCGCGAACAATGCGCTCGAACGCCGAAGAGTCGTCGGTGACGCTCGAGAAGCGGTCTTTCTCGGCGCGAAGCTGGTCGACGACCGCGGCAGTCACGAGGTCTTCCTTCGAGGCGAAGTGCACATAGAACGCACCGTTCGTCAGCCCCGCATCGGCCATCAGCGTCGACACGCCGGACGCGACGATCCCGTCGGTCTTGAACCGCTCCCCCGCTTTGCCGACGATCCGAGCGCGAGTGGACTCCTTCTGACTGCTTCCATACCGCATGACAGCCTCCTGAGCGTTGACATTACGAACATCAGGCTATCGCTTGGCGAGGTTGCGCTGTCGCCCCGTTAACCATAACCTTACGATCATCATCTAAAGATTGAGGTCTCCGTGGTTCTCTCCAGCAAACGTGTCGCGCTCGTCACAGGAGCATCGTCTGGTATCGGTAAGTCAGCGGCGTCCGCTCTGGTCGACGCCGGATTCGTCGTCGTCGGCACCAGCCGCCGCGCGACGGACGCCGCACCCGCATCCGGCGTCGACCTGATCGAACTCGATGTCACCAGCGACGCGTCCGTCGAGACAGCCGTGGATGACGTCATCACCCGGCACGGCCGCATCGACGTGCTGGTCAACAACGCCGGCTTCGGTTCGGTGGGAGCCGCCGAAGAAACCTCCATCGCGCAGGCCCAGATGGTTTTCGACGTCAACGTATTCGGCGTCATGCGGATGGTGAAAGCCGTACTGCCCCACATGCGAGCACGCGGCACGGGCCACATCATCAACGTCTCGTCGGTCCAAGGATTCATGCCCGCACCCTTCATGGCCGTCTACGGCGCATCCAAGCACGCCATCGAGGGTTACTCGCAGTCACTGGACCATGAGGTCCGGCAATACGGAATCCGTTCGATCCTCGTGGAGCCCGCGTACACGAAGACCGCTTTCGAGGCCAGCAGCACGCGTCCGGAGGCACTGCTTCCCGCGTACACGGAACAGCGCGAAACGTTTGCGCGCGTGATGGCCAAAGCGATTGAAGCGGGTGACGATCCCGCTGTCGTCGCCGAAGTCATCGTGAAGGCTGCGATCAACCCGACACCCAAGCTTCGCTACACCGCCGGCCGTCTCGCCGGCAGCGCCAGCATCCTGACTCGCTTCGCCCCTGTCGGCACGTTCGACAAGCAGATCCGGAAGATGAATCAACTCCCCCGCTGAGGCCCCCGCCGGAGCACTCTCACGGAACGATGATGATCTTTCCTCGAAATCCTCCGGTCTCCAGCTGATGGTGGGCGCGAAACGCCTCGGAGAGCGGGATGACACTGTGCACGCGCGCTGGGTATGCACCGCTGGTCACGCCCGCGAGAAGCTCACCCAGCACTCTGCTATCCGCATGAGCACCCACGGCGGAGACCGAGATCTCACGCTCTGCCTCAGGCACGGCAGAGGGTGCCACACCGATGTAGATCCCGGCGTCTTCCACCGAAGCGAGAGCGGTCTCTCCGATCATCGCCGCATCTAGGACCGCTGCGTAGGTCGGCGATCCGGGGAGCGAGGTGATCAGAGTCGCGCCGGTGGATTCGACGAAGACGCGATCCGACTCTCTCGCCAGACCGGTCACCGCGAAGCCTCGTTCTGCAGCCAGGACCAGAGCGAAGCCTCCGACCGAGCCTGCGGCCCCCGTGATCAGCAACGACCGACCGCGCGCAGCGCCAGCGAGATCGAGCGCCTGACTCGCGGTCAAGGCGCTCAACGGTACAGTTGCCGCGTCGATCGCGCTGAGCTCACGGGGGCGTACCGCCACCGCGTTCTCTGGAAGCACGACCGCGTCGGCGTACGTTCCCAGATCCCGATCGACCATGCCCGTCATACCCGCAACGAGCGACCCCACAGACACCCGCGTCACTCCCGGACCGACCGCTTCGATGACTCCGGAGACATCCCAGCCCAGCCCAACGGGCGACTTCGTCGCCTACCCCAGGGAGTGATAGAAACCCTCGCGAGTCTGCGCATCGACGGGGTTGACTCCCGCAGCTTCCACGCGCACGAGCACCTCCCCTGGACCCGGCGACGGGGTGGCGACCTCGACGATCCTGATCGAATTCGGACCGCCGGGAACCGTGACAACAGCTGCACGCATGGTGACGAAGCCTTTCCTCTGTGTGGAGTGCTCGCCGGCTCATGCGCCGACGATTCCTCAAGTGTGCGCCGCGCGCTATCCTTCAGGAAGTACGTACCCGAAAGTGCGTAGCTATCTAGGAGGAATACTCGTCATGACCACACGCACCGCAGCCGTTCAAAAGAGCGCGGCGAAAGAGGCATACGACGTCTTCCTATCGAGCTGCCCGAGCAGACAACTCTTCTCGACGCTGACAGACAAGTGGCTTCTCCTCGTTCTGAATGCGTTGTCGGGGGGCGCCAAGAGGTACTCCGAACTCAACAGATTGATGGCGGGCGTCAGCCCCAAGATGCTCACGCAAACCCTTCGGAGCATGGAACGAGACGGCCTGGTCACTCGCTCCGTCGAGCCCACCGTCCCGGTCACGGTCGCATATCAAGCGACCGATCTCGGGTGTTCTCTTTTCTCGGTGGCCACACAGTTCAAAGCATGGGCGGAGACCAACTTCGACTCCGTGAGTGCAGCGCGCGAACTCTACGATTCGACCGGGGACAGCAAGAGGAGAGACTCCGGCTCTCCCGCCGTGCTCTCGTCCTGAGCGAAGGGCCCACCCTCGACATCGAAGCTGGCGCTCATCTTGGTACCGCCCGGGGCGCGCGCCAAGAAGGGAGCCGACGCCGATCGCCGACTCCCCGCCCGTCCGTGAGGGCTCAGACGATGGCCGCGCGCAGCTCCGCCGCGGCGGCGCCGACGTCGGGAGCGCCGTAGATCGCGCCGCCCGCGACGGCCACCTGTGCGCCCGATTCCTGCACCGAGGCGATCGTCGTCGCGTTGATTCCGCCGGCCACGGAGAACGGGACGCCTGATGCGGCGCCGTCGCTCAGCAGCGTCGCGAAGGTGAAGCCTTCTTCGGCCTGCTCGTCGAGCCCCGCGTGCATCTCGACGAACTCGACGCCGAGCGCGACGACCTCCTTGGCGCGCGCGGGCTTGTCAGCGACGCCGATGAGGTCGACGACGACGCCCTTGCCGTGCTTCTTGGCCGCTTTCACGGCGCCCACGATGGTACTGTCGCCGGCGGCTCCCAGCACGGTGACGAGGTCGGCTCCGGCGGCGAACGCGATGTCGGCTTCGAGCTCGCCGGCATCCATGGTCTTCAGGTCGGCGAAGACGATCTTGTCGGGGTGCGCGGACTTGATCGCGGTGATGGCCGACAAGCCCGCGCTCTTGATGAGCGGCGTTCCGAGCTCGAGGATGTCGACGTGCGGCGCGGCGGCGGCAGCGAGTTCGAGAGCGGCCTCGGTCGTGAGGGTGTCCATGGCGAATTGCAGCTTCATTGTGTTCCTTTTCGTATCGCGGAAGGGAGGTCGAGAGAGGGGGCTCGGCGGCTATTCGATGTTCGCGTGGCGTGGCCAGAGCTCGTCGGCGGTCTGTCCGCTGCGCTGCCAGAGCGCGTGGAAGAGCGCATCGCCGAGGATCATGACCGTCTGTTCGAAGAGCGAGCCGGCGTACTGGGCGGATGCGGTGCCCGAGCGGTCGAGCTTGTCGGCGGCCGGCACGATGATGGTCGCGGCGGCGAGGCCGGCGAGCGGCGAGTGCGGCGCCGTGGTGATGGCGGCGACGCGGGCACCGGCGTCGATCGCGGTGGATGCAGCGCGCACGATGCCGCCGGTCGTGCCGGAGCCACTGGCGACGAGGAGGAGGTCGTTCTTGCCGATGGCGGGCGCGGTCACTTCGCCGACGACGTGAGCGTCGAGTCCGAGGTGCATCAGACGCATGGCGGTCATCCGCAGGGCGAGGCCCGATCGGCCGGCACCGAAGACGAAGACCCGCGGCGCGGCGGAGATGAGGTCGGCCGTGCGCGCCAGTGCGAGCGGGTCCCGGTGCACGAGCTCGTCGATGACCGCATCCAGTTCGTTTCGGATGCGGGTGAGCGAGTACCCGACGCCGGCTTCCAGTACGTCCATGCGTCCATCGTCGAACGTTCCGTGGCCGCGGTCGCCCACCCGACAGACCAGTCTTTCCTACCCGAACGGGTCAGCTATCCGTTCGGGTAGGTGGCGCGTACGGTGGAGGGATGGATGAACAGGAGGCGCTCCGCTCGGCGACCGCTCGACGCGAGCAGGTCGAGCAGGCGCGCGCGGTGACCGATCATGCCGACGAGCACGCCGTGACCCTCGAGTCGATGCTCGCGATTCTGCGCTCCGACCGCCTCGATGACCGCGCCGCGCGCACGATGGCGATCGATGTGGCGGCGAGCGCGTTGGTCGGTCTTCGGATGGTGACGGACCAGCAGCGCAGCAGCGTGCTCGAGCCGGTCGTCGGTGCTTTTGCGCGACTTCGCAATGATCTGCGGCCCCTCGTGCGTTTCGGGGATCTCGACGTGCAGTTCGTCGAGCCGCCCGTCACGGGGCGCGCTCTTCCCGGCGAGGTGGCGCACGCGGCCCGCGCGATCGTGCGGAACGCGGTGCTCGCGTTCGTCGATGCGGGCGAGTCGCGCCGGGTGCGCATCCAGTGGGATTGCGACGGCCTGAACTTGTTGATCGGCATCCGCGACGACGGAAAGGGCGAGCTCACCGCGCACGACGATTCGCTGCGTCCGATCGCCGAGCGAGTCTCCGCGCTCGATGGCGAACTGGCGGTCTCGTCGACGACCGGATGGGGCTCATCGCTCGAGATCCGGTTGCCGCTCGATCCGCCGGCCGATCCCGAGCCGCTCGTGGGCGCGGTGTCTCTGTCTGCCCGCGAACGCGAGGTGCTTCGCCTCGTCGCGTCGGGAGCGCGCAATCGTGACATCGCGAAGCACCTCGGCATCAGCGACAACACCGTGAAGTTCCACGTCTCGAACCTGCTCCGGAAGGCCGGCGCCCGCACCCGCGCCGAGCTCGCCGGCCTCGCTCTCGCCCGGTAGGGGTCCCCTTTCCGGCGAGACGCTTCACGCCATATCAACGGCCCTGCTGCGTCGGCGGCAAGTCGCCAAGGAAGACCAGGATGATGAACAGGCACCCGACTATGACAAACAGAGCCCCGCCGAATCGGTTCATGTGTGCCTGGATGCGCCTGGAACGATCCGTCCGACCCTTCCGCCGCACGCCTGAGCGTTCGGTCATAGTCTCCACATCCCGCGGACGGATGCCCCGGGCGTTTTGCCGACGCTCACGTATCACGCACCGGGCGCGGTCTCGTCATTCGATTCGAGGCTCGCGAGCCGACGATGACGGTGCCATCCCCAACTCAGGATGCTCTGCAGCGCCAAGTAGCCGCCGACAACGAACGTCCAGACGCTGATGTCCGAGCCCGACATGCTCGCCAATAGGCCGACGGCGATCAGAACGAGCGCGGCGACGGCCAGGACGGCGTGAAAGATCTCGAGTCCACGTCCGTTCGATCTGCGTGGGTCACGCATCTGGCCTCCCGCGAGCTCGCAGCTGAAGCGCGCTCGCCACGGCTGCGCAGGCGGAACCGATCGGAGTAAACCAGTTTCCGAGGCCGGCGAAGACGATCATGCTGACGGTCACCAAGGTGACTGCGGACGTGACGAGCAGCAGAACCCACCACAAGGTGCGTCGCCCCGACGGCTCCCCCTCCCTCATTCCGACACCAGGATCGGCCGGTACCGCTGGGCGGTCACTCCCGAGGGGAACTCGCGGCGATCAATCACTTCAAGGGAAATACGTTCGCGCAGTCCGGACAGCAACGTCGGTCCGCGTCCCGCGAGGACCGGATGCACGAGGAACTCGTACTCGTCTATGAGGCCAAGGTCTGCCAGGGCGAGCGGCAGGGTGACGCCACCCACCGCCAGGATCCCGTTCGATCCTCGCGTGATGCGCCGGATCTCCGCGGGCAAGTCGCCGGCGAGCAGTTCCGCGTTCCAGTCGACGGCGTCGAGCGTGCCGGAAACGACGTACTTCTTCGCCCGATCGATGCTCTCGGCGAAGGGAATGTCCCATGCGGTCATCCAGTCAGGCCACGGTCCGGATGCGGGTCTCCGCCACGCGGACTCCATCATCTCGTAGGTGAGGCGGCCGTAGATCAGGGCATCAGCCTCCGCGACCCGCGCCGTCCAGTACGCCATCGACTCCTCGTCGGGAGGTAGTCCCGCCTCGTGGTGGCAGCATCCGTCGAGCGTGACGTTGATCGAGTAGCGCAGCAGTCCCATGTCGGTGCCCTCCCGGCGTCAGCGCCCGGCGTGACGGCGAGCGTGCGGCCAGGCTAGTCCCGGAGCGGGACATCGGGACAGGGCGGTGATCGCCGCTCGGAGCTCGACGAGGCGTCGTTGGCTCGGATGTCAGCGGCGCAACTGTTCCCAGATCACGGTGGCGACGAGACCGACTCCGAGCCCGGCCGGCACTCCGATGGCTGCGCCGATGCCCGGATTTCCCGCCGCCGCTCCAATCAGGAGTCCGGCGGTGGCGCCGATGGGGATGCCGCGCATGAGCGGCAGCGACGCCATCCCGCGGCGTGGTTTACGCCGTGTCTTCACGGTGCGAGCGTATCGATTGACGGGCGGGCGTCGCCGTGAACCCCACTCTCTTCGAGCCGACGGTACACCCCTCACCGTGTCCGAGGATCAGCTCTCGGTGGCGCGCGTTGCGGAGACGGACAACAGACACCTCATGCGGAATGTCAGTTCTACGAGAAGCGCATAGCGAAACGGGGGTCGTCGCGCAGCAGCTCGAACCCTGCACTCCCACCCTGCAATTCCGCATACTTCTGGCTACCGGAGATGTCGTCCTCGGCCCGCCGTTTGATCGTCGTGTCCTCGGATTTGGTGACGACGGCGAAGCACCAGCCCGTATGCACACGTCGAAGAATCTCGAGCATCGACGGGCCGTCACGTCCATCGCCTTGTACATAAGCCGCAGTAAGTTGTGCGACGGTGTTCTGGAGCGGACGGACGTGCTCGAAGACGATGCTGCCACTCAGAGGCTTTCCGAGTTCCAGCGAGAAGAGGAGATCTCGGGCGCTCATCGACCACGGGATCCCGTCGGCGTAGCGGCGCGGACGCTTCTGACTGCTTCCGGGGAGGCGCGGGACCTGCCAGTCACGCACGAGGTGATCCTTGATACGACGGTTGACATTGATGTAAGCGCTCTGACGCATCCACAAAGCGAAGTAGTCGGAGAAGTCCTGAGCATCGCGCTCGTCGTTGTCGGTGCGCAGAAGTTGTTCCGCATCGCTGTCGTCCCAGGACCGGTGAGCGCTCATGGGATGACGATATCGACGCCGAGACTCCCCAGCGAGGGCCTTCCCAGGGCGAACGAGATAGGGCCCGCCAGGGCGGACCCATTCTCGTCTCTATCGGGGTTGTCTACCTCTGTTCCAATAATTCCGCCACCCCGGTTACGCCAGCCCAGATCCGCGAGATTCTAGGCGCTACCGGGGATTATGTACGCAGCGCCCAGCCAAGAGTGAAACGGTCATGGAATCGCCTGAGCAACGAAGTTCGTACAACGGTGGCGGAACGGTACGCGGCTGGCGAAACAACTACCGCACTTGCACAGGAGTATGGCGTTGCGAAGTCGACCATCATTGGCATCCTGCGCGACAGGAACGTGGTGATGCGCCGACAGCCGCTGACGGCCGAGCAGGTGAGTGAAGCTGCGCGACTCTACGAATCAGGACTGTCGCTATCCCAGGTCGCCAAACAGCTGAAGGTAAATCAGGAGACGATGCGGGTGGCTATAGTCGAGGCGGGCACATGCTTGAGGTCGCCGACCGGTAGGTAGTTAGATGAGGCCGTTCGCGTCTTTGATGGCTTTGACGATCTTCGAAAATTTGGTCTGAGAGGTCAGTCGTCCCGGTGTCAGTGGGCATGCCCTTCGCGACTACTTTTCGTGCGACGGTCACGTTGTTCGGCTTTACGGTTTCACCTTTGAACACCTGACCGAGCGGTGACTCGTACTGGTCCGATAGCAGGGACCATCTGAGTTCAACCGAGCAACTAGAGCAACTGCCCCTAGCAGGCAAACAGTCCGATCGCGGCGTTTGCGGATCGCTTGACCGCGAACGCACGAGCGGCTCGATGCAGCTCCTGTCGTGTGGGCGGGTCGGCTCCAGCTCTCTGCACGGTGATCGCCGCAGCGGCCGCTGCGTGGCAACCGAACGTGTAGAGGGCGTCTTCGTTGAGCGCTTCGAGGAGCGCGGGAGCTCGGAGCACTGCGTCGATGAGTCCCGCTGAGAACGTGTCTCCTGCGCCGACTGTGTCCTGGACCTTCACGGCTGGTGATGGGACCTGAACGCGAGCGGTGCTCGACACGAGTAGCGCGCCGCTGGCACCGGCCGTGAGGGCGATCATCCGGGCGCCGCATTCCAGGAGTTGATCCGCGACCGCGTCCAGCGGCCACTCTGGGTACAGCCATGAGGCGTCTTCATCGCTGAGCTTGACGATGTCCGACATCGCTGCGATCGACTCGACTTGGCCGATCGCGGCCAGTCGGTCACCACTCAGAGCAGGCCGAATGTTCGGATCGAACGAGACGATCGCGTCGTGTGCGACTTGCTCGACGATGCGATGAACAGTCTCTGCTCCGGGGGGAAGGAACGCGGCGACCGATCCGACGTGCACCACGCCCGCGGTGATCGGGTCTCCTGGCCACTCGACGGCCCAGGTGATGTCGAAATCGTAGGTCGCCGCGCCATCCTGGTGAATGGTCGCGCAGGCGGTGGACGTGCGTTCCAGAGTCCAGGATCGCGGATCGACGACAACGCCGGAGTCGCTGAGGTGCTTCTCGATCCTTGCGCCGTGAGTGTCGCGGCCGACCGCCGTCAGCAATCGCACGGAGTGGCCGAGCCTGCCGAGCGCGAGGGCGACATTGGCTGGGGAGCCGCCCACGTGCTCTACCGGTTGGGTACCCTCCCCATGTTTAACGATATCGATGAGTGCCTCGCCGATGACCAGGACTCCGTGGCGTTGACGCGCGGCCGGCGGGGCTTGTTTATCGGGAGAGTGCATGGCCAGAAGTTTTAGAGTCGGCGCTACGCACGGTCAGCCCGAGGCCCTGCGGGCTAATCGCGCTGCCGAACAGACCCCTGGCGCTTGAGACCTCCAGCACGGGACCGTCGACGATGATCCGGACCTCACCGGAGTAGGGGACCTTCCACTCCCTGTCGTCGATCGCGATCGTCAATTCGTCGTTCTCGCGTCCCATGGAGACGACGAGCTGACCCCCTGACTCGATAGACAGCCCTGCATCATCGGGGCTCCATGACATTTCAGCGGCGAGCCCGGAGAAATCGCCGGCGGGAGCTCCGGTTCGGTAATTTTCGAGGTCGGGATGGGGGCTCGCGACCAAAGTGTCGCCGTCGAGGGTGAGAAGGTACGGGACGCTATGCGCGCTCGCCCAGCCCGCTGATTTGTCAGCGACGCCGCGCATCCAGAAGCTCAAGCACGGTCGTCCGTCGGCGTCGCGGAACAATGACGGCGCGTAATAGCTGTCTCCATAGGTAAGGCGTCCCCAGTGAGTGGCGGTGAACGTGCCGTTCGTGTAAGTCCCGACGGCGTAGCCGGCGTAGTACAGCACATCGTCGTCCCAGACGGATGAGACCATGACTGAACGTCCGTCGATGTCGAAGATTTGCGGGCATTCCCAGAGCGCACCCATCCAGACGTCTTCGGTCTCGGACGTCGAGCGTGACAATGCGACGCCCTCGTACTCCCACGCCTCCAGATTGTCGGAACGGTAACTCAACGCCATTGCTGTGCCGTCGGCGGCTCCAGCGCCGACGAACATTCGCCATCCATCGGGGTCCTCACGGAGGAACGGATCGCGGTAGGCGATCAGGTTCAGGTCGGATGGCGCCACGGCGACGACGGCGCCCTTGCTCCAGGAGATCCAGTCATCGTCATCCGGGGTGGCGACGCGGATGCGTCCGATCCCAAAGTCGGGTTCCGACGTCGAAGTGTAGAAGATCCGGGTGAGCCCGTCGTCGGCCGTGACCAGCGATCCCGTCCAGATCCCGCCATCCCCCTCGCCTGGTGCGATCGCGATGGGCAACTCGCGGAGGGAAAGCAGGTCGGCCCCGCGTGCGTGACCCCAATGACAGTTCGGTGCCCAGTCCGTGCGTTCCGGAACGTATTGGAAGAACGCGTGGTATTCGCCATCCCGGTAAGTGATGCCGTGCGGGTCGTTGATCCACCCGGATGCCGCGGTGAAATGAAACTCAGGTCGCATGCTCACGCCTCCCCAGCGTCATACCGGGCACGAACTTCATGCGCGATCTCAGCGTTTCCGCGCTCCCAGTCGTCAATCTGCGCGCTACGTTCCGCGCGCATGCGGTCGCGGCTCTCGACGAACGCGTCCATCCTGCGGGCGGCTGCGTCTCTCGCTTCTCGCTGCTGCTCGGTGAGCGCAGGGAGCGCTGCCTCGATGACACGGTCCACGGGGCGGAGGGGAAGCCGCTGGTCGACGGGGGGGATAGTCAGGGTCGGTGACGGCAGGGTCTGGTACCAGTAGGCGGTCGAGGACCACTCGTCGGAGAGGTGATTGCCGTGCCCGTGCTCGAAAGTCACCTTGATGCGCTTCTCGAAACGGATCGGGTCGGCCATGTGAAATCGGTAGCTGTGGTGGAAACCGGGAACGTCCTCCTCGTGCACGATCGTGCCGTTGAAGAGATACGCGTTGTGTTGCATGCCCCACGCGTGGCCGAAGTAGTCCTCCATCCCGGTGCCGTGCAGGCTGGGTGGCCAGGTGTCGTCGTCGATAAAGATCATGTCGTCGCCTTCCCCCCACCACGACCCCTGGAAGTGGCGCACCGCGAGCGTGCAGCCCACGTAGTGTCCCCGTCCCTCCGTCTCAAGCGCGACATAGTTGTCGTTCCCGTCCAGGTTCGCCACAGTCGTTTCGATGCTGTTGGACTGCAGGTCCGGTCCCCAACCCGCGTTGGGAAGAGCTCGCCGCCAATGCGCGTGGAAGTAGACCGTGTCGGCCGGGAGCGGCTCGCGGACGAGCTCATAGTCGATGTAGAAGTACTGGAGGTAGGGGATGTC
Source organism: Microbacterium sp. cx-59 (assembly GCF_020805625.1). Taxonomy (NCBI): domain Bacteria; kingdom Bacillati; phylum Actinomycetota; class Actinomycetes; order Micrococcales; family Microbacteriaceae; genus Microbacterium; species Microbacterium sp. cx-59. The sequence goes on from NZ_JAJHGO010000004.1 coordinate 351,908, forward strand.
GTTCTGATTCTCGACCACGACACGGGCGCGAGTGTTGAACGGCATTCGGAAGTAGCTGTTGAAGGCGGCGCTGCCGCCGAAGCTATGCAGCTCCGCCTCCTTGGCCGACACCGACAACGGCAACGACTCATATGACCCGGAAAGCGAATTCATCAGCCCAAAGAAGTCACCGAGAGGAGCCACCACGCTCGGCGTCTCCTGGTCATCCCAATAGATCTTCAGAACGACCTTCCGGTAGTAGTCGGGATCGACAACTTCCCAACTGACACCCAAAGCATTGTGGATCTCGAGCATCGGCACACCGACGACGTTGGGGTCGATCTGGCCAGGGCCCGGCTGTATACGGCAGGACTGTGTCATCCAGATGTGCGTGATGAACCCCGGACCCTCAATGTCTGCCAGCGTCCGCTCCTCGCCCGGCATGACGATCCAGTTGTCACGGTTACGGCCGGTCTGATCGAAACTCGACGCGCGGGCCGTACGCGCCGACCGCGCTCGCGTGAGGTCCCCGAGCATTCCGGCCGGTTGCATCTGTTCGGTCACCGTTGTCCTCCTTCGCCCTGCACGCAGGGATTTGTTGACTCCAAAGTCATCGAAACGTTTGTCTCTGACTGCAACGTAGATGATCCATGACGGTTGTGCAAGTGGAGTGAATTTCGACGATCTTGCTGGTGTTCCGGTTGATTGCCGTGGGTTGGGATAAGTTTGCGCAAAAGAATCACACGTCGAGCACGGGAGCTTGCAGATGGCAACGATGGTGGATGTCGCGCGGATGGCGGGAGTATCGATCTCCACGGTGTCGCACGTGCTGAACGGGACACGGAACGTCGAGCCGAAGACGCGCAGCCGCGTCGTATCAGCAATCGAGAAGACCGGTTATCGGCAGGACACCTTGGCGCGTGCCATGCGTCGCTCCAAGACGGACAGCATCGGCCTGATCGTGTCGGACGCGGGCGAGCCGGCGTTCGCGGAGATGGCGCATGGCGTCGAACAGGCCGCCGCAGACCGGGGGCTGACGTTGCTGCTTGCGAATTCCTCCGAGGATTCCGACCGGGAGCAACGAGCCATTCGCACCCTTCTCGAGCGGCGGGTTGACGGGTTGATCCTTGCGCGGGCCGCGAACACGGCACCTGATCTCCTCACCGCATTGAAGGCGGAGAAGACTCCCGTCGTGCTGCTGGACCGGCTCTACAGCGACGTGTCGTTGGATCAGGTGGGTGCCGATAACCGTGATTCCATGCGGCGATTGATGGCCCATCTCACTGCGCGGGGGCACCGCCGCTTCGCCGTGGTGGCGGGCGACGCTCGAGTCCCGTCGGTCGCGGAGCGCCTAGACGGCTTTTATGACGGGGTCCGCGATGCGGGGCTGGTGGGGGACGACCAGTTCGTCCTGACGGGTACCGATGACGGTGAGCTCCGGGAGGCGTTGGCGGCGAATCTGACACAGGGCTCGAGCACCGCGGTTATCGCGTGTAGCACGCCGCTCGCGGTGGCGGGGCTGCGGGCGTTGCAGCAGGCGGCACTGGCAACGCCGATGGACATCGCTTTTGCCACGTTCGACGGATTCACCAATCCGGATCTGTTTAGTCCGGGACTGACGACCGTGCGCCAGCCGGCGTTCGATATGGGCGCGGCGGCGGTGGGTCTGCTGATGGAACGCATCGAGGCGCCCGATGCCAGACCGCGGACTGTTCGTCTGCACCAGTCGCTGGAACTTCGCGAGTCCACCGAGCTCTTCAGCCCCTCAAATCTGAGGGCTTGACAGTTCGGTTTCCCTGCCTCTATCTTGAGACAAACGTTTCGCGCAAACGTTTCGATACTTGGGTCATTCTGCACCCTGCAGACTCGCCATCAAAGGAGATGAAAATGCAACGCACAGTACGCCGTACGCCTCGTGGGCGACTCGCCCTTGCGGTATCCGCAGTCGCTGCCGTAACGGCTCTCGTTCTGACAGGTTGCGGCTCGACGAGCGCACCGGAAGATGGGACAACCGAGATCACTTTGTCCATGCAGAATCCCGACGTCGAGTCGGCAGACCCTGCGACGTGGGCGATTGTCAAGGCGTTCGAAGCGGCCAACCCCGACATTAAGGTCACGGTTTCCGGTGAGGCGGTCGCGGAGCACCTGCAGAAGATCTCGATTGCCGCGCAGAGCGACACGCTCCCGGACATCTTCTGGGTGTATAAGTCCACGGCCGAGGAGATGCAGGGTGCCGGTCTGCTGCTGGACCTCGCCCCGGTGCTCGATGAACTTGATCTGACCGATTCGTTCCCAGACAGCACGGTCGCCAATTTCTCATCCGACGACGTGATCTACGGGGTGCCCTACCAGGGTCTGCTCACCGGGTTGTGGGTGAACAAGAAGATTCTTGAGGACAACGGCGTGGCGATGCCGCAGACGTTCGATGACCTTCTCGCTGCCGCGGAGACGCTCAGCGCGAAGGGCATCACCACGATCTCGAACGGCGCCAACCAGTCCTCGTTCAGCGTCTGGAGCTTCCTCACGATGCTCGACCGGTTTGGGTACGAAGACTTAGTGGACGGCCTCCTCGACGGCTCTGAGCAGTACACCAATGACGACTTCTTGCGGCTCTACGAGCACATCGATGAGCTGAGGCTGGCGGGCGCGTTCCCATCGAACGTGTCGACCCAGACGTATCAGCAGGCGGTGGACCAGTTCATCAACGGCAACGCGGCGATGCTGGACGCCGGAGTGTGGGCATCCAGCGCCATCCAGGAATCTGACGTTGCGGCCGACATCACGTTCTGGCAGGGACCCCAGTTCGAGGACGGAGTGGGTGAGCAGAACATTATCATGAACGTCGCGTCTGCACCGTTCGCGGTCGACCACAAGGTCGGCGATGATGAGGCCAAGCTGGACGCGGTGAAGAAGTTCCTTGCTTTCTACTACGGGGACGAGGCTCAGCAGATCCTCGTCGACAACGGGCAGCCGCCTGTCACGACCTATGCTCCCCAGGTCGACGCCGACAACCAGAGTGCTCTCAAGGCCGCACTGGACGCGGCAACCGCCGACGGGGTGACCAGCCCGCAGTCGCAGCCCGACCTGTTCGTGCCGACACCCGTAGCCAACGCAATGTACGACAGCATCTACGGCGTCATCCAAGGTCAGCTAACACCCGAGGCCGCCCTCGATCTGGTGCAAAAGGCGCTCGACAGCAACCGGCCGTAACCGATGGGCGGGGCCGGTGCGCCGGCCCCGCCCCACACCCGTCGTCGGCACCGCACCTCAGTAAGGAGACACCCCATGATCTGGGTCAGCAACCGCTGGAAGATCCTCCTCATGATCACCCCGGCGATCATCGTCTTCACGATGTTCGTCGTCTACCCCGTCATCTACTCCGGGGTGTTCAGCTTCACCCGGTTCCAGGGCTTTGGCGCACCGACGTGGATCGGTTTCGACAACTACATCGCCCTCTTCAACGATCCGTTCTTCTGGCAGGCCCTCCAGAACACAATTGTGATCCTGGTCGTCAGCCTCGGCATCCTCATCCCCGCCTCGTTCGCACTCGCTCTCCTGCTTCAGCGAACCATCGCGGGCGGAGGCCTAATGCGGGCACTCGTGTTCGGACCAGCGATCATCGCGCCGATCCTTGTCGGACTGATCTGGGTCTTCATCCTCGACCCGAAGATCGGGCTCCTCAATCGCGCACTGGGCGCCTTCGGGATCCCTCCCGTGCAATGGATCGGCGGCGACTACCTGACGCCGATCTCCGTGTCCGTGGTCTTCATCTGGAGCAGCATCGGTTTCGCCATGACGATCTTCTACGCAGGACTGCAGCTGCTCCCCAGCGACGTCATGGAAGCGAGCGCCTTGGACGGGGCGACCGGCTGGCAACAAACGTGGCACATCAAGATCCCCATGATGCGCGAGACGTTCGCGATCGTCACCATCTTGATGATCACCAACGTGTTCAAGATCTTCGAGCTCGTCTACATGCTGACCGGCGGAGGACCGGTGCACCGCTCGGAAACACTCGTCAGCTACATGTACTTCATCACGTTCACCAACCAGCAATACGGATACGGCATGGCACTCGCTGTCATCATCACGATCCTGGGAGCCGTCGTCTCTATCGGGTATCTGGCTGCGGCCCACCGAAAGGAGTCCGTCTCATGACGCACCGCACCTCCGCCCAAACGCACACCACCGCACCAGAAGGCTCGGTCAATCCCGGGCCCACGGGCGCATCCCGACACCGACGCCCCGGGCGTAGAGCAGCGGCCGGATTCGGCATCGTCGCATACCTCGTGACGTTCCTCATCATCCTGCCGCTGCTGTGGATTGTCCTGCTGTCATTGCAGCCGAGCGCGAACATCCTGTCGAATCCCTTCTCATTCGAGAATCTCACTTTCGACAACTACTTCAACGCGATCAGTTCGCTCCCTCTGCTGCGCATGTACGGGAACACACTCCTCATCGCGCTCGCCTCGGTGACAATCGGGACCGCGATCTCCTTCATGGCAGCCTTCGCGCTGACGCGAATGGTCTTCCGACGGCGACGTGCGCAGTCGTCCGTCCGGTTCTACCTCCTCGCGGGGCTGGCCGTTCCCGTCTACATCCTGCTATTCCCGGTATATCGGCTCGACCTCGCGCTCGGCATCTTCGGCACCTACTGGGCGCTGATCCTCCCCTACGTCGCGGTGTCGATCCCGTTCAACACACTCCTCATGACCGGCTTCCTCCGCGAGTTCCCCGCAGAGATCGAAGAAGCCGCCATCATCGACGGCGTCGGCCTGTGGAAACTCTGCTGGACCGTCGTGCTCCCCCTGATGAAACCAGTCATCGCCACAATCCTCATCTTCAACGTCGTCTACGTCTTCAACGAGTTCCCCTTCGCCTCCATCCTCATCAACGACCCCGACATGGTCACCGTCTCACTCGCGGTCTCACGATTCCAAGGCCAATACACAGTCGACTACGGCGGAATGATGGCCGCAGCCACACTCGTCCTCATGCCCCAGCTGATCATCTACGCACTGTTCCAACGGCAAGTCATCGCGGGCATGACGGTCGGCGCTGTAAAGGGTTAACGGCCGCGTGGCGTTACTACGTCGGGCGGGGGAATGCGCGTGCCAGCGCCCGGCTGCTCTCCGCGGGGCGTCCCCCGAGAATCGCCCCTCGTTGCAATGTCTGCTGGAATACGAGACGTCGCAAGGGGAACGAGGCTCGATCCGTCGGTACCGCAGTCAAGACGATAGTTGCCGGTTCGTCATCTGGAATAGTGGTGGTGACGGGCGTCATTGGCGGTCAGGAAGGTCTTCGAGCCGAGGGAGATCCGCACCTTTTCGCGACACGGTAATGGCCGCTGACTGCACCGCGTTCAAGCCGAAGCGCTCGAGAGATTCGTGGTTGAGCCCCTGGCTGCCGGAAGTCAGGATGTCGAGAATGAGGGATGCCATGAAAGTGTCACCGGCTCCGATGGTGTCGACAGCGTCGACCTTAACTGCAGGTATACGGACAATGTTTTCGGCATTGGCGACAAGTGCGCCTTCCGCCCCGAGCGTGATCGCCACGAGACGGGGGCCGAGATGGAGTACAGAACGGAGCACCTCGTCCGGGGGTGTCGCTGGGTAGAGCCACGCTGCGTCTTCGTCGCTCATCTTCACGACGGCGGCGATGCGTGCGACAGCCTCGAATGCCGCAAGCGCGACCGCGTGCGACCCCACCAAGGCGGGCCGGATGTTCGGGTCGAACGTCATCTCTTGCGCTGACGAGCGCCGCAGAAATTCTCGGACAGCGGTCGCGCCGGGCTCCATGAACGCGGCCACCGACCCTGTGTGCACGACACGCGGCGGCGAGTCAAGGAGCGGGCCGGCGGTGGTCTCCCAGGCCAAGTCAAACTCGTAATCCGCATGCCCGTCCGACGCGATCTTCGCAACCGCAGTGGACGTCGCCCGCGCCGAGTATGACTCGGGCAGTGTGTGTACGCCAGAGGCGGTCAGGTGACCGACGATCTTTCGTCCTCGCGCATCATCAGCAAGGTGGGTGAGGAGACCCACGGACACCCCCAGCCGGCCGAGCCCGAGCGCGACATTAGCCGGACTGCCGCCCACGTGCTCGGTGACCTCGGTGCCCGTGTCGACGATGTCGATCAGAGCCTCACCGATCACAAGAACGTCGAGGCCGAACGGCTGCTCCATGTGCTCAGCCGTCCGAGTCGCGCGATTCGACACGGATCGAGTTGAGCGGGGCGGCGGGAAACACCTGCTCAGTGAATGTGATGAGACCACCGCCCGCGTAGATCTCGACGATCGTCGCATCGACGATGATCCTCAGATCGAGGACAGTGTCGAACGCTACGGGAATCGGAGCCCAGTCGACCGAGGGGTACTCGGCGTGGAAGTCGGTCGCACCGCTCTGCGTCCGGTCGCAGGTAATGCTGCGGTCTTCGCCGTCGACGGTGATCACGAGTTGATCGCCCGCCTCGCTGGAGAGCACGACGGCGTTTCTGTCACCCGACCCGCACGGCACGTTCAGCGCGAAGTCCGTGACCCCCGTCTGATCGAGGGGCAGCACCGGCCGCTGGACGAGACGGAGCCTACCCTCAGCGGTCCGGACGAGTGTCACCTCTCGCACGAGCGACATCGCAGAGCGCCATGGATGGGTCGGAGTCTCGTTCGCGTAGTCCCAGTTGCTCGCCCAGCCGATCATGAGCCGTCGACCGTCTGGCACGTTGTTGAACGACACAGCGGCATAGTAGTCGCGCCCATAGTCGAGCCAGTCGTAGTCCTCGGGGTCGGTCGAGTCGGTCACTCGGTCCGCCGTGAAGGTGAACCCATCGAAGTTCCCCACGAAGTACTGGGTTCCGGAACCGCCGGCGATGCCGCCGGGGTTCATGCTGACCACGAGCACCCACCGTGTCTCATCGCTATCGCCGATCCTCAGCGCGAAGAGATCGGGGCACTCCCACACGCCTCCTACGGCGTGCGCAGGTCCGAAGTGCGATGCGTAAGTCCACGTGATGAGGTCAGGCGACGTGTAGAGCACCACCTGCCGCTTGACAGCCTCGACGGCGACCATCACCCAATGGCCGTCGTCACCTCCGTGCCAGAACACCTTCGGGTCACGGAACTCGGCGGATCCGATGTCAAGCACTGGATTGCCTGCGTACCGCGTCCAGGTCGCTCCGTCATCGAGGCTGAAGGCGAGGGACTGGGTTTGGGACGCCGGCGCGTCCCCTCGCGGCGGACGGGCACTCGTATAAACGGCCACCAGGGCGCATTGGCCAGGTCCTGCGAACCCCGCCGTGTTGCGCTCATCCACCACGGCACTGCCAGAGAACGCCATCTCGTCGTCCGTGGCAGGAATGGCGATGTCGTGCTCTTCCCACGTCACGAGGTCGGCCGACGTGGCGTGCCCCCACGAGATGTTTCCCCAGGTCGTCCCGTGAGGGTTGTTCTGGAAGAAGAGGTGGTACTGCCCTTCGTGGAACAGAAGGCCGTTCGGGTCATTCAGCCACGTGCTCGCCGCGGTGAAGTGCGCCGTGGGCCGCAGGGAGAGGCTGTCGGGCGTGGTGGTCGAAGGCGTGGTCACGGGTGCTCCTGGCGTGGTCGAGGCGATGCGGCGGCCGGTCGGGATGAATTCGCGCGGGCGGGCGGATTTCGGGTTCCGCCCGCCCGAGAGACGGCTATTTGCCGCCCTGCTGGAACCGGTCGTAAGCCTGCTGGTAGGTGGCGACGACATCGTCGACGCCGAGTGTCTGCAGCTGCGAGACGTATGCGTCCCACTCACCGTCGATCGTGCCGTTCACGATCCACGATGCGAACTTCTCTTTGACGAGCGTGTTGATGTCTGTGTTCGCGAGCGAGACCCGGTCGAGTTCCTCGTTCGAGAGCATCACGGGCGGGTAGGCATCGTTGGCCTGGAACGGTGCATAGAACTCGGTGACAAGATCCTGACGTTCCTTCGCTCGCGGCTCCGGTGCGACGACGGTCACGAAATCGTCCGCTGTCGTGATCTTGGGCCCGCCGGGAGCGACGCGCTGGCGACGTTCACCCTCGGACTCTCCTGCCGCTGCCGGGATCTGCACGAGGACGCCGTCGGCGTTCTCTTCGAGGGTGACGCCGATCGGACCCCAGTTCGATTGCGCGGACATCACGGGCTCGAAGAGCCGATCTGCCCAGCGCATCGTGGCGGCCGGGTATTCGTTCGCGCGGGTGATGGTCATCGCGCCGCGACCGATCTCCTGGTTGTTGGCGACGCTAGCGAGCTTCTGTCCGTCGACGCCCTCGAGGATGCCGAGGAGTGCATAGTCGCCGACCCGGTCTTCGCCGACCATCTCCTTCGCCTCCCACCAGAAGAACGACCCGAGGATCGGGGTGCCCGACTTGCCCTTAGAGAGGTACGCGACGTCGTCCTGCGAGAACGACTCCGGATCGATGAGACCGTCGGCGTACCAGTCGCCGAGGGCGGTCACGCCGTCTTTGTAACCGTCGGTGTTGGCTGTGAACTGCACCTCGTCATCACGAACGATGCGGTGATCGTTATTCTCGGGCTGCCCGCCGAGCGCGGCGATCAGGTCGTTGGGGTTGGCGCAGAACGAGTCCGTGCGAAACGAGAGGGGAATCTCGTCTGCGGCGCCGTTGCCGTTCGGGTCCTGCGTCTTGAAGGCTTCGAGCGCGTCGTGGTACTCGTCGATCGTGGTCGGCATCGGCAGTCCGAGCGCGCTCAGCCACGCGGTGTTGATGTAGAGGAAGTTCGGGTATTGCACGAGCCCGAGCTCTTCGACGGACGGGAGCGTGTAGATGTGCCCGTCTGACGCGGTGATTGCCGCGCGGATGTCAGGTCGCGAGTCGAGGATGTCGGTGAGGGTCGGAGCGTATTCATCGATGAGGTCTTCCAACGGAAGGAGCGTGCCGTTGCTGCCGTTCTGCACGATCTCGGCATCCGAGAGTCCCGAGTTGAACAGGACGTCGGGAAGGTCACCACTGGCCAGCATCAGGTTCTTCTTCTCGGCGTACACCTGATCGGGAAGGTTTTCCCATTCGATCGCGATGTTGGTGTCGGCCTCCCACTGCTGCACGAGCTCCATCTCCGAGTAATCGGGCGCCAGCGGCGTCTTGCTGCCACCGAAGGTGAGCGTGAGAGTGTCATCCACGATCGGGAGCCCCTCCTCGTTGAAGCCGAAGTCGGCGGACTTGTCGGCGATCTCAGTATCGGCTCCCCCGCCGGAGCAACCGGCGAGGAGAACGGCGCCGCTGAGGGCGAGGGCGGATGCGGTGAGGAAACGGCGGTGTCTCATGGTGTTCTTTCTTGTTGGGTGATGGGACGGTGTGACAAACCTGTGGGAGACGGTGGGTGAGCAGGACACGATCAGCTCTTCACTGCGCCGAGGAGGGCGCCCTTGGTGAAGTGCTTCTGCATGAAGGGGAGGACGATCAGGAGGGGGATCGTGGAGACGACGATCATTCCGTACTTGATCAGCTCCCCCAGGCGCTGAGCTGCGGCATACGAGTCCAGAGCCCCCGTGCCACCGGCGGAGTTCACCTCGGACTGGATCAACACGTTGCGCAGCACCAGCTGGAGCGGGTACTTGCTCTCGTCATTGAGGAAGATCAGTGCGTCGAAGAACGCGTTCCAGTTGGCGACGAGGTGGATCATGATCATTAGGAAGATGAGGGGCTTGGAGAGCGGGAGCACGATCTGAAGGAAGAACCGGAAGTCGTTGGCGCCGTCGAGTTGTGCCGCCTCCCGCAGCTCGGCCGGCACGTTGTTCTCGAAGAACGCCCTCGCGATGATGAGGTTCCAGACGCCGATGGCCCCGGGCAGCACGATCGCCCAGATGGTGTCGAGCATGCCCAGGTCACGAACGACCAGGTAGCGGGCGATGAGGCCGCCATCGATGAACATCGTGATGATGAACAGCAGCATGAAGAACGTTCGGCCGTAGAGATCCTTGCGTGAGAGCGCATAGGCGGCGCAGAGGATGGCGACCACGCTGATCGCCGTGCCGAGGACCGTGTACAACACGGAGTTGCCGAAGGCCCGGATGATCGTCGAGTCGGAGAAGATCCGCGCGTACCCCTCGAGCGTGAATCCCCGGGGCCACAGCCAGACGTTGCCGTTGAGGATCTCGGAGGGCTCGCTGACCGAAGCGATCACAATGAAGTACAGCGGGTAGAGGATGACGACGATGGCCAGGAGCAGCATCCCGATCGCCACGACGTTGAAGATCGGGTCGGCGGCGCGGTCGCGCCAACGGCCGCTGCGCGGCCGTGGACTATGCGAGCGCGGTTGCGAGTCGTCGGGGGAAGGCACCGATGCCGCGGTCTTCAGGGCTGGAATCGTGTGTGTCATGGCGTCATCACCAAAGGGTCGATTGTCCGGCCCGCTTGGCGACCCAGTTGAAGGTCAGCAGCAGGACGAGGTTGATCAGGGAGTTGAACAGGCCGATCGCGGCTGAGTAGCTGAACTGCGCTTGCTGCAGTCCGATCTTGTAGACGTAGGTCTGGATGACTTCGGATGTGGGGAGGTTCAGATCGGTCTGCATGAGCAGCACCTTTTCGAACCCGAGGTTGAAGAGGTTGCCGATGGCGAGGATGAACAGGATTGTGATCACCGGCATGATGCCGGGGATGTCGATGTGACGGATGCGCTGCCACTTGTTCGCCCCGTCGACGCGTGCGGCCTCGTGCAGCGAAGGATCGATCGCGGTCAACGCCGCGAGATAAACGATCATCGAGAACCCGGCCGTCTGCCAGATGTCCGAGCCGATGTACAGCGGTCGGAACCACTCAGGCGAGCCCATGAAGAAGACAGGTTCACCGCCGAAGGCGACAATGGCGTTGTTCACGATGCCCGACCGCGGTGAGAAGAGCAGGAAGATCATTCCGACGACGACGACTACGGAGATGAACGACGGCGAGTACAGCACGGTCTGCGTGAACTTTTTGAATCGCTCGCTCTGCAGTTGGTTGACCACGAGAGCCAGGATGATCGGCACGGGGAACGCGATCAGCAGTCCGAGTGAGTTCACCGTCAGGGTGTTCACGATCAGGCGTTCGAATTGGAACGAAGTGACGAAGCGGACGAAGTGCTCGAGGCCGACCCACGGACTGCCGGCGAAGCCGAGGGCGGGGTTGTAGTCGCGGAAGGCGATCTGTGCTCCGTACATCGGCCAGTACTTAAAAATCACGACGTAGACTACGGCCGGCGCGAGTAATACGTATAACTGCCAAGAATGGAGCGCGCGTCGGACGTGGAGACGGAGCCGGTTCTTCTTCTTCTTCGGTGGCGCGATCTTCGCCGCCTCAGCCAGGGGTGGGGATTCGATGGTCATGTGCGCACCTTTGCACTCGTCACAGATCCGCGCAGGATCAGTGAACATTCGACGGACGTTCGGGAGGGGCTGTCGGGGGTATCGCTGAGAAGGATGTCGAGGGCTTGCCGCGCCATCTGCTCGTAGGGCAGCTCGACGGTGGTCAATCCGGGGTCGAGGAACGGTGCCAGCATGTCGTGGTTGTCGAACCCGATGATCGAGCAGTCCTCACCGACCCGCAAACCCGCAGATTCCAGCGCGCGATACGCGCCCCACGCGGTGCGGTCGTTGCCGCAGAAAATCGCGGTGGGCGGGTCCGCCTCTGCGAGGAGATTGAGAGTGGCGGAAAACCCGTCTTCGACGACGCCCGTCCCGCTCCGGGTCAGGCGAGGGTCATCGGCGATACCCGCCTCGGCGAGCGCGCGACGGTAGCCCGCGAGACGACCGATACCTGCCGGAAGGTCGCTCTCCGGGGGTTGGATGTTGATCATCGCGACACGGCCATGGCCCGCCTCAATGAGGTGCCGGGTGGCAGCGTAGCCGCCGCCCTCTTCGTCGGGGAACACGCTCGGGACGCGGTCGGATCGGTCATGGGCGTTGACGACGACGGTTGGTATCCCCTGCAGCCCGGCGGGGACGTCGACAGCACGGTGGTACATCGACGCGTAGACGACGCCCTTAACTCGATACGACAGCATCATGTCGATCGCAGCCGCTTCCAGATCAGAGTCGTTGAACGTATCCACGCTAAGAATGACGCTCCCCGACTCCCACGCGCGAAGCTGGGCACCCTTCAAAAGGCGACCAGCGAACGGCGAGCTCGCGACCTCGTCAGAGATGAAACCGATCATGCCCGACTCTCCGCTTCGCAATGACTTCGCGAACGCGTTGGTGCGATAGCCGAGTTCCGCGACCGCATTCATCACTCGCTCGCGAGTGACGTCATTGACGCGACTTCCGCCGACGTTGTTCAGCACGAGGGAGACCGTGGCTTGCGAAACGCCCGCACGCTCAGCGACCTGCCACATCGTGGCTGTCCGTGGCTTCTTGCCCACTGCCTCATCACCTCCTCGTGATATGTTAATCGTATGACTGATACGGTAATGGACACCGAGAAGATCTGTCAACCCGTGGCGAGCATCACCCGCCGCGGGAAGCGATGACCTTCCGGTACCACTGCGTCGCCGTTCGGATGGTCGCACTGGCACGACACCCAGCGCCTCCACGGCTACCTCGGTGACATCCCACTCGCCGAGTTCAAGCAAAAATTCTATGCTGACCAAACCACTGCCGATCAGCTCGTGGGAGTCAAATAGCGCGAGTCTCCATCAGACCCGGGGCGCTTCAGCAGTGTGAAGGACGGCGGGAATGGAAGTCAGCTGGCCGCGTGCGGAACGAGCTAATGCCTCGCTTTTGCGAGCCGAGCCGCCGGGCATTGGAGACCTACGCCGAAACCCCGCGCCCCAGGTTCTGTTCTTCCTCGTAGTGCTGACTGGAGCGGTCGTCGTGGCGGCGTCTGACATTGGCCTCATGCAGCCTGAGTTCCTCGTCTCTTTTGGCTTCGTCCTAATGGGCACCTTGGCCGCACTCGGCGCTGCGCGTTTTCCCCGCAGTGACGCCGGGACGGTGTGGCTAGCTGCCATCCCGCTCATCGATCTTGTCTTCTGGGCGTTCCTTCGCGATGTATTTGTAAGATCCTTCACACCTAGCGCTTTTGGATTGATGTTCCCGCTGGCGTGGTTGGCATTTGCGTTTCCCGCGCGGCTGCTCTTCGTTGCCGCCGTCGCAATTACGTACGCCGGCGCCCACCCTCTCATCCGCCAGGGTTATGTCGACCTGGATGGCTTAACGGGAGCCGTGGCCTTTCCGGCATTCATGATGGCGTTCGCGATCGCGATCGCCGTGTTCTCGCGACGTTTCTGGAAGACGGAACGTGGCCTAGGGAATGCCGCCGACCGTGTCCGCGAGCTCACTACGAAAAATTCGCGCACCGCATCAACTCTCGCCGCAGTCCTTGACTCGACATCCGAAGGCATCGTCATATTCGATGCCGATGGGCGCCCGGTTAGCGTGAACGATGCCGCACGGCAGCTCCACCTTGTCTTCGCTGACCAGCCGTCAGGCAACGGCACGCCATCAGCTCGGCCGGCAGACGGGTCCTCGGTCTCTTTCGGTCCTGGCTTCACCGCCCGGATGCGAGCAGGCGAGTTCTCCGAAGGCGTGACCGCGCGGTTCATCGACGCTGACCGAGAACGCGTGATGCGGTTCTCCGCTCGAGAGATCCAGGACGGCAATGACCATCAGATCATGGGGCACGTGCTGATCTCCCACGACGTTACCGAACTAGTGGAAGCCATCGATTCGCGTGATCGATTCTTGCGAACCGTCGGACACGAATTGCGCACACCGCTCACAGTGATACTCGGGCGCGCCGAACTGCTCAGCGAGTTGCCTGAAGCCACGGAATCGGCTCACTCGATCATCCGAGCTGGAGAAAAGCAGCTCGCCGTAATCAAACAACTTCTCGCAGCCGGGCGTCAGCATGTGCCCGACAACTTGACAGCCGTTCAATTGGAACCCACCGTCCGAAAGGCGATCGAAATATTCTTGCGATCTCCACATGGGAGGAAACGCTGCGTTCACTTGGAATCGACCAATGCGCAGCTAAAGGCTTGGGCAGATCCGACGGATGTCGAAAGGATTGTATCTATCCTTCTATCCAATGCTGCGCAGTACAGTTCCGATACTTCCACGATCACCGTCGCGCTCAGCCAAAGGAGCGAGCACGCGCTAATCGACGTAATTGATAAAGGAGTGGGCATGAGTTCAGCCGAACGCGTGCGCGTCTTCGAACCGTTCTACCGCACGGACTTCTCGCATAGCCAAGCCGTACCAGGTGTTGGACTAGGGCTAACTTTGGCGCGAGAAATAGCAAGTTCTAACTCAGGTTCTTTGGAACTTCACGCCGGCGCGAATGGTGTCGGCACTTGCGCGAGAGTCGCGCTCGTGTGTCCCGAGTGAAACGAACTCAGCTTTCCCGACTTCCCCAGAGCCCAGCAGCCGCCGCGCACCGCTCAGTCCATCAGCCGCGAAACGCCACGGCCCATACGACCGTGATGAGTTAGGCCATCCCGGCGAGGTCGCGGTAGACGATGCAGGGGGTCACTCAGCGAATCGCGAATCCAACAGTTCACCGATCCAGGCGATCAAGTCGGGCGTATACCCCTCGGCAATCGTCTCATGCACATGCTGCCCCCACATTGCCCGCAGCACGTCTTGAGAGTCCGGCTGCATCTGCATCGCGCTCCCGACGGATCCTTGCCCCGTCGACCCAGGCGCTTAAAGCGGATGCAATGTTCGGCGCATTCTCGGCGTTCGTGCGCGCAGTCCCCGCGTCCAGCGCCCCGAGTACGTACGCGTCGAGGAGTCGCACCATCGGCTTGCCGTCGTAGCGACCCGCATCAGCACTCGTAGCTCAGCCCCAAGAGCGCGCGTGAAGGGCTTCACGATCGCCATGAATGAACTCTTCGGCGATGACAGGATGGTCGGATTGCAGTGGCACCTCTTCGTCAGTAGAGCTTAGGTGCCCGCCGCCCAAGCCAGTATTCGAATCCTCGAATTGGCGTGCGGTCGGTTTTCTCGCATACTGCTCGTCTTGCGAAAGCTGACGAGCCCCACCCCATACCCCCGCGCCGACGTGCCTGTGCACTCGTCGCGACGCTCATCACCGCCGCATCCTTGTCGGCGGCGATATCGGGGAACAAGACGGCGCAGCAGGGGTCGTGGCCTCGGCGGTCGAGCAACTCGGCTGTCTTGACGTGCTGGTCTGCAACGCAGCTCTCGCCCCGACGTCCGACAACCGGCACCTGATCGGCGAGGTTTCCTACGCCGACTGGGCAGCAGCCTTCCGCTCGATGATCGACGTTCATTTGCTGGGTCCAGCCAACCTCGCTTGGGCAGTCGCCACTCACCTCATCAACCGCCAAGCTTCAGGAGCAATCGTCAACATCGGCTCGCGCGGCGCCTTCCGCGGCGAACCCGAGTACCCGGCTTACGCCGCGAGCACAGCGGGCCTGCATGCCCTCGGCCAGTCGCTCGCCATCGCCCTCGCCCCACACGCCATCTCGGTCACTACCGTCGCCCCGGGCTTCGTCGCCACCGAACGCCAGCTCGCCAAACTCAACAGCGCTGACGGCAACGCGCTCCGCGCGCAAAGCCCGTTCGGACGAGTTGGTAACCCCCAGGAGATCGCCGCCGCTGTGTTTTGGCTCGCATCCCCCGAGGCAGCCTGGTCATCTGGAGCGATCCTCGACGCCAATGGCGCCTGCTTACCTACGCAGCTGACGCGCCGCATCGCACAAGCCCCACCAACTGCGCGGCACCAGAAACGATCAGTTTCGAGCGATTGAGGGGCCATCATCGATGCAGGCTCCGACCCTAGTTGAAAACGTGCAGTCACAGCCAACATCGCCTACAACCCATCCGGCATCCTCCCGCCCTATCGCAACTACGCTCACGCGATCGAGGTCCGCACGCTCGACATCAGCGGCCTCACCGGGTACGACTCCAGGGGCGAGACGATCCCCGACACATTCGACGCCCAACTGCGGAACGTATGGGCGCTTCTGGGCTCCGCGCTCGACGCCGCACGGATGGGGTATGCCGATCTGGTTTCGCTGCGATTCGTCCTCACGTCGGCCGACTTCGATTCGGTCAACGTCGACATCCTGGCCGAGCATCTACGAGCCACACACGCTGCACGCACCGTCATGGTGCAAGAGCTTGTTGCTGGTCATGAGGTTGTTGACGGCTGCGGCATCAGTGGCTTGAGCGGATAGTCGTGTAGTACCAGGGAAGTCGTGACGGGGCCGTAGCGCGCGAATGAGTCGACGACGGCTTCGAGGCGAGCTGCATCCACGCATTGAATGTCGAAGAGCAGGCAGTCTTCCCCAGTGACCCTGAGGGTTGAGGCGACCTCACTCGTTCGCGCGGCCAGATCCAGGGCTGGGGAGAGTTGCGCGTGCGACGTGCGTAGCCGGACGACGGCGTGAATGTTCAGGCCCAGCGCGGCCGCGCTAACTACAGCGCGATAGCCGGCGATGACCCCAGCCTTCTCTAACCGCAGGATACGAGCGCTGGCCGCGGGCTGCGACAGTCCGACGCGTCGACCGACTTCAGCGCCGGTGAGTCGTCCATTGCCTTGAAGCAGTTCGATGATGCGGCGGTCGATTTGGTCCAGTGATTCCATCGAGTTCACCCCTGTCTACTTAGATAGCGCTTGCAGCGACTGCATGCTCATGTTGATTCCACCAGTATCAATGACACGGGTTCAGGCATAAGGTCTGGCTGGCGAGTGAAGTGGTGGTGGCATGTGGTCGCGTACGTAACCATTCCCGGTATTGGCGGTTCCGGCGAAGAGCACTGGCAGACCCTATGGGAGCACCAGTGGGGTGCCGCAGCGGTTCGTATCGCGCCAAAGTCTTGGTCGCAGCCCGACCTTGTCGATTGGGTCGCGGCAATAGAGTGGGCTGTGAACGATGCTGAGGCGCGTGACATCGACGTGGTGCTGATTGCGCACAGCCTCGGCTGCTGGGCGGCATCGACCTGGTTGACCGGAGCGGCGGGTCTGCGCGTGCGGGGAGTCCTCCTGGTTGCGCCGCCAGATCAAGCTGGAGACGCGTTCCCGGCTGAGGCCGCATCGACGTTCGTGGGCATCGAAGCGCGCATGCTGCCTTGCCCGAGCGTGGTCGTAGCCAGCACGAACGATCCGTATTGCCGCCTCGATGTGGCCGAAGGACTTGCGGCCCGCTGGGGAAGCCTTTTGCAGGTCGTCGGCGAACTCGGGCACCTCAACACGGCCAGCAACCTCGGAGATTGGCCCCGCGGCCAAGAGCTGCTCGAACTGGTGGTCCGCCCGTGACCCGCACCTCGGCTGCAACGTGACTCATCGAAACGCGCCCCTCACACCCGAGGGGCGAAAGCGCCTCATCGAACGCTGCCGCACCCGCCCGATCGCGCACGTAGCCGCCGAGATGGGCATCTCCCGCGCGACCGCATCAAAGTGGGTGAACCGCTACAAGCAGTTCGGGGAAATCGGTCTTCTCGACCGATCATCGGCCCCGGCTCGGCAGCCGACCGCCACATCCGGCCGACTCATCAAACAGATCGAGGCAATGCGGCACGGGCACAAGTGGCCCGCCTCCCGCATCTCCTTCGAGCTCCAGCAAACCGGCAACACCGTCAGCCGGCGCACCGTCACCCGAGTGCTTGCCCAGTTGGGCTTGAGCCGGCGGAAGTTCATCGACCCGAGTGGCGAAAGTAATCGGCAATCACAGCAGATCAGGGCCGAGCGGCTCGGGCACATGGTGCATCTCGATGTGAAGAAGACCGGCCGAATCCCCGACGGAGGCGGTTGGCGTGTCCATGGAAAAGACAGCGACGCCGCCAAAGCCGTCGTCCGCGCGAAGACGCGAGGAGCGAAGATCGGCTACGTGTTCCTACACTCCGCGATCGACGGCTACTCGAGGCTCGCCTACACCGAAGCGCTGCCCGACAAGAAGGCAGCCACCGCAGTCGCGTTCCTCGACAGGGCACGAGGGTGGTTCGCCGTCCACCGCATCACACAGATCGAGCGCATCGTGACCGACAACGGCTCCTGCTACCGCGCCCACGCGTTCCGCCACGCCATGAACGAGCGCAAGCACCAGAGGACTACGCCCTACACGCCCAGACACAACGGGAAAGTCGAGCGCTACAACCGCATCCTCGCCGAAGAGTTCCTTTACGTCCGCACCTGGCACTCAGAGGTCGATCGGGCCGCGGCTCTTACGGTCTGGAACTGGCATTACACCTACCACCGCCCGCACGGAGCCCACGACGAACAGCCGCCAGCATCCGCAACGCCATCACGCGTGAACAACGTCCTGGCCTTCTACACCTAGCTGGCTTGCTCGCCCTGGGGCGGAGTTGGCTTCGGGGGTCGCGTCTCGCCGACAGTCTCCAAGCGTGGAGTGATCCAGCGGTGATCACGCTCCTGGCGAGCGTGGCGGCCACCTACCGACAGTCGGGGCAACTGAGGCGGTCGAAGCACCCAGACTCACACCACGTATACATGCTTCTGTGGTATCAATGCCTGTGAGCGCTCGCCCCCTGCGAAGGCCCGTGCGCTCATCACCAGGCTAGGGCGACCCCCCTCTCCCCAGCCTCGAGAGCGCCCCGACTCGCCAGAATGCGAAGAGGGGCGCTCTTCGCGGACACACCGAGCATCGGCGAGCCGTGATCGCGCCGTAGCCGCCGACCCACAGATCTCAGCCGAACCTACGCTTCCAGCCGCGCTCCGCACTGATGCATCCACGTCACACCGTGGTCATGTGCACATGGTACTGTCCGATCAGATTTGAGAATTCTCACCATTCGAAAGGGCCCGTACCCATGTCGCGGGAGGAAAAGAGCACCGCAGACGGACGCATAGTGATCGGTGTTTATACCGACTTTCGGTGGGTCCACCCCGAGGACCGATTCCGGCTCAACCCGGAGGTCGCCGTGGGTCTCAGATCGTCCGGCGCCACGATGGTACGAGTGAAGGTTGGGTGGCGCAACGTTCGCGAGGTGTCCCTGGAGAACTACCTCGACCGATACGGCCCGGTCCGCCGCCGGCCGGAATAACGGATCCGTCGAAACGCCGAGGCCGGCTGATCCACGCTACGAGACGGTCTGCGGACAAACCAACAGAAGGACAAACCCTCTAAATGACACGTAGTCCCCAGCGATCCCGCGAGCTGTGCCCTGAATGGTGCAACGGATACCACGAGCTCTCGGACGACCTCCGACTGACCCACCGCAGCAACCCAACCGCGATCCCCGCCATCGAGCGCCGCGATAGCGGCGAGGAGTGTCGCGTAACCGCCGTCACCGTGGACCTGATCGTCGGACTCGAGCAGGCACAGGGTGAGGTGTGGGTCTGGATCGGGCCCGAAGATGATGCCGCCCGGAGTCTCGCTATCAGCTTCGAAAGCGCAGGACGGCTGAACCGAGCACTTTCCGACGCGCTCGCCTCGGGCCTCGCTATGCCGTAGTCGGCAGATCGACCCCCGGTCGCGCACGTAGACGTCGAGCAAGTGTGTGAGGTATTGGAGGAAGCATCTCCGTGATGTCGAGGTCGAGCACCAGCGCTAGTGAGACCAGCGTCTGCAGACGGGGGTTAGCCGGGTCTCCAGGATTCGACTCACCCTTTTCCAGCTTCTGGTAGGTGAACGTGGCGAGACCAGCCGCGCGCGCAACGTACTCCTGGCTCAGCCCCGCTTCCGCGCGGACCCGACTGAGGTTGAGCCCCAGAGCGCGACAGTACTCGACCCACAATTCTTCTGAACGAGAGAAAACCATGTATCAACATTGACCGACGCCCAGGAAAAAAGACACCGAACTGTCAAGAATCTTTCGAGCATGGTCACGCTCCCATCCTCGCTCTGGCGCGGTTTATAGCCATGCCTGACTGCCTTCCAATCCTCTCGCACTCGTCGCACGAAGCCCAAAGGAGTGCCGATCGCTCGACCTCAGGTCCTCGCAGCCGGTCGACGCTGAAAGGGAATCTACGAACGACGAAGAGCTGGCTCGCGCGCGTCACAGAGTAGACGTGCTGACACGGCAGGTGATGGCGTACCCGTCTTCTGCGCGGCCACCGGGAACCGCGACATGTCCCGCCATGCGCGAAGCGCGCGGAGGTCTCGGGTCAGCGCATCGCGCGCTCGACGCGAACCATGCGGGCCTCGACTACGAGCGCAAGCAACAGAACGGGCATGATCTGCACAATGGCGGACCAAAATATGCGTTGATCTTCGGGCATATCTGGAATTCACCCGCGACAGCAGACACTCCTCCGTGTCGACCCTAGAACTGTATGGCCGTTCATGTTCGGCTCAACGGAGACATTTCCTCACGTGCTGACATCAACCGCGCGTAGCTATCTCCGCGCCTGTTTAGCCCGCATCGAGCACATCACCCTTTGAGAGGGTAGCGATGGCCTTGCGGTACCACTGCGTCGCCGCAGGAGTGGCCAAGGGAAGGGAGTCTGAGAGAGCCGGAAGAAAGCTCAGCGATGCGTCGTCCTCGATCGACGCACGCACGACATCGGAATCTCCGGAGAGGATCGCATCGAACAATTCGCGGTGGCGTTGGGCACGTGCTCTCAGGGATTCGCTGTCGGTGCGGACGCGGCGGTTTGCGTTCATGCACATGCGCATGCGGGCCGACAGCCGGCGGTAGGTGTCCCCCAGCAGGGCGTGCCCCCCGAGATCGACGAGAGCGATGTGGAAACCCATCGTGTCGGCCACCGCGCGCTCCTCGAGGCCGGCGGCGGCATGGTCCTCGAGCGTCTGCAGGGCATTGGCGAGCGGGCGCAGCGCTGCCTCGTCGCGCACGGGGAGGGCGAGGTCGACGGCGAACCGCTCGAGCGAGCGGCGCAGGGTCACGATCTCGTAGGCGTCCTGCACGGTGAGTCCGCGCACCTGGGCGCCGCGGCGCGGGAGGAGATCGACGATGCCCTCCTGCGCGAGCATCTGCAACGCCTCCCGCAGTGGGGGACGACTGACACCGAGCTCTTCCGACAGCGGCACCTCGCGCAGTCGTTCGCCGGGGCGCAGGGCGCCGGAGACGATCTGCTCGCGGATGCCGTCCGCCGCCAGCATCGCCATGCTCGGCGGACTCACGATGCGCAGATCGACGTTGAGATGCATGTCGCCATTGTCGTCGCCCCGCGACGGAGCGGGGTCATCCCGCGCTGTTCCCGACCCGGCGCGTCGGGACCACGACGAGGCCCTCCTCGACCGAATCATCGATACGGGCGCGGATGTCGAACACGCGCGCGAGGGTCTCGGGAGTGAACACGTCTCGAGGGCTCCCCTGCGCCGCGACGCGTCCCTCGTGCATCGCGACGACGGTGTCGCTGTATCGCGCCGCCATCGTGAGGTCGTGCAGCACCAGCACGACCGTCGTGCCGCGCTCGCGCACCAGGGTCGACACGAGCTCGAGGGTGTCGAGCTGGTGGGCGATGTCGAGGTAGGTGGTGGGCTCGTCAAGGATCAGGATGCCGGGGGTCTGGGCGAGCGTGAGAGCGATCCACGCGCGCTGACGTTGCCCGCCCGAGAGTTCATCGACCGGATGGTCCGCGAGGCCGGTCATGTCGGTGAGCTCGAGGGCCGAGTCGACTGCCACGGAGTCGTCGGCCGACCATGCCTTGAACCACCGCCGGTGCGGGTCGCGACCGTGGCCGACGAGTTCCCGGACCGTGATGTGCTCGGGGGCGATCAAGCTCTGCGGAAGGAACCCGATCCGGCGCGCGGTCTCGCGCGGACGCTGCGTCACGAGATCGCGACCGTCGAGCACCACCCGCCCGGCCTGGGGCGCCGCAAGTCCGGCGAGTGCCCGCACGAACGTCGACTTGCCGCTCCCGTTCGGACCGACGATGGTGGTGACCTCCCTGGGTCGGATCGCGAGGGACACCGCGTTCACGATGACCGTCGAGCCGTACCCAACGCTCACCGCTTCGGCGGCCAGCCCGATCGGGGGCGACGTCTGCGTCGTCATCTGTTCTCCTGTCGACGGCTGATGAGAAGGAAGAGGAGGAACGGCGCCCCCACCAGCGCGGTAATCGCCCCCGTGGGCAGTTGCACGGCGAACGCCGCACGAGCGATCAGATCGCTGCCGAGGAGCACTCCGGCACCGAACAGACCCGACAGTACGAGACCCGCGCGCGGCCGCGCCGCGCTCATCCGGGCGAGATGGGGGCTCACCAACGCGAGGAAGGCGATCGGCCCGGCCGCGGCCGTCGCGACCGAAGTCAGCAGCACGGCCAGAATGGTCGTCCCCCCGAAGAGCACCCCGAGCCGGTAGCCAAGCGACCGCGTCATACCCTCCCCGAGGGTGAGGACGTCGAGTCCGCGCCGGAACGGCAACAGCGCCACTGCAGCCACGACAAGCGTCAGCGTGGTGGCGGTCACCTCCGGCCAGGAGCGGCCGTTGAGCGTTCCGGTCAGCCACACCGAGGCCCGCTGCAGGTCGTCGACGTCGGCGGCGATGAGCAGCCAGCTCACCAGACCCGTGAAGATCGTCGACACCCCGATGCCCACGAGGATCGGGGTCGGACCGTGCGTTCCGGTTCGGCGCAGGATGGCGAGCACGAGGATCGCGGCGGCGAGTCCGCCGACGACGGATGCTGCGGGGATCCCGATCGTGCGCAGAAAGCCGGAGACACCGTCACCGCCTCCCCCGAGCACGATGACGGCGACGGCGGCCGCGCTCGCGCCGCCGGTCACACCGAGCAGGTCGGGGCTCGCCAGAGCGTTGCGAGCGGTGGTCTGCACGATCGCGCCAGCGATGCCGAGGGAGGCGCCGACGAGGATCGCGAGGAGCACGCGCGGGATGCGGAGTGTCACGATCACGGTGTGCTGTGTGGCTGAGCCCTGCCCGGTGAGCACGGCCGCCATCTCGCGGAGGTCGACGCCGTAGCGTCCCACGAACACGCTTGCGGTCGCGAGCACGATGACCCCCGCGCTGACGGCGGCGGCTGCGATGACGGTGCGGCGGTGCATGCGGATCGACGGGCGGCGCGGATCGGCCAGGCTCGACCTCATGACCAGGCCGCCCGTCCGGCCAGGGACTTCGCGACGAGCAGCACGAAAAGCGGTCCGCCGATGATGCTCAGGACGATACCGACGGGAAGCTCTCCCGGGTACACGAGGAAGCGCCCCGCGATGTCGGCCAGCAGCGTCAGCGTCGCCCCGTAGAGCGCCGATGCAGGCAGGAGGATGCGGTGCGCCGGGCCGACGACGAGACGCAGCGCATTCGGTGCGATGAGGCCGACGAACGTGAGCGAGCCGCAGCATGCCACCGCGCCCGCCACGAGGAGGGTGACGGAGGTGACCCCGAGGGCGCGGGTACGGCCGAGGGATCGGCCAAGCGATGCGGCGATGTCGTCTCCGAACGAGAGCACGTCGAGCGCCCGCGCCTGAAACAGTGCCACGCACAGCCCGACCGCGACGAGCGGGATGGCGATGATGACCGTTTCGTAGCCGCGCACCGCCGCGAGCGATCCCACCGTCCAGAAGCGGTATCGCTCGAGTGCGCTGGAGTCGAGGAGGAGCATGATGCCGGTGGCTGCACCGAGCAGTGCCGAGACGGCGGCACCGGCGAGCACGAGCGTGGCGGGCGAGGAGTCGCGGCGCAGGCTCGCCGAGGCGGCGATCGTCGCGACCAGCAGCACGCCGGCGGCAGCGCCGCCGATCGCGAACCAGACGTAGCCGAGCGGGCTGCGGATGCCCAGGAGGGAGATGGCGATGACCACGGCGACGGCGCTCCCGCCGGTGACGCCGAGCAGGCCCGGGTCTGCGAGGCGGTTGCGGGTGTGACCTTGCATGACCGCTCCGGCAACCGCGAGGCTCGCGCCGCCCAATAGAGCCGCGAGGGTGCGCGGCACCCGAAGGTCGCTGACGATCGTCGTGAACTCGTCGGTGCCCGCACCGGCCAGGACCGCCGCGAGATCGCCGGGTCCCAGCATCCGGGATCCGAGGGCGACGCTCGCCGCGACCGCACCGACCAGCGCGACGACACCGACGGCGAGCACGAGGACCGGTGGCGCGAAGCGCGGGCGCCGAAACGCCCGCACAGGCGCACTCGGCGTCATCCGAGGGTCGAGTAGAGCTCGTCGATCAGGTCAAGCACGTGCATCGCGGTGATGGGTCCGCCCTCGTGCATCATCTTGTCGCCGCGCACCACCGCGCCGGCCGCGACGGCCGGCAGCTGCGCGTAGAGGGGGTCGACCTGCGCGGCGTCCCACTCCTCCTGAGTGTCGGCGAAGACGAGCAGCGCACCTGCGTCGCCGAAGGCCTCCAGAGTCTGCTCGGGGCTGTACTCGAGCGAACCATCCGTCCCGGCCTCGGCGAAGGCCGACGACGGGAGTGCGCCGAGCTCGCGGAGGATGACCGACTGGAGGCGGCCGCCCTCGACCTCGGTGCCCTCGAGGTCATAGCCGACCGGCGCGACGGGAACGGACGCGAGTGCCTCGGCGTGCGTCTCCTTGACCTCTGCCAGACGAGCGTCGTACTCCGCGATGATCTCCTTGGCGCGATCCTCGGTGCCTGTGAGCTCGGCGATCGCGAGCAGGTCCTCCTGCCACGTGACGCCGGCGTCGTTCGTGGATACCGGCAGGATCGGCGCGATCGCGCTCAGCTCGGCGTAGATCGGCTCGACGTCTTCGCCGCGGCTGATGATGATGCTCGGCTCGGCGGCAGCGATCGCCTCGATGTCGATCTCGCCGGCGAGGAAGAGCTGCTCGGCGCCGTTCTCACGGGCGGCAGCGAGCTCGTCTTCAAGTGGCAGCGGCAGCTCGATGCCGGTCTCGGGTCCCTCAAACGGGTAGCCCGCGAGCGGAAGTCCGAGGGCGAGCACGATATCGAGGTCACGACGTCCTTCCAGCACAACCACCGACTCGATCTGCTCGGGGATCACGACCTCGCCGAACTCGGTCTCGACGGTCGAACCCGTTGCGGCTGGGGCGGCGGGAGCACACCCGGCGAGCAGCGCGGCGGCGCCGAGAACGGCGGCGGAGGCGGTGAGCACGCTACGGCGGGATCTGTGGAGCATGAACTTAGCCTACCCTAACCGCGTCTATTGTAGACAATATGACTGCATCGGTATTCTCGGCTCGCTCTCGCGTCGGCTCGTCTACCGGCTCGGACACCCTAGAGATCGGGATCCTACGGGCGGCTCCCTCCGCCGGCTCAGTCGAGCTCGCCTGTCAGCACCCCGAGAACCGTCCCGACCTGATCACTCGGGCCCGCGCGCGTGCGCTGCGCGAACTACTGGAGAGCCAGGACGTGTCGCCGATCGTGCACACCGACTCGTCGGTCAACACCGCCGAGCTGTACCCGGCGGTCCGTGACGCCGTGCGTCGCCACATGGACGGATACCTCAATCTCTGCACACAGGTCGGAAGCAGGACGCTCATCGTGCACGGGGGCCTCGCCTTCGGCGACGACCCATCGGCGGCCGTCGATGCCTCGACCACGATGCTCGCCGAGTGGGCCGCGGATGCGGCGTCGGTCGGGATCGCGCTCGTTCTCGAGAACATGAACGCGCTACCCGTCGAAGCGGAGATCCGCTACCTCGGCTGCACCGGCGCCGAAGTACGGCACCTGATCGACACGGTCGACTCCCCCGCACTGCGCGCATGCGTCGACCTCGGCCACGCGCACCTACTCGATGAAGGCGTCGCCGGATTCGTCGCCTCGGTCGCCGGCCACATCGGACACGTGCAGATCACCGATAACGATGGCGTGTTCGATCACCACCTCGCGCTCGGGACCGGGACGCTCGACATCGACGCGGCACTCGTCGAGCTGCATGCTGCGGGCTACCGCGGCGCTCTCGCCGTCGAGTTGGACGGAGTCGACGACCGCGTCACGAGCCTTCCCGTTCTCGCGCGTGCGATCGCCGCGTTCGAGGATCGGCAGTCTGCATCCCCCGCACACGGCAGCGCATGACGCATGGCCCCTCTCTCCCGTTCACGTCATCCGGAACGGCGATACCCTAAGGTGCGCGACGGCAGGGCTGTGGACCGTCTCATTAGCGACACGGCGGACGGGAGCGAGCATCCGGACAGCTTCCTCGACGTCTACATCGCTGATGACGACTCGTCGATCGCCCGACCCACGTACATCTATATCCTCGGGGGCGGCCGGATCGCGGGAACAAGATCGACGGGCGATCCGAACGCGCCGGACGCAGGATTCTCGGTCATCGCTGACCCCGTCCTTGACGGTGGACACAACTTCGTCAGCCTGGACCACGGGCTCGCCCCACCGCGGCCTGCCCCGCCGCCGTCGTACAGGCCTCCCAGGCAGTGTTGTTCTTGAGGGTGGCACCGAGAACTGGAGCGTCACGACCCCCGACGGTAGCCGCATCGCCTTCGGGCGCGACGCTGTAAGACACCTCCCATTAGCATCCACTCCCGACAAGACGACGACGCCCTGAGCCAACAGCTCGTCAACCTCGATTGTGCGCTTCGGCAACAAGAGACCAGGAGCTCAGTGGGGGTTGCGTGTGTCGTAGTCAAAACTCTCGGGGCGTTGTCCGTACCCGTCTCCACGGATGGCGGCGAGCGTCGCGGCGACGATGCCCGTTGCGGCGAGAGCGAGGGTGCAGAGCAGAATCGTTGTTTCCATGGTGTCCTCCGCATCCATGGTCGAATGAGGTCACCCCTCAACACCAGTTAGCGTTCGTGCGTAAAACATGAAACTGTCGCTACATGATTGATCCCATCAGCATCCGCGCGCTTATCGCCATCGCTGACCACGGTTCCGTCGCCGAGGCGGCACGGGTGCTCGGTTACACGCCGCCGAACATTTCCCAGCACGTCCGCAAGCTCGAATCGCACTTCGGAACACCCCTCGTCGAACGGGTTGGTCGCGGTGTCGTTCTCACCCCGGCAGCACTCACCCTTGTGGGGCGTGGTCGACCGCTCGTGGATGGCCTCGAGCAGCTACGCCGGGCACCCCTTCACGATGACGAGGTGAAGGGCGTGATCCGTGTGGGCGCGTTTCCTACCGCGGTGTGCGGGCTTCTCATCCCGACGATCACCAGGGCGGCCACCAGCTTCCCCGGGTTGCGTATTGAGCCGTACGAGATGGAGGCGGATGCGGCCCTCCAAGCATTGGCGCGCGGCACGCTCGACGCGGTCATCCACAAAAGCTGGGGCGCGAGCATCCCGGACGAGTACGAACCCCGCAGCCTGCACCGCACCGAACTCGGCATCGATACACTCGACGCTCTGGTGCCAGCTACCCACGTGCTTGCGAACCGCGGGCGCGTATTTCTGCGTGAGCTTGCCTCGGACCAGTGGGCGATCAGTCCCCGTCACGACCCGTACGGGCGGTGGATCGCATCGCACGATCCGTCGCTGTTGACGCCGCTGGGCCACGCGTTCCAGGCGGCCGAGTTTCAGACACTCACCCGGTACGTCGAGGCAGGCCTTGCCGTCACCGTCATGCCTCGGCTCGGGCGGGGGACGCTGTCGGCGTCGGTGCGAGCGGTGCCCCTGGCCGACCCGGACGCGTACCGCAAGATCCACCTGTACGTACGCCCCATCACCGCACGCTCGCAGGTAGCGGAAGCAGTGACCGCAATGTTTAAGGATGCACTCCAGAACGAAGAGCACAGGGACCGCGACCCGATCGACCGCGCAGAAGACGAGCAAGACGCTGAGGAGCATCCGGCAGGTCGGCGATCAGGCCTCGAGGCGTAGCGCGTGCGCACCACGTTTCGTTGCCTACGGGCGACCGGCGCCGAGTACCAGCGCTGCCCGGGTGTTACGGCAAGGTCTGTCCGTCGCGTGTCGGGGTAGGCGACGAGATTCACGCAGCGTTAGTAATCTTCTCCCATGGTCCCCGATGTGTCCGTGATGTGGTCATTCGCCCTCGTCGTTGGCTTGCTCACCATCACTCCAGGGCTTGATACCGCGTTAGTGCTTCGAACCGCTACAGTGTCGGGCCGGAGACGAGCTTGGGGTGTGATTACCGGCATTCAGACTGGGACAATCATCTGGGGTGTGCTTGCTGCGACGGGCGTGAGCGCGATCCTCTTCGCCTCCCAGATCGCCTACGACGTGCTTCGCATAGTCGGCGCCGGCTATCTGCTCTGGATCGGCGGCAGAATGATCTATTCAGCGATTCGACCCTCAACGACACCAGGCGTTTCAGCGACTGCTGAGGCCCCCTCCAGTGACTCGCTCCTCGCGGGATGGAGGCTGGGTTTCACGACGAACCTACTGAACCCCAAGATGGGAGCCTTCTACATCGCGTTGCTGCCACAGTTCATCCCTGCTACTGCGCCTCAGATCAGCTGGGCTGTATGCCTCGCGCTCGTGCACGTCCTCATCGGGATCACTTGGCTTACGTTCCTTCTGCTCCTGGCTCGGTCATTTCGCCGCTGGTTCGCTTGTCGTTCCATGGCGCGAGCCCTCGACGCGATCGCCGGCACAGTGATCGTCGGATTCGGTCTGCGAATCGCACTAGAGAAAAGTGTTCGGTGACTTGATCCGGCCCCTCAACTGGGGGGCCAACATGAGTAGTCAGATGCATCATTTCACCCTTCGAGTCGCCGAATGCGTCGACATGCGGCAACGCGGACGTCTCTACCCGCTCGGTTTCGCGGCGCGAGATCTGCTGCCTCGGGCTTGGGGTTGGCGATTGGGCGGGAGGATCGGACTGGTGACAACTGATTGGTAGTGCCGCAAGGGGCTGGCGGGGAGGATGCCGTCCGTTGGTTTCGTACCCGAGGAGTTCCGCGAGGACCGCGACGGACCTTGAGCACGGTGCCCCGCGCCTGTCGGTCGCTGCCCTCGGGAAAGTCGAGAAGTGCGGGGTGGCGTAGTTGAGGCGGACGAGGCTCAACTATTGCGGGCCTCCAGCCGCTGGCGGTCTCGCTGCTCAGTTCACCCCGCTTAAAAAGATGTCGGCGTCCACTCGCTTCCGGAGGCGATTGTCGCGCGATCGAAATCCTCGGGATCCGAAATGCCGAGGGGCGTCGCCCCGTCGGTGTCGAGCAGGAAGCCGAGAAGGCGAGGGCCATCGGACGTGGAGACGATCCGACCGCTGTAGAGGTCGGAGGCTCCGACGTTCTGGGCCTCGCTCAGGTCGATCGTGTTCTTCCATGGGGCGATCCACACCCCGGTACGGCCGCCGGCGGAGATCCGGTCGGGGGAGATCACGGCGGAATGTGCGGAGAACAGGACCATCGATCGCTCCCCGACGGTGGCCCGTTGAACCACCTCGAGGTGCGCGAACCCTTGACCGGGGGCGGTGAGTGGCGGGTGAACATTCCACGTGTGGAGATCGTCAGACGTCGCGTGGCCTATGACGCCTCTGCCGTCGATGTCCCCGTGGCGGGCGCGAGCGGTCACGAGCATGTGCCATTGCCCGTCGTCGCCGCGGTAGACCCAGGGGTCTCGCCAGGCCTCCTCTGGCCAGCTCGAGGATCCGAGCGTCTCGTACCAGCGCTCATCGGCACGCACGACGACAGAGGAGTCCTTGCGCCAGTGATGCAGATCGTCGGAGACGGCGACCAGGATGACCTCCACGTTGCCATCCGCACCCGGGGATAAGAACCTGGCGCCGGTGTAGAACATGCGCCACTGGCCGTCGTCTGCGCGTACGACGCATCCCGTCCACGTCGCCGTCGCATCGGGCGCGTCCGGTCCGCCGGGACGGAGGACCGTTCCGAGTTCGGTCCAGTTCACGAGGTCTTTTGAGGTTGCGTGGCCGATCGTGGCGTTGCGGTGTCGCAGGTGAGGGTCGCCAAGAGATCGGGGCGCCTGCAGGTAGAACAGGTGGTGGGTCGACCCGTCCTGGACATGCCAGAAGTCCCAGACCCAGCGGTCAGCGGGATTAAGCATTTTGAGGATCTCCCAGAAGCGGCAGGCGCATCAGGCGGTCTCGGTGAGTCGGGGGTCGTGCTTCCGGAGTAGCGCGATGATCTCATCCCGCCAGGTCGCCGACTCAGGGAGGAGTTTGGTGAATCCCGATGACCCATGCACCTGCCCTTCGCCGAGGGTGAAGGTGGCTTCCACCCCAGCCGCCGAGAGCAGTTCCACGAAGCGTCGTCCGTCGTCCTGCAGTGGATCGAACTCGGAGCTGAAGACATGCGTCGGGGGGAAGCGTGCTGGGTCCTCGGTCAAGAGCGGGGAGGCAAACTCGTTGAGAGCATCCAGAGGCTGGGCGAGGTACAGGCCGATATAGGTACGGATCTCCTTCTCCGACAGCGGGTAGTCGCCGCCGCCGTACCTCGTGAAGGAGTCGCTGCTGCAGGTGAGGTCGAGCGCGGGGACCTCGAGGATCTGCAGCGAGATGACCGGTCCGCCTTCGTTCGACGCACGCAGGGCGACCGCCGCCGCGATGTTCGCGCCGGCGGAGCCGCCGCCGAGTGTCACTCGGTCGGGATCCGCGTCGAATTCGGCGGCGTGCTCGACGGCCCAGAGGAGGGCCGCGTAGGAGTCGTCGACCGGTACGGGAAAGGTCACCTCGGGTGCGAGTCGATAATCGACCGTCACAGTGACGTACCCGGCGAGCCCGGCTCGCTCCCGGCCGACGATGTCAGTGAAGGCGTCCTCGATGCCGCCCGCGATCCACCCGCCGCCGTGGAAGTAGATATGAAGAGGGTGCGGGCCGGGAGCCATCGGCTGGTAGATGCGCACATCGATGGTGCCATCGGCGACCTCGACCTGGGCGGTGGTGACGGCGCCGACCTCCGGACCGGCTTGCGCGACCATCGCAGCGAAACCGGCCGACGCGGCGAGAGCCTCGGAACGGACCCCCGGAATGTCGTTCAGGTCGATCGAGGTCGACGGGAGGGCGCTCAGGGCGGCCTGGAGAGTAGGCAAGAGGGGCATGTTGTGAATCCTTCAGAAGTGGTGAGGGTGAGGCGAATGCCGGCCGAAGAGGGGCCGACGTCAGAGGGTGTTTTGGAGCGCCGTGAGGATGTCGAGCGATCGAGTGTCGCCCTCACCGCGCAGATCGTTCGTGACGAACCCGAAGCCGACGCCGTGGTCACTGTCGGCGAAGGCGAGCTGTCCTCCCGCGCCGTCGTGCCCGAAGGACGCCGGGCTCAGCAGAGGCCTTTGCGGGGAGTGGATCATGTAGCCGGTTCCCCACTGCGGGGTCGGTGTACCCGCGATCCCGAAGACGGGCTCCCCGAAGGTCCCTCGAACGGTCATGTCGGAGAGGACGAGCGGGTCGATCGGGCGACTGGTCTCGGTCGGAATGATGGCGGACGACCAGAGCGCTGCGAGGTCCGCTGCGGTGGCGATGACGCCGCCGGCAGGGATGTCGGCCGCCTGAAGGTCGGGATCGTTGAAGCCTGCCCCTGGGCCGACGAGCTCGATGGGAAACGCGCCCCCAAGGGTGAACGAACGCGCGATATCCTCAGCCCCGTCCACACCGGCGAGGGAGTTGCGTGAGAATCCGGGGATCGGAGCCATCTGCGCGACCGGCCTCTGCGCCATGTGCGGGGCACCTAGTGAGGCGCTGGCACCGATCGGGTCGCTGAGGTAGTCGCGGAACACTTCGCCGACAGAGCGGCCGGTGACACGCCGGATGACCTCGCCGACGAGCCATCCCATGGTGAGGGCGTGATAGGCCCATCCGGTGCCGGGCTCCCAGAGGGGCTTCTGTGCGGCGAGCTTGTCCACGACGGGACTCCACGCGATGACGTCGGCCTTCTCCACATCCTCGACCGGGTAGGACAGCCCGGCTTGGTGCGTCAGCAGCCACCTCACGGGGACCGATTCCTTGCCGGCCTGGGCAAATTCCGGCCAGTAGAAGGACACGGGGCGGTCGAGATCTACAAGCCCTGCCATGACCAACCGGGACACGAGGGCGGCCAGAAGACCCTTGCTGCACGAGAACACCCCTGTCGGGGTGTCCCGATCCCACAGGCGGCCCGCTGGGTCCGCGACGCCAGCTTGGAGGTCGACGACGGTCCGGCCCTCGACCATGATCGTCAGCGCGGCACCACCGCGCGGGCTGGCTGCCGCGGCGTCGGCGAAGGCGTCGACGACGGCTCCGTAGCCGGGTTCCGCGAACCCTCGCGGCGTCCAAAGATCTGCCCCGCGGGCCGGCTCCGCAACAGGAGCTTCGGGGTGTCCTTCATACAGCGGGCGCATGGTGCTCTCCTTTGAGACGGGCGGTGCCGACTGCCGGGTCGCTCTCGACGACGAAGGTGTTCTGGATTCGTCCTCCTCGGAAGCCTACGTACGCGACCGCGACGGCGAGGAGCTGGATGACCGCGAGGGTGAGGAAGAAGCCGGTCACCGAGAACGCGATCAGCGCCGGACCGACCGTCAGCGAGGCGGCCAGGAGGAGTCGCCCGACAGTCAGGATGAATCCCTGGGCGGTGGAGCGGAGCATGGTGGGAAAGGACTCGTTCGACCACACGCGGGTGATGGGTTCGCCGCAGATCGCGCCGATGCCTCCGATGAGCGTGAAGACGACGAGGAGCGAGACGATGTCGAGCCCGAAGACGACGGGGACGATCAGCACGATGACCGTCAGCAGGCCGCAGCCGTAAACGAAGGCTCGCCGGAACCGGGTGTCGACGATCTTCATGAAGAAAAAGAGCGCGAGGAACCCCACGGGGAATGCGATGGCTGTGTAGGCGACGAACTGCTCGACGGGCACGCCGGCGACGTTCACGGCGATGTAGGTGATGTACGAGGCGAGCATCCCGCCGGGGATGCTCACGAGCGCATAGAAAGCGGTGAGCACCAGGAGCGGGCGACGCAACGGCGGGGACAGGAGGTCGGACACCCGTGAGCGCACCACGCCGACCGTCTGCGGGCTGTCACTACGAGAATCCCGCGAAGCGAGCCAGCGCGCCGACTCGGGAAGGGTGAGGCGGAGGAGGAGCCCGATGACGCCGACGACCGCGACCAACCCGTAGAGGATCTGACCGGCGATCCGTCCCTGTCCGCCGATCGACGAGGCGACGATCACGACGACGAGGGAGGCGGTGATCCACAGCACCTGGGTGAAGACGAGCATCGCGCCGCGGTTCTTCTCTGTCGCCGCTTCGGCGATGGTGGCCAGCGATACCGGCAGGTCAGCGCCGACGCCCAATCCCACGAGCGCGAGCCCGGCGAACAAGAGCCAGAAATCAGCGGAGAAGATGGGACCGAGCGTCCCGATGACGATCATCGCCATCGTCACGATGAACACCTTCCGGCGGCCGTAGACATCGCCCAGGCGTCCGCCGAGGAGCGCTCCGATCGCCGTCCCCACGGTTACCACCGCTGTCAGCAGGCCGACCTGTTCGGGCGTCAGACCGATGGCCTGCTGGTAGATCACGAGAGCGATCCCGTTGACGCTCAGCGCGGCACCGTCGACGAAGGAGGCCAGCCCCGCAATGATGGCCACTCGCCAGGGCCGCGGAGGCGAGCCGGGTGAGCCCGAGTCACCCGGGGGCGCCGCATTCGCGGCCTGAGGTGTCGTTGACATGAAATCCTCCTTGATTTACACGTGTCTACCGATCGTGTGTCGACCACAGTAGCGATGTAGTAGACACGTGTCAACTTCGTGAATGACACGTGTCTACTAGAGTGAGGCCATCATGACCAGAATCCGGACCGTAGATATCGCCCGTGAAGCGGGCGTGTCGCGGGCGACGGTGAGTTACGTCCTCAACGGTCGTCGCGATGGGCAGGTCAGCGAGGCGACCCGGAACCACGTCCGTGAGGTCGCGCGACGGCTCGGCTACATCAGTTCACCTGCGGCAAATGCTCTCCGAAGCGGTCGCGGCGACGTGGTCCTCCTCCTCGTTCCCGATTGGGAGGTCGCCGGTCAGCTCGAGCTCCTTCTCGAGGAGATCGGGCGGCTCGTGGGGCAGTACGATCTCGTCGCGGTGCGCTACGAAGGGCCCCACTGGCAGGGCGCCCTCGACCGCCTGCTGGGCAAGGTCGAGGCCGCGTGCGTCGTGACCTTCGATCCCCTGGGTGATGCGGACGCGACGGCCCTCCGAGCCGCGGGCGTGCCGGAGGTCGGAGCGTGGATCCTCGACCGCACCGACCCCGCGCACGCGACGGCGATCGGACAGGCCGACATCGTGGCCGCCCAAGTGACCCATCTGCTTGAGCGGGGCTATGAGCGGGTCGCCTACCTCGCGATCGAGGAGCCGCGTGGCCGACCGTTCATCGCCGCTCGCGTCGCCGCGTTCCGCGCCTTCTGCGCGGAGCGGGGGATCGACGGGTCCGCATCCACTGTCGTGGGGCGCGACGTGCGGCGGATCGAGGAGGTCCTCCGGACGTGGACGGCGGAAGCTTCCGGCCCGTGGGGCATCGCCGCCTGGAACGACGTCACGGGTCTGGGGGTCCTCACCGCAGCGGCGTCACTCGGACTGCGTTCACCGGAGCAGGTCGGAGTGATCGGTGGAGACGACACCACGGTGGCCGCCTTCAGTGACCCCCCGCTGAGCAGCGTGCGATTCAACCTGCAGGCCGAGGGGCGCGGCATCGCCGCTCGTATCGGGATGAGCCTGGGTCTGGAGATTGCCCCCGCGTCGACGGACTCCGCGGTCGTCGACGTGATCCCCCGCGGGTCGACCAGCCTTCCCCTCTGACGGTCAAGCCTCCGTTCTCCCGTCCGGGCCGCCGGCCCAATACTTTCCCCGTGCACGCCGGACCGCTGCGAAGGCGCCGGCCAGCGCGTCATGAGCGAGGCTGAGCACGCCCTCGCTCCCCCGGTCGTATCCGGCCATCAGTTCAAACCGCAAGACGACTCCCGAGATGATGCCGAGGATGATCTGAACCGCAGCGTCGTCGGGATCAACATCGAGTTCAGCGGCGATCGCAGTGGCGGCGGCTGCAACGAGCGGCTCGGGGTCCGCAGCACGTGCTCCGTGGAGGAGCGGGTTCCTGTGGAGCATGGCGGCACGAACGCGCCACTCCTCGTCGGGGACAAAGCGTGGCTCGTCACGGAGCCACCGGTCGACGAGATCGACGATCGAGCGTTCGGGGGTCCACGAGGTGAACGAGTCCATCAGACGGCGGGCGGCCGCTGCCGATGATGCGGTTGCTATGTCGAGCTTCGTCGGAAAGTACGCCGACACTGAACGGGGGGAAACCTCCGCTTCCTCCGCGATCTGCGCGACGGTGGTGGCCTCGTACCCCTGCTCAGCGAACAGCCTCATCCCCGCTAAGAGAATTGCGCGGTAACGGCGTTCTTTCGATCGCTCTCGGAGGGAGACGGCATCCATCCCTCGATGGTAGCGAAGCGCAAAACTGCGTAGCGCGGTATATTTGCAGCAGCCTGCAAATATTGGAGAAAAGCTGATGCTTACCGCCCCCGTTCCCCCGTTCCGCTCGCGTCGGTTCCGGTGGACGCCGTTTCTTGTCGGACTCTTCGCGCTTCTCGTCGCCTGGGCGGAGTCATTCTTCCTGCGCGCTCCTGCGTACGGCGTTCTCGTGATCATGATCCTTCTCTGCGCGGCCCTGATCAGGCCCGCCCTCTCGGGCTCTCGTACCGCGGTCATCGTGCCGGGTGCAGCCGCCTTGGGCGTCGCTGCACAACTCGGGTGGATGATCTGGGGATGGTATCCGGCGGTCGTGGTGGCACAGGTAGCGGCGATTGCCGTCGGCTTCGCCTGTATCGCCGGCCATCACCGGCTATCCCCCGCGGATGGGCGCCCCCACGGAGGCGCTCGCTCGATCGGCGGCCAGCGCCTTCGTCGCCTCCTCCGCTCGACCGTCACCACGGCCCTCATGGCGACCGCTGTGGTCGTGTCGCTCACCCTCGTTGCGATCGCGGTGGTTCCGGCAGGTGTTGCGGTCGCCCTTCAATCGGCTCTGGGCCAGACCTCTTCCTATGCTCCGCGGGGTCCTGAGAACGCAACGAGCGTGACCGCCAATGGCGACCGCCTTACCAGCGACATTGCCTACGGGAGCAAATATCCGAACAGCTTCCTCGACGTCTACATCGCCGATGACGACGCTTCGATCGCCCGACCCACGTACATCTACATCCACGGGGGCGGATGGATCGCGGGAACGAAGGCAACGGGTGATCCGAACGCGCCGGACGCCGGATTCTCGGTCATCTCCAACCCGGTCCTCGATGGCGGTTACAACTTCGTCAGCCTGGACTACGGACTCGCCCCGACCGTGAGCTATCCCGGACCCGTCGAGCAGATATCCCAAGCGGTCGTGTTCCTCCAGCAAAATGCCAAGCAACTCGGCCTCGACATGGACAACGTCGTGATCAGCGGAGGCAGCGCCGGAGGACAACTCGCAGGACAGTTCGCCAACATCCAGACCAACCCCGCGTACGCCGAACGCGTCGGCATCGACCCCGTCATCGGAAGCGCCCTGAAGGCTGTCGTCTTGGACAGTGCAGCCCTCGAACTCCACAAGACAGGTGAGACCCAGGCCCCCGTCCCCCTTCTCGACTTCTTCTTCGGGCTCTCCGCGCGCACCTACCTCGGAACCTCCGACGCGGTGATCGCCGAAGCCTCCGTCACGAACCATGTGACCGCCGACTTCCCGCCGACTTTCATCGCCGACGGCAACGTCGGCACCTTCCCCGACCAGGCATCCGCGCTGCATGAACGCCTCGACGACCTCGGCGTTCCAAACGCCGTGTTCCTCCCTACTGCGGAGGAGGCGTCACTGGGACACGGATTCATGGGAGCACCCAGCGTCTGGACCGACTCCTACAACGCGCAGAAGCTCGCCTTCCTCGCCTCCCTCGGACTGTGACAGCTCAGGGACGTAGCGCTTCGGGGCGCCCGCCCCCGCATCATCAAACAAGGTGCAGGCGTGCGGGACTCGCGGAACGAGTGGGTGCCAGTCCTGCCGGGTCGTTTTCGAAAGTTGGCCGAAAGAGGTGCGGGTTGGCGAAAAGCGCGAGCCTCGAAGGACTTAGCATCCGACAGTCAGAAGACCGGTGCCAGGGTTCCCTCCCGTCGAAATCGTCCGCTCCGTGAGGAATGGAGTACCGGCGGTCATCAGTGTTCCTGAGGCGGAGAACGCATCGTCCCAACGACGGATGCAAGCGCCCACGAGTGCGATGCCAGCTTACGGACCGAAGGTGTGACGTTGCTCCCTCTGTGGCGGCTTTCCGTGATCGCTTTGTGTCGGAGGGACGGTGGTCGCTTGTGTCTGGGCCTCATCGCGCAGCCCTGCCGCGACCGAGGATCCCGCCGCATCACAAACACGCTTCGCCGCGTTGGCGGCGTGCCCATGAGGTGCGCAGGGGCTGGAGGTGAGGGCACCCTGGACGGCAGCCCCGTCGCCCTGACCGCCGACGAGCAGGAACCGCAGAGAGTTGTTGCAATCGGAGTGAACATGATCTGACCCACGCGGAGCACACCCTGAGACGTATTCGTGATGGCGAAAGCCGCAGATCCGACACCGGCGTCCGAGAATGACAGCGGACCCCACACTCCGATCAGGCCCTCGAACGGCTCCGCAGGGGTGTGCTCGCCTGAGAGGCCGGCGCCCCGACCGCGGCAACCACGAGGAGCGCGACATCCTCGCCCCGGCCGGCTCGTTCTACGTCTACGAGGCCTTCCGCCGTCTCGAGTTGAGCCACCCGAAGCCCTACCTATTTGGTCTCACCCCGTACAACGACGACGTCGCCGACTGCTCGACTCCCTCCCCGACTTCGCCTCCTGACCCATGTGCTGGCGATATCGCTGTACGGGGGTCGTGTACCGCCTGCGCGCCAGGAAATCGGCAACGTGCGGCAGGCCGGGTTACGTCCGACTCACGGCCACGACACGGTTGAACACCAGTGTCTCTGGACCGCGGTTCTCGTACCGGTACTCGCGATCGCTGCGCAATCGAGCGCTGCCGCCGGTCGGGACCGTGACGGCCGCACCGTCAGCGACGATATCGAGGCTGCCCTCGTGCACGACGAAGAGTTCCTCTGATCCGGACGGGTCGGGTGAGGCGACGTAGCGATCCTGCGGGAGCAGCCGCCAGCGCCACAGCTCGGGCCCACCGCTGTGCTCGCTCGTGATCAGCAGGTGCGCCGTGCTGCCGAACGGGCTGGACCAGATCAGCGTCGCCTGCTCGATGGTCCGCACGGCGGCAACTCCGGGGTCCGCCTCTCGCGGCGCGGTCAGCGCAGCGAAATCGACGCCGAGCACCTTGGCGATGCGGTCCACAGTGACCAAGCTCGGATTCGCCTGCCCCAATTCGATCTGGGTCAGCAGCCGCCGACTGACCCCGGAGCGATCAGCGAGTTCCTGGACCGTCAACGGCTGAGCCTTGCGCAGCGAGCGGATGCGGCGCCCTAACCGATCGATGACGCCGTCTGACGTGCTCTGCGCGTCCGTCTGATCCGCCACCGTGTTCCCTCCGTCGCCGAATCCAAGTCTGTCAGGCGGATCAGCGCGCCAGGCGCGCGATCGTCTCGCCCATCCGAGCCAGCCCCGCATCCATGTATGCACCGTCGAGCGCATGCGTGACACGAATGTGGCTCTCGACACCGAAGTGCGAACCAACGCCGACCAGCACGCCGTCGAGCCGGAGCTCATGCGCGACCTCGAGCGAGGTCAGCGGTAAGCCGATGCGGGGGAACGCCAGCGCGGTCGCCTTCGGCTCGACCACGGTGACGACGCCCTCGGTCGTCTCGGCCCAGGCCGCCAACCGCGCGAAGCCCTCCCGGACGAAGCGGCGGTTGCGCGCTAAGAGCCACTCCCGGCGTATCGGCTCGACCGCCAGCTCCCCGATCTTCATTGAGAGCTTGCTTGTCGAGATCGTGGCGTACTCGTGGCGGCGCCACAGCTCCTGCACGGTGGCAGCATCGCCGACGATCCAGCCGAGCCGCACGCCGGAGAGACCGTATGCCTTGGAGAGGCTGTTGGTCACGACCAACCGGTCGTAACGGCCGTGGAAGCTCGGGGTCTCCACTCCGTCGAGTTCAGACCCGTGATACACCTCGTCAGCGAGGATCCAGGCGCCCACCCGAGCCGCGATGGCGATGATCGCATCCATCTCAGCGGCGGTGAGCACCGCGCCGGTGGGGTTGTTGGGGTTGTTCACCGCGATCAGCTTGGTGTCGGGGCGCACGATGCGCTCCAGCTCCTCCAGGTCGGGTCGCCAGCCCTCAGCCTCGATCAAGTGGAACGCCTCCACCTCGCATCCACGGTTCGCCGCGAGCCCGGCGACCTGCCGGTAGCCGGGCTCCAGGACAACAACGTGGTCGCCCGGCCGGGTCAGTGTGGTGACGGCGAGGCCGTTCGCCTCAGCTGCGCCTACCGTGACGAGCACTTCGTCGGGTGTGACCTCGGGGCCGTACAGCGCCGCGATCCGCGTGCGCAACAGGGTTGTTCCGTTCACCGCCGGATAGTGCAGATCGCTGTTCAGGAAGTCGGCGATCGCCTCCGAATCGGTCAGCATTTCGGACAGAAGCACCGGCTGGACCCCGCTGTCCGCGAGGTTGAAATCGACGTCCAACTCGTACAGGGACTGCCATTCCTCAAGCTGGAACGGCTGGAACTGAGTAGAAATCATGGCGTCAACTTTCAAAGTGCGAGCGGATGTGAACATCACATCTATCAGGCCGGCCCGTACCGCCGAGCTCGGAAACAATCTGAAAACAGAATCTCCATGCGCATTATACTACCCACGGTGCGCACTATAAGCAACGCTAGATCATATTCATCCGCCGCGCTCCAATCCCAGTGAGGATCCCCGCCACTACAACTTCGCCGGCATGTTCCACGGCGTGGACGAACGCGTCCCCGGCCGACGCACTGCGCTTCGGAGCGCGCACCCTCTACCGTTCCCTCGACCTCGCCTGAACTACCCGCCCGGAAGGACACCATGAGCAGCCCGCAGATCATCACAGCCGACCAGCTCCCGACCCTCGACCCGAAAGAGGTCATCATGAGCCTGCGCTTCGCCTTCGGCGCACTCGCCACGGGACGTGCCGTGCAGCCTACGCAGACCGTCCTCGATCTCGACGGCGGCGGTGACATCATCTCCTACCCCGCGCTCGACCTCGACGCCGGCGTGTACGCCGTCAAGCTGTCGCCGTACATCCCGCGCGTAGACGGCGCCCTCATCACCGCCTGGACACTGATCTTCGACGTCACATCCGGCAAAACCGCTCGCCCTGATCGACTCGAAGGCGCTGACCACCCTGCGTACCGCGGCCACCACCGCGCTGGCTGTGGACCTGCTCGCCAAGCCCGACGCAAACACCCTCAGCGTCGTCGGCGCAGGCCCGGTCGCACGCGCCCACGTGGACTACCTGCGCGCTGTGCGTCCCTTCTCCGAGATCCGGATGCACGTGCGCAGCGCCCGCGAACTAGACCTGCCGGGAGTCGAGATCGTCCAGGGCGTCGAAACCGCACTGGACGCCGACGTCATCGCGCTTTGCACCTCCGCCGCGGGTGCTGTGCTGGATGCGACGCACGCACATCCGGCCGCGCTGATCACTTCGATCAGCACGAATGCACCCGACGCGCATGAGATCGACCCCGCACTGCTGCCGTCGCTGGAGATATACAGCGACTACCGCACCTCCGCTGCCGCCGTGCCCGACTTCGTCGCCGCGGCGGCACTCGGCTGGAACTCGAAGAACATCCTCGGGGACCTGCCCGAACTCGTCGCCGGTACAGCACCCGCCCCATCGCGCACCCGCACGGCCTTCTTCCGATCGATCGGGCTGGGGATCGAAGATGCTGCAATCGCCGGTCTCGTCACCCGAATGCTCGGGCTGATTACGTCGCCCCCTAGATAAGCCGGTGTCGGCTCGAAGGCTTCCCCGCGATGCAGCCGGGTATGGGGCTCCGCTCGGCGAGAGGACGCCAGGACCTCGGTACCGATTGTCTCGACCTTCTGAGCCGCGCTGCGGCTGCGGGGGTGGTCACAGTGCCGGCAGCGTCGCGTCTCGATCCTGGAGCCCGCAGTGGCGCCTTGTGGGAACGCCTGTTTTTCTGGGAGCAATCAGAACCAGCGCTATTCGTCTCGAGAGCCTCGCCCCTTCCTCAGATGACGAGGATGCGGGTGAGCGACGTGCTGGCGTCGCGAGTGTTGACGTAGGAGTAGGGCGTCGAGGCCGCGAAAATGATGTGTTGCCCGTCCGAGAGGGAGAGATCCTCGCCGTTTGCCTCGATCCGTAGTGAACCAGTAGTTTCGAGGACCATCTCCTTCCATCCGTCGAGTTCTGCCTGTACGTCTTAACGGGCGCCGACCGCGAAAATCGTGGTCTAAACCTGTGTCTCGCCGTGGACGGGAAGGAACCCGAGCAGTACGGTCAGGCTCTCGGGGTCCTGGTTCCCCAGGTCACTTCGTTGATCGGGGTACGAGTCGCTTCCCGGCGGAGACCAGTGCGATGAACGTCGTCCCTAGGGCCGCCGCTATCCGATCTAGACCGGTGGGGCCGATGTTCACCTGGCCGGCGTCCGCGCTGACGATCGTCCGTCGTCTGAGGTTTTGCAGGACTGGCGTGGGCCGCTTGGCTTAGTCCTGCAGTGCGCCGATCTCCCCGTACGTTCTCGCCGACGTGATCAAGGGCTGAAGCTCGAGCATGCATGTGATTGATTTGGCACCACGCATTCGCGTTTGCCAGCACGAAGTGCTCTTGCCAATCACGTCCGGATGCGTCATCTCGAGAATCAGTCCTTTACCGAGACGCAGAAGGTGTCCCTACGTCGCCCGCCTAGCTGACGCTCGAGGGTGAGGCTGCCGGCGTTGCACGAATTGCGTTGACGCCGCGATCGGCGACGATCTGGTTATCGGTTCCGGAGTCGAGGATGGTGTTGCCCGTCGACTCGGTCTCGACCACGACGGTCCGAACGTCGAGCGCGTCCGAGGCCGCTGTGCTCAGCAGCGCGTCTACCTGCGCCTCGAAAGCGGAGCCACTCGACGACGCGTTGATGTCCCGGGCGACGATATGGTTTGTGGCGATGTAATTGCCCGATCCCGAGACCAGCCGGAAGATCGTAGGTGCCTCGCCGGCTGGGCGAATGCCGCGCGAGTCGACGATCTCGGAGACGTGATTGCCGATGACAGAGTTGCCGCTGCCGCTGATGCGCACGAGTCCATAGTCGTCGTCGAGGTCGTTGTCCGCGCCGAGAAACGGGGTCCAGGGCTCGAGGTCCCGCAGCAGATGGTTTGAGCCCACGAGGTTCTCCGAACTCTCGGCGTCGAGCACGACCATGCCCGGATAGAAGGAGTGCAGGCGGTTGGCCGTGACACTCGAGCGTGTGACGCCCGAGAAGTGAACGCTGCTCGCACCGCGCGGGAAGACGTTGTTCGCAGTGACGAGCAGTCCGCCGTGATTCTCGGCGTAGATCGAGTGACCGTCCGGGCCGGCCCCGATGAGATTGTCGGTGATCTTCGACGCCTGGCCCCATCCGCGCAGTTCGATGCAGCTGCCGCACTCGGCGATGAAGTTGTCGTGGATCGACAGCGCATCGGCGTTGTGGATCGTGAGGGCGTGCTCGAGGTAGACAAACCCCATCCCGTTGATCCGGAACGAGTCGTTGGCACCGTTGACCTGGATGCCCGTCTTGCCGTTGCGGTAGGTGTTCTCGGGGTGCCGGTCGGAGCCGTCGCCGGTGAAGTGCAGCCCGTCGATACAGAAGTTGGAGAACTCCACGGAGCTGATACGCGGGCTCCCCAGGCGCTCGACGAGGAAGGCGGCACCGTCGGACTTCGACGCGTTCTCGCCGATCGGGATGTCGACGAGGATGCGGCTGCCACCCGGCCACAGCTCGTGCAGACCGGGCCACTCGTCCTCTGGCACGTTGAACCGGATGCTCGACGAGGTGAAGCCGTGCCCCGATCCCTCGATGCGGAGGAAGCTGACGTCGATCACGACCTGGGTGCGCAGACGGAAGTCTCCTGGCGGCAGATAGATCACGGCACCCGGCTTACCGCCGTCGTCCTCGTCGCTCGCCGACTGCCGGCGCTTAATGTCGGCGATGATGCTCGTGATCACCTCGCCGACGTCCTCCGTCGGATCTCCGACGGGCCAGTCCGTCACATCGTATCGGTTGGCGGCGGTCATGGGTTCTCGCTTTCGGAACGGATGGAGGACGCCGGAGCGACCTCGTCGAGTCTCGGGAGGTCTGCCCCCGGCCGGCTCACCGTTACGGCTGCGCAGGCCGCGGCGAACGCGGCCGCCTGCACGGCGTCGGGCAGCGTCATCGCCCCGCCGAGGAGTGTGCCGGAACCGACCGTCGTGGTGAGGAAGAAGAGGAGCCCCGCCATGTAGGAGTCGCCGGCCCCGATGGTGTCGGCGACCTTGGTGGTCTGCGCGGGAACGAACGCCGTCGCGGCGCCGAGACGGAGGACGCTTCCGGCACCTCCCTGGGTGACGACCACGAGCGCCGCGCCGAGGCGCGCGTAGTGCGCCGTCACCTCGGCCGCGTTGAGCCCCGGGTGCAACCATTCCGCATCCTCGTCGCTCAGCTTGACGACCGTGCTCGCTCGCGCGATTCGTTCGACCGACGGGAGCACCTGCTCCCGCGGTCCCAGAACCGATGGGCGGATGTTCGGGTCGAACGAACGAAGGATCTCCGGCCCGGCCGACTCGAAGCAGGCCGCGACGATGTCGCCTCCCGGCGCGAGGAGAGCGCCGATCGACCCGGTGTGGAGCCCACGGAAACTCGAGATGCGGGGAGCCGAGATGTCCCAGGTGATGTCGAAGTCATACTGTGCCGATCCGTCAGATCGGATGCTTGCCGTCGCTGACGAGGTGCGGATAGAGGGGTCCACCGATCCCTGTGTCACCACCACACCCGACCGGGCGAGGTGGCCCGACAGGATCCGCCCGAACTCGTCGGTACCGATGCATGTCGCGAGAGTGACTGAGGCCCCCAGCCGGGC
Organism: Microbacterium sp. cx-59; assembly: GCF_020805625.1. NCBI lineage: Bacteria > Bacillati > Actinomycetota > Actinomycetes > Micrococcales > Microbacteriaceae > Microbacterium > Microbacterium sp. cx-59. The sequence continues at coordinate 395,566 of NZ_JAJHGO010000004.1, forward strand.
GAGACCCACGGCGACGTTCAGGGGGCTTCCACCCGGGTGTGCTTCACGGCCGGCGCCAGTCGAGACCACGTCGACGAGCGCCTCGCCGATGACGAGCAGGTCACTCACGGGAACCCCCCTCCGAGGAAACCGGGGCCCCGACCGACTGCCGCCGAACCAGCGGGCAGGGCAGTACGACCACCTCGTACACGGCGGGCTGCTCAGACTCCTCCGAGCCCGCCATCAGCGTGGCGAGAGCCTCGAGCGCCCACTCCCCCATCTCGAAATGCGGGAGCGCCACCGTCGTGAGCGCCGGGTAGAGGCCTTCGGCGATGAGCTCTTGATTATCGAAGCCGACCAGTGAGAGATCGTCTGGGATGCGAAGGCCGAGCTCGGCGGCCGCGCGGTAGGCGCCCATCGCCATCCGGTCGTTGTAGCAGAACAGGCCCGTCGGCCGGTCCGGCCGGCCGAGTATCTCCATCGCCGCCTTATACCCGCCCGGGGTCTCCGACTGATCGGCGACCACGAACGTCGGGTCAAACTCCAGACCCGCGCCCGCCAGGGCCCGGCGGTAACCCGTCAGCCGCCCCCGGGTCGCCGGCACGTCGTCGGAGTTGGTGATGAAGCCGATCCGACGGTGCCCATGCCGGATCAGCTCATCGACCGCGACAAAGGCCCCTCCCTCTTCATCCGGTACGACCGACGGCACGCGCCCGTCCTCGGAAGTCGAGTCGATCAGCACCGTCGGAACCGCCTGAAGCGAGGCCGGGAGGGCGATCTCGCGGTGGTACATGGTGGCGTAGAGCACGCCATCGACCTGCTGGCGCAGCAGGGCGTCCGTATCGCGCTGGATGTCGAGCTGATCACGGCTGGTGTTGATGAGCACGAGGGTGAGCCCGCGTTTCCGCGCAGCCTCTTGGGCGCCGAGGATGATGCGGCCGGCATGCGGAGTGGTCGCGATCTCCTCACTGAGCAGGCCGATCATCTCGGACTGCTGCCGCCGGAGGCTGCGGGCAATGCGGTTAGCGCCGTATCCGAGCCGCGCGGCCGTGGTCTTCACCCGTTCGCGTGTCTCGTCGCTGGCGCGCGCGGACTCGACGTCGTTGAGGATGTGCGAGACGGTGGTGACCGAGACCCCCGCTTCCCGGGCCACGTCCTTGATGCCTACGGCCTTGCGTGTCACTGTGTCCCCTTGAATGCTTGAGGCCGGGCAGTTCGGCTCCCGGCCATTCTCACCGAGTCCGTCATCCTTTCACCGCACCGGCAGTGAGTCCGGCCACGATGTGACGCTGCAGCACAAGCGCCAGAAGGATCACGGGAACCGAGTAGAGCACCGCTAGAGCTGTCATCGCCCCCCAATCGAGACCGAACTGAGTCTGGAAGTTCGCGATGACGATCGGGGTGGTCTGCGAGCGTGTCGCCGTGAGCAGCAGCGCGAAGAGGAACTCGTTCCACGACGCGAGGAAGGCGAAGATGGCGGTGACAGCGATGCCCCCGGCGGTGACAGGCAGCACCACTCGCCAGAGTGCACCGAGCCGACTCGCGCCGTCGATCTTCGCCGCCTCCTCCAGCTCTTCCGGCACGGCCTCGAAGAAACTCGACATCAGCCAGATGGACAGCGGCAGCGAGATCGTGGCGTGCGCGATGGCCAGCGCGAACGACGTGTCGGAGATGCCGAGACTGCGGAAGATTCCGATCATCGGCACACCGATCACGATCGGCGGCACCATCCGCATCACGAGGGCGCCGACGATGAAGAACCGGCCGAAGCGGGTGCGGAAACGCGTGACGGCGTAGGCCGCCGGCAGCGCCAGAACGAGCGAGATGGCAGTGCTGAGCACAGCCGTCACGACGCTATTGATGAACGAGGCGACCACGCCGTCGCGGCCGATGGCCGAGGCGTAGTTCTCGATCGTCCAGGTCGACGGCAGCACCGTCGGAGGCACCGCGATGGTCTCCAGCGGTGTCTTGAACGAGGTGAACAGCATGTAGAGAAAGGGGAAGCCGTAGAGCACGACGAGGAGCACCAGGGCGACCCAGAGGATGGCCCGTGAGCTGACGCGGGTGGTTTCGAGGCCGTTCATCGGTTGTTCTCATTTCCGGGACGCCAGATGAGCAGGATGGCTGCGACCGAGACAGCGAGCATGGCGATGAGATACACGGTTCCCATCGCGCTCGCCAGGCCCGGGTCACCGAATCGCACCATGGTGCGGTAGACGAGCAACGACATGGTCTCGGTGCTCTGTTGCGGTCCCCCGTTGGTCTGGATGAGGATGACGTCGAACGCGCGGGCGGCGTCGATGCCTCTGAGGATCAGGGCTACCGCGATCACAGGCCGCAGCAGCGGGATGATGATGCGGAAGAGGATCGTCGGGTAGCGGGCTCCGTCGAGTCGTGCGGCCTCGATCACGTCGCCGGGGATGTTCTGCAGGCCTGCGAAGAGCACGAGCGAGATGAATGAGGTGGTCAGCCAGATGTCAGGGATCGCGACCGAGAACAGGGCGATGTTTGGGTCGCTGAGCCACTGGATCTGACCGGGGTCACTCAGAATGTGCGCATCCGTCAGAAGCTGGTTGACGATGCCGAAGTTGTCGATCAGCAGGAACCGCCAGAGCAGGCCGGCCACGATCGGGGCAATCATCAGCGGGTAGAGGAAGATCGTGCGGAACACTCGGGAAGAATTGCCGAGCGCCGTGAACATGAGCGCGACGGCGAGACCGAGCACGAACTCGAAGACGACCACGATGATCGTGTAGACCACGGTGCGCCAGGCGGCGTTGCCGAAGTCACCCGAGGTGAACGCCTCGATGTAGTTGTCGAAGCCGACGAAGGTGCGGGGGCCACCGGCGAACTTGCTGATCTCGAAGAAAGAGTCCGAGACGAACTGCACAAGCGGCCACGCCACGAACACGGCGAGAAAGGCGGTGGCCGGAAGCATCAGGAAGAACGCGAACCGGCGATCGGTGAGACGCACGATGAGACTTTCTGGTCGAGGGGATGGCGAGGAGCGGGTGATTCGGCTGTGGCGCCCTGTCCGGGACCGGGCGCCACAGCTCAGAGTCACTCGATGATGGACTCGACCTGCGCCTTGGCGTCGTCAAGGAGCTGCTGGTTGTCCGCTCCCGGTACGACGGCCTTCTGGATCATCGGAATGAGAGCGGAATCGACGATCTCCTGCCAATTTGGGTTCGCGGGGCGCGGCACGGTCGACTCGGCGTTCAGAGTGTCGATCAGCGGCTTGTAGTTCTCGTAGCCGGGCTCATCCTGGTACTGCTCGAGTACCGAGATGCGCGAGGCGAGCCCCAGATCGGTGTCGACGGACAGCTCGTTGTTGTCGTAGGCGTACTGCACGAACTCGAGCGCCTTCTCCTGCTTGCTCGTACCGGCCGGAACCGACAGGTACCAGGCGCCGGGCACACCGGCGACTCCGCCGGGACCACCCACCATCGTGGTGACGCCGACCTTGCCCGCTACTGCCGAGTCGGCGGGAATCTGCTTGTAGGCGTGCGCCCAGAAGCGCATCATCGCCAACTGGCCCTGGTTGAAGAGGTTCTGTGAACCGGCCCAGTCGAGCTGCGCGGCACCCGAGGGCGCATAGGGCAGCAGGCTGGTGTAGAAATCGAGGGCCGCGAGGCTGTCGGCATTGCCGAGGGAGACCGAGCCGTCGTCTCCGACGACCATGTTCTTCTCCCCTGTCTGCGACAGAGTGGCGAGCCACTCGGTCTCGACTGCGCCCTTCACGTCGGTGCCATATACGTCGACCTGGCCATCGCCGTCGGTGTCCTGAGTGAAGAACTTCGCCACGTCCGAGTACTGCTCCCAGGTGGTGGGCGGCGCAAGGTCGTAGCCGTACTCGGCCTTGAACTCCGCCTGCTGGGCCGGGTCCTCGAAGAGGTCAGTGCGGTAGTAGAGAATTTCAGAGTTGGTCCAGGCGGGCATCCCGACGAAGGAGCCCTCGACCTGCGCTTCGGTGACGAGCGCCGGGAAGAGGTCGGACTGCACGTCATCGGTGAACACATCGTCGAGGGGGGTGAGAGCCTCGGCGAAGGTCGGCAGCCAGATCGAGTCGAGGGCGGCGACGTCGAAGGAGAGCGACCCCGAGCTGAACTCGCTGTTCAGCCGGTTATAGAGGCCGTCGTAGGGCAGCTCGACGAAAGTCACCGAAGTGCCGGTGTCCTTCTCGAACTGGTCTGCGATGGGCTGCAACTCGCCGTGGCCGCCAGCCTCGACGAGAACGGTGATCGAGTCGGCGCCCGCTGCAGGGGCCCCTCCTCCGGCACCGCATCCCGAAAGGACGACGGTGATGCCGACGGCAAGGAGGCCGGTGGCGCCGGCCAGGACACGACGGGACTTCCGGGTGTGTGTGCGAAGCATCATCACTTCGACTCCAATTCTGTGCGACGTTGCGTGATTGCGAGGGTACGTGCCCAGGTTTGCGGCACTCGCCGCCGGAGCGACAAACATGACAATACGTTTTGCCAAATCGTCTTGTCAAGCCCATACTTGGAGACAGGTCCGCTATCTATGGCGGCAGCAAAGGAGCCGCACGCATGACGCACGACCGCCCCCGCTGGCATTTCACCCCCGGCTCGGGTTGGATGAACGACCCGCTCGCGCTCACCTGGCACAACGGCCGCTACCATCTCTTCTTCCAGTACGTGCCCGACCGCACCACGTGGGCGCCCGAATGCCGCTGGGGTCATGCCAGCTCACTCGACCTGTTCTCGTGGACCGAGCATCCCGTCGCCCTCGAACCGGGAGACGGCGACGACGGCATCTGGTCAGGCTCGCTCGCAGTCGACGACGACGGCCGCGCCACCATCTTCTACACCGCGGTCTCCACACCCGAGTTCGCTGTCGGCCGCATCCGTACCGCGACCCCGGTCGACGACGACTGGCTCGTCTGGACGAAGGGTGACGTCGTCGCCGAAGCCCCACCACTCGACCTCATCGCCTTCCGCGACCCGTTCGTGATGCGCGACGGCGAGCGGTGGCGGATGCTCGTGGGCACCGCCATCGCCGGCGGCGACGCCGCCGCGAGCTCATTCATCTCCGACGACCTCCGCTCCTGGTCGTTCGACGGACTGGCGGCAGCGCGGAACACGAGCGAGACGGAGCCGGTGTGGACGGGCGCACTCTGGGAGTGCCCCCAGATCTTCACCATCGACGGCCGCGATGTGATGGTCACCTCGGTCTGGCAGGACGACGAGCTGCACTACGTCGCGTACGCCATCGGGTCATTCGCAGACGGACGCTTCGATGCGGCCAGCTGGGGACGCCTCACCTACGGCGACAGCTACTACGCGCCCTCCTTCTTCCGCGACCGCGACGGGCTGCCATGCCTGATCTCGTGGATGCGCGGTGCGGGCGATGCCGAGGCGGGCCGTGCCAGCGCACTGAGCGTGGCACACGTGCTGCGACTCGAGGGCGACACTCTTGTCGCGGAGCCGCATCCGGGAGTCGCGCGGGCCTCCGCCTCGGCGCGCACGAGCATCTCCATCGGCGAAGAGTGGGCAGCGGCGAGCGCGGACGACGCGCTCACCCTCCGCCGCGAGCTCGAATCGGTGATCTGCACGTGGCGGGGGGCAGAGACCATCGTGCCAGCCGGCGACGGCGAGGTCGAGGTGCTCGTCGATGGTGAGACCGTGGAGCTCTTCACCGGAGCGGCACTCTTCGGTGTCGGCTCAGGCTCTGCATTCGACGCCGGCAGCAAGAGCCGGTAGCTCTTCACGCAGGCGTTGGCCAGGCGAGGTGCCGCGATTCACAGTTGAGAGTGAGAGGGCGCTCTCGCGGGTGCCTCAGCGACCGCGCTCTCACCACCAGTGATCCGATATCGGATCAGTCGCTGTGGACAGCGCGGCAACGAGATCTTCACGAGTGTGCTTCACCGAACCCTCGATAGGGTGAGCCGCCGACTCGCTGGGGGCCCCCAGCACCGCATCCGGGCATGCTCGCGGCGCGGCGAAGCCCATCGCCGGTTCTGGGTGCTCATGTACGACGTATGCATCGAGAGTGCCGGCGCGGTGCATGCGGGAAGCATGCTCTATCTCGGAGACCAGAGCTTTGCGTTCGATCAGTTCGATTAGGCGCGAGTTATCATCGGTGATGGGGCCTCCGGCGACTTCACGGACTTCATTCCAGTTGCGTACGGTCTCGTTCTCCGAGAGCAGAGCGTCCGCCGTGCCGTGCCAGATCATCACCTTCTCACCATGTTCCCGACGTGATCGCAGCGTTTGAGCTGGCGATCGAGCACTTCACCTGCCCCGGCTCGGCGCGCGCCGGCACGGCTCATCGCGTACGCCTCGGCGTCGGATGACGCCGCCTCGCACACCCTCACCGCGACATCCGCCTCGAAGGCGTGGAACCTCGCGGGACTCAAGGGCGCACAGATCATCCTGTCGAACGACGTGCATGCGCAGCTCTGGGAACGGATCGCGATGTGGGCCGGTCATGGAGCCTCGACGGTCGGCGTGGTCGCGCACATCGCCGCGTACTCTGCTGGCGGCCGGTGGCTCGATCATATCGTGGAGTACCTCGACGGGACCGGCAGACGCTCGCTCAGCTCGTCGACGAGAAGCTGCCTGGCGTACGCATGGTCGTGCCGGAGGGGAACTTCATCGCGCTGCTCGACTTCCACGAAGCCGGAATGACGGGCGACCTGGGCGAGTCGTGGAGCCACCAACACGTTCGTATCACGCGGGATCCGGGCGGATAACAGGTTTTGGGTTCTTGCGCCAGGTGTAGTGGTCGTTGGAGGTGGTGAGGCCAGCTCCACGACGCATCCACAGGGATCTGCTCGGATGCGTGGGCGGCCAACTCATCGTTCACACGCTTTGGCCTGGTTCGCTGCACGAAGCGGGGCCTTCGAACGGGCCCTATCCGCCAAGGCCAGCGGGAGATTCGTTCAGAGTAACGACCTGGGGTCCGCGGACCTGCGGGCGTTGGCTTGTCGGTGTACCGAGATGGGACCGACGTAAAATCAGTCTCATGAGTCGACTGAACCGGCGAGGACCATACGCCAAAGGAATCGAGCGACGGCGGGAGATCCTCGATACTGCTCTCGAAGTGTTCGCGGATCGCGGCCTAGATAAGTTGTCTCTGAGGGCAATAGCCGACGATCTCGATATCAATCACGGAACAATCCTTCATTACTTTCCATCGCTCGAGGATCTGCTGCTCGAACTCCTTGTGCGTCACGATTCCGAAGTTGATCTGAGGTCACGTGACGATGGAGGGGTCGGCCTCGTCGGAGAACTGCAAGCCGGTACAGAATCCAACGTGAGGATCCCGAGTCTCGTCGCCCTGTACACGAGCATGCTGGGGCGGTCTGTGGAGCCGGGGAATTCGAGGGCCAGGGCTTACTTCGCGGAGCGATTCGAGGTTGGTCGCCAGCAAATGGGACGAGCGATTAAAGAGGCCCAGCTCGCTGCGGGGACGGATGGATCTGATGCTGAGCTGGTGGCGGGGGTGGTGATGGCAGCGTTGGATGGACTGCAGGTTCAGTGGCTGCTGGATCCTGACTTCGATTTCGTGGGCGCTATACGTAAACTGCAGCCTCTGATCGGGAACGCACCAGAGGTATGGCGGGCGTTCCAAACCACAACTTTTTGGGGCACTGCAGTGCCTCTAGCCCGCGAACGAGCTGATCACAAAACGCAGTAAGCCATCGAGCGTCTCGGTGATACCTGCACCGAGTGGTGCAGATATCACCGAGATTGTGGTTCCGACTAAGAGGTGACTCAGCCTCTGAGTATCTGCGCCTCCATCGTCAAGTCGAGGATGCTTGTGCCCACGCGGACGCCGTACGTTCCTGCTTCCTCGAACCACTGGCCGTTCAGCCACACCTCGAAGGAACGGCGGGGAACTCTGATCTCGACCGACGTACTCGCTCCCGGTTCGCACCGGGCAACCCCCCAGGCAGCCAACCACAACACCGGGCGGTGGATGCTGCTGTCTTCTTTCGACAAGTAGACCTGCACGACTTCCTTGGCACTCCTCTCACCAACATTCGTGACCGTCACGGTAAGACTCACGTCCTCCGCCCCTGGAGAGATGTCGACGTTGTCGATCTTCCAGGATGAGTAGCCCAGCCCGTGCCCGAATGAATAGGCAGGTTCGGCGTCCTGTGAGAGCCACTCGCGGTAGCCGACTCCAATGCCTTCCCCATAGACGACATCGCCGTCGACCGGGGTGTTCGAGGGCAGGAAGGCCTCGTCTCCGGTTCGCGGCCAGGTGGTCGTGAGACGCCCGCCGGGCTCCGCGACTCCGATCAGCATGTCGGCCAGCGCTTCGGCCATCTGCTCACCACCGAAGTAGGTCACCAGAACAGCCGCGACCTGGTCTCGCCACGGGGTGAGCACCGGTGCTCCGACGTTCAGGACGACGAGCGTGGGGGTGCCCGTTGCTGCTACTGCGGCTACCAGTTCGTCCTGGTTGCCGGGGAGTCTGAAATTCTCGCGGTCGAACCCCTCGGATTCCAACTCAGCCGTTGTACCCACGACGACGATGGCGACGTCGGCGGCCGACGCCTCGGCGACAGCATCTGCGAGGAGCGCCTCGGAGTCGTATTCGCCGACGTCGGTGCCGATGAAGATTCCGAACATCCCCTCGTGTCCTTCGAAGACGACTCGGGTAGTCATGTCGAACTCGATCCGAATGCCTACGGACTCCCCGGTACGCAACTGGAGGGGTGCGGTGATGGGGGGCGGCTGGTTCAGGTTTGCCCCGAGGTCGTGGACGATCGGGACGCCCGTCCCGGAGCCGACCAAGGTGCCGTCTGCGAAAATCTTCCCAGATCCGACGGCGGCGAAGCCGATTCGGTGATCACCGTCGAAGTCCGCGGTGTAGCTGAACGTCACTTCCATCAGGGCCGCGGTCCTGATGGGGGCGTCGCCGGTGATGTAGACGAGGGTCGTCGCGAGACGGTCTTCGCGGTAGAGCTCAGCGCCCGCGTCGTCCAAGAATCGGACCAGCGCGCCCGGCTGCTGGGTGGATGGATTGACGATTTGTGTGAGGGGTATCGGGGCGATACCGGTTTGCACGATTGAACCGATCGCGTGCGTGACGTTCTGTCCGGGTAGGGCAGCGCGGATCGCGTCGAGCGGTGACGTGACGTGTGTCGGAATTACGGTGGCCGACCCTCCGCCCTGGGTCCGTGGCGTCAGGGCATGCTGACCGATCACGGCGACCCGGCCGATGTCAGCGGGGACCAGCGGAAGGGCTCCATTGTTCTTGAGTAGGACTGCGCCCTCGGCAGCGGCGAGTTTTGCCACCGCCAGGCCATCGATGTCCTTCGGTGCCGAGTTCTGTGGAAGGTCGGTCAATGCACCGACGCGCGCCGCGAGCAGAAGGATCCTGCGCACCTTGTCATCGATGGTGCTCTCCGGTATCTGCCCCGATCGCACAGCATCGACCAGCGCGTCGCCCCATGGACCGCCGGGCCCCGGCATGGCCAGATCTTGCCCCGCTGCTGCAGAGGCAAGGGTTCGGACGGCAGTCCAGTCGCTGACCACGACACCGTCGAATTCCCACTCGGTCTTCAAAGGGTCAGTGAGCAGTGGCGATTCCGTTGCACTCACGCCGTTGACGGCGTTGTAGGCAGACATGACCGCCCACGCGCCGGCTTCTCTGACGGGTTCCTCGAACGCAGCCAGGTAAATCTCGTGGAGCGCACGATCCTCGACTTGGCTATTGGCGGTGTAGCGGTCGGTCTCGTAGTCGTTCGCGACATAGTGCTTTAGGTTTGCGGCCACCCCCATTTCCTGTAGTCCGCGGACGTATCCGGCGGCCATGGCTGCGGTCAGTCGCGGGTCTTCGCTGAACGATTCGAAGCTTCGGCCGCCCAGCGGAGAACGATGGACGTTGATCATCGGGCCGTTCACGACATCGACACCTTTTTTTCGCGCTTCGAGAGCCATCACGGTTCCGTACAGCCGCGCGATCTCGACGTCCCAGGAGGCTGCCAACGCCGTGCCTGACGGCAGGTTGATCGACGGCTGCCGCTCATCCCATGCACCTCCCCTGACACCCGACGGGCCGTCTGAGAACACGATCGGGCGTAATCCGATCGATTCCTCAGCCCATGTCTCCCAGACGTTGGCGCCGGTGAGAAGTCTCACCTTCTGCTCGAGAGTCAGCTTTCGCAGACGGTCCACGATTTCCGGCGAATCGAGAGTCAATTGCTTCGACCGGTCCACGCTCGTGTAATCACGTAGGTTGTGATCTGAGGTCAATTGCTGATTCCTAACTAGTTTCTTGAATGGTGACGAGTAAAAGGTCGTCCACGACGGGCGGACGACTATCCGTCCGCCCGTCTGCATCTTCTTGGGCAATCGTCTTGGTTCAGCGGACCTTCTTGACGCGAAGCACAGCCAGCGCGCCGAGGACACCGAAGAACGCCCCTCCCAGGAACAGACCGGGATACCCGAACGCCGCCACGACCCCCGGAGCAGCAATCGGAACCAGGGACTGGGGAAGCGCCTGGGCGATGTTCACAACACCAAGATCTTTACCGCTGTCCTCCTCACTCGGGAGAACGTCGGAAATCAACGCAAGATCGACCGCGAAGAACGCGCCCATCCCCCCGCCGAGGATCAATTGACCCGCCAGCACCCAAGTGAAGTCCGGCGCGAACGCCATGATCGTCAGACCGACGACTGCGATAAGAGCCGACGCAACGACGAAGGGCTTGCGTCGCCCAAGCTTGTCAGAAAGCCACCCGAGCACTGTCGTCGTGAGAAGAATCCCGACCGCGTTCGCCAAGGTTGCCTGGAACACCAAGTTCGGAGCGTCAGCGGGCGATACACCGAGATGGTCGATGAGAAACAGCACCAAATATCCCAACGCGGTGGCTTGAGCGACCACGAGGAAGAACCGCGTCAACCACGCCCAGCCGAGGTCCGGGAACTTCCTCGGATTGAAAACGAACGAGCCGAACACTGTCTTCAGGTCCAGCGACTCCTTGGGTGGTTCAGTCCGTCTGCGATCCTTCACTCCAGCGATCATCACGAACACCAGAACAAGACCGAGCGCACTCGGCACAAGGCTCTGAGCCAGGCCCATCGGGAAGAGCTGGACAATATACGTCGCCCCTACCGGCGCGAGATTCTGAGCGAGACTGACAAAGGATGCGACCCGACCACGCCGACTCGGGCGAATCTGGTCAGGCAGCATCGCAATGAGGGCCGCGAGAGCGAAGTTGAACCCCACCGACGTGATCGACCAACCAAGAATCAAAAAGCCCACGTTGGGCGAGAACGTGATGATCACGATTCCGATGTAGCCGATCGCTCCTCCGAGCACGATCCACGGCTTCCGCATACCAAACCTGCTCATCGACCGGTCGGACAAGCGACCCCCGATCGGGTTTGCCACGAAAGCAAAGAACGCCCCGATCCCGAGGACGAGGCTCAGATTGCCGGTGACCGCGTCCGCGTCCATCTCGCGCAAGCGCAATGCCATCGTGACGAGCAGGGGCGGCAGCAATGCGACGATGAGCCCGAGCATCGCAACCGGAATCGCGACCATCGGATACACCGACTGCTTGGCGCCCGCGGGGACAGATGAGGTCTCTGGCATTTTGTCCAGAGGGAATGCTGGCATATCGCCGAGCGGCTGTGAACTGGGGGGTTTTTCCATATCGATCCTCCTTGATCGCGCGCCTGGGCGGAACCCCGGCGGTGCGGTGACGTACGCAGCATGCTAACACTGAAACCCACCGTACGGTGGGTTATGGGCTGTCGGCAGATCTGCGGAGGGTCATAGGCATGCGGGAAAGCCGCCACCCGCGCCCGGGAATGTCGCCCTCGTCGCCGCCGACTACGCGTGGATTGGCGGCGTCCCCGGTCATCTCGGGCGGAAACGTTCAGTCGGCCGACGTTGATCCGTCCGCAGCGTCGTGACGGACGCGTGGCAGCTAGTTCTGGCGAGCGGCGGACCGCGCGAGTTCCGCGCCGGCCACGCGTGACCAGCACGCGGGCTCGGCGAGTGCGGCGTCGGAGGATCCGGCGAGATCGGTGAGCGAAGCGGATGCGGCGAACAGGCTCAGGTCTGCTTCCGAGGTGATGAGACCGGCCGCGAGCATCGCTCGGGCGCCGGCGTCGGCGGCAAGTCCGGCGAGGAACGACGGAACCTTGCCGTCGTTGGACTGTCCGTCGTATGAGCCTTCCCCCGTGATCACTACGTCGGCATCGGCTATGGCGTCGGCCACTCCGATAAGCTCTGCGCCCTCGGTGGCGCCTGGAGCCAGCACGCCGCCCCAGACGTCGAGGGCTCCTCCGGGGCCCCCGGCCGCCCCCGTTCCCGATTGAGTCGCGTCGAGACCGAGCACGTCGGCAAGACGCTGGAGACCGCTGTCAACCCGCGTGATGTCGGCAACCGAGTTCGGCCCTTTCTGCGAACCGAAGACTGCGGCGGCACCGCGGGGTCCGATGAGGGGATCGTGACGTCAGTGAGGACGAGCACATCGGGCGCCGCCCGGAGATCCGCGAGGTCGAGTCGACGGAGGCGATGTCGTTGAGTCCGCGAGCCCCGCGGGCGACGGGTTTGCCCACCGCATTCAGGAATCGCGCGCCCAGCGCAGACAGCATGCCGTTGTCGCCGTCGGTCGAGCCGCTCGATCCTATTCCCACAACGAGACGTGAAATCCCGTGTTCGAGCGCGGCGAGGATTGTCTGGCCGAAGCCTGTCCTGTCGGCATCCCAGAGGCGGAGTTCGTCGAGCAGTTCGATGCCGGAGGTCGAGGCGATGTCGATCACGGAGGTGCCGCCGGGCACCCCGGAGGTCGCGGGCAGGAGCAGCAAAAGGCCGTCTCGATCGCGGCACCGGCAGGTCCCTCGACTGTGACCGCGATGCGTCGAGCTCCCGGCACTGCCGCGGCGAAGGCTGCGACCGTTCCCTCACCGCCGTCTGCCATCGAGCGGTGTACGAAATCCGCGGCTGTGTCGACGTCGGCCCAGCCCGATGCGAGGGCCGCTGCGAGGGCCGCCGCCATGATCGTGCCCTTGAAGCTGTCGGGCGCCAGCACAACCCGCGTCACGACGTCGCCTCGGCTGCGCGGGCTCCTCGAGCGGGGGCCGGGATCGAGGAGGGTGACGGCGAGGCGATTTTGTTCCCGAGTCTGCCGCCGGCGCGCAAGACCCACGTTGGTGTAGTCGGAGGCGCGTGCTCGCGAGACCTGAGCCACCGCGAGGGCCTTGAGATCCGTGTGCACGATGATGAGCTCGACCGCCGGAAAGCCCGCGAACGTCTGCGAGAAGGAGGGTGGGCATGCTTACGGTCTGACTTCAGGATTCGCTTCGTGCAATGGCCTGTGGCCGGCGGCCACGTCAACGGCGTTGAGGGCGCTCAGGCGCGCCATTTCGGCACGGACAGTAATCGTGGCGCTTCCCACGTGTGGCAACAGCACGGTGTTCGGCAGCAGAGCCAGCCCCGGGGCCAGTTGCGGTTCATTCTCGTGCACATCCAAACCCGCCCCTGCAATCACGCCGCTACGAAGCGCGTCCACGAGTGCCGCCTCGTCATCGATTATTCCGCGGGCGGTGTTGATGAATCGTCTCGTCCTTCATCCGACGAAATACATCCGCGTCGACGAGGTGGACAGCCTGTTCGGACAAAGGCGCGTGGATCGAGAGAAGCTCGCTCTGCTCGACGAGGTTGTCCCGCGGAACCTGCCGGACCTTGCCTGCCAACTCGCCCAGTTCGTCATCGCTGACGACACGTTCCCCCGGGGGCCTCGGCGAAAACAGCACCTCCATCCCAAACCCGAGTGCCCGCATCGCCGTTGCGCGTTCGATCCGACCAAACCCTGCCAGGCCAAGCACAGCGCCAGACACGTCCCGACACAGGAGCAGCTCCGGCTGCCGGCCATGGAAGTTCGCGATGCGTCGCTCCACCTCGTCGACCCCGCCAAGCTTCTTCACCCCGGGGCTCAGACGGTCTCTGTAGGAATGGTCAGTTTCTGGAACTATTCGATCGAGCGGGATTAGCTTCAATGTCTCTGTTAAGGACATCATGGCCGGGGGCACGGAGAAGTAGCATCCCAGGCGTACAGCTTCGTCTGGGAGCTCGGGTGACCCGGTCCACCAGTGAAGAATGACCCCTTGAACGGGCGTGCGATGAAGCTCGCGCAGGACCTGGAAGTGCGTCGCGTCGACTCGACACCTGGGCGAACTCATCCGTGGAGCGGGTCACTGCGAAGACGAATGGCCAAGACTTCGTATGGCATGGCCTTCTGTTTCAGGCGACAAGTGGGCGTGCGTGTCGAGAGGCGGCGGCCTTCTCATAGAGCTAGTTGTCTCAGCTCTTCTCGCCCACGTTCGACCAATATCCCAAAGCTCGTGAGCGAGATGTCGGACGAGATCTGTAGTCGTGCCAGTTCGACTTCGCCGAAGGGCTCAGCCAGTCTGTGAGAGGCGCAGCCAAGTCTCGACGACGGTGTCAGGGTTGAGGGATATGGATTCGATGCCTTGGCCGACGAGCCATTCGGCGAGGTCGGGGTGGTCGCTAGGTCCTTGACCGCAGATGCCGACGTATTTCCCAGCCTTCCGACACGCGGTGATGGCCATGGAGAGCATCTTCAGGACGGCGGGGTGGCGTTCGTCGAAGGTCGCGGCGACCAGGCCAGAGTCCCGGTCGAGGCCAAGGGTGAGCTGGGTCATGTCGTTGGAACCGATCGAGAAGCCGTCAAAGTACTCCAAGAACTCATCGGCTAGAAGAGCGTTCGAAGGCAGTTCGCACATCATGATCACGCGTAGTCCGTTCTCGCCACGGCGCAGGCCGTTCTCGGCAAGCAGTTTGATCACCGCGCGCGCTTCACCGACGGTGCGGACGAAGGGAACCATGATCTCGACGTTGGTGAGTCCCATCTCGTCGCGCACGAACTTCAGAGCCTCGCACTCCATATCGAAGCACTCCCGAAAGTCGGTGGAGATATATCGGGAAGCCCCGCGATAACCCAGCATCGGGTTCTCCTCATGCGGCTCGTAGAGGTCGCCGCCGATCAGGTTCGCGTACTCGTTCGACTTGAAGTCGCTCAGACGCACGATCACCTTCTCGGGGGCAAACGCGGCACCGAGCATCGAAATACCCTCGGCCACGCGCTGCACGAAGTAGTCACGAGGTGACGGGTAGGCGGCGATCCGTTCGGCGATCTCGGCCTTCAGGGCGGGCTCGAGGGTGTCGAAATCGAGCAGCGCGCGCGGGTGGATGCCGATCTGCCGGTTGATCACGAACTCGAGGCGCGCAAGCCCGACGCCTTTGTTGGGCAGCTTCGAGAACGCGAACGCCTGGTCGGGGGTGCCGACGTTGAGCATGATCTTCGTCGGGCTCTCGGGCATCTCGTCAAGCTTGGTGATGACCTCCTCGAAGGCGAGGATCCCCTCGTACACCAACCCGTTGTCGCCTTCGGCGCACGAGACCGTGACCTCGCGCCCGTTCGCCAGGCCAATGGTGGCGTCGCCCGTGCCAACGACGGCGGGGATGCCGAGCTCACGCGCGATGATCGCGGCATGGCAGGTGCGGCCGCCGCGGTTGGTGACGATCGCCGATGCGAGCTTCATGATCGGCTCCCAGTCAGGGTCGGTCATGTCGGCGACGAGTACGTCGCCCTCGTGGAACTGATCCATCTGCGCGAGCGAGGTCATCACACGCACCGGGCCGGCGCCGATCTTCTGCCCGATCGCCCGTCCGATCGTGATCACGGTGCCCGCCTCTTCGAGCACGAACCGGCGGGTCACGTTCCCGTCCGTACGCGAGACCACCGTCTCGGGGCGCGCCTGCAGGATGTACAGCTTCCCATCGATCCCGTCTTTGCCCCACTCGATATCCATCGGGCATCCATAGTGCTCCTCGATCACAAGCGCCTGCCGGCCGAGCTCCTCGACCTCGGCGTCGGTGATGCTGAATCGGGTACGTGCTGAGGCGGGCACATCGTCAAAGACCGTGCTCTTTCCGATCTCGGCTCCCGTGGCGTAGACCATCTTCAGCGCCTTCTCCCCCACCGACCGCTTCAGAATCGCGGGCTTGCCGGCGCGGAGAGCCGGCTTGTACACGTAGTACTCGTCCGGGTTCACCGCACCCTGCACGACCGCCTCCCCGAGCCCGTACGAGCTGGTGATGAACACGGCCCGGTCGAACCCGGACTCCGTGTCGACGGTGAACAGCACACCGGAGGCCCCGACATCCGACCGGACCATTCGCTGGATTCCCGCCGACAGGGCCACATCATGATGGTCGAAGCCGTGATGCACCCGGTAAGCGATCGCTCGGTCGTTGTACAGCGACGCGAAGACGCTGCGGATTGCCGCGAGGATGTTCTCGATCCCACTGATGTTTAGGAACGTCTCCTGCTGCCCTGCAAAAGACGCATCAGGCAAATCTTCCGCCGTCGCGCTGGAACGCACCGCCCACGACACGGGCCCGCCTACTGATTCCCTGCCCACAAGTGTCCAATACGCGTCACGAACATCTGCCTCGAAATCAGACAAAAAGGGCTGATTCTCAATCCACTCGCGCACGTTTGCGCCCACTCGGGCGAGCTCCACCACATCGGTCACGTCGAGCGACTCGACTGTCGCGCGGATCCGGTCGGACAGGCCGTCGGCGGCGAGGAAGGCGCGGTAGGCGTCCGCGGTCGTGGCAAAACCCCCGGGGACGGTGACGCCCGCGTTGGAGAGGTTCGAGACCATTTCACCGAGGGAGGCGTTCTTGCCGCCGACCTGGCCGACGTCGTGCATGCCGATCTCGGTGAACCAGAGGGTATTCGTCATTTTGGTGACCCGATCTGTGTGGGGTGTATGCGCGAGGAGATGGATGGGTGTCGGTCGTTCAGCGAGTCGACACGTCAGGTGCGCAGTCGCATGGACTGCATGATCACGGCCGACATCTCTTCGACAGATTTGGTGGAGGAGTTCAGGAACGGCACGCGATTGCGGCGGTACAGATCTTCCGCCCGCCGCAGCTCGAGGGTGCATTGCGCGAGGCTTGCATAGGTCGAGCTCGGACGGCGCTCGTGCCGCACCTGACTCAGGCGCAGCGGCGTTGTAGTGAGACCAAAGCACTTCTCGACGTACTGAGACACCGTATTCGGCAGCCCGTCGGAGGGGAAGTCGTCGTCGGTCAGCGGGTAGTTCGCCACGAGCAGGCCGTATTGGAGTGCCAGATACATCGTTGTGGGCGTCTTGCCACACCGCGAAGGCGCAATGATAATCACGTCTGCGATGTCAAGGGCCCGCATGCTTTGACCGTCATCGTGCTCGATCGCGTACTCCACCGCGCGCATGCGTGCGAAGTACCGCTCCATGTCACCCACGCCGTGGTACTGACCGAGCTGCTCCGACGCGGTGCTGCCCAGGGCCGCCTCCAACTCGCGGAGATGGCCACCTAGAAGATCGATCACGATCGCACCTGAAGCGGTCAGCACCTGGAGTATCTCGGTGGCCTTGACGGTGGTGAAGAGAATGGGGTCGACACCAGCCTGTTCTGCGCGCTGGATGTCGCCGACGAGATTTCGCGCCCCACTGACCGAATCAACGAAGGGAATGGTGTGGCGGTGGAAGACGACTCCCGGGAAGTTCGCCAGCAGGGCGCTGCCCAGGGTCTCGGCGGTGATGCCGGTGCTGTCAGACACGAAGTACGCGGCGCGAGAGGCAAGATGGGTGCCTTGTTGCACGGGCGCTTCGCTACCTACTTTGTCGAAGGGATCATTCCAGGTCCCACCGATGACATCGGCCACTGTCACTCGCCTTTGGTCGTGGCCCCGTCTACGAGGCATCCGTTGCATGTGGGCCCGAAGGGTCTCGTGTCTCCGGGCCCACATGTTCACCGCTATGCAGCCAGAATGCCGCCGTCGACGATCAGCTCGACGCCGGTGATGTAGCGTGCTTCGTCGGACGCGAGGAACAGGACCGCGTACGACACTTCTTCTGGCTCGGCGAAGCGGCCGATCGGAATCGATGCCGCTACTCCGGCCAGCGCATCTTCGCCCCAGGTCCTGTTCAGTGGGGTGAGGATGGCACCCGGATGCACCGAGTTCACCCGCACGCCGTGCTTCGCGTACTCGACAGCGGTCGCCTTGGTCATGCCGCGAACGGCGAACTTTGCGCCGGTATATCCGATGTTCGGGCTGCCCGGCTTGTGAGCCATTCCTGCCAGAGAGGATATATTCACGATCGAGCCGCCGCCAGCGGCGATCATGGCCGGAAGGACAGCACGCATTCCGTAGAAGACGCCGTTCTGGTCGATGTCGATGATGCGGAGATAGTCGGAATCGCGCAGCTCCAGGGTCTCAACGACCGGCCCCGGGATGCCCGCGTTGTTCACCAATACGGTAATGGGGCCGAACGCGGCTTCACCGGCTTTTATTACTGCGGCCCATGACTCGGGTTCACTCACATCGTGAGAAAGGAACAGGGCGTTGGCACCCAGTTCTTTGGCTAACGAGGAACCCAGTTCCTCGTTGATGTCTGTGATGATGACTTTCGCGCCCTCGTCGAGAAACACCCTGACGTGGGCGGCGCCCATGCCAGACGCGCCACCTGTGATGAGAGCAACTTTGCCTTCTAGTCTTGCCATTGGTCTTCCTTTCATTGATCGCGAGAGATCCGCGAAGATGATTGACGGCACGTGCGCAGTGCCGTCGGAGTTTGTGCAGCCCGTGAGACCGCTTTGGGTGTGCGTCGCGACAACATCGCTGGTGGCTACGGGTTGAACCCGACGGTCACCACGATGTAGACGCAGTCCTCGTCATACGGGTTTCGCCACGCGTGGGTGACGCCGCCCATGACAAGGAGGTCACCGGGCCGCAGTGTGCGGATCTTGCCTCCGGGCAGCTCAACGTCGACTTTCCCTGAGATGACAACTTCGTAATCGATCGTGTCGCTCGAGTGCATCGCGGGGTCGCCGCCCTGGCCGACTTCCATCGAGGGATCGATATCGCTGATGTCGAGAGTCTTGCCCGCCGAACGGGCCGGAAAGCTGTTCACCCCGAAAGTCGACCCGCCGGGCCCAGCGAGTCGGACACTGTCCGGCGGGCTGCCAATGTTCTCTTTGCTATGGCCGCCGTCGACAGCCCAATAGAAAGCGCCCTTCGCCACACCGGGGATGTCGATGGTTGCTGGTGGATCAACCTCGAGAAAATCAGGTTCCCCCGCAGCGGAGAGCCCCGCGACGACAAGACGGAATTCGGTGGGGTCCGGAAAAGTCATTCGATAACCTGCCTTTGCTCTAAGTGAGCCGCGGTCACGGAGCCACAAGAGTGGTCGCGCCCGCGGTGGTGGGACGAGCGCTCGCGCCGGCGTAGCATCTCGCACGCTGGTGAATCACGTTTGCTCCATTGCCTTGTGAGCCGGCCATGCTGCCCGCTCCGCGATAGGCCTTCACCGTAACCAGCCTCAACGCTGACTTGACAGGGTGAACCGCGCCAGTACCCTAGGAAACTACGCCGCATTTCCGACTCTTCTGCGCCTACAAGACCGCGCGTCGGGGAGTGCTCCAGAAGACGTCGATGGAGGTATGCAGTGCGATTCAACTCTTACCGGGACTTACGCATCCCCAACTTCAGCCTGCACGCGCTCTGCGACGTGCTGAAAGACGCGGGGCTTGACTGGAAGCTCGCCTTGTTGGCGGCCGACATCGACCACGACGTTGTAAACCGGCCCGGGGGGACCGTACCGGCGAGAAAAGAACTGGCTTTCCAGCTGCAGTTCGTTGCTCTCACGAAGGACCGCGTCGACTTATGGGTGCGGGCCGCACGTTCATATACTCTCGGCTCGTTCGGTATCAGAGGACTCGCTCTCGTGGCCGCGCCGAACCTCGAAGCTTGGGTACGGGCAGCAGCGACAGATGACGTTCCGGGTCTCGTTGAAGTGTCGCCACTGAGAACGTCAGACGGACGGCTAACGGGCCTCGAATTCACCTACCCGGATGCCCCCGACGAGCTCGTACCATTCAGCATCTACCGCGAGCTCGTCGTGACCTTCCGGACGTTCTCTTGGCTTTACGGCGAGCCATTCCCATTCACCCACGTGGACATTCCGCTCCCAACCCTTGCTCCCGAGGTCTCGACAATCGTTGCGTGCAGCGTGAAGTGCGACTCCGAAGCGCTACGGGTGTGGTGGGAGCCCGAAGCGTCCCTACACGAACTTCCCTTTGGCAATGAGTTTCAGTACACAACGTGGGTACACCAAGACACGCGGATTCTCGAAGTCCTCCGTGAGACTGGCGACTGGCCGAGCACAGTAGAGAAGGTCATCCGTGCGGCCCCGCACCTAAATCGCAAGCTGGCGAACGCGGCCGCTGCGCTGCGCGTCTCCCCACGCACGCTACAACGAAAGCTTGAATTGACCGGGCACGATTTTGCACAGGTACGCGATGCCACCCTGGGCACCCTCGCTTCCGAGCTGCTCGCCGCATCGAATCACTCGGTGTCGCAAATATCACGAGTTCTCGGGTACTCTGACCCGGCAAGTTTCACGAGTGCGTTCAAACGGTGGAAGGGAACGTCGCCGACCGCCTACCGCGACGCATCCCCGTCGGTTGCGATCACACATAGCCATTAGGGCGGGATCCGCCTTGCCCCCGTGTGAGCGTTCGGGAATCTCATGGGCACTGTTTGTGACCGCGAGCCCTCCCCCGTTAGAGCAGCACCACTTTCTACGCGTTTAGATTGTTGACGTAGTCTCGCCGCCCCTCGGCGGGTAGATACTCTTCCTCAGTACCTCGAACGTACTCCGTTGACGGGCGCCCCAACTTTCCGCCCCAGCCAAAGTCGTACTCGGTTCTCAAGACTGAATCCATGCGGTCGAGATAGCGCGCAATGGGTGTCGCATCACCCGCCTTTTTGACATCTACCAGGAGCCGCCACACCTCATTTATCCCCGGCAACACGAAAGGAGCGATGTCGATCGCTTGGCCCATCGCCGTCAGCTCGGGCAGTGTCTTCTGCCCCAAAAGGTTACCGCTGGGAATCACATAGTTCGCCCCGGGTGTTTCCTTCAGCGCAAGTTCCGCCTGTTCCCACGATTGCAAACCTTCGTAGAAGATGACGTCGACGCCGGTCTCTGCGCGGTAGAGCTGTCCTCGCCGAAGAGCCTCGTCAAGACCACCCCCCGCAGCGCCGTAACCATCAGTGCGGGCGACGATCACGAAGTCGGCGTTCAATCGGTCTCGCGCGGCTACCGCTGCATTCAAGCGTCCAATTGCCTCTGCGTCGGAGACCAGCTCGATTCCGGTATCGCCGCCAGACTTCTTCGGTTCTCTTTGATCCTCGATGTGAATACCGGCTACGCCCGCATCGGAAAACTCCTGGACCGTGCGCTGAACATTGATGGGTGCCCCGTACCCGGTGTCCGCGTCGCAGAACACTGGTATGTCGACGCTCCGTGCGACGCGCTTCGCATGGGCTACGACTTCGGTCAGCGTCAACCAGCCTGTGTCGGACGCGCCCTCGGCCCACCATGCTGACATGCCACCCGAAAGCTCGAACGCCTCGAACCCCGCGTGTTCGGCCATCTGTGCGTGGATTGGAAGCGCACCGAAGGGCATGATGACCGTTTGGGGGCGTTCAAAGATTTCTCGGAGTGCTGCGCCGGGTGAAGTTGGACTCATGAGAACTCTCCTGGTGGAATCTTGGTTATGGACTTTGTCACGTTCATGCTCCTGCCCATGGATGCCTTGCTCGGGCTCTTTCGCGCTCGCCTCGGCCTCGGCCGGATCGAGTGCTCTAGCCGGTTAGGTTTCAGGACAGGTGGACCCGATCGAGGTCACGTCATCAGCGGTTGGCTGCTTGAAGTTTCGCGGTGTTGACTGCCGTGTCGACAGCGTGCAGATCCTTGATGGACGTTGGCGCGAACACGGTCCACACGGCGACGAAGACAGCGATCACGACGGCACCTGCTACGAAGATTCCAACGAGTGCTTGTTCCGGAATGAATCCGTCAGCCCCTGCGACCAGGACATTCAGGACAATGGCGGTCGGAACTGTCCCCGCGGTGTACTGGACAATGCTCTGGATGCCAATCGTCACCGCCATATTGTCTTGGCGTCCCGCTGCTGCGACAAGGGCGTACCCCGCGGTTAGGCAGCTCAGTGTGGCCAGCCCGTAGCCGAAGACCCACAGCCACGGTGCCCAAGCGGGTCCATTCGCGAATGCCATGCCGAGGTACACCACGACAGAGAAGATCCCGGAAGTGATGAGGACGACTTTCGGCCCGAGCCGGGCAAGGCCCCACTTCGTCCAGAAGTAGCCCAGCGCCGCACCAGGAATCTGTGCGAGAAGCACGTACGTCGAATCGAGGGTCGACAATCCATGCCCGTACCCCGACTCAATTGGAGCTTGCAGGACAGCAGGCATCACGATGAAGATACCCGACCCAACCAGGCTGATGAGCAGAATTCCCGAATACCCAACGAGGGCCTGGCGCCGGTCCATGTTACGGAAAGAAATGAGCGGGTCAGCGGAGCGTTTTTGCTGAATCACCCAGCTTATGAACGTTAATGCACTGATCGCGAATGCGCCGATCACCAGCGGCGAAGACCAGCCCAGACTGGGTCCCGTACTGATACCAACCAGCAGCGCGGTAACCCAGACACCCAGGCCAATCGCCCCGAACCAGTTCAAACTCCCGGTGGCCAGGGAAGACGCGGGTGTTTCACGTGCGATCAGGGCCAGGATCAGCAAAATCGCGAACAGCGCAAAGCTGATCCAGAAGACCATCTGCCAGGGCAGTCCCGCCTGAACGACCAGACCGCTGATGACGAGGGCCAAGGGGGTGAAGATCGCCATGACCAGCGAGAGAACGAGCGAAACATTGCGGACCTGACGGGCAGTAGCACGTGGGCGCAGTAGACCCCATGACAGTGGGACCGGGACCGCGAACCCCATCAGGAACCGGCCCGTGACAAGAGCCCAGAATCCGCCTCCGGTAGCAGCCAGGGCCGCGCCTACAAGCGCAAGGCCGAGAAGAACGATCAGAACCTTCCGATGTCCAAAGATGTCGCCGATGCGGGTAGAGAGGCTCACTGAGATGGCGCTACCCACCATCATGGCGTTGAGGACCCACCCGATCTCCGGTCCAGAGAGCCCAGACTCTGCCGCAATCGTCCCCACGAGCGGTGGGAGACCGCCGAACTGGACGTCGACCGTTACGCCGGCGAGAAGGAGCAATGTCACCAGAGTTGCGTATTGCCCGGTGCGCGCTTGGACCGATACAGATTGCGTCATCTTTGACCACCCATAGTTGAAAACCAGCAACTGCTGGTGTCACGTAACCAACAACAGACCTTGGAAGCTAAAGCGGTCAACCAAGCTCGGTTTTGGAATGATTTGAAGCCGACCCGACGCGGGAGACGAGTGAGCTAACACTTCAGGTCGTTGAGATCACACGTTAGAGTTTCGTCGACTGCAGCCGAGATGCTAACACACGCCAAGATGACCTGAAATCACGCCGTTCGTTAGGGGTGGAGAACCCGCAGCACGACACTGGTGAAGCGGTGATGAGCGTCGTCGACGCAGACAACGACCTTGCCACCGTGGGCCGGCCCGGCCGATTGCGCCACTATCCCGTGCCGTTTGACCGATTCTTAGGTTCTACTTGGGGCCATCCACGTCGTGCTCGCGCCTTGGTCCTGACGAGGTGACCCCCGAGGGCGGAGCCAGGGTGAGCGAGGACTTTGCCGACGCCATTGCGGCTCTCGGAGTGCGCTCCCAGCACATGCATTGCTGAATCGCCCGAATGACGACTTCATCATTCCGTTCGGCGCATAGATGGCGGCAGCTCGGCGGCCCTCGAAGCTATTGGAGTTGAACCCGGTCTTGTGGACACCTGAACTGAGCGGCGAGAGTCGTTTGTGAAGGAGGCATGCCTGCAGCGCACCCGGTGGAGTTTGGTCGGAGGGCGGTTGCTCTCGCGCGAATCGCTGGGAGTGTCACCGGAGCGTGCGCACTTGTCGGCGAGTACCGGTAGATGCGTTCTCCACCTCGGCGGAGGTGCGCATGTCAAGCTCGCGGATCACAGAGGGAGGACAACGGGTTTGAACATTCCCATTGTCCTCCCCTCTCAGTCGGGGTTATCTACCTCTGTTCCAATAATTCAGCGACCCCTGTTACGCCAGCCCAGATCCGCGAGATTCTCGGCTCATTCGGGGATTCTCCGCGCAAGTTCCAACCACGTGTCAAGCGTGGCTGGAACCGCCTGAGCGACGAAACACGGGCTGAAGTAGCTACCCGCTACGAAGCCGGCGACACCACCACGCAACTCGCGAAGGACTACGGCGTCGCCAAGTCCACGGTCATCGGAATCCTCCGCGCCAACAAGGTTGTGGTGCGACGGCAGCCTCTAACACTGGAGCAGGTAAGTCGGGCAGCGGCACTGTATGAGTCTGGGTTGTCCTTATCGCAGGTCGCATCGCGGTTGGGCGTGAACCAAGAAACGATGCGCATGGCCATCCTGAGGTCTGGGGTGGTGCTGCGCGCGCCCAACCAGGCCAAGTAGCGCTCGAGCGAGATGCAATCTCGCTCGCGTAGGCAGCCGGACTCGGAATCGGGTCACGTTAAACCGCTTCAGCTGCTCGGCTATTGCGGGAGGACTACTGCGGTGCGTCGCGCCCCCTCCGGCGGTCCAGTCCCAGCTGATCGGATATGGCGGATCCAGGTTTTGCGCACGCATGGCGATCACGGTCTCGCCATCGAACCGTTCGCCAGAAGCCCTCTCTTCGGTTGCACGACTGTCGGGAAGGATTTTTTCAACTCGGACCATAGCTGGGCGTTGGTCGTTGTGTACGCGCCACATCTCGAGCCTTCAAGTCTGGCTGGCCGTACCGTAAACCACGAGCGCCTGGTCGGCTCAACTCGCGATAGTAAGCAGTGGTCCTGTTAGATCCTCCCGCGCGCAGCCGCCGACCCCGGCGTCGCCGCGGTGGCGGCGAGCTTTTGCAGGCTGGACCGCGACGGAACGCGGATGGCGAAGGTGTTGCGGGCTACTTTCGACCCGCTGTATGACAGTCAGCGCGCCCGGCACCGCGCCGATCAGGAGTTCAACACGGACAAGAAGCACTTCGGGACGCTCATCGAGATCAACCTGCTGTAACGGATCGGCCCGACGGCAACATCGCGGCCGAGATAGATCGCCGCGAGCGTGCGAGGAGACAGGCAAAGCTCAAACGCATGACGGGGCCAGGCGAGTACCACTCGCCATCCACGCGACAACTGGCAAGATCGGGTCATGAACAACCGAGAGATCTCACGTCGGGACAACTCCGGAGAGCTCGACCTGCCGACCTTCGAGACCGCCATCCTCGGCGAGATCGAGGCGCTGGGACTCCCGTCCGAGGACATTCTCGTTCCCGTGCGTCAGCGCGTCGGGGTGCTCAACCAGATGGGTGATGTTCTGGAACCCGTTGATGCGGCGGCGCGCAGCAAGAGCGCCTATCTATCGAAGTTCATGGCAGCCGTGGCAGCCGGACTTTTCGACGCAGCCCTCAACTACCTCTGGGACGAGACGGTGTCCAGCGTTCGCGCGAAAGCCGCAGCCTACGACTTGAACTACTTCTTCGATCAGGCTGCCCCGCCCGGTTCAGAGTTGCGGTCGAAACTCCATGGGCCGGACGACATGCGACTGATCGACGATCAGAAACTGTTGCTAGCCGCCAACCGGATTGGGCTGGTATCGGATCTGGGACTCCAGCAGCTCGATCTGGTCCGGTACATGCGCAACCACGCCAGCGCCGCGCATCCGAACCACGTGACTCTGCGCGCACCTCAGCTGGTGGGCTACCTCGATGCGTGCATCAACGAGGTCATCAACCTCCCTCTCGCTCCCTCGGTGCTGCAAGTCCGCCTGCTTCTTACGAAGATCAAAGCGGCCCCGATCGAGCAGTCAACGGCCGCGGTAACGGGCGGCGGCTTCGAGGAGATGCCCCGCGAACAGGCTGACAACCTCGCGCTCGGACTGTTCGGGATCTACACCCGGCCAGGAGCCGACACATACGTGCTCGAGAACATCCGTCTTCTCCTGCCGTACCTGTGGGAACACGTCAGCGAAGAAGCCCGGAAGCAGTTCGGGACGAAGGCCCGGGGCTTCGGGGTCAACCAGCAGGCGGATGAATCCGCGCTCGCCAACGAGTTTCTGGAGTCCGTCGGAGGTCAGAGCTATCTTCCCGATGACCTCCGTATCCCCGCCATCGACGCCGCCCTCGACGCGGTCCTTGCCGCCCACCACTCGTGGAGCAACTTCGCCGCGGAGGGGCCACCGGTACGCGAGCTCGGCAGGCTCGTCGGCGACGAGCCGAAAGTCCCGCGGGCGATTCAGGAGAAATATGCCACCGTGCTCGTGTACGTGTTCCTTACGAACGGGTCCGGTGCCTCTTGGTCCGCAGACCCGGTTTACAGGGAACTGATCGGCAAATTCACGACCCGAGAGTCGGCGTTCGCGCTCAACTCGATCACAAACCGCGCTGTGGCGAACCGCCTGCACAGCTCTCTCGCTAAGGAGAAGTTCAAGGAGCTTCTCGCCATCCTCAACCTGAAGGTCGTGAGCGGGGCGAGGCGTGACCTCTACGATGCTCTCGTGGCTTGGCCCGAGGCCGATCTCGACGAAGCGCCGACTGCACCCAAGATCCGGCGCCTACTGAGTGAGGCACGTCGCGTGAAGTCCACAACCCGGCTCATCGGATGACGGCGCAGGCACCGTCAAGTAGCCAGGTGAGGATCAAGCGAGACATCGGTCGGCTGATCGCTCACGGTCTTGCGTCGAAGCTGACGTTCGATCAGGCCTGTATGCGAGCGGGGTTGTTTAACGAGGTCTATCTGCACGGCACCATCAACGAGATCGTGGTGTCTAACATCAGTACCGCGGACTTCTGGGTCAGGCCAGGCTACGCGCACCCGCAATTGCAAGACGTCCGCGGAGTCGGGAAGAAGGCGGGCCGCCCGCGGGAACTGGACTTCTTCATCACCCCTACGGCCGGTCGTACGGGTCGCTCGCTGGCTATGGAGGTGAAGTGGACTCCATCGAAGCACTGCAGCTGGGGCAACGTCGTCTCGGACCTGTACAGGCTGAAGCTCGTCGCCATGTCCGAGCCGACCACAGACTGCATGTTTGTGCTGTGCGGACCGAGAACTGGGGTGACGAAGCTCCTGGAGAAGGTGCAAGCGGAAAATCAGAAGCGCGCGATCGGGAGGATGTATGAGCCGGGACTCGTCCTCCGATCCGCTGGCTCGATGTCAGGAAGCGGGGGCATCGCGCCGGTCGATGAGAACGGACGTTTCCTCGGAGGCGACAGCGCCCGGGGGCGGCTGCCGCTGGGGAACAACGGGAGGCGCCGGATACCGACAGGCATCACGTTTCAGCTCGCAGGTGAAGCAACCGTAGGCGCTAAGGAATGGACAGCCGCGGCATGGCGAGTCAGCTAGTCAGGTCTGTTTCAATCGCCAATTCATCTCGAGCGACCTTTCGCGGGGCGTCGCGCCGCGCACGAGGCTCCGAGACGCGCCACAACTGGAGCCCATCACCCGGGCGGCGAGAGTAGGTATCTCAGGCCGGTTTTACTAGTCGGTCGAGCACCCGATCTATGTCATCGCTGACCCACTCAACACGGTCAGGATCAAGCTCTGTATAGCCGACGAAGTACACCGCGCGATCCTCTTGTCTGCGACGTACGCGTCCAATCCGACCCTCGCGACCCAAGGACAGTGTCCACTCGGCCGGTCGAACTCTAGACGCGACTACTTCGCGACCGTTGACTTCGACGACGATCGTTCGAGCGCTGTCATCGCTCCGGTCGAGGTCGTTGAAGAAGCGCTCGCGTTGGTCGTTCATGTGGCTGAGCGTAATCCACCCGCACCGCCGCTATCGAGAGATAGCCACGGACCGCTACTACGTGTTGCTGTCGAAGAGTTAGCCGTGCCGCGAGTCTCCGCACCGTTGGGATCGTGGGCGACCTCTGTCAGATATTCTGTGGATGTCGGTGGTCCTTGCAAAAATGAACGCAAAGGCGCATAAGTAGGGACACAATGACCACCGAGCAGGACTTTTCAGCATCTCCCCGACGTGTACTCACTATCGACGGTGGGGGAATTAAGGGCGTTTTTCCTGCGGCCTTCCTTGCTGATCTCGAAAGCGAGCTCGACCAGCCGCTCGCGTCCTACTTCGACCTGATCGTAGGAACATCGACCGGGGGCATCATCGCCCTGGGCATCGGCCTCGGTATCCCTGCGGCAGACATCCTTCGCTTCTATGAAGAGAAGGGGCCCGCGATCTTCAAGGGAAGCAAGCGAGTAGGTCCGCTGAAGCAACTCGTCACGGCGAAGTACGACCCGGCTCCGCTCAAGAGCGCCCTCGAGGAAGTATTCGGGAACCTGCGCCTCGGAGAGAGCTCTACACGCCTCGTCATCCCGGCCCTCAACCTCTCGACCGGCCAGGTCAACGTCTTCAAAACGGCTCATCACGAACGTTTCGAACGGGACTACAAGATGCTGGCGGTGGATGTCGCGATGGCGACCGCGGCCGCGCCGACCTACTTCCCGACGCATCGATTGACGAATGGCGTGCCGCTCGTCGATGGCGGCATGTGGGCGAACAACCCGATGGGTACCGCGGCCGTCGAGGCGATCGGCCTCTTGGAATGGGCGAAGGGTGACGTCGAACTACTCGGCGTCGGTTGCACTGAAGCGCCGGCCAACTTTGCAGCGGGCCGCGCACGTCATCACGGGCTCGCCAATTACTGGGCGAAACGGATCGTTAAGGTCTTTATGTCTGGACAGTCATCATCGTCGATTGGTTCGGCGATCCTGCTGCTCGGCCACGACCATGTCGTGCGGGTGTCGCCCTCTGTGGACGAACGCAAGTACACCCTTGACGGAATCGAAGGAATCCCTGAACTCCGAGCGCTGGGTGCCGACCAGGCTCGGACGCAGCTTCCGCTCCTCCGCAAGCGCTTCTTCGCAGCGCCCGCCGCGCCGTTCGATCCTGTCCGGAAACTCGAAGACGAGGAGGCGACGCGATGAAACTGATCAAGCACTTCGATGCCTTCCTCGTCAACAAGGTGAACCTCGGCGATGGGCGCATCAAGCAGCTCGATGAGCGAGTGAACGCGATCACCAACTTCGTTCAGACAGGCGAGGACGCCTTCGCCGCCAATTTCATCGACATTCTTCCCCAGGGCAGCTATGCCCACCGGACGATCATCAACCCGGTTCGCGCCAACGATGAGTTTGACGCCGATCTCCTTCTCGAGATGAACGAGATCGAAGATTGGGAGGCCGAAGACTACGTCCAGGAGCTCTACACGGTCTTCCGCAACAGCTCCACATACCGCGACATGGTCAGCCGACACGACCGGTGCATCAGGATCGACTACGCCAACGAGTTCCACATCGACCTCGTGCCGTACATGGAGCGCCACGATGCGCACTACATCACGAACCGCGCCGAGAATCAGTTCGAGCTCAGCAATCCTGAGGGCTACAACGAGTGGCTCGTCGGCCAGAACAAGCTCGCGAGCGGGCGGCTCGTCAAAGTCATCCGTCTGATGAAGTACCTCCGGGACTTCAAGGACACCTTCAGCTGCAAGTCCGTGATTCTGTCAATCCTGCTGGGCAACAGCGTGAGCGAAGCGGCCGCCTGGGGAGACGACTCTCTGTACACGGACGTGCCGACGGCGCTGAAGAACATCGTTGGCGCGCTTGATGATTACCTGCAGAACAACGAGCTCATGCCGAGCATCGATGACCCGAGCGAGCCAACTGAGAACTATAACCATCGGTGGGACCAGGACGAATACGCAAACTTCCGCACCAAGATTCACGTCTACCGCGGCTGGATCGATGAGGCCTACGACGAGGAAGACGCGGACGAGTCGAAGGTCAAGTGGCGCCGGCTCTTCGGCGAGAAGTTCGGAACGTATGACACCACGGTCAAGAAGGCGTCGGAGGCTCATCTCGGCATACCGGGCGTACGCAATACCGATGAGACGCTCGAAAGCCGGTGGGGCATTCGAACACGCCTCGATGGTCGCTACCGCGCTCGCATCATCGGTCGCGTGGCGAAGCGCCGAGGCTTTCGCGAATACGAACTAGGGAAGTACGGCAATGTGGTGCCGCGGAACTCCAGCATCAACTTCCGGGTCCAGCACGACGTCCCGGCTCCCTCCGACGTGTACTGGAAGGTTCGAAACACCGGCGAGGAAGCCATCGGCGCTGACTGCATCCGGGGGCAAGTCGAGAAGGACACTGGCAACCTGAGCAGAGTCGAACCGACCTCCTACAAGGGGCGGCACTACGTCGAGGCGTACGTCGTCAAGGACGGTGTCTGTGTCGCAATGGATCATCAGGAAGTGCGCATCAAGTAGATCGAACGTAGGGCGCGGCTAGCGAGACGAACCCCCAATCTGTCACCAGGTACGTCGCCTTTCGGTTCGGATTTCTGAGGCGAGCATGGTCGATGAGTACGCTCGCGTTATGGAACCGCCGTGGTCGCTCGTCCTAGCGGCACTGTCTCTACTTGTTACTGTCTTCCTCTCGGCCCGCAGTTGGTACTACGGTGGCGCAGTCGTGACGGTCGAGCTTGACCTCATGGAGCGTCGATGGATGGGCGCAGACCTAACCGGTTCGATCGCTCGGTGGAAGACCGGTACCGGACTCCACGCCACGCCACGCCACGGACTCCGACTCGATATCGTCCGTCTCACGGTTCGCAATAAAGGCAGGACGGCCGCAACGATTATGGAGCCCGGACTACGTGTCGGGCGACAACCGGTCCCGACTGGGTCTTGGACGATCATGCCTCCACGCCGCCTCTCAGACGGCGAGACCGACCCAGTTGTTCGCATCGAATCCCACGATGCGAAGGTCTTCTACTTCTATCTCGCACCGATGGTCAGTGGCGCGCGCGATGAGTTCGGGGACATCGCTCTCGCCGCTAGAGGCGCGATCACAACCGGAACGGGAGAGACGCGTCTTTCCCGTCGTTGGCGCCGGAGTTCGTCCGGTTGGACGTGGAATGTCCTCACCCTCCCCAAGGGCGTCGATTGGATCGGGTCGGACCCGCCGACATTAGCGGACCGGCTTTGGCTGTGGAGTGAAGTGACTTCCTTGGTCTACCAACCGCCCATCACGATCGCGCCGCAGTTCGTTCAAGTAGCTGCCAAACGGGCTGAGTCCGGCGAAGATGTGGAGTCGATATCCACTGCGCTATCCGCCCTACAGACAGCGTTTCCCGAAGGCGACGCGTTTAGGGCACGCGAAGGCTGGCTGACTGCCTTGGCCAAGGAAGCGATCAACCTCGCGTCCAACGAGGATGGACCGTCTTCACAGGTCGCGTGCCAGGCAGCAGTTGAGGATCGGATCTAGCTCTTCATTCTTGCTGCGCTCGAGCCGCGGGGCCTTCCAAATAATGTTTGGGCAGCTCCTGCGCGCGGGTCCAGTGCGAGTGTTCGGCCGGGTGGAGGTCCTCGACGATGCCGGGACTGATCGGCGCTATGTCCGCCTGATCATCCAACGAGGTGTCGCGAAGTCGACGAACGCCTCGCGAGACGCTGGGGGCCAGACAGCTCCATCGGTTCGCCCGCTCAAAGGTGGAGAAGGCATGGCGAGTGCGTGTGACACGTGCGCGTTGAACCAAGCCGGTCGCTTGAGCTTACTCAGCGAGACATTCACGGGATTCGATCCATACTTCTGGATCCATCGCCGTTCGAATTCGGCAACTCCGATAGGCGACAGCAACAGGTGCGCATCAATCGTGAACACGAGACGGCGGAGCAGAGCTATCACGTCGCGAACAAGCGCGAGACTGACGGAAACGGGGTCACCAACCGTCAGAATTGGCACCGCGCCGGTCCGAAGTGTGGTGGCGCCCTGCAGAGTCACGAGTGCCGCCTGTGCGTTGACCGAGGCGGTGGCCAATCGCACGTTCGCGCGGGCATTCGAGTGAACGAACGAATTTCGAACCTCTTTATAGAACCGAAAGAGTTGGAGAGCAGCTTCTACGATCGGCGTCGAGGACAAGTAGAGGTTGTCAGCGCTCACCGCCTGCGAATAGATCGCGTCCATGGTGCGGTCGATCGACATTGTCGGGAACACATCGCCGTAGCCTGGGGCTCCCTGATGGGCGTACGCGAACTGACTGGCGCGTGAAGCACCGGCGATTCCGTACTCGACCTCAAGGCTCTCAGCCCAAGTCTCGTACCGTGCGAATGCGACAAACAGCCACATCTCCGCAAGGTCGCGGTCCTTTGCAGCTTGATCGCGCAACGTGTGGGCTCGCAGGTTCTGGCCGGTGGTCCCGTCCGGCATGGGGAAGAGCGCCTCGATCACTCGATCGTCGGCGCCCGCCGTGACCACGCGGCTGACTTGACCTGAAAGCAATTCGAGTCCCGCGCGGCTCGTATTGACTAGGTGGAATGAGTCGGTGATCGCTCGCATGAACGTCTGCGACTCGTCGAGGAATGTGTCCACGTTGTCAGACTACGGGCGACTTGCTCGGTTGCTTCGAGCTATAGCCAACCGATCGAGATGTCTTCGCCCCGGTCCGAGTTCGAGCTCTTGCACGCCGAAGGTGAGCGAGAATGCCCACGCGCTGTGTGGTGCACTATCTATCGGCGATCATGGGGTGGCGCGAACCTTCTGAAGACGCGGACGCTTCGAAACAGGTGAAATCCCACGGCGCACCTTCAAGAGGTTTTCGTCTTTAATGTTCTCCTTCACCGCGAGACGGCTGAGGATTCGCTGCTGCGTCTCAGGCGTCCAAAAGATCTCCAGCCGCTCCCGCGCTCGAGTGATCGCGGTGTAGAACATGCTGTGTGAGACGTTCGCCTCGTTGACGTCGGTGATCACAATCTTCACCGAATCAAACTCGAGGCCCTGCGCCTTGTGGAAGGACACCGCGTAGGCGATCTGGAAAGGGACGACCGTGGTCAGGGTGTCGTCGTCCACGTCCTGATCGGCAATCTCGAGCACATCGAAGCGAACCGTCGATCCCTCCACCCAGAGCAGGTCGGTTCCCCAACAATCTGCAGCGGTGACGTCCCGTGCGAGCTCTATGTCGAAGGTGATGCGCCCAAGCGCCTGCTCGATGCCGACGATTGTGCCTTTCAGGTTGTTGAAGATCACTCCCGGGAATCGGTTGGTGTCGTTGAAGAGCACCGGATCGGCGACCTTGTAGGTCGCCCCGCGCCGGACGTATGCGGGATTGGGATTACTGGCCTGGAGGAAGCGGTTGACATTGTTAATCCCGTAGAGCCCGTCGTAGTTCATGCACAGGACAATCTCGTCGTCGCGCTGCGGCGCGAACAAGGTGTCTCCGAGGACGGTCGAGTAGCCGTTCTTGGAGAGCGACTCCTCGATGCGGTCGTCGAGATTCCGCACGCGATCCCAGAGGGCGAGAAGCGCCTCGTCATTCGTCCGGAACGGCTTGGTCAGCTCGAAGATCGCGGTCGGCGGCAGGTAGGAACGAATGGTGCTGAACCAGTTGCCGAACTCGATGGATTCAATCTGATAGACGTCACCCACGAGCACAAGGAGGTCGAACGTCGTATTCTCCAGAACCTTGAGGAGGCTTGCGTTGCTCACGGTGCTGCACTCGTCGATCACGAGGACGTCGTAGCGACGGGTCGTGCCCATGCCGCCGAGGTGGCTCGCGATTGTGCTGAACGACGAATTCGGGGCGGACACCCTCCGACGTAAATTGTCGACGGCCGGGTTCGTGTGCGCCAGAAAAAGCTTCCGCTCACCGCTGAAGTAGTTCGCGATGTGATCGACCATCGTGGACTTGCCTGTTCCGGCGGCTCCGTAGATGAGCGCAACCTTCGAGTCCGCAAACAGCCCCTTCAGCGCGTCGGCCTTGAGGTCATCGTCAATGGCTGTCGGATTGGCGTCGATCCACGTCTGGACGTCCATGCCGTGGTCGACGACGCCGGTCGCAGCCACCTTTTGCAGCTCGTTGATGATCGTGACGGTGTCATCCTCATATCCCTTGATGAAGACGTGTCCGTTCTCGTGGATCAGCTTGCGCGGCAGATGCGCAGCGGTCGGTGGCAACTGAGCATTGTGCTTCGCGATGAGCGAGTCGAGGTCTCCGAAGCCTGCGAGCTCCGCATCCGGCGTGTAGATCACGCCGTATTGCTCCACATTGGTTCGGACTCGGCGAGCAAGGATCTCGTGGCGACGGGCTGACGAGTTGAGACTCTCCGCGAGGTCAGCGAAGTGTGGGTTGTGCCGCCGTGGCGATGAGCAAAAGGGCATCGTGTCGAACGGCCGGCATGAGTGCGACACGTGAAGACCGGAGAGAGCACTGCACGCCGCAGGGTCGTACTGCGCACGGATTACCTGGTTGTTCATGCGGAGCAAGAGATAGCGGAGCAGACTCGCTCCCGGTCGCCCTCGCCGGATCAGCGCTCGAGCGGCATCAAGCATGGCGAAGATGAGCGGACTGCGCTTTGCGTTCGCGAGCGCCCACGTACGGACCTGGTTGTAGTCCGCCTCGTCCATGTCGATGAGATCGAGCAGATTCGAGCGCATGGTGGTCAGGTACTGCATCAGATTCTTGTACTCCGCCAGACCGCGACCAACGTCGCCGTTCGACTGACCAAGAATCTTCGCTAGATTGTTGAACTCGCAGCCCCTGATCGCGACGCTCCACGACTCGATCAGGGTGATGGGCATCGTCTGACCGAGTACGTCGATCGAGTCTTGAGCGATTACGAGACTAGAGGCGTACTTGTCCGTCACATCGATATCGGTGAATCCGATCACTCGATCGAACTTGCTCGTCTTATTGTGAGCGAGCGAGAACGTCACCTCATAAAAAATGCGAGCGCCGATGAAGAATGGCCTTGAGCTGTGGATGTAGTAGATCGCGTCACTGGTTGGCGGGGTGGGCCCGGCGCGCATCGCATCCACGCGAGCCGCGATCTTCTCGTAGTACTCATACATCGAGGGATCTAGATCAATCGGAAACCTCGCTAGATTCCCAAGGATCGTCAGGCCGAACTGGCTCTGTGCCAGATCCCGCGTGCGCATCAGGTACTCGTAGTACTTGAGCATCAGCCGTTCGGACGGATCACCGTCGAGCGTGTAGTGCGACGCGCTCGCCTGCAAGAGATTGTGAAAGCGACTCAGACGATTCAGCTTGGCATTGGCTTTCACTACTGCGAGCGCCGGCCCCACCTGGCTGTAGTCGAACGTGAGCGAGCCATCCTTGAGGTGGGCGCGAACGATGAGTCCTTCGACGAGGTTTCGCAGCTGTGCGAGCACGTTCTGCGAGAGAAGATCCCGCTGCGCGCTCAGCAACTCGATGTTGCGGACAATCGCGTCGTCGGCACTTCGGATCTGCTGATCGATCGTTGTCATTTGCGCGTACCCTCGTGCGTCCAGTTCTGGTCATTCGCCGTCTCGAGATCCCTCGTCATCTCATGCCTCCGTAAACAAGAGCGAAGCGAGATCAGATGCGGACGATGCCCCCGCCGCCTTGCGCGTCACTTCGCGCAGTACCGCCATCGACTCCAAGAAGGCGTCCCACTGAGCCGCATCGATGGGCACTGGTACCTCGACGTTCTCCAGGCCCGCGTAGTACAGGCGTGCCCTAACGCCGCCGCGCACATGACGGTTGATTTCGTCGCGACCTGCGTGGCTGGTGAGGAAGAACAGAAGGTAGTCAGCATTGAATGGTGCGTCGTCAGTGAGCGAGAAGACGACGTACTCCGGCGAGACCCACCCCTCCTCGATGGCGGATCGGCAATATGCCAAGGACCCGACGTTGATCCTCATGGGGTTGTACACGAAGTCACCCACCTCAATCCGCCGGTAGCGAGATCGATCCGACGCAGCTGCGCCTCGGAATTCAGCGAGCCCGCCTGAGTTGGTCACGCCCACGAGACGCTCGGCAGGATCGCCGCCTGCACGTTCACCTCGCTCGGTGATGTAACGCTTGAGCTGCACACGGTTTCCGGCCTCAAAGTTTTCGAGCCTGTTGAGCGTCTCGCTCCAGCGGGCGGCAGTTTCCCGCACGACTCCAACCTGACTACGAAGATGCTCGACCACATCGAGCGGGTCAGCGCGCACCCCCGCCTCTGTGTGGAGGCGTGGGCGGGTGTTCAGGTCGTAGCCTGCCGCCGCGATCTCTTCGTAAGAGGACTCCCATCCGTGCGCGGTCGGGACACCGTCTCGAATCCACTCAACGGCGGGCGTCAGCAGGTCGCGGGTCAGCGGGAGCGATTTCGAGAAGCCGGGCCGTCCCTGGGGAGGGCGGACTAGGTAGAAGCGAATGGACGTGGTCGGGGATCCTGTGCGGCGGAAGAACATCAAATTGGTCCTCGCTCCCGGCGCGTTGGTGAACACACCGCTCGGAAGACGAATGATGCCCTCAACGCTGAACTCATTGAGGAGGCGACGGCGCACGCTCAGGAACGCCTGATCAGTTCTGAAAAGGACTCCGTCGGGGACCACAATTGCGCAGGTGCCGCCCGGCGCCAGCTTGGCCATGCAGTGCTGCAGGAATAGCAACTCCGTCGAATCAGATCGCGCCGGGAAGTTGCGCTGCACCTGCGGGTTTTCCTCGCCGCCGAAAGGCGGATTGGTGAAGATCAAATCTCGCTGGTCGCCGGGGTCGATCGACCGCACGTCTTCCTCGAGTGTGTTACGTCGGATCGCCTGGGGGTCATCAATCCCATGCAATAGCAAATTCACTGTGCCGACGAAGTGAGCCAGCGCGCCGGATTCTTGGGCGAAGTAGGTGCGGGACTTGAGGAGGTCGGCATCGGCCGTGGTGAGAGCCTGCGGGTGAAGGCGCTCGTTGACAGAAACCAGGAAGCCACACGATCCTGCGCAGGGATCGTAGACCGTCTGCCCCAAGGTGGGCTGCACGACGTCGACCATGGCGTCGACGATCGGACGAGGGGTGTAAAACTCTCCCGACCATCCAGCGTCCGAAGCCTGTGAAAGGAGCGACTCGTAGACGACCGACATTGTGTGGGCATCCGACAACGCGTGGAAGTCGATCTGATCGACGAGATTGATGACCTCCCGAAGGGTGTGTCCACTCTTCATGACCACTGTGACTGACTGGAACAAGGTAGCGAGACGCTCGGCGCGACGGGATCCTTCGAGCTTGCGGAGTCCGGGCAGCAGATCCTCGGTGACAAACGCGATCAAGGCGTCACCAGTCAGGTCGGAGCGGGCCCACTCTGACCATCGATAAGGTCCCGTCACGACATGCTCATAGTCCGTGCCGTCGATGACGGCGATCGCTGCGCGGTCTTCCTCGAGCGCCTCATATTGCTTCAGGAACAGCAGCCATGTCAGCTGCTCAAGGTACGAGAGGTAGCCCTTGGTATTGTCATCGGCCCGCATCTGGTCCGACGCGGCCCTAATCAGCCCACGCAGCTTTGCTTCCGGGGTCATCGGTCCTGCTCCTCGTCGTCAGTCGGATAAAGCCAGCGCTGCACGTCTCGCAGCACTTGCTTGACGGCTTCCGGGCCACCGAGCGCGCGAATTACGCCCTGAACTCCTCCGAAACCACTCGTGAAAGGTTCGACGGAGAAGAC
Organism: Microbacterium sp. cx-59; assembly: GCF_020805625.1. Classification (NCBI taxonomy): domain Bacteria; kingdom Bacillati; phylum Actinomycetota; class Actinomycetes; order Micrococcales; family Microbacteriaceae; genus Microbacterium; species Microbacterium sp. cx-59. The sequence goes on from NZ_JAJHGO010000004.1 coordinate 433,075, forward strand.
ATCGGCGCTCGCGATCTCCTCGACGCCGGCCTGCCGGTACTTGTCAATCAGCGCGGCCACAATCGCGCCTTCGGCATGAGGCGCATCGTCCGAAACGTTATGCGCCAGCGCGAGCGCCCGCGCGCGATCCTCCCGCGACTTGATGTCGGCGCCGAACGCCGAGAAGGCTAGGAGATCGAGTTCGTCCGCATCCGACCGCCCCGATACAAGGGCGAGGATACTTGGCTGCACGTCGACGACCGAGAGCGAAGCGCGCAGAGCGGATCGGGCCTCCGGATCGCGCCACTGTTCGACCAGATCCTTCTGTGTACGGACGAGTTCCCGGGTCTTAGCTCCGGCCCGTTCAATGTATTCCTCCACAGTGAGCTCGGCACCATCCGCCAATGTAAGGTCGGTCTCCTCGGCGATCGTGACGGTCACTCCACTGATGACAAGCCTTTCGACCCCGGGCTGCGGCTCGCGCAGCGTGATGACGATCTCTGTCGACTCTGCTGCGATCGGTACTCGCAGTCGCTTGCTCGAAAACCCGCGGGCTGCCGCGTCAACAGTGAGCGTCGTCTCGGGCAGCTCAGGGACGTGGAACAGTCCACGAGCGTCGGTGTGAACCTCGGCGAACGTCCGAGAGCCAGCCCGCACGACGACCGCGGCACCTTCGATCGGCTCGAATCCGTCATGGTTGACTACCTGGCCCGTCAGGACACCGTGGCCCTCAGTCAGAATGGCGCCACCCGCGGGCGGCAGGTCCCACTCATCGAGGAGGCGCGTCGCATCGGTGTAGTCGACGATACGGAAGAACTCCTTGTTGGTCGCAGCATCGAGACGGCTGCCTCGACCAAGGATCTGCTTGAACACCGTCGGCGATCCGACCGGCTTCATGAAAACGATGTTCCGACAGGACGGTACATTCACTCCGGTCGTGAGGAGGTCCACAGTGGTCGCAAGTACCGGCTGTGTGCTGCTCGACAGCTGGAACTCCTCCAGGAGCGCTTGCCCCGCGGGCTCCTCGCTCACAATCCGGACTGCGTAGTGGGACTTGCCGGTCTCCGGCCCGAGGAGGCGCTGCATGTGATCACGCACTCGTGCCGCGTGCTCCATGCTGACGCAGAACACCATGGACTTCTCGTTCGGCCCCCACTGCCGGAGAAGTCCCGCCAGATGCTCGCACATTGCGCGAGTGCGATCCTCGACCTGAATCGCGCGCTCGAACTCGCTTGAGGCGTAGATCTCCTTGACCGGCGCGCCATCGGGCACGATCAGGTCTGCACCCTGGTCGAGTTCCTCCTCGATTCGGAGGCCATCCTGATCGATGTTGGTCTTCACTCGACGCACTCGGTACATCGCGAGAAAGCCGTCGTCGATCCCGCGTCCCAGCGAGTACTCGAAACAAGGCTGCGGCGCGCCGTCTCCGTCCCTATTCTCGCCAGCGAAGAACTCGTAGGTATCGATGCTGTCGCTCCGCTTCGGCGTTGCGGTCATACCGAGGTGGAACGCGCTCTCGAAATGGTCGAGAATTACCTGCCAGTCGCCATATCCCGAGCGGTGGCACTCGTCGATGATGACTAGATCGAAGAAGTCCCGCGGGTATCGCTCGTACAGACGGAGACCGTCCTCGCCGCGAGCGTAAAGGGTCTGGTAGATCCCGAAGTGGATGTCGCGCGCGAATGGCGGCGATCCTGAGACCACCCCACGAGCTGTGTCGAACGGTCCGAACTCATTGAATGCCTGATCGCGCAGCGAGATCCGATCCGCCAGGAAAAGCACGCGCTTGCTGTAACCACTTCTAAGGAGCTTCCACGCTAGGTTGAATGCGATGTAGGTCTTGCCGGTACCCGTGGCCAGCGATAGCAGCGCGCGCCGACGCCCACTGAGCATCTCATCGAGGGCGGCGGTCACTGCGCGCTCCTGGTACCAGCGCATTCCTCCAGTCGGCGAGGGAAACGCGGGCTGAATGATCGGGTTGGTTACAACTACGCCATCAGGGTTCCGCAACGCGGCCGTCCGCGTGGGAAGTGATGACGAGATCCGCGTGCGCAGGTCGGCCGGCGAGGGAAAGGACTCGAGGTCACGCACTTGGTTCGTGAGCCGATCGTGTTCCACGAGCCCGTGCCCATTGGACGAGTATGCGAAGTGCACACCAATGTCCTCGGCATAGCCCAATGCCTGCTGCAGACCGTCGGAAGGACCATGATCCTCGGCCTTCGCTTCGACTACCGCGAGGATCGGACCTCGAGCACCGTCCCGAAGGACATAATCACAGAACTGCGGCCGATCGCGAATGCTCTGCTCGCCGACGAGTCGAACCCTGCCGCGTCGATAGGTGTACTCCCGCTCGATGAGCACCTCGCTCCATCCGTCGGCGAGAAGACGCGGGTCAATCAGCTTTGCCCGCGTGTCGGCTTCGTTCAGCGCCATCATGCCCTGCCTTTCGGGCACAAGCCTACACCACACTCACCAACCAAGACCCGCGGGTCTGGATAGGTGTGTCGCTCCGAGTCAGACCAACGCCCCGACTGCGTCTAGGACCTTCATCGTCGCAAGGACGGCGCTGTCGCGGTACTGAGTTGAGCGGGCGACTTCGCGTACGATCGCAACGACCTCCGGCGCTCCGATCACTTCGATGGGGCCCACACCGACACTCTGGTCTCCGCACCACTCGCGAATCTCAGCCTCGGCACCTTTGCCCGCAAAACGCCCCACATAAAGGCGGAGCTCAACCTGATCATGCGAGAAACCGAAGCGCGCGGCAGCACCCGCGACCACAGTGTCGCGGATATGAGTGTCGTTGATCAACGCGTAGAGCGCATTCATCCGAGGATCGGCGCTTTCCCCGCGTACGTGGGCGGCAACCACACCACGTGAGCCGAAGAACGACTTGACGGTCGCGAGCACAAGCTTGTCTGAGCGAGCGGCGACGAGATCCACCTCGAAGCCATGCGTCTGCCACTCCTCGTAGGCGACCTTTCGGGTGCGTCGCTTGACCGGGAACTTGAGCGCGCTCGAGACAACCAGCCCTTCGGCTTCAAGTGCCAAGGCGACGAACTGTTCGAACGCTTCCATGCTCCCGAGCGTAGCCAGCACCGCCGACGTTGCCTGCGTGGTGACGAGCTACGGCACACTAGGCACCGCCTCAGCGGGAGGATCCTCTGGAACACCCTCGGCTCGCAGCTGCTCGATCTTCGCATGCACCTAGGCCGCAGGGTACGTGGCTGTCGGGCTCCGATCGGACGCGGCCTGGTTGGCACGAGTGGGCGGACTGCCTCTCGGCCGATACGTAGCATCGCGCCCGCCGCTGGCCGGCGGACCCATGAATACCAGCGCATGAAAGAGGCGGCGACCGCACCGGACGAGAACTCGGGTGGTTCTCTAGTCCGGGCAGTCGCCGCCGTTGGATTGGTGCCTGAATCCGTCAGGCTGCGGGTGGGTGCTCCGGATCGCTTACGTCCTGGGCGCGAACGGGCATCGTGGTCGTGCCGGTGTCTACTGGGACGATGCGAGTATCTTCCGCAGCGCTCCAACCTTCAAGGGTGACCATCGCCCAGACAACCGCTTCGAAGTAGTCCTCGTAGGTTGCCCGGTTGCGGTACCACTTCGGGTCGCCGTGGGTCTTCACCTCGACGCGCCACACCCCGGGTTGAGGAGTAGTTCCGTAGCTTCACCCGGGATGTCAGTACTCTCACCGTTCCGATTCGGTAGGCCGACGACGAGCGCTGGCCCAACGAGCATTGCTTTCTGGCGCGCTTCGGGGACGAAGTACCACCAGAGGAACGTGGCGCGGGAGTTCAGGGAGAGTTGCCGGAGCAGCCCCTCTTCGTTGACGTACACCGTGACGCCGAGGGCTGGAATGTCGACCGGTTCGATGTAGCCGCCGACGATCCCCTGGTAGTCCTCGAGCGACTCGACCTGAACTTCCGTGATCGGCTCATCAGGGTCGACCGGGATGCGCAGCGCCCTCACCACGGTGCATCACTCCCCCGAAACGAGTCATCGAAGCTCTCCGACCCAACTGTCACTTCGCGGCTGCAGAGCCGAATCGAGCTTCCCGGGTGCAGGGTGTAGGTGAGCAGCATGCACCAGGTTGCGGCGTCGAAGACGTCCGCGAAGCGGGCGAAGGTGTCGTACCAGACCGTGTCCTTTGGAGGACGGATCTGAACGACGAACTCGCGTGCATCGAAGATGTCCTGGACGAGGTCGTCCGGCACGTCGGTGCCACCGCCGTCTTCCGCGATGCCCGTCAGGACGACATCACCCAGGATGATTGGGTGCTGCATCGGGTTGGCGGTGTGGAGCCACCAGATCGCCATGGCGCGGCAGTTGATCGGCTGCTGTTCGCGCCGGGCTGCCTCGTTGACGTATACGGTCACGTTCAGGGCCGGCATCTCGATTGGCTCGAGCCAGCCGTCCACCGCGGCCTGGAACTCGCTGGCGGTTGCCAGGTGTCGCAGGCGCGGTGAACGGCTTGGGTCGTGCGGGATGACGATGCTCTTGACCATCGTTCCCACCTCCTTACTGTTGTCGCGGCCGAGAACTCGTTAGTTCTCTGGCAAGCCGCGGGGCAGCAACGAGGTGAGCGACTGTCGAAGGTGGTGTTTCGGGCAGCCGCCCGGGCAGAGTGCGCGAAAGCACTCGATGCCCGGGACAGCCGCCCCTCTCCCGATCCCCCAGCTACGGGGAGGGAGCCTTGCCGCGACTCGACGGAGTCTTCACTCCGGAATCCGCGGCGCCGAAGATGGCCTCGATCGCGCTCTGCCTCGTCTGGGCTTCGCGTTCGATCTCGGCACGCACCGTCTCGGCACGCAGGAGCACCTTGGGGTCAGACTTCGAGGTCTGCACCCACGCCTCCAGCGCCAGACGGATCTCTTCGGTGACGCTGCGGTCGTTGAGCTGGGCGATCACGTCCAGCTGCGCCCGCAGCCCGTCCGTGATCCGTATGGACAACGGGCGGACAGGTCCGAGAGCCGTCGCCGGCACCTCGGGTGGTTCGTTCTCACTCATCGTGAGCCCTCCTCATCGGAAGCGATGGATGACCCCTGGGTGGGGTCCTCTACATCGCAGCCCAACGAGGAGGGGACGAGTGATTATGAACGAACGGTCAGAAAAGTCAATACGCGTTGTCCATTCCACAACGCACGTTCGCTACGGACGGCGGTCGGGCTGATGACCGATCGGGCGTAGCAGGATCCAGTCCGACTCCTGCGCTGGTTCGGGCTCGGCGCGCGTGCAGATGCGCCATTCGCGACCCTCGACTTCCACGACAATCGCCGACGGCGTCCCGAGCGCGAGGAGCTGTCCCAGCGTCATCGTGGGTCGGACGTTCGGGTCATCCGAAGTCGCGCCAGGGTGCAGTACCGTCGCGAGCGGCTGATCGACGCGGTCGACACAAAGGCGCAGCGTGCCACCCGGAGCATCCAGTGTTGCCTCGGTAATCGCGCCCCAGCCGCTGTATCCCCAGCCGACCGCGACGGGACTGTCGGGTGATGTCGATGCCAGATACTCCACCAGCTCCCGCGTCGCCGCCTCGACCTCAGTGCTGACGTAGTCCGCAACGCAGTCGCACCCCTCGTGCGTGCGGATGCGTGCTCGGTCGACACCGAGCGCCATGAGGCGGCTCGCGACGGCCTCCGCGTCCGGGTTGACGACCACGATCTCCTGATCGCCGACCCCGATCGTTGTCGCAAGAAGCCGGGCGAGGGCAGTGTCAGTGAGCGGAAGCGAGTATCCCATGAGCACGACACGCTCAGCCGCTCGCAGGCCGTCGCGGGCCTGCTGCCAGGTGAACCGTGTCTTGGGGTTGTCGAAGTAGGTGCCTTTGGTCGAGGTGGGCGGAACGATGAAGACCTCACGGCCGCCGATCGTGGCGCGCTGGGCGGCCACGCTGCGATTCTCAACAGTTCGGATCCGCTCGAGTGTTGCTCCGGTGCGGTCACCCGGGACGCCGTACCAGTCGATCGAGCCGTGCAGCTTGTGCATCGAGAACGTTGCCCGTTCTTCGAAGTACGTCCCAGATCCGAACAGCACGCCACGCCCGTTCGGGAAGCCCGTGACGACGTCCACCGACCAGATCGCCTCATCACCGTCGAACCGCGGACTCTTGTCGACTGTCTCCTCGATGATCGTGTCGTAGTTCAGCGTGACGACGTTGCTCCGAGACCAGTGCAGCAGATCAACGAACTCTCCGAGCCAGAGAGGGAACCCTGCCTCGTCCGCGGCGGCTTGGCTCTCGGTGACCACCTCGGCGATCGCCTCAGACAGTTCGGCGAACCGAGCGCGGTCCTGCAGGTGTTCCGCCTCGCTGAGGAACGGCTGCCGCTCTGCGAGCCACGTGAGCCAGCTCTCGAACGTGATCCCTTCGGGACTGAACGCGGGAAGGTCGTCGAGTTCGAGACGCGCAGCTGCACGGCGTCCGAGCTCGTCCGTGATCGGCATCATCGAGGACGCAGCGAGCGAAAAGCCGGCCCCCAGCACGTACGACGTTCGCGGTGATGTCGGAGCCACGATCTGATGTGCCATGGCTCAATCTTCGCGCGCCAACGGCTCGGCGCGCTGGTGTGCCTCGTGATGTCGGCGCGCGTATCTAGGCTTGTCGTATGCGAGGAGCGAATAAGGCGAAGGCGGCTGCCGAGACAGCCGCGCGCCGCAAGCGCTTTGACCGCGTGCGCCTGCTGAATGAGGAGCTCGACCATCTCATGTCCGACGCCACCGCGCGGACCGCAAGCGTGACCAACAAGGCATCATTTCTGGCCGTATCCGGAGGCGTGCTCATCACCGCGGGGACGGCGCAGCTGTGGGAGTCCGCTCCGGGCTATGGGGTTGCATCGCTGGCACTGTCCTGTCTCGCCTTGGGTTTCGCTGCCATAGCGCTCCGTCCGGGAAAACGACCGGGCATTGAGGCTCGCCGTCTTGTCGACCGCCATCTCGATTGCGACCATTCCGTCGCACAGGTGGAGGTAGAGCTCGTGCGGGACAAGGAGACCGTCCTCACCGCGATCGAGCACGACATCGCCAGCCGTGGTCGATGGGTATGGGCAGGATTTGGCGTTCTCGCGGCGGCAGCACTCTCGCTTGCAGCCGTTTTCAGCTTTGAACTCCTGGGAGGATAACGATGGGAAGACCAGACTTTGACGCCAGCGCGTCAGACAGCGCCGACAGTAGTGACGTTGGTGGCACGTCACTTGAGAACGCCTACTTTGGTGCTGACACCCCGGGCGCGAGCCTTCTCGGCGTTCTGAATCACGCGGACGAGACGACCGTCGGAACCGTCTTTGGCACGCGAACGGAGAACGAGAATGGCACGTCCTGATTTTGACGATGCACCCGACACGGGCAGCGGTGGGAACGAAAGCTCCACCGAGACCAACGTCGGCGTGCACTACAACAGCCCGTCGCCCGACCAGATTCAGTACCGCAAGGACTGAGGATGCGTGCGTGAGCCGATCTGTTGTGTGAAGCCGTGGACGTAACCGTTGTCGACGCCCTGTCAGCCGTCTTCTCTGGCCTGGCGGCGCTCGGCGGTATTGTCGCGGTGATCGTCGCCGTGCGTGCGCTCACCATCGCCCGCGAAGCCGCATCAGTTGAGCAACTGTTTCTTGCCACCGGTGACACACTCGCGGCGCTGCAGGAGATCGGTCGTCTCGGCTCTCGACTGGGGCAAGTTCCGGGCGGCGAAGCGCAGAGCCGCGACGTAATCTCGGAGGCGTTCGAACGATTCCTCGCCGCCCGTGCGCGAGTCGATCTGTGTTTCGAGTCCCTCGGCCTGGCCGGCGACTATCCCGAGACGGTGCTCACCCTCGCACACAACTACGCGGCGGGCGTGTTGCAAGCGGACGAGTTCGCTGGCATCAGCCGGGACATCGCGGCGGACGATCTGCTCGACGACGAATGGGTCAAAGAGCTGTCATGGAAGCCCAGTGGCCCGGATGTGCTGGTCCTCGCCCAATCAGCGAGCTTCCAAGAAGTGCGGCAGTCACTCGAACTCATCCCGGACGGCGTCGTGCGTCTGGAGGGCCTAGATCATTGGTGGGGCGCGCGGATCCTCGAGCATGACAGCTACGGGCACGCGCGAAGTGTCTACTCGATCGACGCGACCTATCTCACCCAAACGGCGCGGCTGATCGATGACTTCACCAGCGAGTACGTCCAGCCGATGTTTTCGGCAGGGGTTCGCCAAGTGGCGCGTTCGCGCAGGAAGATGAAGCCGCTCCAGTAGCTGCGGCCAACCTCGACGCGGCGTGGGTAACGAGATGGGATCGGCAACTCCATATGAGACCGCCAAGGGTCGTCGCTACCGCGCGCGTTACCGGAAGCCGGACGGTACCGAAACCGAGAAGCGCGGCTTCGTAACTAAACGTGAGGCTGAGCTCTTCCTCTCCACGGTCACGGTGGCCAAGGCGACAGGAAGCTACATCGATCCAGCGCTCGCGAAGGTACGCATCGGCGATCTCGCCGCCGTTTGGCTGGAGTCGAAGCAGCCACCGATGCTCAAGCCTGCGTCGTTCGGGCCACTCGTCACGTCCTGGAATGCACATGTTGCACCGGTCTGGGGAGCCCGTGAGCTCACGTCGATCCACAAGTCCGAAGTCCAGGCCTGGGTATCCGACCTCGCCACGCGAAAATCCCGTTCGGTCGTCATGCGTGCGCTCGGAGTCCTCGCCGGGGTGATCGACATGGCCGTTGACGACCAGCGCATAGCCACCAACCCGGCGCGCAATCTGCGCACGTTGCCGCAGCGAAGCGTCGCCAAACCCCGCGTCTATCTCACCCACGAGCAGGTTCACATCCTCGCCACCAACTCCGCCCACCCGACACTCGTCTTGGTGCTGGCATACACGGGACTGCGGTGGGGTGAAGCAACCGCGCTTCGGGTCCGTCATGTGAGCCCTGCGCGTCGTCGATTCAGCATCGAAGAGAACGCCGTACTCGTGAAGTGGGAGATCCATGTCGGTACTCCTAAGACGCACGAGCGACGCTCGGTGCCGTACCCCGAACGGCTGGCTCCCCTGATCAAGGCTGCCTGCGCCGACAAGCCTCCGGAGGGTCTCCTGTTCGGCAACGGGGCGACGCACATGAAGCGCGAGAGCGACGCTCGGAGTTGGTTCGCTGTCGCGGTTCGACGGGCGCAGAAAGAAGATCCGTCGATCCCCCGGCTCACCCCGCACGACCTACGGCACACAGCGGCCTCGCTGGCGATCAGCGCGGGCGCGAACGTGAAGGCCGTGCAGCGCATGCTCGGCCACGCCTCGGCGGCAATGACGCTCGACACCTACGCCGATCTGTTCGACGACGATCTGGACGCGGTGGCCGCGCGCTTGAACGACGCCATGATAGATCCGCCGGAGCCAACCCACCCCGAGCGATGAAAACCGCTCGGGCTCGCTGATCTGGGCGACAGCAAAATGGCTGGTCAGCGAAGAAAAAGTGCCCCTGGAGGGATTCGAACCCCCGACCCTCTCCTTAGGACGGAGTGGCTCTTCCACTGAGCTACAGAGGCAGGCGATACAAGCGTACCGCGCCGAGAGCGGCGTGAATCGGAACGCGTGAGGCTGCACGAAGACTCGGATCTACGTGTCGCCCCGATGCGTGTTCTCGCGGACGAAGGCTAGTAGTGACTCGCGTGGGATGTATTTTCTCGACCCGACACGGGTGAACTCGATGTCGCCGCGACTTGCGAGCTCACCAAGCCCTCGGTGGGGAATCCCGAGCGCTTGGGCTGCGTCCTTAACCGTCAGGAGCATCGGCCCAGACTCGTCCAACAGGTTGGGAGGGATCACCGTCGTCTGCTCGACTTCGACGATCTCGATCTCGGATGCCTTCGTCTCCCAGTGGCCGAAGTAGGCATACGGCTTCTCGAACTCCTCGCGAACCTTCCGTGCCGCGTCTTCTTCGTCGACACCGCGAATCCAACGCTCTGCGACCTGGACGCGCGTGACCATGACCTTGAACCTCATATAGGTCTCCTGCTTGTTGATGTACGTGATGGGAGATGGCTTGGCCGGGGCAGGGCGGCGCTGCAGATACTGGCTGACGGTAGCTGCCGACTTCGCTGGAGAGGGCCGACCTTCGACGGCACCGACCTGCTGATTCGCGCGTTCGAGTGCCGCAGCGTCGCTGTCGGTGAGGCCGGGCCAGACGCGCCCGCTCTCTGTGGGGACCGCCTGCCACGAATGCCCGTGCCCGCTCACTTTCACCAGCCCTCGACTTACGAGCGCCCGTGCGGAGATCCGGTGAGCGAACGAGTCCTCTGGATAGACGCCGTCTGGGCAGCCCTCCACGATCCACGAGAGCACCGCTGCTTGACTCAGGGTGAGTTGATGGGGGCTTCGGGGACTCGGCGCAGCCCCCGAAGCGTTGCCGGTTGCCATGAATCGATGGTCGTCCGAAGAAGCCACCGAAGCCAGTCCCGTGGCTGTGGAAAACTCAAAGCTCTCAGCCCCGCGCCGCCTACGCTGACCGGATGGATCTCGACCCGCTCGACGAAGGTGCGCAGCCGCGCTGTCCGGACTGCGCGGTCCTGATGCGGAGCTCCCCCGATGGCTACATCTGCCCGTCGTGCGGACACGAGGAGTCCATTCCGGAAGTCGAGCACCCGGGATACGGCGATGGGTTAATCGAGTTCGGCGCCGCAGGGAAGCCACCGCGCTGGTGAGCCTCGGCGAGAATCAGCGGGGCTTGCCCGTGCGCGGATCGAGACCCTGGTCCCAGCGAGCTCGTTGGAGGTCTACCGGGACAGCCGAGCCGTAGTCAGTACGAAGCGGTGCGTGGAAATCCGGGCGATCGATCTCGTTTTCACACACCTTGACGGCCTCGACATGCGTGTCTCGCCACGCGATCGGAACACGGTTCTGACGCTCCAACGCCCATTTTTCGATGCGGTAGAGCAGGTGAGTCTCGAAAGTCCGCTGATGCACGGCGGGTCCGTACGAGATCAGGAACCGCGGTCGGTAGATCTCGTCGATGACGAGCCATGATTTCGTCGCGACCTGGATGACCCGCACCTACGCCTCCTCAGTCCGCCGGCCGCGCTCGTGACTGTAGCGACAACCCCACGACGTGGCGCTTCGGCGCGAGAACACCCTCCGATCGCCGCGTGACATCGGTCGCACCTCGTAAGGTGAAGCGATGAGCGACGAGATCGAGCTGGTTAGCGACGGGGATGGCCTCGCGGTCTTCGGCGACCCGGGCGCGGTCGATCTCTTTCTTCGCACAGCGGGCGTGCCCTCGAAGGAACTCGACCTCCAGCAAAAACTTGGCTCAGTCCTGAGCACCGGGTCGACTGCCGCCCAAGCGGGGTCTCAGATCGCCGCCAACTCAGGGCGGTGGGTGAAGTTGACCGAAAAGTCCGCCGAGGCGATGAAGGTCAGCCACATGATGAAGGGCTCGTCCTCGGGCGTCCAGCGAGCGATCACCACGACCAAGGGTGGCAAGATCACCGGCATCCTCGAGTTCGTGAAGCCGGGCTCGATCGGCTCGATGCTCACAAGCCCGGCGATGTTGGCCGGCGCGGCTGGCGTTATGGCGCAGCTCGCGATGCAGCAGACGATGGATGAGATCACGGACTATCTCGCCACGATCGACGAGAAGGTCGCGCACGAGGTGAGTGAGCGTCTCCCCCGGCGTCGAGGCGACGATGACGAAACGGCCGCGGACGAGGATCCGACCTCGCCATTAGAGAGGTGAGTCACCGATGGCGCTGACACTCGGCCCGCTGCTGATCGACGCGGGAATCGATCCGGCGCAGGCGCTCGTGATCCGTCATGCCTTCGCGCAGGAAGCCGAAGAAACCGGTCTGACGGGCCTTCACGCGAACTCGACGCATGCGGAGATCTTCGAGTACACGCGGCGCCAGTCCGCCGACACGCGACGGTTCCCAGCAACACCGGCGAGATTCTGGGTCGTCTTCATCAAGGAGGGCGGAGACCAGGCACGACTGTGGTCAGTCGTGGAGAACCGCGGCGAGATCACCAACGACAGGATCATCCGGACTTTCGACACCATCGAGACAGATCACATGGCCGATCTGCGCAACCGCCTTGTCGTCGGGTGGCGGTCGCCCCGCACCTGGCGGATGAACGCCACGACGGCGGCGAGCTATCCCGTCATGGGCATCGCGGATGCCGAGCCGGTGCCGTTCCCCGGGTTCGACCGTCTCGTCCTGAGCTACGTGCAGCTGCAAGCCGTCATGCGTGAACATCGGTATGCGTCCTGGCGTACGGCGCTCTCCTCGGTGTTCGGGGTCTACCTCATCACCGATACCCGGGACGGAAAGCAGTACGTCGGCAAGGCGGACGGGGAGGAGAGTATTCGGCAGCGCTGGAGCATCTACGCCACCAACGGCCACGGCGGCAACGTGGAGCTGAAGGGCCTCGATCCATTGAGCTTCCGATACTCGCTCCTGCGGGTCTTCGACCCCGCGACACCGACCCGGGATATCAACATCGCCGAGAGTCATTTTAAGGACGCGCTCGATACCCGGCGTCACGGATTGAATCGGAACTAGCTCGACACCTGATCCGGCTTCGCGCGGGACGCGCAAGTGTGTGGACGTGCGTGCTCTGCTCCATGTGGTGCTTTCTACAACGACGCAGAGCTTGTCATCATCTTGCTCGTGCTTCATAGTCATGCTCAGAAATGGCGCATCAGACATCACTCATTGACACCGAAAGGAATGGCTTCACCATTGTGGAGCTCCTTATCGTCGTGGTGATCATCGCCGTACTGGCGGCGATCGTCATCGCCAATTACAGCGGGATTATCAACCGCGCCCGGTCCGTGAGCATGCATACGGCAGCGACTCAATACCGCGATGCCCTGGCCCTCTACCAAGCACAGTACGGTCGGTATCCGAGGAGCTTCGCTGACCACGCGCCGATGTACGGGTCCGGCTACTACTACGCCTGTCTCGGCAAGGGGTACACGGTGCACGGCGGTCCGAAAGCGGCCTGCGTGTGGAGCGCGGGGCACAATGCGTACGTGGACGCGGCCTTCAACGATGAGCTCGCCAAAGTTGCGACGTACAGCCCCAACATGGCGACCTACAACCCTGTCTGTTCGACGCGATCAATTGACGGACAGACGCAGTGCTCTCAAGGGATCGTCTTCCAGTCTGTCGAGCCCGGTGTTCCAGCCGCACCAATGTTGGACGGCGAGCCAATGATCAACTACATCTATTACACGCTGCCGTTCGACAACGGCTGCGTTGAGACCCTCAAGTCCACCGACGGCAGCCAGACATACAGGCGCGATGCGACGGCGAAAGAGGATGGCACGAACTACTCAGATGACCTCTCGAGTTGCGTCATGGCGCTTCCTTCGAGCTAGGTTTTCCACACCTCTTGTTGTGATTTGTTCAACGGCTCACCCCGACAGACCAGGCTTGCCCAACAGATGATCGTTGACCCGGTTCCGCTTATGCCCCATAGTCAGGCGCATAAAGAGGACGCAATCATCGTGAGCACGAACATCCGAGACAACATAGACCACTTACTCGATACTGAAATGGAGCGAGCAGCCTTCTTGAAGGTGTGCTTTGCGGGCGTCCTCGCCGCTATTGGAGTCAGTGGATTGCTGAAAGCCTTCGCTGGCACGGAGCGAAAGCAAGCAGCTTCCAAGGCAGAAGCCGCGGCCTACGGAGGGCGTGCGTTCGGTGAGTAGTGCGGTCCTCACTTCGCCGCTGCTTGCCTCTCGTACAGCGCGACACCTCGCCGCTGGGTTCTTCGCCCTTGCTCTGCTGGTGGCGTCGGCCCTCGGCGTCGCCGACAGTGCAAGTGCGCAGAGCACCTATGGCACGTCGCCTTATGGCAGCGAGACCTACAGCGCCGCAAATCCAGACGCGGGTGGAATCAAGCCACCCAACACTGGGTTCGAGGCTGTGACGCGAGCTGCGACAGAGAAGCCGGCTCTCTTCTGGGGGTCCCTGAGCGCAAGCGCGGTCGTGCTGATCGCTGGGGTGATGCTGATCCGGAACATGATGAAACGTAAACAGGAGAAATAATGAATGGCGCGATTACCAAAAGTAGGAGGAGACAAAGGGGACTGGGGTGAGATCCTAAACGACTTCCTCAAACAGGCCCATGATGACGACGGCGCGCTCAAGGTTGGCAGCGTTGGAGCGTCCCAGCTGACCTCTAGCGCGGTGATGACGACGGCCATTGGCGATGGTCAGGTGACGACCGTGAAGCTCGCCGACGCTTCTGTAGGCGCACACCAGATTGCTGACGCCGCGATTACAGAGGCGAAGCTCAGTCCAGAGGTAATGACATTGATCGGGACTGGTGTCATCGCTGATGACTCGATCGATGAGGTCAAGCTGGGCATTGACGTGCGAAAGAAGTTGAACGCTGAGCTCGCGGACGCTTCTGTTACGACGGCGAAGCTCGCGGGCGGAGCGGTCACGACAGGGCGAATCGAGGATGGCGCCGTTACGAATGAGAAGATCACTGACGGTGCCGTGAGCGAGAGCAAACTCTCGTCAGAGGTACAGGGCAAGCTGAACGGAGACGTTCCAGACGATTCGATCTCTACGGCGAAGATTGCTGACGGCGCGGTCACGCCTAACAAGATCAGCGGCCTGGGCGCAATTGGTGGCATCGCGTCATTAGACCTGGAAGGTCGACTGCCAGATGGACAGGTGCCGAGCCGCTTGACGGCGACGTCGCTGAATCGCGCCTTCGTCGGCGAAGGTGCGCCTGTATTCCACTCAGTCGTCCACGGCGTCTCTGTCGGACCACCTGCGACAGCATCGGCCAATACCAGCGCTCTATCGGCACTTCTGTCTTCCGCTCCTAGCGGGGCGATTATCCAGTTCCCGCCAGGGACGATCTACCTGACGGACATCACGCTGGCGCCCGGGAAGATCGTGCATCTGCGCGGGGCCGGACGAAGCGTCACCTCCCTACGGCGCCCCTCTGGGGTATCCGGTGACTTCATCACCATCAACTCAGCGAGCTCGACGATCAGCGACCTAACCGTCGAAGGCGGTCGGTATCAGAACGCAAGCTCACCCGACATGGACAATATCTGTGTCAACGCGCCCTACGTGAACCTTCAGCGCCTCGGCGTAAACAAGGCGTCCGGCTCGGGAATAGTCCTCGGCAAAGCGGGCCCCGCGATTGTCGGGTTCTACTCGGACATTCAGTTCCGAGAGAACCGCGGCTATCACATCAGAACGATCGCCGGCTCTGATTCGACAGACGGTATGTGGGTCAACATCGAGGGCGGGTACTCGGGACGTTCTGGTGTCCGGCTGGATCTCGGATCGCAGAACATGCTCAACGTGCACATGTGGGCGTCTGGCATGGAGGACGTTTCCGACAACCACGGCGTCTGGATCAATTCCACCAACAACACCCTCACGAACCTCCAGTGCGAGACAAACAACGGTGAGGGAATCTATGTCACTAGCAACAGAAATGTTCTTGGGATCATTCGGAGCTGGGGCAATGTCAAACGTGGGCTCTACTTAACCGGCACCGCTAATTCATTCACTGGCGGCACGTTCGAGCGCAATAACGTTGGCAACACTGCAACCGCCGTCTCGGACGCGTTCGCGCAGATCGTCCTGTCAGGCGCGACTCGGAACACGCTCGTAGGGCTCGTGACGATTGACTCGACGTCTACCATCGGGAGCGCGAACCCCTCTTCCAACGGTTCCCCGAGCGCCACCTATCCGTTCCCCGGCAAGTCCGTCGCCTCGTTCACGGCCGCGTTCGCGCTGCGGGAAGAGTCAGGCGCCGACTACAACAATTTCACCGGATGCCGGTTCCACGACGAGTACACCCTCAGCGGCACGAATCCCGCATACTCCTTTGCCCCGGGCGTGGGCCACAACGATGCGTTCAGTGCGGTTGACTTTGGTGCAACCGCACCGCCGACTCAGACCGTCGTTTCAGGTGTTGTGAGAATCCCGTCCTTCTCGGACGTCGTGCAAGTCAACGCAGGATCTACAATCACAAGCGTTATCGGCCAACGCGTGGGACGTCGCGCCACCATCATCTTCACCGGCTCAGGCACCGGCTCCGTGACGGACAACGGAACCTCGCTCAAGCTAGCTTCGGATTTCCTGCCCACGCCGGGTAGCACCTTGTCCCTAGTCTCCGATGGAACGAACTGGTACGAGACGGGGCGTTCTTCCTAGCGTGCCTAAGCGAATTAACCGGACGAGCCCCTGAGACAGTGGGCAAAGGATAGAAGTGAACCACACGACAGTTCCAGCAAGAACTGGACTAAGCACCTCAAATCGATGACCTACGAATCGAACCAACCGCGTTCTGGCCTTCCTACGTGGACGCAGGCGCCGCCGTGTCCTGGTGATGACCGGGACATAAGAGAAGAGCCCGCCGAGCGACTGAGGTCGCCCGTGCGGGCTCTTCTCGTTGCGCTCGAGGCGGGCTCGAGTTGATGCGGTCATCCGATCGATAGTGGACCGAACAGATGACCTCGTGAAATGTGTGCGACATAGTCGAGCAGGATCATGCCCTCAAGGCGGGCAATCCCATCGACTCGCGCACGACGACGCAGCGTGACCTTGCCAACAAGGCCAGCGTTGCCACCGACATAGCTATCGCCGCGGAGCTCGCAGCGGCCGGCGACCACGGCGTTTCCACCGACGACTGCGCGGTCGAGGAGTCGGACGGCGTCGAACACCATCGCCTTGTCCGCAACACGCGCTGTCGGTGCCACATAGGCGGTCGATGCAACGAACGCATCGACCGAGACGAGGCCTCCGCCATTCGGGTGCGGCCTGTAGCTGCGCCCGTCGATGACGATCTCGTCCAACCGAGATGGCGTAAACACGTTCTCGAGTTGTGACCACTCGCCGACGAATTCGCACTTTTCTACAACTTCGCCGGCACGGACCATTATTTCCATTGACATGCTCTCCCCAAGAGTCTTGTCCTCAGTTCCTGCGGTTGCAGGAGCAGCGTCGTCACCGATGACGGTGATGGCGCTACTCCCACACCCGAAAGACGGGTGGAGAGCTATCCCGAGCGCTTCGCTCCGGAGAATCCGGGGAGCGCTCTACTGAAGCCGTGTTGGTCAGAGCTAACTTCAGCTGACATGAATTATCGCACATTTGTTCTAATGTGTCAATAGTTGCTGACGTTGTGGAGTCCGGCTGACACGCTACGGATAGCGCTCGAGGTTGAGCAATGACGACGCTGGGGGTCGCATCCTGGGTACGTCCCGCACCTGTTCACCAGATTCGTCGGTCCCTACCTCAGTAGAGAATCTCGGCCACGTCGTAGAACGTGGGCTTCACTCCTTCGGGTCCAGCCGCGATCTGAAGAAGTCCTCCCGGCCGCTTGGGCTCGAAGAGGAACATCTGGTCCAGTGGCATCTCTTCCCTGTGCTGTGCCCACAGGACGTCGGCGCCGTCGTGGCAGCTTCCGACCCATCCATGGAAGCCCGTTGGCGCGTTCGGCCCCGCGCCAGTACTGAACCGGCAGACGCTGCCGTCTGCGAGTCGCAGCATCTCGACATCCATCTCCGCATCCGGTGCAGGCGGCAGCTCACGGAGGCCATCGATCGTGAACACCTCCCAACTGTCGATGAGGTAGCACGCGCCGAGCGACTCGTCGGCGTTCAGGTAGCAGGTGAGGCTTGCCGAGCAATTGACCCGGTCGAGACGGTACGCGTCGCGGTAGCAGCCGTCCGCGACCCCGTAGACCGCTTTGTCGGCCATCGCCGGATCAGCCCACGGATCGAGACGGGTCAGTTTCGTAGAGGACTCTGCGGCCGTCGTCGGTTGCGGTTCCGTCGTTCGGAGCCGCTCGCGCTCCTGAACTCGGTCGTAGTTGTCGCGGTAGCGGACTGCCTGCGCCCGAATCTGCTCATCTACCGGCCCGCTGTTCGGCTCACACCGCAACGCGGCATACGCAGCTTGGGATGCCGCTGAGCAAAGGAAGGCGATCTCATCGGTGTACGGGTCGGCCGCAATCGCGACGCGCAGCGTGCCTGAAGGTGGAATGCCTGGCCAATAGATGTCTGTGGTGGTTTCCTCATCCGCGCCGCGCAGCGGCACCGCGACCCCCTGCGTGCCTTCCGTCGACGCGACGAGCTGACCCTCAAACGCCCGCTCACCCTGGACAAGCGCCAGCATTCCAGCTGGCTGAGCACCGTCCACCGCCAGCTGAAGAGGCTTCGGGCCCTCGTTAGTCGCCTCCAGCACCTCGACGCCATCGTCTGCGAGACGCACCAGCGCCAGTTCCCATTCGAGTTCACCCTCGAACCCCTCGCCTCCGGTGATACCAGGAGTTCCGCATTGCACGACAAATCCCGGATCGGCGTTTCGGTACGAACCCTGCGCGCGCAGCTCGACATCCAGCTTCTTGTCTGCCGAACTGCGGATCAGAACCGCCTGAGGGGTCGTGATGAGCGTGCCGTTCTTGGTCAGCCACGACGTCAGCTCCGGTGCGCAGGCGTACACGGTGCTCGCCCCGAGATCCATCTCCTCGATCGGCGCGTCCAACGGCACCCAGAACATCACGTCCGCGGCCATCCCATCAGCGAAGTCGAATGACGTCTCAGCCGTCACCGTCAATGGACTCGGTCCCGCCGTGCACCCGGCAAGGATCCCCGCGACGGCGATAACCGCTGGCGCGACGACGTTCCGATGGCGCCACCTACGCAGACGACGCTGACGTGATTCCAATTCGCTCATGTCTGCCTTCCTGCTCAGTCCTTCTCCCACAGCGTGTCAACCGCGTCTCGCAGGGCATTCGCGGTGCAGCGCTCCAATTCAGTCCCGTTCACGTCACAGGTGGCCGCCTCGCCGGGGCTCGGAAGTGAAAGCGTGACCCGCTTATCGCTCGGCATGGCGTGCCACTCCATCGCCCGGGCGGCGTCCGCTTCCTCAAGGGCGGGAATTGTCAGCTGAGCCACTTGGCCGGATGTGGGTGCGACATCGACGGTGAGCGTGCCCTTGAAGTCTTGCTCGCCGCTCGGGTAGACCAGCACTCCGGATGTCTCCCCGGGTGGAATGTTGAGCCAGAAGTAGTCACTCACCCGCGTGGTATCGGCCAGCGTCGCGACCACACCCTCTCCGAACTCCAGTCGCAGCACAGACCACTCGATTTCGCCGCCCTCGCCCCCGCCACTGCACTTCACGATGAGTCCGGGCTGCGGGGCCGTCGCCGTTCCACGTGAGACGACGTTGGAAATCCCGATCGTTTCGTCGCTGACGTTCCTCACCTTGAACAGGTAGTGGTCTCGGTACTGGCCGTACTTCAGGAGCCAGTCGCGGGCACGAGGGTCCGCACACCCGTCTGTAATCCCTTCGAGCTCCTCGAGCGGTGCGCCAACCGGAACCCAGAAGGCAGTGTTGATAGTCCACTTCGGCGGTTCGCTGGCGACCGACTCGATCGTCGCAAGCCCTGCTGCTGCCTCAGCGGCTCCCCGCGCTGCGCCCCCAATGTTGCTCGCCACAAGAATCCCGACCGCGACGACCGCGACGGCGGCCAGCCCCGCCCCGACCCACGCGAGCGGCCTCACGCGACGTGGAGCCAGAGCATCGGACTCGGCGGCCTCGTCGACCGGTAGCGCGTGTCCCTGTGCTGCGCGAAGCAGCACGTCGTCACTCCGCAGCGCTCGCTGGTAGGCCCGGCCGACGGCCTCGCCGAAGTGGTCGCTTTCGATGTGCTTGTCGGGGCGGAGGGTATCCCTGTTCACGCCGAGGCCGGAGGCGACCGCTGCGTAATAGCGACGGAAGGAGATGCTCTTGCCGTACTTGGCGGAGTTCGACTCCACACCCGCATAGCGCTTCAACGTCGCGCTGTTGACGCCGATCGACTTCATCAGCGCTTGGGTGTCTTCGTAAGGCGCCGGCTTGGCGGAGTCTCTCGGATCCCTTCCCATCTCCAGCATGTGCGTCGCCGCGACCAACAGCTTTTTGTCACGCTCGTGTTCCGGTGAGCTGCTCGTCACCGCGGCAACCAACAGGTCCCAGGCCACCGATCGATCAAACCCGCGGTCTCGACTGGGCGCTACCGCATCGAGCCGGTTGGCAACGTGATCAACGAGCGCCTGGTCGAGATCGACGGCCGTGGGCGTGCGACTGCGAGCCGCTCGGTTCCCGCCGGACAGCAAGAGATCACGTAGCGCGTCTCCGATCTGGTCGTCCGTCATCGTCCCCATACATCGAACGTTAGTGGCTCCACCAAGCACCCTCCGAACCGGCCGTCTCGTCCCAGGAAGTCCCAGCCAGTCCCAGCGCGAAGAGACGTTTCGCGTGATTTCGCGTCCCAGGAAATCGCGTTTGACAAGGCCCTGGGAGCGACTGGTGTGGAGGGTGTCAGCGGTTCTCGATCCCCGAAAGGACACCCCGTGGCCAACACTCACCCCGACCCGATCCCGCACCTCATCACGGCCGTGACGGAGCTCGGTTTCGCACTCCGCGACCTCGATGCGTCGCGTGCGGCCTCGTTGCAGCGCACCCCGCTCGCGCAGGACAGCGAGGAGTACGCGGACGAGATCCACACGCTCATCAAGCTCATCCTCGGCCGCCTCCACGAAGAGGGAACGAAGTGAACGCGTGGGGAGTCTCCGCCCAATCGGACGAACTCGCGACGATCTCGACCCAGCCAGGGCAGGCCGCGTTCCGCGTCCTGAGTGACGCGTGTTCTCGGGCGGCTCTGGAGGTTTGCCTGCGGAGCGAACCGCATCTGCCTGGCCTCACGGCGGCCTTCCGCAAGCGCGTGGTCGTCGTACTCGGCGGGCAGGCGCTCGGAGCGTTCGGCTCGTATCAGCCGGAGAAGTGGCAATTGGAAGCGACGGCGCTCGATGAGATCCACATCAACGTCGGGATGTTCATGTTCGCGCACATGGATGCGACGGCCCGTGCCGAAGAGATCCTGGACACGATCTGTCACGAGCTGGCACACCTCTACGCCCGCGTCGTGGGACTGAAAGACACGTCGGGACGCGGCAATCGGTACCACAACCGCACTTTCGCTCGTCTGGCCACGCTCCTGGGTCTTCGTGTTGCCAAGAACGACCGCAGCTACATCGGGCACGTCACCGTCGGGCTCTCCGAAGTGGGGCGGGACAGGTTCGGGGACCTGGTCGCCGAATTGGAGAGCGCTATCCGTCTGCTCCCCGCAAGCGGCGCGACCGGCCGAGCGGTGGCGTTGCCATCCGTGTCGGTGACGCCGCTCGGGCTCGGGGAGGGCGAAGCGGGGAATGCCAGCAAGTACGTCTCGGCGCAGTGCAAGTGCCGCGATCAGCGTGGCCGTCCGCGCACCATCCGAATGGCTCGCGGCTGGTGGCTCGAAGACAGCGTCGGCTGCGCGCTCTGCCAGCACGTGTTTGCAGAGTCTCCGCCCATGTGGAGGACCCCAACCAGCACCCACCCCAAACGCGCTAGATGACCGATGTGACGCCTCCCGTATCCGGTTCACCGTCACTAACGACCGCCCCGCCTGAAAGGACACTCCATGCCCGCCACCATCCCCAACGCCCAGTTCGAAGCCATCGCGCGCCTCGAGCTCGCCGCCATTGCCCTGCAGAAGGCGCACGTCGCGATGCAGCATCCCGACCTGCGCCTCGACGGCCTCACCGTCCTTGCCCCGTCGGGGCGCAAGCACATCGAGCAGATCACCCGCCTCTCGCTGCGCATCTGCGAAGCGACCACAGCCCCCTCCCGGTAGGACTCACCGGCACCACCTGCCGGCAAGAGAAGCGGGACGACCCAGCGGTAACTGGATCGCCCCGTGTCAGCAACACCCACCCATCACTCGCAACAAGCAACTGGAAGGACACGTCAATGACGTCTTCAGTATCCCGCCGCACCGCGGCAGCTGGCATCACACTCGCGATCGGAGCAGCGCTCCTCGCCGGGTGTACAGCCTCCGCACCGGGCGACCTCGGTCGCCTCCAGCAGATCCTCGAGACCTGCCCGGACGGTCAACAGATCAACAGCTACAACGCAGTCGACGGCAGCGCCACGAGCAACAACGAGTTCATTGCGCGGGAGCACCTCGCGTACCTGAAGACAAAGGCGGAACGTGTCGCCGTTTGCGGCGGACACCTCACCGTGGTCGCCTTTGGGACGAACTCGGTCACCGCACCGATCTACGAGGGAGACATCTCCGTGGACGGCGCGACGGATATTGCAAAGCTGCGCCGTGTACCCGGCGTCGTGCGCGACGTCATGGCCGAGGTCGAGAAGAACTACGCTCCCGCGATCGCACTGCTCCCGCAGGGCGGCACGGACGTGGTCGGACTGTTCCGATTGTTCGACGAAGCCCGGACGCTTCGCCCCGAGATGCATCTGGAGGTGACCGCGCTCACCGATGGCATGACCAACCAGGGCGTGACCATCGATCGGACACTGTCGGCTGAGGAGGCCACGGCGCTGGCGGACCAGGTGCCCGTTCCGCAGCTCCTGGAGGCCAGTGTCGCCGTCGTGGGCATCGGCCGTACGACCGGCGATCCGCTCCCGTCGGACTTCATCGACGGAATGAAGGCCTTCTACACGCGCCTGTGCGCCAACACCGGTGCGGCGCAGTGCCTCGTCGTGACGGACGGGCGGTGAGTCCGGTGCAAAAGGGACTCGATCCGCTCGTAGGAGCGAGCGATGCGGATGCGCGGGCGGAGCAGATCGCCCTCCCCCGCGTCGACGAGGCCGGCGCGACCCCGCAACCCGACGCGGTGGCCAAATTGTGGGTGAGTCCGGAGTACGACGAGCTCACCGCCGAACAGCACTCGCTGCACCAAGCGACCGCGCACGAGTCCGCCCTGGAACCCGAGGTGGAGGCGGCCGGGTTGACGCCCGCCGCCTCCGCCGCAGGACACATTCTGGAGGGGCATACCGACGTCCTGGCGACGGTCACACGGTCTTTCATTGCCGTCCTGGCAGTGCTGACCCCGTACCGGCGACGCCCACCAAAGGCGAAGCGCTGGCACCTGCTCGCCAAGGCCGCGTTCCTGATGGGCGACATCGCCGGTATCGCGACCGCGGCGATCTGGCTCGGCGAGATCCCCGCGATCGCGCTCGTCATGGCCATCTCAGCTGCGGCTGCGACGGTCACGGCAGGACTAAGCGGTGGGGAGGTGCGTGACGTCCGCGACCGTGTGCGCCGCTCCCGCCCCATCGAAGAACTCAGCCCGGAGCTGCTCCCGCACGCGCACTTCTTCGATGCACCGGACCGCGGCTGGCCGTTCGTCAAAGCCCTCATCTATGTGTCGATTGCTGTGGCGGGGACGATCGCGTGCGCAATCTTCGCTCTGCGCGCGAGCATCGAGGATCCGCTCGTCGGACTGGTGTTCGGCGGCATCGCCGCTGCAATTGCCGCCGCCAGCTGGATCGAGAGCTTCTGCTTTGCTGACGCGGTCGCAGATCTTCTCGATAACGCAGAGGCGGACTACCAGCGCGAGGTGAGCCGTCACCAGGCGTTTGCCGCGTCGACGCCGTGGCAGCGCCGCGAGGAAGCACTGGCGACCAGCGCCTCCATCCATGCGGAGCAGTTGGAGCGCGGCACTGCCGCGGGACACCACATGCAGGGGTTGCTCTACGGCATCCTTCGCCGGAACCCGCAGACAGCCGGTAACGGTCCCGTCGCCGAGACCACCAATATCGGGCAGACCACCCGTCGGAGCGGGGGCGCCAAGTGAACCCCTACATTCAACCCTCATGGATCTTGCCTGGTGGCATCATCCAGACCCGGGACTTCCCGGCGGAGCGCGAGCCGTGGATCGAGCTCGGCTGGCCCGGACTCGAGCCGAAGCGTCCGTGCCTCGACATCCTCCTCTTCGACGACTCGGGCTCGGTGATCGCCCCACACGGCACGGATCCCGTCGGCAACCGCTTCAGCGAAGCCCGCCGCGCGATCACCCAAGTCGCGGAGTGGACAGCCACCAATCGTTCGAAGGTAGCGGTCCTCCACTTCGACCACCCGCACGGCACCAGCGGGATCACGGCGCTCAACCACCGCCACCTGCAACGTCGTCTCGAACCGTCGCTGCGCAATCCCGGCGGCGCAGGCACGAGCGATCTGTCGCCGAGCCTCACCGCACTGGAACGGCTCGCCGCGAAACACCCCGACCACGAGGTACGCGCGACGATCTTCTCCGACTTCGAGCTCACCGATCGTGACCCGTCTGAGGTGATGTCCCGGCTCCTCGCGTTCCCCGGGCGTGTGCACGCGGTGGTGCTCGGAGGACAGGTGCCACCCGACCTGATCAATGCGCCGAACATGACGGTCACGCCGCTCAGCCAGTCGGACCCACCGGGCACCTTCGCGGCCGCAATCCACCGATCGCTGACCGCCACCAGGCGGGGCACGCGACACTCCGTGCTCCACGGACCACTCGGCAAGGAGGCGCTCTCGTGACCGATCCCGTCTCATGCCTGCACCAGTCGCAGACCCTGCGGAGGCGAATCTCACCCCCGTTGATCCGCGACTCGCGCATTGACAGTTCGCACCAGTCCGTTCTTACTCATCCACCGGCCCGCCGTAACCACGGGCAAGAAAGGAGGCTCATCATGACCCTCAACAGCGAAGTCCGTCCTACTGCACCCGGCACCGAGAAGGCGCCGATGCCGAAGACCTTGGACGTCCGGAAGTTCGGCGTCTTCCACGCGGACCCACCGTGGCCGACGCATCAAACCGGAGCGCTCGGCGCCTCGCGCCACTACGACCTCATGTCGATGGACCAGATCAAGGGCATGGGCACAGCGATTCAGGCGCTCTCCGAAGAGAACGCGCACCTCTGGCTCTGGGTCACGAACGCGACGCTGCGCGACGGGTACGACGTGATGGAGGCATGGGGATTCACACCGCGTTCACCGCTCACCTGGATCAAGCCCCGCTTCACGCTCGGCAACTACCTGCGTAACGCGACCGAGCACGTGCTGTTCGGCACCAAGGGCAAAGCACCGGTGCAGTTCAAGAGTCAGCCGACCTGGGCGTACTGGCCTCTGCTCGACCATTCCGTCAAGCCGGACGAGATCTACAGCGTCATCGACCGGGTCAGCGGATCCGACACGAAGAAGCTCGAGCTGTTCGCCCGCCGGAACCCGCCTGTTGCCAACTGGAGCGTCTGGGGCAACGAGATCGAGAGCGACGTCTCGCTGGCCGACTGGGGCTATTCCGTCCCGAGCGACTTCGCCCGCCAGGGCGACACCGAGGTGGCGTCCGCCGATGGAGAAGGCGAGGGCTGAGCTGTGTTCTGGCCCGAGGACAGCAAGACGCCCAAGGAGCGGAAGCCGGAGCCACTCATGACCAAGTTCTTTCGCGCCTGCCTGTTGGCACTCGCCGGAGTGTTCGTGCTCTGGCTGGCGCTGCAGCTCCTCAGCCAAATCTGGGGATGGCTCCTGCTCATCGCCGCCGTTGCCGGTCTGATCTGGGCGACCATCTGGTTCATCCGGTGGCGCCGCGATCGGCGGTGGTGAGCATGAGCATGTTCGCCCCTGTCGAGTCGTTGCGGAATAGACAACATGTATTGACAAAAACCCAGACCTGCCTCATAAACGGCAATCCGCTCTGCGCTCCGGAGGCCTCCGAATCTGCCGAGTCCGTACCTATCAATCCGAACCCGAAAGGAGGTGAATCATGACCAAGAATCCACCAACCCGTCGTCACTACGCCCGCCGCTCACGGCGAGTCCGGGTGACAACCCAGACCGACGGGCACTCCGCCGTGACGCTCGCGCAGATCCTCACAAGTGCGGCGCTGCAGAAGGCGCTTCTCGAGGCAGAAGCCGAAGCCGATCACGCCACCCGCGCATCAAAACGCACCCAGCCCGCTGGAATGAAGCAAGGGGTACATCGTGCCTGATCCGTTCGTCTTCACCCGGCTCCATTTACCCCGGCCCATTGAGCCCGTCACCGTCACCACTCTGCTGGCTCGACTCGCCGCGTCCGACATCCCCCGGCCGCTTTCCCTCGAAACGAGAGCAGACGACGGCATCCAGTTCATCCTGGGATGCACCCCCACCAGCGTCCATCAACTCAAGCACCTGCTGCGAACCGCGCTCCCGGATGTCGTCTTCGAGGCGGCGAGCCGATCTCCGCTCGTCGCAAGTGCCCGAGTCGAGGCGCAGCAGCGCGGCCTGCCGACCGGCACCCCAGATCCCGAGCATCTGACCGCGTCCATCTATGGGGCGTTGGCCGCGAGGAAGAAGGGCGAGACGCTCGTTCTTCAGGTAGTACTCGGCAGAGCCCGGGCGCCGCGAGGGATCCATCCGGATAGCTCCGACCCGTTGCAGCCGACCGGCTCACGGCTCTGGCGCGGCATCAAGAAGGCCGCACCCGAGACCAGACGAAAGCTCCAA
The DNA here is from genome assembly GCF_020805625.1 of Microbacterium sp. cx-59. Taxonomy (NCBI): domain Bacteria; kingdom Bacillati; phylum Actinomycetota; class Actinomycetes; order Micrococcales; family Microbacteriaceae; genus Microbacterium; species Microbacterium sp. cx-59. The sequence continues at coordinate 459,337 of NZ_JAJHGO010000004.1, forward strand.
GACCATGCCGCCGAGGCCCGACTCCAAGTGGCGCTGCGAATCGGCGTCGGCGGCCCCGATCCGAAGCGCCGCGAGGCACTCGTCCGAGGACTGTTCGGCAGTCTGCAGAGTATCCAGGCGATCGGGGTCACGCTGCGGCTTGTTCGCGAGCCCACCGGTCGTCTCGATGCGGGCAGCCCCGCGAGAGCCCGACTCGAGCTGACCGCGGCCGAACTCACGGCACTGTTGGGCTGGCCGCTCGGCGACAGCGACCTCCCCGGAGTCGAACCGCTGCACCCCAAGCGCCTGCCAGTAGCGAAGGGGGTGTCCGACGCTGAGAGCGTCTTCGCGGTTGGAACCTCTCCTGGCCCCGAGCGTCTTGTGGGGATCACGGCAGAGGCTCGACTCTCACATGTATCGGTTCTGGCACCCACTGGGGCAGGGAAGACGGAGGCGGCGCTCGTGCCGTGGTTGCTGTCCGACGTTCGCGCAGGTCGGCCCGTCTGCTTCATCGACCCCAAAGGCCAAGGCGTCTCCTATGTGCTGGACTGCCTGACACCCGAGGAAGGTGAGCGCGTCGTCCTATTCGACCCCTCGGATCCAGAAGGGACGGCCGGGTTTAATCCGCTTGATGCCCGCGGACGGGACGCGTACGCCGTCGCCGACAGCATCCTGGCCGTCTTCAAAAGCGTCTTCGCCAGCGGCTGGGGTCCGCGCACGGAAGACATCCTGTATGCCTCCGTGCTGACACTCGCTATCGACGGACAGACGCGGAAGACGCCGCACACCCTGCTCGACATCTCTCGGCTCCTGACGGAACCCGCCTTCCGGCGCACCGTCACCCCCTCCGTCGCAGGGGAACTGGAGGTTGCGCGGTTCTGGGCACGCTTCGAGGCGCTCAAGCCAGCGCAGCAGGAGAACGAGATCGCCGCCCCCATGAACAAACTTCGCCGGTACCTGATGCGGCGCGGGGTAACGGCCATCCTCGGCCAAGCCGACCCGCCGTTCCGCCTGCGAGACATCTGGAAGGGCGACCGGATCGTATTGGTGAGTGTCAACGAGGCACTCGGCGGGACGGAGACGGGCCAGCTCATCGGAGGGCTCATCTGCTCAGAGATCTTCTTGGCCGCCCAGGAGCGGGCGACGGAAACCAACCCGAAGAAGCGACCGGGGTTCGTATATGTCGATGAGGTGCGAAAATTCCTGCGCCTTCCGGTGCCCCTTGAGACGGCACTCGAGATCTCACGCTCGTACGGCGTCGGGTGGGCACTGTTCGGCCAAGGCTTCTACCAAATGGGCAGCGAGCTCGCCGAGGCCATCGAGGTCAACACCAAGAGCAAAGTGACCTACTCCACCAGCGCCAAAGAAGCCAAGCGGATCGCGAGCTCCAGCCCACGACTCAGCGCCGAGGACATCCAGCTCCTCCCCCAGTACGAGATCTACGCCAACGTCCTGACCGCCTCTGGACCCAGTGGCTGGTTCTCCGCCCGCACGCTGACCCCGCCCGTACGCCTCGGGCACGGCACCGCCATCCGCGCAGCCCACCGCCTCCGCCAACTCGCGACCGCCTCCGTAACTGCTCCAGCATCATCAACCACCGCGGCGACCTCAGACCCAGCTGCGCAAGGGCCGGAAGTGGTGCCTCACACAAAGCGGAGGCGAGCATGAACGGGCGGTTCAGAGCGACGTTGCCTTGTGGCCGAGGTGCGCCAGTCGATGCGCCAATCGCAGCACTGACGCGGTGCACCAATCGCCCCCGTTCCGGCCAACTTCGGCCCTCTTGGGATGGGACTCCCGCTCATTCGAGCGGTGTGGGGGCCGACCGTCCGACCGCATCCGGAGGCGCCTCATGACCGACGCCTGGAACCCCACAAGGGTGCATCAGCTCGAGTCGCTTCTGACCGACCGCGACCATCGCATCCTGCAACACCTCGAGCGCTTCCGTGCGCTCACCACCCGACAGCTCCAGCGACTGCACTTTCCATCCACGCCTCATGGCCCGCACGCCACGGTCCCCACGGCCACGAGACTCGCCAACCGCGTGCTGCTACGCCTCGAAGCGCACGGCTTCATCGCAAGAATCCAGCGGCGCGTCGGAGGACCTGCTCGCGGCTCTGCCGCCACCACCTGGCACCTCGCCGCGACGGGTGAACGGCTCCTACGAGCCCAGCGCGGCGAGCCGAACCGACGACGCTACATCACCCCCTCGCAGACCTTCCTGGCGCACACGCTCGCCGTCGCAGAGGTCGCCATCGCCCTGCGCGAATGTGAGATGCGCGGCGAGATCGACATTCTGGAGCTCGACACCGAACCAAGCTGCTGGCGACCGTTCCAAGGACCGCTCGGGCTGGTAACGCTCAAATCGGACCTGTTTGTCGTCATCGCCAACGCTGAGGTCGAAGCGCACGTCTTCGTCGAGGTTGACCGCGACACAGAGCATCTGCCGGCCGTTATCAGAAAGTGCCACACCTACCAGCAGTACCGGCAAACCGGCACCGAGCAAGCCCGAAGCGACGTGTTCCCGGCCGTGCTCTGGATCACACCAGACGCCGAGCGCACTCGCAAGCTCACGGCATCCATCCGTGCCGACCGTGACCTGCCCGGGGATCTATTCACCACCTGCGAAGCCGATAAAGCGCTCGACGCGCTGATCAGCTTCCTGACCCCAACACCACATAACCGAAAGGAGGTTTCACCATGATCACCCAACCAACGCAAACACGCTTCAACTTCGACTCGACGCTCCCAGCGTCACTCGACCAATCTGACACCGCACTCCAGATCCTCGACGACTGGAGCTACGGCGATACGAACGTCGCTGACGAGGGCATCGCCCGGATGCTCGCCGCAACTATGCACGACGGACCCGGCAGCGCCCTCGAGGCCTTCGCCGCGACCGGTCAGCTCGACGCCGAGCGCGCCCTCAACGAACTCAATGAGGTCACCGTGCCTCTGGAACGGGAAGCGTGGGTCGACGCTCTCGGCCGCTACATCCTCACGGAGGGAGGCCGATCATGAGCGAGCACGAACCGCACCAGGCTCCCGAAGTCCGACCGGCTGGTGAGCGCCAGACGCCCGACTGGCGACGTCTCGAAGTAGCCCGAGGCCGCTTCGGCCAGATGATCTCGGACGGCATCGCACAGGCGACAGCCGAACACACCGAGGTCGACGACGGCACCGCCCGCTGTATCGCCCACGTCCTTGGCCGCGCCTACGGACGAGAGAGCGCCCTGGCGGACTTCGGGCGTACCGGAGAAGGGCAGTACCTGACGCTTCGCGACGAGTACCTCGCGCTTTATACCGACGACCACGCCGATGCCACCACAAAGGAGCTCATCGACTGGTTCGGCACCTACCTCGTCGCTCGGGAGAACACGGGCACCGGACGCCAGTTCATGAACGAGCATCTGGCCCCCAAGCTCGACCTGCTGCTCGTGCGCACCAGCGTCCGCGTTGGAGGCGAGCACTTCATCGTGAATGTCCCGGCGAACTGGGACAGCGGTGAAGTCGACGGTCTCATCGAGCTCCTCACTGACCTCCAGCTCCCAGAGGACAAGGCGCTCCAAGCCTTCCTCTCACTTCCCGACGTCAGCGTCGGCAGCGACAACCTCATGGAGAGCTTTCATGAAGCGTTCGCCGGCACGTTCAAGAGCGAGGAAGACGCCCTGCGTGCGCTCAGCCCCCTCGAGGACTGGGAGACCAGCCTCGCGGACTGGTGCATCGACCAGGGCCTTGAGTCCGACGCACTTGAGTGGAACTACGAACCACTGATGGCCAGACTGCGCGACATCTACGACGTCGTTGAACGAGAGGAGGTACTCCATGTCTTCATCAGATAGCGGATCCTCACCAGGGCAGCACGTGCCGAAGCGAGGCCGCGGGCGACCGCGCCTCCGAATGAACATCCGGATCGAGTCGACACGGCGAACCCATCCCGACTACCGGAAGCTGACCCGCGCGCTCGTCGGCATCGCTGAGTCCAACCTCCTTGCCACAAGTCCGTCCACCCGGCCCGAAGGGAGCGCGCCCTTCGGGCCACACGCGCCCGCTGGCGGCCTCGGTCCCCCGCAGCCGGCTACAGCGGCCCCCGGCGGCGACCTCGCCCCACACACGGGCGCTCCCGGCGGCATCGAGGTCGTCCAGTAAGCCGACCGATACCCGAACCACAAGACGACGGAGGATGCCATGACCGAACATGACAACCGAGGCGATTTCTACAACAATGGCGCACCCCCGGTGGAACCCAACCTGGAGGGCCGGAGCGCCGCCGAAGGCCTGGACTTCGAGGGCCAACAGAGGGTTAATCCAGAGGACCTAACCGAAGGAGCCCTGCCCGTGAGCCCATATAGTCCACAAACCCCATCAACCGCGTCACCCCTAACGTCCACCACCGGCCTGGAGCATCTCTTCCGCGAGTCAAACGAAGACCGAAGTGGAACCGTGACAGCAGGAGGCGACGCCGTCCTCTATCTGCGCGTTTCGACGACTCGTCAGATGAACACCTCTGCCGACCTCGACCAGGACGGAAACAGCATCGCGACTCAGCGCGAGTGGGGACTGAAGAAGGCTCGACAACTCCAAGCACGAATAGTGCGTGAATTCGTCGAGCCCGGACAGTCCGCCCAGACCATCGAGAAGCGATCCGAGTTCAAGAAGCTCCTGCAGTACATCGACGACAACCCCGGCGTGCGTTACGTCGTCATCTACATGCGCTCGCGTGCGTTCCGCTCCTTCGCTGACGCGACCATCACGAAGCGGCGCCTTGAAGAAAAAGGCGTTCGGCTCATTTCCGCCAAGGAAGAGTTCGGCGACGGCTACATGGGTGACGCCATGGAAGCCATCACCGACATCATGAACGAAGTCCAGGTGCGGATGTCCGGCGAAGACATCCGAGCCAAGCTCGCGCACAAGGTCGAGCGCGGTGGCAGCGTGGGGCGGGCGAAGCTCGGCTACCTCAACGTCCGAAAAGACTATGACGGCCGACTCGTCAACACCATCGACGTCGACCCGCAGCGCGCCCCGATCATCGCGTGGGCCTTCGCGCAGTACGCCACCAACCAGTACTCCGTTTGGCAGCTCGCCTCGATGCTCGAGGACCAAGGGCTCACCACCCGGCCGTCCCATAAGCGCCCTGCCAAGCCACTGTCGGCGAGCGCGCTCGCCAAGCTGCTCCGGGACCCGTACTACACGGGGGTCATCCGCTTCAAGGGCAAGATCCACCCCGGACGTCATAGGCCAATCATCAGTAAGGAGACATTCCTTGCCTGCCAAGAGATCTTGAGCCGCCGTAACCGCAAGGGAGACCGCGACCTCATTCACTTTCACTACCTGAAGGGCATGATGTACTGCGGCCGCTGTGGCAGCGAGGGGAAGAAGCGCCGTCTCGTCTACAGCCAGAGTGCGGGCAACGGCGGCACGTACGAGTACTGGGTTTGCTCTGGCAAGCAGCGCGAAGGCTGCCAACTTGGCTCCATCCGAATGGACGATCTTGAAGCGGCAGTGGCACGAGCTGTCGCCATCGAACGCTTCACTCCCGACGCTCTCGACGCCATCCGCGCCGAGGTTGCTAAGACTGTCGACGAGTTTCACGCCTCCGACCGTGAGGTCAAGAAGAGTCTTCGGTCGGAGTTGGTGAAGCTAGAAGCTCAAGAAGACCGCCTGATCGAACTCGCTGCGGACGGCGCGATGGCAATCGACAAGTTGCGCGAACGGCTTGAGCAGGTCTCTCTGAAGAAGGGAGTCATCGAGGAGAAGCTTGTGCAGACGCAGGAGCGACTCAACTACGGCGCTGAGCTAGTCCTCGCCTACGTCGACATGCTGGCGAACCCGATCGAGCTTTACAACCGAGTGCCGGACCATGTCCGTCGCGATCTGCTCGGCGCGATGTTCACCCAGCTCGTCGTGCACGTTGACGACGACACCCTTGTCATCGATAGCGAACGCACCGAAGTGAACGGTGCCCTCCACGCCTGGAACGCGCAGCGCGAGATCGCTGACCCGCGCGCTGAGGCGCCAACAAAAAAGAGAATCCCTCGCATTTCTGCGAGGGATTCTCTTTCGACCTCCGAGAAGGTCCCTTTGTCCAAAGGTTGGAACATTCTCAATATGGTCGGGATGACAGGATTTGAACCTGCGACCCCTTGACCCCCAGGCGTCCAAACCGCCAAAATCGGGCCAAGAAACGCATAGTTCTGCGGATCAGATCATGCAGAACACGTCACGCGATGCGTGGTTTGCATGATTCTGGTCCCCTTTTGGTCCCCCGCTTTCGACCGCCGAGCTCCCCGGCCTTCTCCGCCGCATGAGATGCGGACCAGTGAGGGGGTGTCCTCTGCGATTGGCATCGGTCTTGGTGAAGGAGCGCCCTTCAGCGCCCCTCGTAGGATGGAGTCGACAGGTTCGGCCCTAGTTCAGGGCGCGATCGGAGCTGGGCGAGGCGGGAAATTTATGGCTGACTGGAAACCTCTGTCGCTGGCTTCATCGCTGTACGCGCCAGCGTCGGTCACCACCCCGGCTCCGGTGATCGGCAAGCTCGAGGAGCTCCCGTTCACCTCCCTTTCTTGGGAGAACTTCGAGCGCCTTCAACTGCGGATGATGCGAGACGTCGAAGGACTTCGCGAAGCCCAGCTCTACGGAGACCGCGGGCAGGCCCAACTCGGACTCGACATCGTTGCACTGGCGCCGGACGGTGCGGGCGTCGCTCTCCAGAGCAAGAACTACAAGCAGTTCGGAAAATCTCAACTCACCGCCGCGATCAAGAAGTTCCGCAATGTGGAGCAGCCGTTCACGGTTCAGCGCCTGATCCTAGGCGTGGCATGCGCCGTCAAGAGCACCGGCGCAGTCGAGGAACTCGCTGTTCAGCGCAAGGAGCTTCACCCAATCGTTCTCGACCTTTGGGATGCGCAGGAACTCTCGGCGTTCCTGCGTAAGCGGCCAGAGATCGTGATCGAGTACTTCGGTATGCCCACCGCCGAGGCTTTCTGTCACGAGTTCAAGATCGACGTCACCCAAGTCCCCACCGCCGATGCTGCCGGGGTGCGCGAGGCAATCGCACGCACCCCAGAGGTCTCCACGGGCGCCCAGGAGTTCTTCGACAAGGCGGCTGAAACGACCGATCCCGAACAGGCGCTTGCGCTCATCGAGAAGGGGCAGGCTGCCCTGCAAAATGCAGGGTTCAAGCCTCATGCGGCGTCTCACGACAAGGAGCGCGTGCGCCTCTTGGCTCTCAACGGACGGGCCGAGGAGGCGGCACGCCACACTCTCGATGAGTTCTGGTCGGCACTCGAGCAAGGCCTCGCGACAACCGCCCAGATAACGCAGTCACGTCTCGCGGAGCTAACAACTCAGGCCAACATTGCCCCAACAGTAGATGCCTGCCGCAAGGTCGCCGAAAGCGCGATCAACCTCTACATGAATCCGCTCGGCTATCTTCCGGACATCAAGGAGCTGCGGCTTGGGGAGCCCGAGGACCAGGCGCGCCTCGCGCTCCTTGCGGGCGAAACAGCTATTGCTAACGACCGCTCCGACTGGCTGAGCAGCGCCGTCCCCACCCTGGCCGAGCTGTCCCGTCTCCCTGGTCTCGATCAAATACGACGCACGCGCCTTCGCCTGATCATCGCCGAGTCGACGCAGGACTGGGCAGAGCTTCTTGCCGATGCTCGAAAGATCACCCACGGATATAGCGTCTCCGGACTCATCGCCGCTCGCCACGCACGCAGCCTCGCTCGATACGAGAAGTTCAAGAAAGCCGACCTGGCCTGGGATGAGGCCTCCGGCTTTGCGTCGCTTGCCTCGCAGTGGGGCGAAGCATCGACGTGGATCTTCAGCAGGCGTTCCTTCCGCTCACGCTGGAACCCGTTCACAAGCAACGAGCTACTCCCTCTGCAAACCGCTGTCCGGGAAATGGGCACCTCAAGGCCAATCGTGCCGACGGCCCATGACGCCTACGTCGACGCGCTATCAGGACTGAACGAGGGCACCCTGCGATCTGCGGCGATCTCCGCGCAGCGCGCGCTGCGCGATGCGGTCGCGACTAGCGACTTGGTAGAAGAAGAACGCGCGCGGCGCGTGCTTGCCTCGATCCTGATCGATTCTGACGAACCTACCCTCGCCGCTCATCACCTCGCGCAGGTCGGTGCGACAAAACAGATCGACTCACTGGGCAAGTCACTGCCGCTTCAATTCCTTGACATCACGGAAAATCTGGGCGCGCCGAACTACTGGACGGTCGGCGCCACCTACCGCCTCATCGCTTCCCAGGCGGATCTCGTACCCGACACCCTCGTGGACTTCATCGCGGAGCATATCGTTGCGGAGCTCGCAGCAGCCGAGGAAGGTACCCGACCCGATCTGCGCTCCTTTGCCACCTCGCGCTATAACAACGCGATCAAAGCATTGGCGGGTATTGCCGGCCGCATCGCTCTCGAACCGGCGACCGCCGCGTTGGAGCACTTTGAGCGGCAACCGGAGGTGCAGGAAAACCACTACCGGTTCCACGATGACGATGAAGCGCTTGCTGTGGCGAGAATCGCGCTCAGCCATCCGAACCTCGCTCCACGGGCCATCGCCCATCTTGTGCCGCTTCTGGGCAGAGCGCAGGGCGCGCGAAGTGAGACTGCCCACGATGCGATCAGCAAGTACGAGACGCTCGCACGCGACGGACTCACCGTACTCGCCGCAGCACGCAACCACTGGGCACAGGAAACGCTGGCACTCGCCAACCCGACCGACATCGATCCGGCCGTCGCGACCGATGCTTTGGCGCGGCTCACCACACCGCTTGCCCACGTCGCCGGCGTCTACAGCGTCGGCACGAATGCGATCGGCGACTCACTTCTCATCCGTCATCTGCCCTCAGACTCAATCAACACCGCGGTTACCGAACTACTGATTCGCGCAGATGATCCGCACCTTGGCTCGAGCGATCGCGCGGACTATCTAAACGCGGCAGGCAATCTCACACGTCATCTCAATAAAGCCCACCGTTCAAGTCATTTTGAGACTGCCATGCGACTCGCAAAATCGCCCACTCCGTCGAAGTACGACGAACTCAACGGCCAGTACACCCACAAGCTCGGCGGCTTCCGGATGAACGGGATGCCCCAGGGAAGTAGCGGGCAGGCGCTAGCGCTTGCCGCCAGCCTCGCAGGCAACGATAACCAGCGAAGAGAAGTCCGACGCGTCGTCTACGCGCTGCTCGGCGAAAAGGCCGATTACTGGCCGACCATCGCGCTGCAACGTCTCGGTGACACGGTGAAAGACGACCTTGCGTTTCTCTCGATGCAAGGATGGGCTATCCGAAGTCTGGTGGCGCTGAAGTGGGTTGAGCACGGCGAACCTGAACACCTCGGCATCCGCTTGGCGCGGGACCCCGACGCGCGCGTCCGTCGAGCACTCGCACGCGCACTCACGGACCAAGCCAATGGGAACCATGCAGATGTGCGCGCTGTCTTGGCCGACGACCCCGCGTACAGCGTCCGCACGGCCCTCAGCGGCGCAGAGGCCCCCTAGATCCGACACTCCGACGCAACCGAGGACCGCCTCGCCCTCATGTCGGTGCCCCCTGCCACTATGGCCAGATGAGCGACGAACCGACTGACTGGACCGAAGAAGACGACGCGATGGTGACCTACGAGTCGCTCCCCGATTGGCACCCATCACTCTTCGTCGATGTATTTCGTACCGGCCTCGATATGGAACAAGCGAATGCTGGAGAACTGTTAGGCGGCGCATTCGTCACTCCCGAATCGCTTGGCACCTGGGAAGACTTCTCCCGAGCTCGATCCGTCTTCTCATCAGGTCTCAAGATCAGCACCACAGCGTTATTCGGTATCGGGGCACCGGACGTCGCCTACGTGCGCCTCGTCGAAACCGATGCGCATCTCAACGATGACATCGCCGCCGTCCCCGCAACAATGCACGTGACACTCGTGTGGCGCCCAGAGATCGCGGTCGTGCCAATCAGCAGCTGGCGCATCCACCACCTCGGTGAGGCGATCGAGCCCACTCTCGTGCCGCGCACTGCGGCTAGCTTCGATCCGCGAACGCAGGCCTAGCCTGCAGCACGCTGCGAGCTTGGCGAACTGATTTTGGAACCTGTAGCGGGAGGCTGGGCTACCTGCGACCGCCGCCCATGCTTGCTCCACGTCGGCCCAGTCGTCACCCACAAGCGACTTTGCGTCAGCATCGTTACGCCCGAGTGCGCTGGCCAACTTTGATCGCGTGGCGACGTCGGTCACAGGAGGGTGGTCAGGCCTCGGGCGGCGGGGAATCGACTACTGATCGATAACCCAGCAACAACAACCCCACCTACAGCTAGCGACGCATCCGCGCTCGCGATCCGCGCTGTTAGGTCGACTGAAATAGCTCCAGCAATGCTTAGGTTCCCTCACCGTTCCGTGAGGTCGCTGTGTCCAGCCGACGATGGATCATGGACAGCGTTCCCAGAACGTCAAGTGCGTCCAGCTCGCTCATCGTCCAGTACCGCTTGGGCTCGTGAGCCACGGGGTTCCGGAAGGCGCTGAACAGACCTTTCGCGAGGTTGGCTATGCCGAGTTGCTCGTCCCGTTCGGTTCGGGTTAGCCCTTCGTTGATCCGGAGTAATGGGCTTGAGCCGGCCATCGACTTCTCGATGAGGCCGTATCCATCGGCATCAACACCGCTCTGAGAACGAATTCGTGCCCCCAGACCCTTGATGGCCTCAAAGACCACTTCGTAGTAATCCTTGCGGAGGAGGTCTTCGCGGCAGTACGCAAGCACTTCAGCATGTGCTCCGCGTTGTTCGAGAATCTTGTAGAGCCGCTCAGAGCGAGCCAGCGCCTCAGTGTCAGTAGACGCCCTCTTTGCCGTCGCTACTCGTCCGTCAGCGAGCACTCTGAGGCTCACCAGCGATAGCACCTGATTGAGTTCATCGCGTGCGATGTCTGCGCGGGACTTGCGATCGAGTGTGCGTTCCGGCCGCATTGCCGCCCGCACGAGAGCTACCAGCGCATTCCCGTTACCGATCTTTGCTTGATTGCTGGAGACAGCGTGGGCGAGTCGACGCCATTTGGTGTGTCCTTCGCCCGGGTCAGAGCGAAGCGGCACCTCGGCGATGATGCGTGTGAGTTCGGTGCCGCTGTAAAGGTCACCGACGATCTTGGCGACGCCCTCGATAGTCCCGAGGGGAAAGGCGCTGATCGAGTTGGTCATGTGTGGTTCACGCCCATTTGGCACGAGCTCTTTGCATGACTTTGCGCGCTCCGCTGTGGTTCATTCGCCAGCGGGCAACCGCAAGACTCACGTCGAACACCTGAGCTGCACGCTCATCTGTGGCGTTGGCTCGGGCCAGCCGGAAGGCGCCGTCGTAGGGAATGAGCATCTCGCCAGAGAGCCAGTCGGCTTCCTCCTCCTGCTGGCCTCCGAGGCCGCACTTCCGTTCGTCGGACAGCGAGACACCAAATGAGTGCTCAAGAACAACGTGTGCAAGTTCGTGACACATTGTGGTCCGCCTCCGTGTGAGCGGTTGCGCATCGTTCTCCAGAATCACAGCTCCTGTGCCGTCTGGGATCAACGCGCCTGACAGCGCGCTCCCCTGTTCTTTCAGGAAATGCTCGCGGGCTGCTCCGTCGAGTTCGCTGAGTCGAACGACAGCGATTCCGTACTCCAACGCGAAGGCATACGGGTCGAAGGGCGCGTGCGCGCCGAGGCCTATTTCAGTCCGAAGCTCTAGCGCAAGGCGCTTCGCCTCGGTCTTGAATCCGCGACGCACAGATCATCCCTTCGCCCGAGCGCGTTCAACGGTGAGGCCGATTACTTGCTGTAGGTAGTTGATATCCGTCTCGCTTAGATCCTTACGGGCCCGGAGAAGGGGCGCGAGCTGCGCCATGAGATCTGGTTCACGCGCGTCGTCGGCATTGCTCTCGCCATCGCGCTCAAAGAAGCCCTCGGCAGGGAGCCTGAGCCACGCAATGATCGTTGCGAATCCGTCGGTGTCAGGTTTCAGTCCGTTGCCGAGCCTTGAGAGCAGCGACGGGCTCACACCGATCTCACCTGCCAGCGTTCGCCACGAGAGCTGGCGTTCTTGGCGGGCAGCGTCGAGCGCCGAGTAGAGCGCGGCCGTGTTGATCGTTGTTTTGGCCATACTCGAGTGTCTCACATGTGCAACACCAAGTCACTCTCGACACGGCTGTGTTAGAATTGAAACACGACATCGAATTTGGAACACAAGGGGGGTGAGAGCAATGGCAGGTAAGCGAGGGCGTAGCGCCATCACCGGGCGCTTTGTGAAGCAGTCAACCGTGAAGAGTCACCCCAAGACGACGACCAACGAGAGCACTGGCAAGAGCGGCAAGAAGAAATAGCCCCCATTCCGAGTCTTCCTCGCACTGTCGGTGGTGTGAGGAAGACTCGGAACACCGACCCCCTACAATCCGAATCGGAGGAGCCGATGGCTCACCTCAAACAGCAGTTCAAGGATGCGCTGAGTTCCATCGAGCCCAGCGATGACAAGACCAACGCGCCAGAAGCGCATCGGCTGGTCCGCGATGCCCTCGAGGCGGACGCCAAGCTCACCGAGTACGGCGTCTCCCCCGTGTTGATCGGTTCATACAAGCGCAACGTGTCGATCAAACGCATCAAAGATGTCGACGTATTCGTGCGCCTCCCTGACATGCCGAGCGACGTCACATCGAAGGACATCCTCGATAAGTTCTTTGCCGTGTTGCACGCGGAATTCGGCACTGACTCCGACGGGCACCGACGCACCAAGCGTCAGGACCGCAGCCTCCAGGTCTCCTTCCCCGAGTACGACCTTTACGTGGACGCCGTCCCGGCCCGTCCCCATTGGGACGGAGAGACATGGGAGATCCCGCAGAAGGGTGACGAGAACGAGTGGGTTCGCACAACCCCCGAGGGTCTAACTTCGCTGTCCAGCGAGATGAACGCGGCTCACGATGGTTACTACGTGCCTACGGTCAAGTTGCTCCGTCAGACCCGGCGGGCCCAACTCGGCAAAAAGAAGCCTGGGGGCTTCTTCTTCGAACTGGCGACCTACCAGGCCTTCGCGTCGGGCGCCGTGTCAGGGAGTGACCAAGCGGAATACTACGTGTCAGCACTCACCGAGGTAAGCAAGATCATCGAGAATTTCGTGACATACGGGATCGGCGTGAACGACCCCACCCTGGCTGGTGCGACGATTCACATACGCGCCTCGGACGAGGAACTCGAAGCGGCGCGAACTCGATTCGCGGATGCAGCCATCTCAGCGGATGATGCCCTGGCAGAGGAGGATGAGGGCAAGGCGGCGCTCGCCTTCCAGAAACTCCTTGGCAAGAACGGCGACGACAAGACGGTGTTCCCGATGCCGCCCGGCTTCAACGAAGACGGCAGCAAGCGCGCGTCCGCAATCCTTGCTGGCGCCCGGGTGGTGCCCGCCGGCACAAGGACTTTCGGGTGAGCCTGACCGAGTACGACGACTACATCGCCTACTCGCGGCAACACTTTGAAGAAGGTCTCATCCGTGGCGGCTTCACCGAAAGCGACGCCGGATGGCGGGGACCCATCTCGCACTCCGGTAGAGCTACGGAAGTGCTCATCACGCTACGATCGCGGTTCCCGTTCCAGCCGCCGCGTGTCGTCCCCATTGAGCTCGATCTTGTGCCCTGGTCCTGGCACCGAGAACTCAACGGCTCACTGTGCCTGATCGCCGAGGACGATCATGACGGACTGTGGTGGACCGAGGCCAGCGAGTTCGTCGAGCACATCACGGCCTGGTTCGAACGAGCAGACGCCGGTTGGCCAGACGATCGTCCCGATCTCGACCTCGACCGGTACTTCGACCTGTCCGAGGACGCTCGTGTCTATCTGTACGATGATCTCGAGCAGCACCGAAACGGCTTTGTGCGCTTCCGTCCCGCGAAGAACGACGTCATGCGAATCGGAACAGGCACGCGACCAGCGAAGGTCTCGAAACACAGCAAAGACCGGTTCGGATACGTTGCCGACCTTGGCGAGGTGGCCGCTCCTCCCCGAACGTGGGAAGACATTTCAGCGCTGATCGATCCCGCAGTGGATCTGGACCGCCGGATTCGCGACCACACAGTGGCAGTCCTCGTTCTCATCTATCGACGTGGTGCTCACAACGGTGCGATCGCTCTGGACGTCTGGCCGACGACCGCCGGTGGGATCGCCGTCAGACGTCTGCGTTCAGGAGCAGATACCAACGCGGCCAGACAGGCTCGGGCAGGCGTCCTTGCCCTCGCGCTCAGTGATCGCCGTGTCGCTGTCGTTGGTGTCGGCGCACTGGGCTCCTTCGTGGCAGACACGCTCGTGCGATCCGGTGTCCGCCATCTGACTCTTGTTGATGGAGACGTCGTGATGCCGGGCAACCTCGTTCGCCATCTCGTTGGCCCCGAAGCCGTCGGGCTGACGAAGGGCAAAGCTGTAAAGGGTCACCTTGTGGCTCGCGCCGACATCCAGGGTTCCGACATCGAAGTCGTTGATGACAACATCAGTTCCGGCGACGCAGCCGTCGAGCTTCTTCAGAATCACGATCTTGTTGTCAATGCGACTGCTGACTTCGCGACCACGGCGCTCCTCCATGTCTCGGCCAAGTCGCTTGGAACACGCGTTCTCTCGGCTGCGCTTCAGAACGATGGTGCCACGTACCGCATCGACGTGTTACCGCCACTCGACGGCGCCACTCCTCACCCGCCCTCGGCGCTCGATGCCGAGCGTTCCACAGCGGATGTGTTCGAAGCTGGATGCGGAAGCCCAATCTCACCAACTCCGCCGTACGCGGTGATTGAAGCGGCTGCAGCAACGGTACGACATGCGCTCGGACTACTGACGAACAGCCCGCTCCATCCGGCGGGAGAGGTGCGAACCATCGCATCAAGCCCACAAGGAGGTGAACTGTGACGCGCTTGCCTGCTCGCATCGAGCTGAGCGGCAATGCTCACGAGACGATCGCCTCCGAGAATGCAAAGCAGCTTCCGCTCGAAGCGGGCGGGGTCCTTCTCGGGTACAGGGAGGGACGCAACATCGTTGTTACCCACGCCCTGACTGTCGACGGGCAGGCCGGCACTAATCGCTACGTTCGAGACGACGTCCGGGCGAACGAGCTCCTTGAAGAATTCCTCGCTGGACGAGCAGATGACGATCCGACAGGCTATATCGGCGAATGGCACAGTCATCCCGCCCCCTCGGGGCCTAGTCCGACGGACGTCGCCGCCATGCGTGCAATCGCGAAAAGCAGCGATGTCCCAGTAGCGCTGCTGGTCTATGCGCCTGGCCGAACCGATCCGTTCATCGGACTGGTCGCCCAACGGCACCGCTTGGGTCGCATCACCAGTACCAAAGCGGAAGTTTCCTTCCCAGCGTCGAGGTTCGCGCCCTTGGGCCCCTTGCCCGATGGAGCCGTGCGCGGAGACGGTCCGGTCTTCATCTCGTACCGACAGTCAGACGGAACGCCCCATGCCGAATCTCTCGAGGGCCTGCTGAGAGCCGCGGGGCTTGTCGTGTGGAGAGATAACAGCGATCTGCGAGCCGGGACGACTATCGACCGGCTCGAACAGGCGCTCACCAAAGGGCTCTCGGCTGGTGTTCTCGTCGTGACCCCGGAGATCGTCTACAGCGAAATCGTTCGCGAACGCGAGTTGCCTCGCCTACTCGAACTCGACAACGATTCGGCATTCAGCCTGTGTATCGCAAATGCGATCCCCCGGGTTGGGAACGGATCGAAGTGCGACTACGACGGACCCGACCGCCTCCTACGACTCTCACCCGCGCGAACGCTCGCAGACAAGAAACAAAGCAACATGCTGGCTCCGACCGGTGAAGTAGAAATCGTGCGTGATCTACTCATGCACCGGGTCGAGCAGCGACGACCGAGAATCCGCGAGGAGGGGCGGCCGTTCAGCATCCGTGTCCAGACCCGCCCCACGCCGTTTGCCCTCGAAGCCGACGAAGACGACCTGCACATCCGCATCAAGTCATCCGACAACGGACGTCTTCCTTCCCGCGATGGGCTTGAACACCTCAAGACGACTCTCCCGCTCACTGGAGACGCCGTGTACGCCTCCGGCGCGAAAACTGCACGGATCTCCGGCGGGGCACACCTCTCGGTTGCCCTTGCTATCGGAGCAGCCCTTCCCGAAACCAAGATCGGCAACGTCGAGGTGCTCGATGCTCGCGATCAGATCTGGACGTCCGTCACCCCCGAAGACGATCCGATAACCACCCAGCTCGACAGCACGCGACTCATAGTTGCAGGGCTACGACAACCTGAGGTCCCAGATCGTGCCGCGATCTTCATCAGTCTGACGCCCGCCCCCGATGAGACAGCCTTTGAACGCCTCTTGCATGATTCAACACAACCGTTCACGACAGCAGCCGTGATCTCAATTGCCGGATCAGATCGGATCGATTCTAGAGAAGCAGGACGGCTCAGCGCTGCCATCGCGCGGCAGATAAAACAACTAGCCGCCACTAACGGACGTGCCGAGGTACATCTTGCATTCCACGGCCCCTATCCGATGGCCATCCTCATCGGCCGCTATCTCAACACCCTCCGCACGGTGGTGTACGAGTGGGAGATCAGCGATACGAGTGATTCGCGCTATTCGCCAGCCCTAATCCTCGAACCTGGAATCGCCGGAGGGCCAATCACAGACGTACTCGTCTTGGAAGAACAAAGCGGGTGCTGAGTCAAGAGCATCCCAACTTTCCCAGTCTCGTCTCGGGCTCCTGACACACCGAGTAGGCCGCGACGATCGAGCCCACTACAAATACGCAGACTGTATTAGCTACGTGGCTAAGAACCCGTCACAAAATCGTGCTGCAGATCGCGGCGCTAGAGCTTGTATATGGGGATGAAGGCCGCGAGCGGCGTGGGGTCACGATTGACATCATAGGCACGGAGCAGTTCAACGTACGGCTTCTTGTCGATCGACCAGTCGTACATCTCGACGTCCTCTGACTCCTGAGCAGCTAGGAACGTCAGATCAGCATACAGGCGGGTGCTCCGGCCGTTCCCATCAGTGAATGGGTGGATCCGCACGCATTCAGCATGCACAGCGACACCGAGTTCACGCGGTGTCCAGTCCTCGGTGTGATCCCATCGATACCGGATGGTTTCGATAGAGATCCGCAACTCGAGCGCGATGTAGGCAGGGTCGACTCCGAGATTGAAGAGATGACGCCGGTGCGTCCCTGCCCAGATCCAGATATCCCCGTACAGTCTTTGGTGCAGTTCTCGCAGGAAGCGGTCTGAGAGCAGCTCGTCGAGCCCGAGTCGGTCTTCGAGAACGTCAGTGATGAGCTGTTCGGTAACCTCGGCTTCGACGGCCTGTTCGAGGTCGTAGACGGCCGCTTTAGTGATCGGTTCTTCAAGGGCTTCGCGAGCCGCCGGAGTCAGGGCATCCAGCTCATCGAACGGGAGCGGAGTCTCGCCGTAACCCGGATCGAGCGTCACTTCTGCGTGTTGCGGGCCACGACGAAGCGCCCGGTCTTTGCAGACCGAACATAGTTTGCCGGCACGGTTCGTCGTTCCAGCGACGCTGACTCACGTGTGGAGCGTACGGCGGCACGCTTTACAGCGTCCTGGTCGATCGCCTTACGCTTCATCACCGTCCTCCTTCATGCATTTCGTGTGGCAGCACTCAACTTTACCGCACCATTCTGGGGCCTTCTAGGCACCGAGAGGCGGGAATCGGTCAGGAATCCACCGCTGGGGCAGTGCGCCTCCCGATTCAATACATGTGGCAGGTATCTGTCACGAGGGAGGCTTGAGGTTGCACGGCCGATCAAACAATCGATCACGCCCGCACGATCAGCTCTTGCCGAGCCCCTGCTCCGCCGTGAGGGAGTTCACCGTCTCATTGCGGCGGATGCGGTTCTCGCGGATGACGGCTGGGGCAGCGTATTCGAGGAGTTCCGAGGCAAGTTGGAGTCCGCCGACCTCGTTGATCACTGTGGCGGACGCACGGCAATATCTCGTACAGAAGGGCGGGGAATACTTACATCAATGAGGCGAGATCCTTGATCGGATGATCACTCGCCCACCCGCTCTCCCGCCGCCCGGAACTCGCCTCCACCTCGACACGCTGAAACGAGGATCTCGATTTCGTGCCAGAGTCCGCTGGACTGACCCGTCATCGCGCGAGCGCCGGAGCCGCTCGGTCACGGTTGACGATGAGGTCGGCGCCCGGGAGTTCTTCGAACTCATGCGGGCGAGTTCGATTCATAAGATCGATCCGTTCATCAGTTTGAGCGATTACGCACTCTCGATCAATGGCCGATTCCTCCGCGGCGTCGACCCAACCTCGACCGCCACCGGATATCGTGCCGGGCTCCAACTCCGGGTCCTGCCTGCCCTCGGGCATCTGCGCATTCACGACATCACGACCGGGCTCGTAGATCGAACCATCGACCTCTGGGAGAGCGAGCACTCTCGCTCCACACTCAAGAGCACGATCGCCGCGCTGACACGGATGCTCGATGAAGCGGTGCGCGATGATCTCATCGCTCGCAATCCCGTACGCGACCGCGCCGGCAGACGCTACCACCAAAACACGGAACTTCAGCGTACGAGACCCGTTCCCTCGCCCGATGAGGTTGCACGGATCGCTGAGACCTGCGCTGCGATCCACCAAAGCTACGGCGACCACATCATGCTCAGCGCATTCCTCGCCGCGCGCAGTTCAGAAGTAGCCGGACTCATCGTCGGCGACGTCGACTGGACGAGCAAGCTAGTCACGATCGAGCGTCAGTGCTTCCCCGGCGCCGGCGGCCTCAGCATCAAGCCGCCAAAGGGGCGTCGAGTTCGCCGCGTTCCGATCATCGAGCCACTTGAGCCAGCGCTGCGCAGACTCACAGTGCAACGGGCACGCAACCTGCCGCTGTTGCGTGGACCGCGCGGCGGCGTCATGACCACCGCAGCGTTGCGTGATGCAACAGGCTGGGATCAGATGGTTGCATCACTCGGGTTTCCGGGGTTGCGCCGTCATGACCTTCGGCACGCGGGTGCAACCTGGTTCGCAAACGCGGGGATCCCGATCCATGTCGTGAGCGACATCCTCGGGCACGCATCCGTCGAGACAACACGTGCATACCTACACACTGACGACAGCGCACTGCAGAACGCCGCAGAACGCATGAACCAGCACCTAAGGAGGCGGCGATGAGTAGCTAGAAATGGTTGAACCCCTTGACCATGTCGAGTCAAGGGGTTCAACGGGTACATATTTGGGTCCAAGACCGGCGATTTACCGATCTCACGACTTCATAAAAATACCTTCTGATCAGGTATTTTACATCTGTCGGGCTGACAGGATTTGAACCTGCGACCCCCTGACCCCCAGTCAGGTGCGCTACCAAGCTGCGCCACAGCCCGTGGCATTCAATTTTCAGTTATTCGGGCCGTCCGGGAAGGGTGAACCCCTTAACCCCCAGTCAAGTGCGCTACCAAGCTGCGCCACATCCCGATGTCGCCCGCACGCGGGCAACTAGACCATCTTAGCCGACCCCGTGACCGCCCGCGAACCGCCGTGCGCTCCGTGTCTGCATCCGCCCGCCGTAGACCGTGTCGGCGGCCACCAGTACCTTCGTGCCATGAGCCCCGTCGCCGTGCTTCCCGCAGGACCCGGCCGTTTCGATGACGTCGAACATGCGCTCACCGGCGGGGGCGACGGCGCATCATGCCAGTGCCAATGGTGGACTCTGACGAACGCCGACTACTCGCGGTCCACCCGCGAGGAGCGTGCCGAGCTGATGCGCGCGGAAACCCTCGCCGCCACGCCACCGGGGCTCGTCGCACAGATCGACGGCGAGACCGCCGGCTGGGTGCGCGTCGGCCCACGCACGCTTCTACCCCGCCTCTCGCGCACCCGAATCTACGCGGCACATTCTTCCGAGCCGTGGGACGACGAGACGGTTTGGGCGGTGAGCTGCTTTTCGGTGCGGCGGGAGTTCCGCCGACAGGGCGTCGCGAGGACCCTCCTTACACACGCCATCGACTTCGCCCGCGGCCACGGCGCTCGGCTCCTCGAGGCCTATCCGGTCGACACCGATGTCACCGACGCCAGCACTAACGAGCTGTACCGAGGCGCGCTTCGCACCTTTCGGGGCGCGGGGTTCGTCGAGACCGCCCGGGCACGCGCCGACCGCCCCATCGTCGCGCTCGCGCTGACCTGAGGCAGGGCGCGCTACCGTGGGGCGGTGGGCACCGCAGCGAAACCCGACTCCCGCGCCGCACTGCCGCAGAACTGGTGGTGGGGCTTCGTCGCCTTCGCCGCGCTCGCCCTCGTGCACGTGACCGCTCTCGCCCTGGATGCGGACGCCGTCGCGGCACCGACGAAACTGGCGCTCATGCCGGTTCTCGCGGTCGCCGCGCCCTGGGCCGGACGGGGGTCCGGATGGGGAACCCCCTTCACCCTGCTCTTCGTGGCCCTCGCCTTCTCCTGGCTCGGCGACGGCGCCGCGACATTCTTCCCCTTCGCACCGACCCTGCCGGTCATGCTGCTCAGCTTCGGTCTCGCGCACCTCGCGTACATCTGGCTCTTCGTGCGTCACCTGCGCGGCACGCGCCAACCCGCGTGGTCGTGGATCTACGCCGCCTGGTGGACCCTCCTCCTCGTCCTCCTGTGGCCGCACCTCGGCGCACTCGCCCTTCCGGTCGCGGCCTACGGCGTCGTGCTCGCCGGCACCGCATTCACGGCCGCGCGCAGCGGCCCCGTGATCGCAGCCGGCGGCGCGTTCTTCCTCGCATCCGACACGGTCCTTGCGTTCCGCCTCTTCCTCCCCGACGCCATGCCCGACTGGACCAGCCCGCTCGTCATGGTCACCTACTGCCTCGGGCAGGCGTTGCTGGTCGTCGGCGTCGTGACCGCCTCACGCGCGCGCGAGGCGGTGGCACGATGACGGATGCGGTCAGCCCCGTGCGCGTGGACTCCTGGCTGTGGGCGGTGCGCGTCTACAAAACACGCTCCGCTGCGACGACCGCGTGCCGCGCCGGGCACGTCCGCATCGGCGGTGACCGCGCGAAGGCCGCACAGCAAGTGCGACCCGGCGACGAGGTGCGCGTGCGCATCGCGGGTTTCGACCGCATCCTCGTCGTCCGCCAGACCATCACGAAGCGCGTCAGTGCCCCGCTCGCCGCGGCCGCCGTCGACGATCAGACGCCTCCCCCGCCTCCCCGGGAATCCGTGCCGTTCGTGCCGACGCGGGACCGGGGCGCCGGACGCCCGACCAAACGCGAACGCCGCGACCTCGATCGGCTCCGGGGGTATACGACCGAGGAGTGACGCCCTCCTCGCCGCCTCGCCGAGCGCGCGTTCTGCGGTGCACCGTCGACGTTCGAACGAATGTCCGAGGTTCGCGCGACAATAGGAACATGTCCGAACAGCGCACGCTGAGCCCCATCGAGGCCGAAGTCGCACTCCTCGATGCGCTGGTTCTGGGGGTCGAGAACGCCCGCTCGACGATCGCCGCGATGCAGGCGCTCGAAGTGACGTTGATGGCGACCGCCGCCGCCATCGCCGAAGATCAGATGTCTCGCGTCACCGACCGATCGACCCGTGACCGTGAGATGCCGATCCGTTCGCTCGCGGCCGAGTTCGCCTCCGCACTCCGCGTGAGTGATCGCACCGTGCAGCGCCAGCTCGTCGAGTCATCGGCGATCGCGCGGCGACTCCCACTGTCGCTGGCCGCTCTCGGCGAAGCACGCATCTCCCGCGCTCACCTGCGGGTGATTGCGGAGGCCGGCATCCACCTCGAGGATGACGAGGCACGTGCCGCGTTCGAGCGAGACGTTCTCGCGGTGGCCGAGCGAGAAACGCCCGGCCGCCTGCGGCCCGTCGCTCGTCGGCTGGCGGAGCGCGCAGAACCACGGTCGCTCACCGAGCGCCACGCCGAGGCCAGCCGGCAACGCGGCGTGTTCGTGCGCGATCTCGACGATGGCATGAGCGAGCTGCTGGCGATTCTGCCGTCGGTTCTCGCGCACGGCGCGCACGACCGGCTCACACAGTTTGCTCGGCAGATCCACGACGCGACTGGCGCAGACGACCGCGACCCGCGCACGATGGACGAGCTCCGCGCCGACCTGCTGAGCGATCTCGTCCTCACGAGCACGCCCGATTCCGTGGGGTCGGGGCCCGGGGAGGGCAGCGGGCTCTCGGCAATCCGCGCCTCGGTTCGGATCACGATCCCGGTGACAAGTCTCGTGGGCGACGACGGACCGGCTGAACTCGACCGCTCCGGACCGATCGACGCGGCGACGGCCCGACTTCTGGCGGGCAGCGCGACCGGGTGGGAACGAATCTTCACCGATCGGATCACCGGATGCGTGCTCGCGGTCGATCGATATCGCCCGACCGAGCAGATGCGGCGCGCGCTCATGGTTCGCGACGGGCATTGTCGTTTTCCCGGATGCCGAATGCCCGCTTCCCGGTGCGACCTCGATCACACCGTGGATCATGCGCTCGGCGGTCCGACCGCGGTCTGCAACCTCGCGCATCTCTGCCGACGACACCACTCGTTGAAGCACGCCACGGCGTGGAGTGTGCGTCAACTCCCGCACGGAGATCTGGAGTGGACGAGCCCCCTCGGACGCCGATACCCCGACACTGCGGAGAACCGCGTCGTGTTCGCCTCGAGCGTCGACCCGCCACCGTCCTGAGCCGGGGTGATGAGGGTGCGAGCCCGGTGGCGGCGATGGGTCTGTGCCCGCCAGGAGGGAGCGGGAGTGCGCCTGCGCGAGAGATGGGCGGAAGCGTGCCCGCGCGGACGGGCGGGAGCGTGGCCGCGGGAGGGACGGGGCGGGAGTGCGCTCGGGTGCCGTCCGCTACTCCGGGAGCAGGTTGAGCAGCCAGCCCGCGCTACGCACGTCCGCGCCGGCCGCAGTGCTGCGCGCCGAAAGCTCGCGATCGCTCGTCACCACGGTCACCCGGTATCCGGATGCGGTCGCCCGCACGACCTGCGCGACGACCTCGTCGTCCCCCGCACCCGGCGCATCGACGGCCCGAACGGCATCGCTGATGCGCTCCGCTCCATCCGTACGAGAACCGCCCGCCTCGGAAGCATCCGCATCAGGCGCGACGCCGTCACTAGGCGCAGCGTCATCGCCACGCGCAGCACCCGCACCACGCGCAGTACCCGCACCTCGCTCAGCGCTCGCGCCCCGCGCGGCACCCTCGCGAACGACCACGAACTCCGGGAACCAGTGCGCCGCATCCAACCCCAACGCCGCTGCCGGAACACCTGCATCGGCCAACAACGCGATGCGCTCGATCAGGCGAGCCGTCGCCCCGGCGCGATCGCGCCACCATCCGTCGGGCACAGATCCCACGACGTTCGCCGCATCCACGATCACCAGGGGACGCACATCGAGCAGGCGCCGCAGACCCACCCACGAACTCGCGAACCCCGGATGCAGCGGATACCCATCGATCTCCGCGACCGGCACCCACGCCAACGCCAGGCTCTCCGGATCGCTGATGACGGGCTCGAACGGCACGACGACATCCGCCACAAGAGTCGTGTACGACCAGTACCCGAGGTCCAGAACACCGAGAAGACGCGGGCGAACAGACCCACCCGGCACCCCGGCCTCTTCGGTCGCCTCACGGATGGCGGCATCCGTCGCCGACTCGCCCTCGTGACGCGCACCGCCGGGCAGCGCCCAGGTGCCGCCGTGATGGCTCCACGCCACACGGTGCTGCAACAGGACACCGAGTTCCGGATCGAGCGCGAGGAGGCCCGCGGCGCCGAACCGACCCCAGTACCGCTCACCCGAAGGCGCCTCCACCCAGGCATCACCCGGATCGCGGGGGCCCTGCGGGCGCCGCGGCTCGCCGGATTCGGGCGGCAGAATCGTCATCGCTCCAGCCTGTCACACCGGCACCACGACGAAACGACACGTGTCATGAACCAAGGGGTTTTCACGGCGATCCAACGCGCACCGGGTGACGCGATCTGGGATCACGCGCGCGCGAGTACGCCCCGAGAACCTCCCGGGCGAGAACGACGCGCACGACTGTACGAGCTCACAAAGGCGCCTCCGCCGCATCCGCACGCGCACTGTGCCGACAGCACATGTCGTGTGCGATCGTCGCACGTACCCCCATATATTGCGTTTCGACGACGCTCCACCGATCCGCAGCGCCGCCTCCCCTCACCGCACCAGGAGCGCGCCATGACCCCCACCTCGACCCCCATCCCCGCCCCGACCAGCCCCACCACCGCAACACCTCGCACCATCGCTGTCGCCGAGACGATCGACGAGTACCTGCGCCGCCAGGACTGGCGCGTGAACGCGAACGCCAACCAGGGCTACTCGCTCGGCGGACTCATCTTGAACGCCTCCGGCAAACTGATCGCCAACTACTGGCTCGACGAGGTCTACTCCCCCGCCGCCGGCGCCGCCCACCGCGACGGCGACCTGCACATCCACGACCTCGACGTCTTCGCCGGCTACTGCGCCGGATGGTCGCTGCGAAACCTCCTCGAGCAGGGCTTCAACGGCATCCCGGGCAAGATCTCCTCCGCGCCAGCCCGCCACTTCTCCAGCGCACTCGGCCAGATCGTGAACTTCCTCGGCACGCTCCAGAACGAGTGGGCCGGCGCGCAGGCCTTCAGCTCCTTCGACACCTACCTCGCCCCATACGTGCGCCTCGACGGCCTGACCCAGACCGACGTACGCCAGGGCATCCAGGAGATGGTCTTCAACCTGAACGTTCCGTCCCGCTGGGGAACGCAGACGCCGTTCACGAACCTCACGTTCGACTGGACCTGCCCCGACGACCTCGCCCCCCAGCATCCGCTCGTCGGCGGGCAGGTCGCCGACTTCACCTACGGCGACCTCGCCCCCGAGATGGCGATGATCAATCGTGCCTTCATCGACGTGATGACCGCCGGCGACAGCGACGGCCGTGCGTTCACGTTCCCCATCCCGACCTACAACATCACCCCCGACTTCGACTGGGACACCCCCGAGGTCGATGCTCTCTTCGCGATGACCGCCAAGTACGGCCTCCCCTACTTCCAGAACTTCCTGAACTCCGACCTCGATCCGCACATGATCCGATCCATGTGCTGCCGCTTGCAGCTCGACCTCACCGAGCTCCTCAAACGCGGCAACGGACTCTTCGGTTCGGCCGAACAGACCGGGTCCATCGGCGTCGTCACCATCAACTGCGCCCGCCTCGGATTCGTGCACGCGGGCGACCGCACCACGCTCCTCGCCCGACTGGACGCACTGCTCGAGATCGCCCGCGACTCTCTCGAAGCCAAACGGGACGTCATCGGCCACCACCTCGCAGGCGGCCTGTTCCCCTACACCCAGCGCTATCTCGGCACCCTCGAGAACCACTTCTCGACGATCGGCGTGAACGGCCTCAACGAGCTCGTCCGCAACTTCACCCACGGCCAGGACGACGTCACCACCGCATCCGGCATCGCTCTCGCCGGCACGATCCTCGATCACGTGCGCGATCGGATGGTGGAGTTCCAAGAGCAGACCGGCCACATGTACAACCTCGAGGCGACCCCCGCCGAGAGCGCGACCTACCGGTTCGCGAAATCGGATGGCGAGCACTTCGGTCCCGCGGCGATCCTGCAGGCCGGAACGGCCACGAACCCGTATTACACGAACTCCTCGCAGCTTCCCGTCGGATTCACCGACGACGCCTTCGAGGCCATGACGCTGCAGGAAGAGCTCCAGCAGAAGTACACCGGCGGCACCGTTCTCCACCTCTACATGGGCGAAGCCGCCCCGTCAGCCGCGGCGTGCCGCGCGCTGGTGCGCCGCGCGCTCGAGCAGTTCCGCATCCCGTACATCACGGTCACCCCGACCTTCTCCATCTGCCCCGCCCACGGGTACCGATCCGGCGAGCACGAACTCTGCCCCGACTGCGGCGCGACCTGCGAGGTGTGGACCCGGGTGATGGGCTACTTCCGCCCAATCTCGTCGTTCAACATCGGCAAGCAGGGCGAGGCGGCCGAGCGGGTTCCGTTCTCGTTCCGCGCGGCCGAGGCGTACCTCGTGCCGGATGCGGTCTGAGCGCCGCCGTGTCTGCCGCACACCTCCCCGCGACCGGAGTACCCCGGGCGGTCGGCCTCCGCATCGCGGGACTCACCCGGCTCTCGACCGTCGATCGGCCGGGCATGCTCGTCGCGACCGTCTTTCTGCAGGGGTGCCCCTGGGACTGCGTGTACTGCCACAATCCCGACCTGATCGACCCCCGCACCCCGGGGGCGCTGACGTGGCCGGACGTCCTGACCTTCCTCGGCACCCGCACCGGCCTGCTCGACGGCGTCGTCTTCTCGGGCGGCGAACCGACGATGCAGCGCGGTCTGGGCGCCGCGATCGACGACGTCCGGCGCCTTGGATTCTCCGTCGGGCTCCACACCGGGGGTCCGTATCCGGCGCTGCTCGCCCGCATCCTGCCGAAGGTGGACTGGATCGGAATCGACGTCAAGGCACGATTCGCCGAGTACGGTCAGGTCACCGGGCGCCCCTCGAGCGGGCGGGCAGCCGAACGCTCGCTCGAACTCGTGATCGCGAATCACCTCGTGCGGCGCGACACGCCGCGTCCCCTCGGGTACGAGGTGCGCACCACCGCGCATCCGGACCTCACCGACGACACCGGGCTCGCCGCGCTCGGCCACGACCTCGCCGAGCGGGGCGTCGAGACGTGGGCGCTGCAGCGCTACCGGCCGACGGGCGCCCGCTCGGGGACACCCGTCCGCTCGGCGCTGCAGTTCGACGAACTTCCGCGGGAGCGGTTCACCGAAGTCATCGTCCGGTGAACCCGGCTCAGCGCTGCTTCTTCTCGCGCACTCGCATATTCACCAGGATCGGGGTTCCCTCGAAGCCCCAGATCTCACGGAGACGACGCTGGATGAACCGGCGGTAGCCAGGGTCCAGGAAGCCGGTCGTGAACAGCACGAAAGTCGGCGGGCGGGTGCTCGCCTGCGTGCCGAACAGGATGCGGGGCTGCTTGCCCCCACGAAGCGGATGCGGGTGCTCGGCCACGAGTTCGGAGAGGAACGCGTTGAACTTGCCGGTCGAGATGCGCTGATCCCAGGAGGCGAGCGCGGTCTCGAGCGCGGGCACGAGGCGGTCGAAGTGCCGACCGGTGCGGGCGGAGATGTTGACCCGCGGCGCCCACGCGACGTGCGCGAGGTCCTGCTCGATCTCACGCTCGAGGTACCGACGTCGGTCGATTCCCTCCATGTCGTCGTCGTTCAGCCGGTCCCACTTGTTGAAGGCGAGCACCAGGGCGCGACCGGATTCGAGCACCAGGTCGATGATGCGCACGTCCTGCTCGCTGAGCGGCTGCGAGACGTCCAGAACGACGACGGCGACCTCCGCTTTTTCGAGCGCGGCCGAGGTGCGCAGCGACGCGTAGAAGTCCGCACCCTGCTGCAGGTGCACGCGGCGACGGATGCCGGCGGTGTCCACCAGGCGCCACAGCTTGCCGCCGAGCTCGACGACCTCGTCCACCGGGTCGCGGGTCGTGCCGGCGAGCTCGTTGACGACAACGCGCTCCTCACCGGCCGCCTTGTTCAGCAGCGACGACTTGCCGACGTTCGGGCGGCCGAGGATCGCGACGCGACGCGGGCCGCCGATCTCCTGCTTGCCGACGGCCGAGACCTCCGGCATCACCTTCATGAGCTCGTCGAGCATGTCGGCGACGCCACGACCGTGAATGGCCGACACCGGATACGGCACCCCGAGGCCGAGGTTCCAGAGCGCGGCCGCCTCCGGCTCCTGGCGGGCGTCGTCGATCTTGTTCGCGACGACCATGACCGGCTTGCCGCTGCGGCGGAGCAGCTTCACGACGTGCTCGTCGGTCGCGGTCACCCCGACCATCGCGTCGACGACGAACATGACGACGTCGGCGAGGTCGATCGCGATCTCGGCCTGCAGCGCGACCGAACGGTCGATACCGCGGGCATCCGGCTCCCACCCGCCGGTGTCGACCAGCGAGAAGCGACGGTCGAGCCACTCGGCCTTGTAGATCACGCGGTCACGGGTGACACCGGGAGTGTCTTCCACGACGGCCTCACGACGGCCGAGGATCCGGTTCACGAGCGCGGACTTGCCGACGTTCGGGCGGCCCACGATGGCGACGACCGGAAGAGCCGCGGAGTACTCGATCCCGTCGCCCTCGCCGAGAAGGCCCGCGAGAACGTCGGCATCCTCGTCATCGAGGTCGTAGTCCGACAGCCCCTCGCGGAGCGCCGACGCACGCTGTTCGGCCAGCGTCTCATCGATGTCCGCCAACCGCTCCTCGAGCTGATCGGGCCCTGCTTCGTATTCGTCTTCAGCGCGCATTCTGCACCTCCTGCATCTTCGCGACGACAGCGAGAAGCGCCGTCACCGATCCTTCGAAATCGAGTTCGGTCGTGTCCACGACCTCCACGCCCGGCGCCGCCGACATGAAATCCACGACGGCGGAATCCGATGCGTCGCGGCGGTGCAGCGCATCGGCGACGGCAGCGGCGTCCGCATCCGTCATCTCCGCCGAACGGCGGGCCGCGCGCACCTCGGGAGACGCGGTGAGCAGCACCCGGACGGGGGCGTCGGGCGCCACCACGGTCGTGATGTCGCGGCCTTCCACCACCACGCCGGCGCGGTCGGAGTCCGCGATCAACGCGCGGAACCGATCGTTCACGGCGTGCCGCACGACCGAGACCCGGGCGACGCCGCTGACCGCGTCGGCCACGCGGGGTTCACGGATGGCAGAGGTCACATCGACCTCGCCGACACGCACCCAGTAGTCGTCGGGATCGAGCGAGATCGCGGCGTCGAAATCGCCGAGCACCTCGACGACCGCGGTGGAGTCCGAGGTGTCGACACCGTGATCGAGCGCATGCCAGGCGAGCGCGCGATACACAGCACCGGTGTCGAGATAGCCGAACCGGAGGCGGCGGGCGGCCTCTTTCGACACCGACGACTTTCCGCTGCCGGCGGGACCATCCACCGCGACGATGAAGACGTCCTCATTCATGGGAACTGCTCGCAATCTTCCATCCGCGCTCTTCCAGGCCCGCGGCGGCGGGTCCGGCGGCGCTGGGTACGACACTGATCTCGGCGAGACCGAACTGGGCGCCCGGCGAATGCTCGAGGCGCAGGTCTTCGACGTTGACACCGAGCTCACCGAGCTCACCGAAGAGCCGGCCGAGCTGGCCGGGGGTGTCATCGACCATGACGACGACCGTTTCGAAGCGGCGGTTCTGACCGTGCTTGCCGGGGAGACGTTCGACACCCTGGTTGCCGCGTCGGATCGTGTCGGCCACGGCCCGTCGCGCACCCGGCGCCGTCGGCGCCCGCAGCGCGTCGGCGACGTCGGTGAGGTCACCGGCGAGCGCGTCGAGCACCTCGACGACCGGACCGGAGTTCGCCCCGAGGATCTGCACCCAGAGTTCGGGCGCTGAAGCAGCGATCCGTGTGGTGTCGCGCACGCCCTGCCCGGCGAGGCGGAGCGAGCCGTCTGGTGCGGAGACGAAACGGCCGGCGAGCAGGCTCGCGACGAGCTGGGGAACGTGCGACACGAGGGCGACCGAACGGTCGTGCTCCTCGGGAGTCATCTCGAGCGGCGTCGCCCCCAGATCCAGCGCGAGCCCCTCGACGAGCGCGAGATCGGATGCGGTGGTCTCACCGTCACGGCAGACGACCCACGGGCGTCCGATGAACAGGTCGGCGCGCGCGGCGATGGCCCCGCCGCGTTCGCGCCCGGCGAGCGGGTGCGAACCGATGTAGCGGCGGAGGTCGACGCCGCGCGAGCGGAGCTCGTGGAGGGGGGCGATCTTCACGCTCGCGACATCGGTGACGACGGCCCCCGGGAAAGCGGCCAGTTCGCGCTCGACGACATCGGCGGTCACATCGGGCGGCACGGCGACCACGACGAGCGCCGGGAGGTCGGCGGCGGATGCGGCGCGCCCCGCCCCGTAGTCGATCGCGAGCTGCAGTTGCGCGGGCGACGTGTCGGCCAACGCGACGTCGACGCCGAGAGCGGTCAGCGCGTGGCCGATGCTCGCCCCGAGGAGACCGGCACCGACGACGCGCACAAGGCCCGCCGTCCGCGGCGCGACGCGCGCGGGCACGCCTGCTGCGATGGTGTCGCTCACTCGTTCTCCTGCTCTTCGGGCGGCACCTCGCCGGCACCGCGGCGCGCGAGCGTGAGAAGCGCACCCCGCTCTATCGTAGTCAACTCCCGTGCGCGGCCCGCCGCGAGGGGTCCGAGGTGCAGCGGACCGAACTGGCGGCGCACGAGCTCGCGCACCGGGTGGCCGACCTCGGCCAGCATCCGTCGCACGATCCGGTTGCGTCCGGAGTGCAGCGTGAGCTCGACGAGGCTGGTCTCCCCCGACGTGTCGAGCAGGCGCGCCTTGTCGGCCGCGATCGGTCCGTCCTCCAGCTCGACCCCGCGGGTCAGACGCGCGATGGTCTGCGGCAGCACGCGTCCCTCGACCTTCGCGATGTAGACCTTGGTGACACCGAACGAGGGGTGCGCGAGCACGTGCGCGAGTCCGCCGTCGTTCGTGAGGATCAGCAGACCGCTCGTCTCCGCATCCAGACGCCCGACGTTGTAGAGGCGCTCCTCCCATTCCGCCGTGAACTGACGGAGGTCGGGGCGGCCCCGGTCATCCCGCATCGAGCTGACCACGCCGGTCGGCTTGTTCAGCATGACGTAGCGCTTGGACTGGTCGAGCTGGATGGCGACGCCATCGACGTCGACGAGATCGGTCTCCGGGTCGATCCGGCTGCCGAGTTCGGTGACGGTTTCGCCGTTGACGCGCACGCGGCCCTCGACGATCAGGTTCTCCGCGACCCGGCGGGAGGCGACGCCCGCGTTCGCCAATACCTTCTGCAGGCGAACGCCCTCGGTATCGAGCGTGCTGTCGTCGTTCATGGTGTGTCCTTCCGCGGAGAGCGCGTCGCGCTCACCGGATTGCTTCGTCGAAGCCCGCCGACCCGTCATCGAGCAGCGGCGAGATGTGCGGCAGCTCATCGAGGGCGTTGATCCCGAGGTGCTCGAGCAGCGCCTCGGTCGTGCCGTAGAGGATGGCGCCGGTCTCGCCGTCGTGTCCGACCTCGGTGATGAGCCCACGGCCCACGAGTGTTCGGACGACCGAGTCGACGTTCACGGCACGAATCGAGGCTACCTGACCGCGGGTGACAGGTTGCTTGTAGGCGATGACCGCGAGTGTCTCGAGCGCCGCCTGCGACAGGCGCGACGGCTGCTGCGTGCCGAGGAACTCGGCGATCAGCCGGTCGTATTCCTCACGCACGTAGAGGCGCCATCCGCCGCCGACCTCGCGCAGCTCGAACCCCCGCTGGGGCCCGTCCGACTGTCCGTCGTAGTCCGCGACGAGCGCCGCGATGGCCTTCCGCACCGCGGGCACGGGCGCGCTCACGGCGGCGGCCAGGCTCACCACGCTGTGCGACTCGTCCACGAGCAGCAGCACGGCTTCGAGTCGACGCGCGACCGAACCGACATCCTGCGGCCAGCCGGGACCGGTTTCGGGCTCGGTCGCGGGGGTCTCTTCGAACGCCCGACTCTCGCCGGACGGGCTCTCGACACCGCCGTTCGGCGTCTCCACGTGGTCAGCGGTCATAGTCGGCTCCCAGGGTGGCGAGGTTGTCGTCGGACCAGCGTTCCGCGCTCCAGCGCAGAGTGAGCTCCCCGAGCGGCTCCAGCTGCTCGAACGAGAGTGCCGAGTTCCGGTAGAGCTCGAGGATCGACAGGAATCGCGCGACGATGACGCCGGGCACCGTCACCCCGGCGATGAGGTCGCGGAAGTTCAGCGTGCCCTTCTCGCGCAGAAGGGTCACGACGATCGCCGCCTGCTCCCGGATGCTGACGAGCGGCGCGTGCAGATGATCGAGACCGACGATCGGAACCTCTTTCGGCGCCATCGCGAGCATGGCGAGCGCGGCGAAGTCCTCCGCGCTGAGGCTCCAGACGAGTTCCGGCGCGGCGCGGCGGTACTTCTCATCGATGCGCACGCTCCGGACGTGCCGGCGGTCTTCCCGCTCCAAGCATCGGGCGAACCACGTCGAGACCTCTTTGAACGCGCGGTACTGCAGCAGCCGCGCGAACAGCAGATCCCGCGCCTCGAGCAGCGCGACCGCTTCGGCGTCGACGAGCTCGCCCTGCGGCAGCAGCCCCGCGACCTTCATGTCGAGCAGCGTCGCCGCGACGACCAGGAACTGGGATGTCTCATCGAGCTCCGCATCCGGTCCGAGGGCCCGCAGGTAGGCGATGAACTCGTCGGTCACCGCGCTCAGCGAGACCTCGGTGATGTCGAGCTCGCGCTTCGAGATCAGAGAGAGAAGCAGGTCGAACGGGCCGTCGAACGCACCGACGGTGACACGGAAGCCCGAGTCGTCGGGCGCAGCGGGCGCGAGGGGTCCCGGATCGGATGCGGCGGGTTCGCGCTCAGGCGACGGCGCCACGGGCGACCAGCTCCCGCGCGAGCCGCAGATACGCCTGCGCGGCCGCATGTTCGGGGGCGAACTCGGTGATCGGCATGCCCGACACCGACGCATCCGGGAACTTCACGGTGCGGCCGATCACGGTTTCGAGGACGTCGTTCCCGAAGGCCTCCACCACCCGCTCCAGAACCTCGCGCGAGTGCAGCGTGCGGGGGTCGTACATCGTGGCGAGCACACCGTCGAGCGTGATGCTCGGGTTCAAGCGGTCGCGCACCTTGTCGATCGTCTCGATCAGGAGGGCCACGCCGCGGAGCGCGAAGAACTCGCACTCGAGCGGTATCAGCACGCCGTGGCTCGCCGTGAGCGCGTTGACCGTGAGGAGGCCGAGCGAGGGCTGGCAGTCGATCAGGATCACGTCGTAATCGGACGCGACATGGCGCAGCACGCGGGCGAGGATCGTCTCGCGCGCGACCTCGTTGACCAGGTGCACCTCGGCCGCCGACAGGTCGATGTTGGCGGGAATGACGTCGAGTCCCTCGACCGAGGTGTGCACGATCGTGGTCCGCGGGTCGCGCTTGGTGTCGAGCAGTAGGTCGTAGATGGTCGGCGCGTCATGCGTCTGGATGCCGAGCCCGGCCGAAAGTGCGCCCTGCGGGTCGAAGTCGACCGCGAGCACTTTGCGCCCGTAGGCCGCGAGCGAGGCAGCCAGGTTGATGGTCGTCGTGGTCTTGCCCACGCCACCCTTCTGGTTGCAGAGGGCGATGATGCGCGCAGGACCGTGGCTGTCGAGAGCGGGCGGCGTCGGGAACCCGTGATAGGGACGACCGGTCGGCCCGAGAAGCGTATCGTCCTTGCCGGACGACGTCCTCGTTGCCTTGCTCACGCGCTGCGCCACCGTACTCCCGATCTCTGGGTCCGTCGGAACTCCCGACCCGAACCCCTGCCTCGATTCTAGCGACGCCGAGCACGCCGCGCGGGAAGGGCATGCCGCAAACGGCATCGCCCGCGGCGACGGAACGTCAGAAGAGCGAGCCGAGCGCGTCGAGCCGCACCTGCGCGACGACCGCGATGAGGGCGAGGTTCACGATCGCGATGAGCGGCGCCCACGAGCGGAGCCACTGCCCGAACCCTCGTGAGCCGACGCCCCAGACGCCCGCGCGGAGGGTCCACCCGAGCGTCACCCAGAACAGCGGCACGGTCACGAGCCACACGATCATGCACCACGGGCAGAGCGACCCGTACTCGAAGATGCTGCGATACGCGAACAGGTGCACGAGCGCGAACCCGGCGGCGAGGAAGCACTGGTAGACGCGCCAGAACCAGAGTCGGTGGCCACCGGATGCGGCGAGCGCGCTCACACCCGCGTACACCGGGCCGAGGAACATCACGATGCCGATGATCGAGTTGCTGAAACCGAGCAGATTGCCGCCCGGCGAGAGCAGGTTGGGTCCGCACGTGACGATCACGCTCAGCTGGCACGACACGATCGCGTCGGCGCCGGTGAGCTGGCCGACGTACTCGAGGTACAGCAGGAACGAGACCGCCTCCCCGATGAGGCCCGCGACGATCCAGAAGATCGCCGTGGCGCGGGCGGGTGACGCGGTGCGGACGGGCATGGGTCGATCCTCGCCGCATCCGCCCGCGCACTTCGGTCCCGCCCGCCGGGAAAAACCCCGCCCGGCCGGTCACTGGGAGCGTCACGGGATTCGGAGATGTCACGGGATTCGGAGAAGAACGGCGCGGGCGCTCCGAATCTCATCGCATCTCCGAATCTCGCGACGGCGGATGCGGCAGCGACAGCGGATGCGGATGCTGCAGGAGCGACAGCGGCGGCTCAGCGCGCGCGGGGGTGCGCGGTCGTGTAGACATCGCGCAGGGTATCGACCGTGAGGTGCGTGTATATCTGCGTCGTCGCGACCGAGGAGTGCCCGAGGAGTTCCTGCACGACCCGGACGTCCGCTCCGCCCTGCAGCAGGTGGGTCGCGAAGGAGTGCCGGAGCGTGTGCGGCGACACGTGCGCATCGAGCCCCGCCCGCTCGGCCGCCGTCTGCAGCACCGCCCACGCACTCTGCCGCGACAACGGCGCCCCGCGCGCGCCGAGGAAGAGGCGCGGCGTGCTGCTGCCGCGCCGGGCGAGCTCGGGCCGCGCGCGCGTGAGGTACGCATCCGTCGCCGACCGCGCGAACGACCCCACCGGCACGATGCGCTCCTTCGCACCCTTGCCCCGCACCCTCAGCACGTCACCGTGCGCGAGGTCGTCGACGTCGAGCTGCACGATCTCCGACACCCGCGCGCCCGTCGCGTAGAGCAGCTCCACGAGGGCACGGTCCCGTACCGGAACCAGGTCGCTCACCGTCTCCGCCCCGGGCGCGGGGCCGGCGGCATCCAGCAGCCGCTCCACCTGGTCGATCGTCAGCGCCTTCGGCAGGCGCTGCGGCAGGGTCGGCGGCCGGAGGGCGGATGCGGGATCCTCCTCGGCACGACCCTCGCGAACGAGGAAGCGGTGCAGCCCCCGCACCGAGGACTGCAACCGCGCGAGCGACGTCGCCGCCGGACGCGGGTCGGCGCCGGCCCGCTCGGACACGAACTCGGCCACGAGGGCGGGCGTGACCGCTTCCGCATCCGTGATGCCGCGCGCCACCATCCACGCGACATACCCGGCGAGGTCGCGTCGATAGGCGGCGACGGTGTGGCCCGACAGACCGCGCTCGATCGTCACATGACGCAGGTACGCGTCGACGGCACGCTCGAGCTGCACGTCAGGACACCGCGCCGGCCCGCCTCAGCCGTTCCGCCGCGGCGAACGCCCCCGCCATCAAGATGCTGTTGCGCATCCTTCCGGCCAGAACGGCCGTCACGACGTCGTCGAGCGGCACCCACTCCTGGCGGATGTCGGCCTCTTCGTCTTCGCGCGTGTAATCCGCCGCGACCGTTCGCACCCCGCGGGCGAGAAAGATGTGCACGATCTCGTCGCTGCCTCCGGGCGTGGTGAACATGCTGACGAGCGGCTCCCACGACGACGCCTCGAGGTCGGCCTCCTCCGCGAGCTCTCGCCGCGCCGCGAGTTCCGGCGCCTCCCCGGGCACATCGAGCAGGCCCGCCGGGATCTCCCAGTCGCGATGACGGATCGGATGCCGATACTGCTGGATCAGCAGCATCCGCCCGTCGTCGTCGATCGCGACGACCGCCGCCGCTCCGGTGTGGTCGACGTACTGCCGCACCATCTCGCCGTCGTTGTAGCGAACCGTGTCGGACCGCACGTTCCAGACACGGCCCTCGTAGACGAGATCGCTCGCGAGCACCTCCGGGTCGAACGGTTCGTCGTGGAGCTCGGCGGCGGTCATCTCAGCCGTTCTCGACGTCGAAGAGCTCGCTCGAACGGTGCCGCTCGAGGGCCGCGCCGATCAGGCCGCGGAACAGCGGATGCGGCGCCGTCGGGCGCGAGCGGAGCTCGGGGTGCGCCTGCGTCGCGATGTAGTACGGGTGCACGTCGCGGGGCAGTTCGACGTACTCGACCAGCCCGAGCTCGGGGTTCAGACCCGAGAACACGATGCCCGCGGCGCTCAGCTGCTCGCGGTACGCGTTGTTGACCTCGTAGCGGTGACGGTGACGCTCCGACGCGCGGTCGGCACCGTACACCTCCGCAGCGATCGAACCCGCGGCGAGGTCGGCAGGGTACAGACCGAGCCGCATCGTGCCGCCCAGGTCGCCGCTCTCGAGGATGTCGACCTGCTCGGCCATCGTCGCGACGACCGGGTGTGGGGTCTGCGGATCGAACTCGCTCGACGATGCTCCCTCGAGACCCGCGACGTTCCGCGCGTACTCGATGACCATGCACTGCAAGCCGAGGCAGATGCCGAGCGTCGGAATCCCCTGTTCGCGGGCGAACCGGAGCGCACCGAGCTTTCCTTCAATCCCGCGGATGCCGAAGCCGCCGGGCACGATGATGCCGTCGAGCCCGGACAGGGCCTTCGCCGCGCCCTCGGGCGTCTCGCAGGTGTCGGAGGGGATCCAGGTGATCGTGACGTGGGTCTCGTGCGCGAAACCGCCGGCCTTCAGCGCCTCCGTGACCGATAGGTACGCGTCGGGCAGGTCGATGTACTTGCCGACCAGCCCGATCGTCACCTCGTGCTTCGGGTTGTGCACGGCGCCGAGCACCTGCTGCCAGCGCGACCAGTCGACCTCGGCCGCCTTGGCGAGACCGAGCGCGCGGACGATGTAGTCGTCGAGGCCCTGGTCGTGCAGCATCGTCGGGATGTCGTAGATGCTCGGCACGTCGACGGCGTTGACGACGGCGGACTCGTCGACGTCGCACATCAGCGCGATCTTGCGCTTGTTGGACTCGGTGACGGGGCGGTCGCTGCGGAGCACGAGCGCGTCGGGCTGGATTCCGATCGAGCGGAGCGTCGCGACCGAGTGCTGGGTGGGCTTGGTCTTCTGCTCGCCGGACGCGCCCATGAAGGGCACGAGCGACACGTGCACGAAGAACACGTTCTGCCTGCCGAGCTCGTGACGGATCTGACGCGCGGACTCGATGAACGGCTGCGACTCGATGTCGCCGACCGTGCCGCCGATCTCGGTGATGATCACGTCGGGCTTCGGCGTCTGGTCGGCCTGCAGCCGCATCCGTCGCTTGATCTCGTCGGTGATGTGCGGAATGACCTGCACGGTGTCGCCGAGATACTCGCCGCGTCGCTCGCGCGCGATCACCTGGGAGTAGATCTGTCCCGTGGTGACGTTGGCGGCCTGGCTGAGCTCGATGTCGAGGAAGCGCTCGTAGTGACCGATGTCGAGGTCGGTTTCGGCACCGTCGTCGGTCACGAAGACCTCGCCGTGCTGGAACGGGTTCATCGTTCCCGGGTCGACGTTCAGATACGGGTCGAGCTTCTGCATGACGACGTGAAGGCCTCGCGCAGTGAGGAGATTGCCGAGACTGGCGGCCGTCAGACCCTTACCCAACGAGGAGACGACACCGCCCGTCACGAAAATGTGCTTGGTGGTGTCGTCGTTCGAACCGTGAGAAAGGCCTGAGCCAGAAGAGTGCGTCACGGGCTTCCATCCTATCAGCGGGTGGGACGAGCGAGCGCGAGCAACTCGCGCGCGTGGGTCAGAGCTGCGTCCGAGTCTGCCAACCCGGAGAGCAGACGCGCCATCTCGGCCTCACGATCGGCGCCCTCCAATCGCTGCACGCTCGAGGAGGTCACCGACCCGTCGTGGGCTTTGACGACGCTCAAGTGGTTGTTCGCGAAGGCCGCGACCTGCGCGAGATGGGTGACCGCGATGACCTGCGCGTTCTGCGCCAGCCGGGCGAGTCGCCGCCCGACCTCGATGGCGGCGGCACCGCCGATCCCGGCGTCCACCTCGTCGAACACGAAGGTCGGGACCGGGTCGGTTCCCGCGATCACGACCTCGATCGCGAGCATGACCCGGCTGAGTTCACCGCCGGAGGCTCCGCGCGAGACGGGCCGGGGTTCGGCGCCCGGATGCGGTGCCAACAGGATCGCGACGTCGTCGCGGCCGGCCACGGTCTCGGATCCTTCGCTCACCGACACGTCGACGCGCGCATCCGGCAGCGCCAGAGCGCGCAGCTCCTCGGTCACGGCGGCACCGAGACGCACCGCCGCCGCCGTCCGCCGGGCGGTCAGTTCGGCGGCGGCCTGATCGAGTGCGGCGGCGGCCGCATCCCGCTCGGCCTGGAGCCGCTCGACCCGGGTGCCGTCGTCCTCGAGCTCCGCGAGGCGGAGACCGCCGGATGACGTCAGGTCGCGCGCCGCGTCGAGCGAACCGTGCACGCGCACGAGCGCGGAGAGCACCGACCGCCGTTCCTCGACGGCGGCGAGCTCGGCCGGCCCGCTCTCGTCGAGGTCCGCGAGGTAGCCCGCGATCGTGGTCGCCAAATCCGTGAGCCGGTAGCCGATGTCCGCCGCCTGACCGGCGAGGTCCTGCAGGGTCTCGTCGCTCCCGGCGGCCCGCTCGAGCGCGCGTCGCGCCTCGGCGACGAGCGTCAGGGCATCCGGCGCCTCGTCTTCGTTCGAGAGCGCGGCGTGCGCGAGCGCGGCCGATTCGCGCAGCTCCTCGATGTTCGAGAGTCGCTCGGCCCGTTGCGCGAGTGCGACGTCCTCCCCCGCCTGCGGATCGACGGCTTCGATCTCCGCCAGGGCGACGCGGAGTTCCTCCGCCTCCCGAGCGCGCTCGTCCCGCGAGGTCACGAGACCGTCGAGCTCCCGCGAGACGGCGCGCAGCGCGTCGTACGCCGCGCGATAGGTCGCCAGCGCGGAGCTGATCGCCGCGCCTCCGAACCGGTCGAGCGCGTCGCGCTGGGCCGCAGCGGACTTCAGCCGTAACTGGTCGGACTGGCCGTGCACGACCACCAGGAGGTCGGCCAGATCAGCGAGAACCCCGACGGGCGCCGATCGTCCGCCGACCGTCGCGCGACTTCGGCCTTCGCCGCTCAGCGTTCGCCCGAGCATGAGCTCGGCGCGACCGTCACCGACGGGGTCGAGGTCGCCGCCCGCGTCGCGCACGCGCTCCGCCACCGGTCCGTCATCCGCCACGATCCACACGCCGTCGACCGCCGCGCCGCCCGTTCCGGAACGCACGGCGCCCGAGTCGGCGCGCTGGCCGAGCAGGAGCCCGAGGCCGGTCACGACCATCGTCTTTCCCGCGCCGGTCTCCCCGGTGATCGCGGTGAACCCGGGCCCGACGGGCAGGGTCGCATCGGCGATGACCCCGAGTCCGCGCAGCCGCATCTCCTCGATCACGAGGAGAGTCCCGAGGCGCCGTCCGAGACGGCGGGATCGGGGCCGCGCCATCCGGTGACCGGCAGGCGGAACTTCTGCACCAAACGGTCGGTGAATGCCGGCGGATGCAGCCGCGCCAGCCGCACCGGACGGGTGGAACGCCGAGCGACCACGCGCGCACCGGGCGGCAACTCGTGGGAACGCCGGCCGTCGCACCAGAGGATGCCGGTGCCGTTCGTCCGCGCGAGAACCTCGATCGCGACGGCGGCCTCCGGCCCCACGACGAGCGGCTTGGCGAACAGGGCGTGCGCAGAGAGCGGGACGACCGCGATGGCTTCCACGGTCGGCCAGATCACGGGCCCGCCCGCGGAGAAGTTGTAGGCGGTCGATCCGGTGGGCGTCGACACGACGACGCCGTCGCAGCCGAAGCTGGAGAGCGGCCGGCCATCGACCTCGATCACGACCTCCAGCATCCGCTCGCGGCTGGCCTTCTCGACCGTCGCCTCGTTCAGCGCCCAGGTCTCGTAGATCACGGCGCCGGATGCGTCTTTCACCCGCACCGAGAGCGCGAGGCGCTCCTCGACGCGATAGTCGCGGGCGATGACCCGGGCGACCGCGTCATCCATGTCGTCGCGCTCGCTCTCGGCGAGGAACCCGACGTGGCCGAGGTTGATGCCCAGCAGCGGCGCGGTCCCCCCGCGCACCATCTCGGCGGCGCGGAGGATCGTGCCGTCCCCGCCCAGCACGATCGCGAGTTCGATCTCCGACAGCGGGATGTCGAGCCCCAGCGTCGGCAGGCTCGAGCACGCGGGCAGAAGCTCGATCAGCTCCGCGCGGTCGTCTTCTGCGAGCACCGGGACCGCACCCGCAGCGAGCAGCGCACCGATGACCCGCGCGGCGGCATCGACCGTGTCGTCGCGCCGCGCGTGCGCGACGATGAGGATGTAGCGTTCGCTGGTCATCGCACTCCCGTCAGCTCGATCACGGTGGATTCCCATTCTGTCGGAATGCTGCCGCCACGGCGGCCGAGATGCACGACGTACTCGCTGTTGCC
Source organism: Microbacterium sp. cx-59 (assembly GCF_020805625.1). Lineage (NCBI taxonomy): Bacteria > Bacillati > Actinomycetota > Actinomycetes > Micrococcales > Microbacteriaceae > Microbacterium > Microbacterium sp. cx-59. Next base: position 499,532 of record NZ_JAJHGO010000004.1, read on the forward strand.
GTGCGTTCCGAGAATCGGCGACGTGATGAGCCCGCGCACACCGAGGCCCTGATCCCACGCGGTCCACAGCACCTGCGATACGGCGTCCGCGCGGAGTGCCGCATCCGTCACCAGACCCCCGCGGACGGCCGTGCGCCCGACCTCGAACTGCGGTTTGATCAGCAGCACGATGTCGGTGTCGTCACCGGACACCGCGCGCACGGCGGGCAGCACGTGCCCGAGCGAGATGAACGACAGGTCACCCGTGATCACGTCGGGCGAGAACGGCTCCCCCACCGCCTCGGCGAGAGATTCAGGCGTCATGTAACGCACGTTGAACCCCTCGATCGAGGTGACGCCCGCATCGGCCGCCACCCGCGGGGCGAGCTGGCCGTGGCCCACGTCGACCGCGACGACACGTGACGCGCCCCGCTCGCGGAGCACCTGGGTGAACCCGCCGGTCGACGCTCCCATGTCGAGCGCCGCGCGCCCCGAAACGTCGATGGCGAAGGAGTCGAGGGCCGCGACGAGCTTGTGCGCCGCACGGCTGACGTAGTGGTCGGATGCGGCGACATCGATCGTGGTCTCCGCCGTCACGGAATGCGAGGGCTTCACGACCCCCATCCCATCGACGCGCACGAGACCGTCGGTGACCAGGGTCGCCGCGTGCGACCGGGATCGAGCGAGTCCTCGTGCGGCGAGCTCGGCGTCCAGGCGCGGACTCATGCGCCGGCCGGACCGGACTCGAGCCGGCGGGCAAGGTCGTCGAGGACCGCCGAGTACGCGGTAGCGCGAGCCGCGAGGGGCTGCTGCTCGATCACCTCGAGGGCCGGAAGCAGATCGTCGGGTCCGTCGTGGGGTGCCTCATCCGTCTCGTGACCGTCCATCCCTCCAGGATACGGTCGCGCCTGGCATCGGCGGGGACGTCAGGGACGGTGGAACGAATCCGCGTAGAGCTCTTCGGGAACGCGGAAGCCGAAGATCGCTCGTCCGCTCGCCCACACCGCGGCCGCACCCGCACGCACGAGGTCGATCGGACGGGAACCCGCCTCGAGGATGCGGAGGTCCGCGCCGTCGATCGCCACGCGCGCGTCGCGGACGATCGTGACATCTCCCTTGACCCGCGTCGCGGGGTAGGGCTCGTGGAGTTCACGCAGGTCGCCGAGGATAAAATCGGGTCGCGAGTTCGACGGCGCCGCGAGGACGTGTTTGGGCCGGTCGATACCGGTCAGAACGAGCGCAGACCGGATGCCGGCCGCTTGCGCGCCGGCGATATCGGTGTCGAGTCGGTCGCCGATGAAGAGCGGATGACGCGCACCGAAACGCGCCACGGCCTCTTCGAAGATCGGAATCTCCGGCTTGCCTGCCACCGTCGCGAGACGCCCGATGGCCGTATGCACGGCAGACACGAGCGTGCCGTTTCCCGGCGCGATGCCGCGCGACTGCGGGATCGTCCAGTCGGTGTTCGTTGCGATCCAGGGAATCCCACCCTCGTCCTCGGGAAGCTTCAGCGCGAACGCCGCCTCCGCGAGGTCGGACCAGCCCACGTGCGGCGCGAAACCCTGCACCACCGCCGCCGGAGAATCATCCGCGCTTCGCGTGACGACGTAACCGGCCTTCTCGAGTTCGAAGACCAGGCCCTCGCCGCCGACAACCATGATGACCGAGCCCGGCTCGACGCGCGTCTTCAACAGACGCACCGCGGCCTGCGGGCTGGTCACGACATCGTCCGCCGCGACATGCAGACCCAGATCGGTCAGGTGCGCGGCGACGGACGCATCGGTTCGCGACGCGTTGTTCGTGATGAATCCGAGACGCCGAGTCTTCGCGGCTTCGTTCAGGCTTTCCACGGCGTACGGCAGCGCACCGGCACCGGCGTACACGACGCCGTCGAGGTCGGCCAGAACCGCATCCACGTCATCGAGCGGAGTCGCCGCACGGGAGAAGAGCGCCATCAGACGTCGTCTCGCGTGTCGTCCTCGCCCGATTCGGATGCCGCATCCGCCGCGTCGACCGACGCACCGTTCGGCTCGTCGAGATCGTCCGTGTTGATGTCCGACTCGGGCTCGGGCTCAACTTCACGTTCAGCTTCAGCTTCAGCTTCAGCTTCAGCTTCAGCTTCAGCTTCAGAGAGGTCGTCTGCGTCGTCGAGGTCGTCTGCGTCGTCGAGAGCGTCCTCGTCGAACTCCTCGACGACGAGGATCTCCTCGTCGGTGCCCACACCGGTGGAATCATCGATCGCGTCCGCGGCCACAACGGCTCGGCGGTGCCATTCCGCTGCTTCGTCGTCGCGCCCGAGCTCCTCGAGTACGGTCGCCCGCGCCTGGAAGAGCGACGGGCTCCACTCGAACGCGCGATCGGGATCGAGTTCCGGAATGTCCAGTTCGGTCAACGCGCGCGCAGGGTCGCCGAGGTCGAGCCGTGCGCCGGACATCGCGATCGCGAGTTCGACACGAGCGAGAGTGGGCAGCTCCGCGCGATCGACCGAGCGGCCGAGTTCGACGGCGCGATCCGGGCGACCCACACCACGCTCGCTGTCGACCATGAGTGCCACCTGGTCCTCACGACCGGAGATGCGACGGTAAGTACGAAGCTCACGCAGCGCCAGGGCGTAATCTCCCAGCGCGTACGCCGTGATCGCGACGGTCTCGCGGACGACCGCAATGCGGCCAGCGCGACGTGACGCGGCCAGCGCGTGCTCGTGGGCTTTCTCCGGCTCTTCGTCGATGAGCTGAGCGGCCATTGCGAGGTGCCGCGCGACGGCCTCCGCGTTCTCTTTGCTCAGCGTCTTCAGCTCGTTGCGCGCACTCGGGTGCAGGTCCTTCGGCGTGATCTCGTCGGGGAGATCCGGCTCCGCCGCCTTCGCCGCACGCACATCGGCATCCTGCGGCGGACGCGTTCCCCGGTAGCCCCCACGATCGGACGAACCCCGATCAGAGGGGCGACCCGAGCGACGATCCGCTCCCCCGTCCTGACGAGGACGGTACGGACGGTCTCCAGAACCGCCCTCGGTACGGGGACGGTACGGACGGTCTCCGGAAGCACCCTCGGCGCGAGGACGGTACGGCCGATCGCCGGAACCACCCTCGGTACGGGGACGGTACGGCCGGTCGCTGGAACCACCCTCGGTACGGGGACGGTAAGGACGGCCGTCGGAAGAGCTGTCATTGCGGGGACGGTAGGGACGGTCCCCGGAACCACCCTCGGTACGGGGACGGTAAGGACGGTCGCCGGAACCGCCCTCCGTGCGCGGACGGTAAGGACGGTCGCCGGAACCACCCTCGGTGCGGGGACGATAAGGGCGGTCACCGGAAGAGCTGTCGTTGCGGGGACGGTACGGACGATCGCCCGAAGCGCTGTCACTACGGGGACGGTACGGACGGTCTCCCGAACCACCCTCCGTTCGGGGACGATAAGGGCGGTCACCGGAAGAACTGTCATTGCGGGGACGGTAGGGACGGTCTCCGGAACCACCCTCGGCGCGAGGACGGTACGGACGGTCCCCGGACGCACTGTCATTGCGGGGACGGGCGGGGCGCTCGCTCGAACCGCCCTCGGCACGGGGCCGATAAGGACGGTCACCCGAAGAGTTGTCGTTGCGAGGGCGATACGGGCGATCACCCGAACCCGCGCGATCGCCGGAACGACGATCTGCGCCACCGCTCCGACCGGTCGACGAAGACCCGCCTCGAGCGGGACCATCGGAAGAACGTCGGGGACGCTGTCCATCCCCGGAGCGTCGACGGTCGTCGTCGCCCTTTTTATCGCGATCGTTCTCCGACATCTCGTCTCCTTCTGGAGGGTGTCCGTAACGCAGTAAAGGCCACCCGTCACTGGGTGGCCTTTACTGTTTTGTGAAAAGAAGTCCGGCGGTGTCCTACTCTCCCACAGGGTCCCCCCTGCAGTACCATCGGCG